>NZ_VWXX01000020.1 GCF_008632335.1 Thiohalocapsa marina
ACCGCAGCCACGGTCGGCCGGAACCCCCACCCCCACCCCCCACCGCCCACACTGGCGGATGCGCTTCGCTTATCCGCCCTACAGTGTTCACCTTGTTTTGGGCGCGTTCCTAAGACGATTCTACACCGGCGCCGCGCCCAATCAGCAGGCCATTCCGGCCGTCGACTATCTGACGAACGACCTTGGCGTGGAGCGCTGGGTGCTGGCGGGCACCGACTATGTCTATCCGCGCACTACCAAATCGGCTTCAAAACCATTGCGCGAAAACCGAAAGCCCGTTTGCAACAGGCCATGAGCAGGACTTTGCTCAGTTCGCCTCGGATTCCGACGCCGGGTCCGACGCCGGGTCCAGCTCCGACTCCGGGTCTGGGAGCAGCGTCAGGCGTGCCTCGGCGGTATGCCGGTCGATAGCCACCTGCAACTGGCAGTACTGCGGGCGGGCATCCGGGGGCGACGGGTCGTCGGCACAGCAACTGCCGGCCTCGACGCCGGTGAAGAACACGCCGATCCGGGCGCGGATGAGGTCTGTGTCCGCGGCGGTTCGCAGCACCATGACCTGGAAGCCCTGGTCGCCCACCCGGCTGCCGGCGGTGAGCCCGGCCTGCAAGGGCAGGGCGTGAATGTCAAGCTGCTCGATGTCCGCCTTCAGCGCCGCCTCGAAGCCCGGTGTCCCCCAGGCGGCGGTGGTGCGTAGCAGATGCAAGTCCGTCATGGTTGACCCCGCAGTGCCAGTAACGCGGCGCCGACGGCGGCGTCCTGCTCGGTTGCGACCACTACCGGGACCCCCAGCAGTCGCTGGCGCATGCGCAGCCAGGTGTGGTTGCGGGCGCCGCCACCAGTGGTGAGGATGCGTCGGGGCATCGGCGCCCCAAGCTCGGCCAGCCGCTGGTAGCCCATCTGTTCGATGCGGGCGATGCCCTCCAGCAGCCCCTGCAGGAAGCGTGCGTCGTCCGGCGGTCGGGGCGCGAGGCGCGGGGCCCGGTGCGGGTCGGCAAAGGGAAAGCGCTCCCCCGCTGCCGTCAGAGGGTAATAGTCCAGCCCGGACGCCGTGTCGGGGTCGATGCGCGCGCTCAGCGCCTGGATGCGCTCATCGGCAAAGTAGTGCCTCAGCACGGCGCCGCCGCTGTTGGACGCGCCTCCTGCCACCCAGTGCCGGCCCAGGCGGTGGCTGTAGACTCCGAACTCCGGGGCAGCGATCGGCCTGTCACCAAGGATCTTGAGCACCAGCGTGCTGCCCAGGCTGGTGACGGCGTCGCCGACCTGGCCGGCGCCTGCGGCAATGACCGCCGCGGTGCTATCGGTGGTGCCGGCGCAGACCGTCAGGTCGTGCGGCAGGCCGGTCTGGTCGATGATGCGGCGATGGATTCGGCCGAGTGGGCTGCCGGGCGGATGCACCCGGGGCAGTTGAACGCCGGACGGGACCAGCCCGCGCACCCAGCCCGGCCAGGTCTCGGTGTTCAGGTCGAAGCCCAGCTTCAGGGCGTTGTTCCAGTCGCTGTGTCCGCAGGCCCCCGCGTGCCGGTCCGGCAGATCCAGGGCGTCCGGCTGCTCCATCAGGCGGGCGCTGATCCAGTCCGCCTGGTGCAGCGCGAGGACCGGCGCCCGCGGCCAATGCCCCTCGGCCGAATGCCGCTGCGCCAGATACAGCAGCTTGGCCAGGCTGGAGCCCGGGCCGCGGGCGGCGGACGCCGGCGCGGCCACCTCGTCGATGCGCCGGGCCTGCTGGATGGCGCGGGCATCGTTGTACATCAGCGCCGGGCCCAGGGGGATGCCGTCGGGCCGGCTCAGCAGCAGCGTGGCCGACGTGGCATCGACGCAGAGCCGGCCCGGGCCGAGCCCGTGTGTGTGCGGCGCGACCTGTTGCAGCACCTGCAGGGTCGCCTCCAGCCAGAGGTGCGGGTCCTGTTCGACGCCGCCGTCCTGTCGTCGTACCGGGGCCGCCAGCGGCACCCGGGCCGCCCCCAGCCGGTTGCCGGCGGCATCCAGCACGACGGCGCGACAGCCCGAGGTGCCGAGGTCGATGCCGATGCTGAAAGCCGCTGTCATGTCTGTCACCGGTCCCATTGCGCTGTCCGGACTCGATGATACCGGGAACAGGACGACGGGATCCTGACAGCGGAGTGGACATGGATACGCCATGCCTTGATGTCGGGCAGTATCCGCTCGGTTTCTTGTTGACGACAAGCGGCAAGCCCATGAGTCGGTTGTGTTATATTTTCCGCTTTATCAACCGATGCCGATCAGGGGGTCATGCCATGTCGAATGCATCAGAGCCGAATCAATCCGCGTCGCCGGCCGGCGACGAACCGGCCCGCAGGTCAGGCATCTGGCTAGGGCTGCTTGCGCTGCTGTTTGCGCTGGCCTATGTGGTGCCCGGGCTCGTCGGTCACGGCCCCTGGGCGCCGGAGGCGGAGACGTTCGCCATGGTCCAGAACACCCTGGACGGCGGCGATCCGGTGGCACCGGTGCTGGACGGCAAGCCCAACGTGGAGACCCCGCCGCTGTACACCCTGACCGCGGTCGGTCTGGCCCATGCGCTGCGTGACTACCTGCCGGCGCATGATGCCGCGCGACTCGCCACCGGATTCTACCTGCTGATCGCGTTCGGCTTCACCGTGCTGATCGGCCGGGCGGCCTGGGGCGGTCGGGACGAGTCCGCCGGAACCATTGCCCTGCTGGTGCTGCTCGGCACCCTGGGGGTGCTCTACGGCGGACACCTGATGGGTACCGATGTGGCGCTGACCGCCGGCATTGCCATGGCCCTGTACGGACTCATCGCGGCCCCGTCGCGGGTACTCTTCGGCGGGCTCTGGCTCGGTACCGGCATCGGTCTGGCATTCATGGCCGAGGGGCTGTTCGGGCCGGCCATCCTGGTCGTCACGGCACTGCTGATGCCGCTGTTCAGCCATTGGCGGCGCGGGCGTTATCCGCGCGCGCTGCTGACTGCCGTGGTCTTCGCGGCCCCCTGGCTGCTGGTCTGGCCGGCCTACCTGTACCAGCGCGATCCGGCCCTGTTCGAGCTCTGGTTCTGGGGGCACAACATCGGACCCTACCTCGCCGGCATCGACTTCAGCGCCCCCCAGAGCGCCGACTACTGGCTGCGGACCGCACCGTGGCTGACCTTCCCGGCGGCGCTGCTGGCACTGCTGGCGCTGCTGTTCCGTCCGTATCCGGCGCTCACCAGCCCTGGCGTGCAGGCCTCGCTGGTCCTGTCGCTGGCTGGCTGGGCCGTGCTGGTGTTTTCCCCGGTGGCCACTGAACTGAGTGCCCTGCCGCTACTGGTTCCGCTGGCGGTAATCGGCGCCGGCGTGGTGCCGCGGCTGCCGGGTTGGGTGGTCAAGCCGCTGTACATGGTGGCGGTGCTGCTGTTTGCGGCAGCGGCCATTGGCCTGTGGGCGCTGTGGATCTGGATCATGCAGACCGGCCACCCGCCGCAACTGGATCTGCTCGCCGCGGTCATGCCCATGGACTACAGCTTCCAGTGGCAGCCCATCGCCTATGCGGCGGCGGCGATCTTCACCCTCGCCTGGTTCTGGATCGTCGTGCGCTACCGGCCGCCCGGTGCGGCGGCGCTGCTGGTCTGGCCCGCCGGCGTGGTGCTGCTGTGGGGACTGCTGACCCTGCTGCACCTGCCCTGGATCGACCTTGCCGAGCCGGAGCTTGCAGCCAACCTGAAGCAGTTGCTGTCGGCACTGCCGTAGCACCGGGGTTTCGGAGATGTCGCGCCGGACCTGCGTTTGCCTGAGACGCCAACCAGGCGAACGCCGGTGAGGCATCTCTACTCCGCGCTGCTGTGGCTGTTGCTGCCGGGTCTGCTGCTGCGCCTGCTGTGGCGCAGCCGCCGGGCGCCGGCCTACCGAGAGCGCTGGGGCGAGCGCCTGGGCCTGTTCCATCCGCCACCGCAACCCGTCGATGTCTGGCTCCATGCAGTGTCCGTCGGCGAGGTCCAGGCCGCGCAGCCGCTAATCCGCCACCTGCTGCGGGGCGGCTACTCAGTGCTGGTCACCACCACCACACCCACCGGCGCACGCCGGCTGCACGACCTGTTCGGCGATGCCGTCCAGCATCGCTACACCCCGTTCGATCTCGGCTGGGTCATGGGCCGCTTTCTCGGCGCTGCGCGGCCGCGACTGGTCCTGGTGATGGAGACCGAGATCTGGCCCAACATGCTCGCGGCCTGTGCTCGCCGCGGGGTCGATGTCATGCTCATCAACGCGCGACTGTCGGCGCGCTCAGCCCGCGGCTACGCCCGGGCGCCCCGTTTCAGCGCCGAGACCATGCAGCGGTTCGCATGTATCGCGGTGCAGGGGCCGGTGGATGCGGCGCGATTCCGCGCCCTGGGCGTTGCACCGGCGCGCATCGTCGTGACCGGCAGCATCAAGTTCGACGTGCAGCTGCCCGCCAGCCTCATGGACCGGGCGGAAGTGATGCGCCTGGGCTGGGGCAACCGGCCGGTCTGGGTCGCAGCCAGTACCCACGAGGGCGAGGAAGAGCCGTTGCTGGCGGCCCACGCCAGGGTGCGTCAGGCATATCCGAATGCGTTGCTGGTGCTGGTGCCGCGGCATCCGGAGCGCTTCGACCGGGTGGCGATGCTGGTGGCGCGCCAGGGGATGGGGCTGGCGCGCCGGAGCCTGGGTGAGCTTGGTGACGAACGCACGGCGGTGTTTCTGGGCGACACCATGGGCGAGCTGCCGGTCTTTCTGGCGGCGGCGGATGTGGCCTTCGTGGGCGGGAGCCTGATCCCCCATGGGGGACACAACCTGCTGGAGCCTGCGGCGGTGGGCGTGCCTGTGCTGATCGGGCCCCACAGCTTCAACTTTGCCGAGATCACGCGATTGCTGCTGGCGCGGCAGGCGGCCATGCAGGTGGCGGACGCCGATGCCCTGGCACAGGCCCTGACACGGCTGCTGGGGGATGCGGCGGAGCGGGCCCGTATCGGCGAGAACGGTCGCCGTGCGGTGGAGTCGAATCGAGGGGCGCTGGATAGGCTAATCGGGCTGGTGGATGCCCGGCTGGAGGAGGGCCGGTCGGCGGCTGCACCGGCGAGTACCGCCGAAGATACCGCCGGTGGCGTAGCCGCGGACCCTGGTCCTGACTGAACAGGGGGCTGATCGAAGCCCTGATTGAATCAGGGGCTTCTACTTGAACAGTCTGGAGACTTCGCGGAACCTGTCATTGGTCGAGTCGCCAATCCATTCGAAGGCGACGGACTCGGTGTTGGTGACCTGAATGCCGCAGTGGCGCATGCGGTCCAGCACGTTGAGCCGGTTTGCAGGATCGCGCGAGCAGATCGCGTCCGCCGGTACGAACACCTGATAGCCCCAACGCTGCAGGCCGGAGGCGGTCTGCACGATGCAGATGTGGGCCTCCATGCCTACCAGTACGACCTGCTTGCGCGCGGGCTGGCTGGTCAGGGCGCGTTCAAAGCCGGCGGCCGTGCAGCAGGAAAAGCTGGTCTTCTCGGTGGGCGTGGCGTTCTCCGGCAGCTCGTCGCGGATGTCTGCCAGGGTCTTGCCGAGCCCCTGGGGGTATTGCTCGGTGGAGATGACCGGGATGTCCAGGATCTTGGCGGCGTTGAGCAGCCGTTTCATGTTACCCACGGCGGTGGCCAGTTCGTCGGTGGGCATGGCCGCGGCAAGCCGTTCCTGCGCATCGATGATCAACAACTGGGACAAGCCGCCTTGGCATAGCGGCATCGGGGCTGGATGGGTGCTCATGGATCAGGACCTCACTCGACTCTGTTGTTATACCCGTAGGCTGTATTTTGCCGCCGCGTCCCTTCAGAAGACGAACTGTGATGGCGCGGGGGCGTTGTCCAGGGGGGCCACGGAGGTCTCGAACAGACTTTGCCGGCGGATCTCCGAGGCGCTGTGGATGCGGGTCTCAAGACAGGCGTGCATCAGCGGCGGCTCGCCGACGATGACGAACAGCCGGCCGCCGGGCTTCAGCTGCTCGCGCAGCATGGGCAGGGGCTCTTCGGTTGGCATGGAGGCGGTGACGGCGATGACGTCAAAGGGGCCGCCGGGCGCCGGGCCGGCCATGGCGTCGGCGGTGACCACCTCGGGGGGCGGATGGCCGATATGCAGGGCTTCGAGCCGCTTGCGTGCGCCTTCGGCGAGCTCGGGGTCGAGCTCGATGCTGGTCACCCGGCCGCCCAGACCGGCCAGGCAGGCGGTCACGTAACCGGTGCCGGTGCCGATCTCCAGCACCTTGTCACCGGCGCGCACCTGCAGGGCCTGCAGCAGGCGGCCGACCATCTTCGGCGACAGCATGTGGCTGTCCCTGCCGATGGGGATGTCGATGTCGGCGTAGGCCAGGGCGCGATAGGCGTCGGGCACGAACAGCTCGCGCTTGAGTTCGGACATGACCGTCAGCACAGAGGCGTCAAGTACGTCCCAGGGGCGAACCTGTTGCTCGATCATGTTGAAACGCGCGCGCTCAAGGGTCGAGTTCATGCCGCTGTTCACTCCAATACTTTGTCTCGAATTCAGTCAATAACCTGCGAAGGCTACGGCTTTCCGGTGCTCAAGGCAAGTGTATTGACGTCATGTCGACGGTGCGCGCACGGGTTCTGCGGTCTGTTTACAGCAGAACCAGGTTGTCGCGGTGGATGACCTCCTGGTCGTCGATGAAACCCAGGATGGATTCGAAGTCGCCGCTGTTGCGGCCCTGGATCAGCAGCATGTGCTGGGCATCGTAATTGACCAGGCCGCGGGCGATCTCGTGGTTGTGCCGATCGACGCAGGCCACCACCTCGCCGCGCTTGAACAGCCCATGCACCCCGGTCACGCCCACCGCCAGCAGGCTGCGGCCGTGCTCGCGCAGGGCACGCACGGCGCCGTCGTCCAGCGTGAGCCGGCCGCGCACGGCCAGGTGGCCGGCGAGCCATTGCTTGCGAGCGGCTTGGGGTTCCTGCACCGGGATCAGCAGGGTGCCGACCTGGGCGCCGCGCTCGATCCGTGCCAGGCTGTCGCTGCTGCGGCCCGGTGCGATGATGGTGGCGCAACCGGAGCGGGCGGCCAGTCGGGCGGCGCGCACCTTGGTGGTCATGCCGCCGGTGCCGAGTCCGCTGCGGCTGCCGCCGGCGATCTGGTCGAGACAGGGGTCGTCGATGCGCAGCTGGTCGATCAGCCGGGCCTGGGGGTTGAGGCGTGGATCGGCCTCGAATAGGCCGTCCTGATCCGTAAGCAGGATCAGCAGTTCCGCGTCGATGAGATTGGCCACCAGGGCGGCCAGGGTGTCGTTGTCGCCGAACCGCAGCTCGTCCGTGGCGACGGTGTCGTTTTCGTTCACCACCGGAATGACGCCCAGCGACAGCAGGGTGCGCAGGGCGCTGCGGGCATTCAGGTAGCGTTCGCGGTTGGCCAGGTCGTCACGGGTCAACAGCACCTGGGCGGTATGCAGGCCGCGGCCGGCAAAGGCGTCCTCGTAGGCGCGGATCAGACCCATCTGGCCGATGGCGGCGGCGGCCTGGAGCTCGTGCAGTGCCCGGGGCCGCCGGCGCCAGCCCATGCGGGCCATGCCCTGGGCGACGGCGCCGGACGATACCAGGACCAGGTGGTGGCCCTGCTTACGGCGTGCCGTCATCTGTTCCACCCAGGGTTCCAGCACGCCGGGATCCAGGCCGGCGCCGTCACGGGTGAGCAGGGCACTGCCGATCTTGATGACCCAGCGGCGGGTGTAGGGGATGCGTTCGCGGGAGAACATCGGCGTGGTGGATCAGTCCAGCGGATGCCAGTCGGCGTCGGAGTCTTCCGGGGTTGTCGATTCCGACCGCCAGGGATGGGGCAGTTGTTCCAGCCGCTGCATCAGGGCCTGGGCCAGGGCGTCGCTGCCGTCGCCGGTGACCGCCGACAGCATGAAGGTGGTGCCGTCCCAGCCGAGCTCCCGGCAGGTGGCATCACGTCGTTCTGCGGCCTCCTGCGGCGTCAGCAGGTCACATTTGTTGAATACCAGCCAGCGTTCCCTGTGCTCCAGCGCGGCGCCGAATGCGGCCAGTTCACGCTCGACGATGCGGACCTGTTCCGCCGGCGACGGGCTGCCTTCGGCGGGCGCGAAGTCCACCAGATGCAGCAGCAGCCGGGTCCGCGCCAGGTGTTTCAGGAAGCGGGTGCCCAGCCCGGCCCCCGCGGCGGCCCCTTCGATCAGGCCGGGGATGTCCGCCACCACAAAGCTCTGCCGCGGCCCGAGACTAACCACGCCCAGGTTGGGCTGCAGCGTGGTGAACGGGTAGTCCGCCACCTTCGGGCGTGCGCTGGAGAGGCGACGGATCAGGCTGGACTTGCCGGCGTTGGGCAGGCCAAGCAGGCCGACGTCCGCCAGCAACAGCAGCTCCAGTTCCAGCGTCCGCCGCTCACCGGGGGTGCCGGGTTTCGACTGGCGTGGCGCGCGGTTGGTGCTGGACTTGTAGCGGGCATTGCCAATGCCGTGGAAACCGCCCTTGGCAACCAGCAGGCGCTGCTCATGCACGAGCAGCTCGCCCAGGCGTTCGCCGGTGTCGGCGTCCCGGACGCAGGTGCCCAGCGGCACACGCACCAGTGCATCGGCGCCGGAACGGCCGGTCATGTTCCGGCCCATGCCGTTGTGACCGCGCTCGGCCCTGTGCTTGCGCCGGTGGCGAAAGTCCACCAGGGTGTTCAGGCTTTCGTCGCCGACCAGATAGACGCTGCCGCCGTCACCGCCGTCGCCGCCGTCCGGCCCCCCTTTGGGGATGAATTTCTCGCGGCGAAAGCTGACGCAGCCATTGCCGCCGTCACCGGCGATGACCTCGATTGTTGCCTCATCGACGAACTTCACGCTGCACGCTCCCGGCGCAAAAAGCCCCGCATCGGGGCGGGGCTTGGAGTCAAGGCTCAGATCGGCGGCCCCGGGCTGAAGGCCCAAACCGGCTGGTCGGACTGTCAGATCGGCGACTGGCGCCGCAAATTCACTGCCGGGGCTTCGGTTTCGGGCAACAGCCGCACCGAGCTGTTGCGTCTTCGGGCCGCCGGGCAGTCAGCCCGATGCTGCGTCAGGCCGTTGCGGTATCCGCAACGATATTGACGAACTTGCGGTTCCTGGGCCCCTTCACCTCGAACTGCACGACGCCGTCCTTTAGCGCGAACAGGGTGTGATCGCGACCGCAGCCGACGTTGGTGCCATTGTGGAAACGGGTGCCGCGCTGGCGCACGATGATGCTGCCGGCGCGGACCTGCTGGCCGCCGAACAGCTTGACGCCAAGTCGCTTGGATTCTGAATCGCGGCCGTTACGAGAACTGCCGCCTGCTTTCTTGTGTGCCATTGCGAGTTACCTCTGCTGGATTCTGATCGTCCTGACCTCGGCATGGGGAGTCGAGGCCGTCATCTGAATCTCGGTGTGTCGGGTCGGGGTCAGACGCAGCCGGGCCGGGTATGTGGCGCCGGGCAAGCGGTGCCGATCATGCGGCGCCGACCAATTGGTGCTGACTACATCAGCATTGACGACCTGGTTCAGGCGGCGGCGATGCCGGTGATCTTCAGCTCCGTGAACCACTGCCGGTGTCCCTGGCGCTTCATGTGATGCTTGCGCCGACGGAACTTGATGATCTTGACCTTGGCGTGACGGCCGTGGGCAGTGACCTCGGCGAGCACCTTGGAGCCGTCGAGGAACGGCTTGCCGAGGGTCACCCGATCGCCGTCGGCGATCATCAGCACCTTCGGCAGCTCGATGCTGGCGCCGGTCTCCGCGTCGATCTTCTCGACCCGCACTTTGTCGCCCTCGGCGACGCGGTACTGCTTACCGCCTGTCTCAATCACAGCGTACATGGATTCATTCCCTGCCTGAAAGTTGCCCGAATGCCGGCACCCGGGGATACTGGTCGCGTCCTGGCCGTACGCGCAGTGGGATTTGGCATCGGCCAAGGGATAAAAGACCCACTAGGATAGCGGTGCAGGACGTCCGGCGTCAATCCCGCGCTGACCTCCGATTGCGGTGGCGGGTTGACAGCCTGCGGCGGTGGCCACTAGCATGGCGGATTCCGTGAAGTTCGGCACCAAAGACATGGATTTAACCGCAATTCGGGCACCTGTCAGCGAAGACATACAGGCCGTCAACGCGCTGATTCTCGAGCGCCTGCAGTCCGATGTCGTGCTCATCAATCAGATCGGTCACTACATCGTCGGCAGTGGTGGCAAGCGGTTGCGTCCGCTGCTCGTGCTATTGGCGGCCCGCGCCTGCGGCTACGACGGCGTGGCGCACCGCGATCTGGCCGCCATCGTCGAGTTCATCCACACCGCCACCCTGCTGCACGACGACGTGGTGGATCGTTCCGAACTGCGCCGCAACCGCGATACCGCCAACGCAGTGTGGGGTAACGAGGCCAGCGTGCTGGTGGGCGACTTCCTCTACGCCCGCGCGTTCGAAATGATGGTGGACGTCGGCCTGATGCGGGTCATGGACGTGATGTCCCACGCCACCAGTCGCGTGGCCGAGGGCGAGGTGCTGCAGCTGCTGAACACGCACGATGCGGACACCGACGAGAAGCGCTACATGGAGGTGATCGCGCGCAAGACCGCGACCCTGTTCGAGGCCGGCGCCCGGCTCGGTGCCCTGGTGGCCGGCGTGCCGCGGGAGCTGGAAGACGCGGTCGCGGACTTCGGGCTGCACCTGGGCATTGCCTTCCAGCTGGTGGACGACGCGCTGGACTACGAGTCGGACTCCGCCACCATCGGCAAGCATATCGGTGACGACCTCGAAGAGGGCAAGCCGACACTGCCGGTGATTCGCGCCATGGCAGTGGGCGATGAAGCGCAGCGTCAGCGTCTGCGCGTCGCCATCGAGACCGGCGGGCGCGAACATCTCGACGATGTCGTTTCGGCCATTGTTTCCAGCGGCGCGATCGACTATACTGTGCAGCTTGCCAGGAAACACGCGGACCTGGCCAAGAATGCGCTGCAGCGATTGCCGGACAGTCCGGCGCGGCGTTCCATGGAGGCCACGGCAGACTTCGCGGTGGCACGCACCTACTGAGGTGCGATACAGGACCAACATCGGGGTGTAGCTCAGCCTGGTAGAGCACTACGTTCGGGACGTAGGGGCCGGAGGTTCGAATCCTCTCACCCCGACCAGCATTCTAGGCCGACATCGCTTGCGCGATGCCGGCCTTTTTCATTTGCCCTGCCTCGCCCACGGCCAACACTGACATGCGGAAATTGCTCCGCAGGTCTGGCTGTGGCAGCCTTGGCTACTCACGACTACTGACTAGAGCGAGGAATTCGAGCATGCGTGTCATTCTGCTTGGCGGCCCCGGAGCGGGCAAAGGTACTCAGGCGGGTCATATCAAGGAGCATTTCCAGATCCCGCAGATCTCCACCGGCGACATGTTGCGCGGGCACGTCAAGGCAGGCACCGAGCTTGGCAAGGCGGCAAAGAAGATCATGGATGAGGGCGGGCTCGTCTCCGACGACATCATCATGGGCATGGTCAAACAGCGCATCACCGAGGACGACTGCAAGAACGGCTTCCTGTTCGACGGCTTTCCGCGCACCCTGGCCCAGGCCGATGCGCTGAAGGCGGCGGGAGTGTATGTCGACGCCGTGGTGGAGATCGACGTGCCGGACGAGGAGATCATCCGGCGCATGTCGGGCCGCCGAGTCCATCTGGCATCCGGCAGGACCTACCACGTGGTGTTCAATCCGCCGAAGCAAGAGGGCAAGGACGATGTCACCGGCGAGCCCCTGATCCAGCGGGACGATGATCAGGAGGACACCGTCCGCGCCCGGCTGAAGGTCTACCACGAGCAGACCGAGCCGCTGATCGACTACTATTCCAGCTGGGCGGAGCAGGGCGGCGAAGGCGCACCACGCTACGTCAAGGTCAACGGCATCGGCGACGTCGGTGCGATCCGCGACAGCATCCTCTCCGGCCTCGGCGGCTGATTCCACGGCTGGACTGGCAACCGGCCCGGTCACGACCGGGCCGGGCAGGCGGTCTGCTCAGCCATCCTCCGCCTGCCAGCCCAACTGTTCCGAGATGCGTCGTCCGGCGGCCATCACCTCCTCGATCCACTCCAGCCGTCGTCGCTCGATCGGCGCAGACACCGACAGCCCGCCGGCGACGCGTCCGGTGCCGTCGTGCAGCAGCACGCCGATGCAGCCCACATCCAGTTCCGCCTCCTCGTTGTCCAGTCCGTAACCCTGCGCCAGGGCGCCGATGCATTCGTCCATCAGTCGCGGCAGTGTGGTGATGGTGTTGCGCGTGTAGGCGGGCAGGTTGGTACGTCGCGCATAGGCCTTTATACCCTCTTCCCCCGCCGCGCCCAGCATCAGCTTGCCCACCGCGGTGACATGCAGCGGCGCCCGCGAGCCCACCAGTTGCTGGACGTGGATCATGCGGTTCGGCGTCGCCTTGTCGATGTAGACCACTTCGTCTCCCTCGCGGATGGTCAGATTCACCGATTCCCCCAGTCGGTCGCGCAGCGCCTCCATCACCGGATGCGCAATGGCCCGCATGTCGACATCGCCATGCAGGCGCACGCCAAGCTGCAACAGCCGCAGGCCGAGCCGGTAACGGCCGGAGCCGTCACGTTCGACGAATCGGTTCTGGATCAGCGACGCCAGTATCCGGTGCGCGGTGGACGGGTGCAGCCCGGTCTCTGCGCCGAGCACCTTGAGACTGACCGGTTCCGGATACCGCGCCAGGGCGTCGAGCAAGGCCGCGGCGCGGTCGATGACCTGGATGCGGGCGGGTTCGGATGCGGCAGACGTCACGGCGGTATTCTCCGAAAAGTGGCCTCTTGTTTTTTTACATCATGAAACCTGTCGGGGCTGTTGTCGACCTCTATCCTGTCCGAGATCCGGGCAGGCAGCCTTCAGGTAGTGCAATTCAGGTGCATAGTGGCGGCTTTGCAGCGACGCCCAGCAACGCGGCAGCGGTGTCCAACAGTTTAGAGCCCGCTTTTCCGCATTATGAAACTCTTTGAGTATTGCGGAAATTTCTCCGGGCGCCTAGCTTAATGCCAACGCTCGGCGGCTGGCGCAGCCGGGTGACGGATTTCAGCCATCTTTACGGAGCACGCCGACCATGACCAGCAGCGCAACCGCCACCGCCATCCGCGACGACCTGGCCACCCAGATCCCCACCTTCTGCGAAGGCATGCTGCACTTCGGCGACCTGGCGCCGGAGCATGCCGAGCACGGCCGCGAGCCCGCCATCGCCGAGGGCGAGCACGCCATCCGCGACATCGACGCCGCCGCGGTCTATCAGACCCGGCTGGTGGCGGACGCATTGCGCTACACCACCCTGCAGTTGTGTGCGTCGAAGGAGTCCGGCCACCCCGGCGGCTTCGCCAGCGCGGCCGACGCCATGGCGGCGCTGATCATGCTCGGGCACACCAACCTCGTCACCGAGGTGGGGCATCACGCCCCCGGCTTCTACAGCACCATGTTCCTCGACGGCTCCCTGTCGGCCATGGGCATCGAGACCATGCATCACCTGCAGGCGCGCTTCCGCGAGCGCGACGGCCTGCTGGGGCACCTGTCCGGGGCCATTCCGGGTCTGCTGGCGCCGGCGGGTCCGCTGGGTCAGGGACAGCACTTCGCCATGGCCGGGGCCTACCTGCATCCGGGTACGCTGTTTCCGTGCACCATCGGCGACGGCGGTCTCGGCGAGCCCTACATCCTGTCGGCCATGAAGCACTTCCACACCAGCTTCCCGGAGGTGACCAACTTCCTGCCAGTGCTGGTCTGGAACGGCTTCAGCCAGGAGCACCACTCCATGGTGTCGCTGATGGACAACGCGCAGATGACCGCCTACTGGCAGGCGCACGACTTCCAGCGCGTGATCCTGATCGATGCCAAGGACTTCGACGATGCCGGCCAGGACGGGCCCTATGTCGACAGTACCCTGTTCAGCGACGGCGCCCGCAACGCCTTCACCCGCGCCGTGCTCGAGGGCATGCGTGAGGCGGCCGAGTCTGCCCTGGGGGGCACCCTGACGGCGGTCATCGTCAAGCAGCTCAAGGGCGCCGGCGTGCACGCCAGCGGGGCCAAGTCGCACAACCTGTATCCCGGCGACACGCCGAAGAAGGCCAGCATCGCCGCCGCGCTGGAACGCCGCGCCCTGGCGCCGGCCGCCTGGGAGTTGGTGCGCGCCAATCTCGGCCGGGCCGGTGGCGGCCCCGCGGGCGAGACGGTGGTGACCGAGCGCGAGCGTGCCCTGCCGGACATCGGCCGGCTGCCGACGCAGGATTACGCCGTCGGCGACAAGGCAGTGCCGGCCACGGCCATGGCCGAGATGGTCGCGGTGCTGGGTGAGCGGGACCCGAGCTTCCTGGTCACCAACGCCGACGGCAACGAGGCGTCGAACATGAAGGTGATCAACGAGCGGCTGCGCATCCGCCATCCCACGGAGGACTGGGTCTACAACCAGTCGCCGTCCGGCCAGGTCTACGAGCCCCTGAACGAGGATGCCTGTGCCGGACTCGCCGCCGGGCTGGCACTGTTCGGCGGCCGCTCGCTGTGGCTGTCCTACGAGAGCTTCGCCATCAACGGCTGGCCCATCGTGCAGACCGTGGGGCAGGCCATGGCCGAGCTGCGGCGCCGGACCCCGGCGGTGGTGTCGATGTTCACCGCCGGCGCGCTGGAGCAGGGCCGCAATGGCTGGACCCATCAGCGCCCGGAGATCGAGAACTACATCGGCGGCCAGATGCGCAATGGTAACGTCTACCTGCTCTATCCGGCGGATGCCAACATGATGCAGGCGGCCTACGGCTGGGCGGTGGAGCAGCACAACAAGTGCATCAGCATCGTCGCCAGCAAGTCCGCGCTGCCGGTGTACAGCACGCCGGAGCAGGCCTGGGAGGCCATCGATGAAGGGGCGACGATCCTTTACCAGACCCCGGCGGACCAGACCGGGCCCCAGGCGCGCCGGGTCGTTTTTGCCGTGACCGGCGACATGGTGCTGCTGCCGGTGTTCGAGGCCCGGGACCGGCTGGAGGCGGCCGGCCATGCGGTGCGCATTGTCGCCATCGCCAACCCGCGGCGGCTGTATCGTCCCGGCGACGTGGCCTGGCGGCACAGTGCCGAGGCAGACGGCCGCTTCATGGACGATGGCCGTTTCGCTGAACTGTTCGACGGTGACGCGCTGATCGGCGTCAGCGGCGGTGGCACCGTGGCGCTGGAACCGGTCCTGCTGCGCAGCAAGGCCGCCGCGCGGGATCTGTTCGGCTGGCAGCGCGGCGAGACCACCGCCAGTCCGGCGGAGATCATGGCCTTCAACGGCATCACCGCAGACAGCCTGGCCGAGCGGGCAACGGCCCTGCTCGGCGACGGCAAGAACTGACCTGGGGGTTTCCTGATGGAAACGAAAATCATCGCCATCGATGACGACCCCACGGGGTCGCAGACCGTGCATGGCTGCCTGCTGCTGACGCGCTGGGACCCGGACACCCTGGTCGAGGCCCTGCAGGATCCGTCGCCGCTGTTCTTCGTGCTCAGCAACACCCGCGGCATGGATGCGGAGGCGGCCGCGGCGGTCACCCGCGAGATCTGCGTCAACCTGCGCACGGCCCTGACCCGGGAGGCGGAGCGGGGACGGCCCGTGCAGCCGCTGATGGTCAGTCGCTCCGACAGCACCCTGCGCGGGCATTACCCGGTGGAAACGGATGTGATTGCCGAGGAACTGGGGCCCTTTGACGCCCATTTCCTGGTGCCGGCCTTCTTCGAGGGCGGACGGATCACCCGCGACGGCATGCACTACCTGCTGGTAGACGGTGAGCCAGTGCCGGTGCACGAAACGGAATTCGCCCGCGACTCGGTGTTCGGTTTTGGCACCGCCTTTCTGCCGGCCTATGTGGAGGAGAAGACCGGCGGGCGAATCCCGGTAGACGCGGTCGAGCGCTTTGGTCTCGCTGATGTGCGGGGCGACGTGCGGGCGCGGCTGCAGGGGCTGACTGGCAACCGCTGCTGCGTGGTCGACGCCGAGGAGCAGGCGGATCTGGACAACCTGTGCCGGCAGCTGCTGGCCGCCGCTGCGGCGGGCAAGCGCTTCCTGTTCCGCAGTGCGGCCAGTCTGCTGACCTCGCTGGCGGCGCTGCCGCCGCAGCCGGTGGCCGCCGGGGACATGGCGGCGTTCGTGCGCGGCGGGCGCCCCGGTGTGGTGCTCATGGGCTCCCATGTGGGCACCTCCAGCCGGCAGCTGGACACCCTGATCGCACAGACCGACGTGCTGTCGCTGGAGATCGATCTGCAACGGATGCTGGCCGATGAGGACGCCCTGCTGCGGGATCTCGCGAAGCGCGTGGGTGCGAGCGTCAGCGCCGGTCGTGGCGTGGTGCTCTACACCAGCCGCGGCGAGCGCCGATTCGACACCAAGGCCGAGCGGCTGGCCTTCGGCGACCGGGTGGCGGCGCTGCTGGTGCGCATCGTCCAGGGGCTGCCGCAGGACATCGGCTTCCTGATCAGCAAGGGCGGCATCACCTCCAACGACACCCTGAGCAAGGGCCTGGCCCTGCGCACCGCGCGGGTGCTCGGGCAGATTCGCGCCGGCTGCTCCGTGGTGCGTTGTCCGGAGGACCATCCGCGCCAGCCGTCGCTGCCGGTGGTCATCTTTCCTGGCAATGTCGGCGGCGACGAGGCGCTGGCGGAGACCTATCGCATCCTTGCGCGGGCGCCTGCCGCGGCGGCCGATCCGGTGCCGGTGGCAGCCGCCATGGCCGGCATGGGGGTGCTTGGCGCCTGATGGGCCAAGAACACCGGTGCGCATGGTGAAGCCTGCATTCGTCCCCAACTAACCCTGAGGCGCGCATGCCGCCGGGATGTTAGCGCATGACCGTGAGAGTCAGACGACCACGCTGGAGGAGACCAAAGCCGATGAAAAAGACAACGAGCGAGATAACAACCACCCACGATGCAGCCGCCGGGACTGCTGTTGCAGAAACCGGCGGAGTGACCGGCAACAGGCGCGACGCAGCGCCGGATGCCCGGCGCCGCGGGTTCCTGAAGACGGCGGCGGCCGTCGGCGCTACAACCCTGGTGGGCGCCCCGTTCATCCGCAACGCCGAGGCCGCCAAGGGCCATGTCTGGAAAGTGCAGACGGTGTGGGATGCGGGCACCACCGGCTACACCCTGTTCGAGGAATGGGCCAGGGGCCTGAAGGAACTCTCCGGCGGCGAGCTCGAGATGCAGCCATTCGCGGCCAAGTCGGTGGCCGCCGACAACAACGCCCTGTTCGATGCGGTGCGCAACGGTGTGCTGCAGGGCATGAATCCGTTCACGCTGTACTGGGCGGGGAAGATTCCGGCCTCGGTGTTCCTCAGCTCCTACCCGGCGGGGCCGGACCAGCCGATGCAGTGGGACACGATGTTCTACGGCCTGGGCATGCTGGACATGGCGCGCGAGATCTATCGCAAGAAGGGCCTTGTCTACGTGGCTCCGATCCAGCATGACGCCAACATCATCCACTCCAAGCGGCCGGTGAATTCCCTGGCGGACCTCAAGGGCATGAAGATCCGCGTACCGGGCGGCATGGTCGCCGAGGTGTTCCAGAAGTTCGGCGTCTCCACGGTGTCGTTGCCGGGGTCGGACATCTTCCCGGCGCTGGAGAAGGGCACCATCGACGCGGCCGATTACGTCGGCCCGGCGGTGAACTGGGACCTGGGCTTCGCGCAGGTGGCCAAGTACATCCTGTTCGGTCCGCCGGGCACCATGTCCATCTACCAGCCGGTGGACCTGATGGACCTGACCGTCAACGTCCGCGCCTGGGACCGCCTCGGGCCGAGGATGCAGGGCTTTGTCGAGGAGCAGGTGCACAACTATTCCCTGCGCCACTACACCGCGATCCAGAAACGCAACATGGAGGCCATGGACAAGTTCCTGGAGGCCGGCAGCGTGGTCAGCCGCCTCAGCGGCGAGGACGTGATGGAATTCCGTCGCGCGGCGATCCCGATCTGGTTCAACTGGGCGAACAAGGACGAAGATGCCCGGCGCGTCTTCGATCTGCAGCTCGCCTACATGAAGAACGACATCATGGGCTATGTCAGCGAGGCGGACCTGAAAGGGCTAAGCTGATACCCGAGGGCGCTGATTCCCGGGGACGCTGATTCCCGGGGACATTCCTGAGTGTGGGTGATACCGGTCCGGGCGCGTCCGCCCGGACCGGCGGGAGGCGAACATGTCCGACTTGCAGGGCTTCGGCTTCGTGCTGCCGCACTGGGCCTACTGGGGCTGGCTGATGCTGATGCCGCCGGTCTTGATGCTGTGGTCTGCCCGCAGCGAGCGCCGATCCGCCGGGGGGCGATCCGGGCGCCAACCCGGAACGGCGGGCGCGGACCCGCTGGAGGCGGTGCACGAGGAAGACCCGACGGTGGCGTTCGCGGGCAATCGCTTCACCCGCGCCATCGACTGGGTGTCGGAGCAGTCCGGCCTGTTCGTGGCCTTCTGGACCATCAACGCCGTGGTCGCCTACTTCTACGAGGTGGTGGCGCGCTACCTGTTCAATGCCCCCACGATCTGGGCCCATGAGGGCGCCTACCTGCTGTTCGGCATGCAGTACCTGGTGGCCGGCGGCTACGCCCTGCTGCACGGCGCCCATGTGCGGGTGGACGTGCTCTATGCCAAGCTGCCGCCGCGGGGTCGCGTCGGCATGGACATCTTCACCTCCGTCTTCTTCTTCATCTTCGCGCTGGCGCTGCTGGGCACCGGCTGGACCTTCTTCCTCGACTCCTATCAGATGCAGGAGATCACGGTGGAGACCTGGGGAATCCAGCACTGGCCGGTGAAGGCGGTCATGGTGCTCGGCGCCGTGTTGTTGCTGCTGGCGGGCATCTCGCGGCTGACCAAGGACATCCTGCTCTACCGCCAGCTGGGTCGGCAACCGGGCCGATCGGCTCCGTCGCCGGGAGGTGCGTCCCATGACTGAACCGGCCGTCGACCAGGGCGCCACTGCAGGCGCACCACCCCCCCGCCACGGCGCCCCCTGGGGCACCTGGCTGCTGATCGCCGTCTCCGCCGCGCTGGTGCTGGTGGTGCTGGTGGAACTGGTGAACATCCTGTTCTACGACCCCTACGGCGATCAGTACTTCCTGTTCCGCCTGTCGGGCATCCTCTACGACACCGACATCGGTACGCTGACGCTGATCATGTTCGGCAGCCTGTTCGTGCTGCTGATGATGGGACTGCCGCTGGCCTTCGTCACCGGCGGCCTCGGGGCGGTGTTCATCTACCTGGTGGGCGATGCCTACATGCTGAACATCATCCCCACGCGCATCTTCCCGATGATGACCAATTCGGACCTGGCCGCCATCCCGCTGTTCATCTTCATGGCGGCCATGCTGGAGCGCGCCGGACTCATCGACGAGATGTTCGACGTGGTCTATCAGTGGATGGGCGGTTTGCGCGGCGGCCTGGCGGCAGCCACCATCCTGGCAGCCACCATCCTGGCGGCCATGGTCGGCGTCATTGGCGCGGCGGTGGTCACCATGGGCCTGATCGCGCTGCCGGCCATGCTCAAGCGCAACTACGACCAGCAGATCGCGCTGGGCTCCATCATGGCCGGCGGCACCCTCGGCATCCTGATCCCGCCATCCATCCTCGCCATCCTGTACGCCGTGGTGGCGCAGCAGTCGGTGGGCGAACTCTACCTGGGCGCGGTGGTGCCCGGCCTGCTGCTATCGGGCCTGTACATTGCCTATGTGCTGCTACGCGCCTGGCTGCAACCGTCCCTGGGGCCGGCGCTGCCGGTGGAGGAGCGGCTCGGTCTCGTCGGCAAGCTGAAACTGCTGCCCAAGCTGATCGCGCCCATCGCCCTGGTGGTGCTGGTGCTGGGACTGCTGTTCGCCGGCATCGCCACCCCGGTGGAGGCCGCGGGCATCGGCTCCTTCGGTGCCATCCTGGTGGCTGTCATGCATGGTCGCTTCGACCTGCTGGCGCTCAAGGAGGCCTCGGTGACCACGGTCAAGGCGTCGTCGATGGTGCTGTGGATCATCTTCGGCGCGTCGATCTTCGTCGGCTTCTACATCCTGCAGGGCGGGCAGCAGTTCATCACCGAGACCATCCTCAGCACCGGCCTGTCCTCCTACGGCGTGCTGTTCCTGATGATGGTGCTGCTGGTGATCCTGGGCATGTTCCTCGACTGGGTGGGCATCCTGCTGCTGGCGGTGCCGATCTTCGTGCCCATCATCAAGTCGCTGACCTTCGACGGGCTGTTCGGCCTGCCGCCGGTGCCCGGCGACCAGGTGGCGCTGTGGTTCGGTGTGCTATACCTGATCAACATGCAGATGTCGTTCCTGAGCCCGCCGTTCGGCTATGCGCTGTTCTACATCAAGGGCGTCTGTCCGCCGGAGGTCACCATGGCCACCATCTTCCGCTCGTCGCTGGCCTTCCTGGCCCTGCAGACGCTTGGACTGGTGCTGTGCGTGCTGCTGCCGGGGCTGATCCTGTGGCTGCCCGACCTGGTCTACGGATAGACACCGATTGCGCGGAGGTGATGCAAACCATGCCAAGAATCCCGGACGAACGCCCGCTGAGCCCGCAGCCGGGCATCATCGATGAACTGCGGCGTCGGCTGCCGACTGCCAGCGTGCTGTCGACGCCGGCTGAGCTGGCGCCCTACGAGTGCGACGGGCTCACTGCCTTTCGCCAGCGGCCGATGGTGGTGGTGCTGCCGGAGACCGTGGAGCAGGTGCAGACCGTGCTGCGCCTGTGCCATGCGGCGCGGGTGCCAGTGGTGGCGCGGGGCGCGGGCACCGGGCTGTCCGGCGGCGCGCTGCCGCTGGAGGACGGCGTGCTGCTGTCCCTGGCCAGGTTCAACCGCATCCTGCACATCGACCCCGACAATGGCACTGCGCGGGTGCAGCCCGGCGTGCGCAATCTGGCCATCACCGAGGCCGCCGCCGCCCACGGGCTGTACTATGCGCCGGACCCGTCGTCGCAGATTGCCTGCTCCATCGGCGGCAACGTGGCGGAGAATTCCGGTGGCGTGCATTGCCTGAAGTACGGGCTGACGGTGCACAACATCCTGCGCCTGACGCTGATCGGCATCGACGGCGAGCTGTTCGAGGTGGGTGCCGAGGCGCTGGACTCGCCGGGCCTGGACCTGCTGGCGCTGATGACCGGCTCCGAGGGCATGCTGGCGGTGATCGTGGAGATCACGGTAAAGCTGCTGCCCCGGCCAGAGCGCGCCCAGGGCCTGCTGGCGGCCTTCGACAGTGTCGAGCGGGCCGGCGCGGCGGTGGCCCGGCTGATCGCCTCCGGCATCACCCCGGCGGGCCTGGAGATGATGGACAACCCCGCCATCCGTGCCGCCGAGGCCTTCGTCCACGCCGGCTATCCGGAGGACGCCGCCGCCGTGCTGATCTGCGAGCTGGACGGCTTCAATGCCGAGGTCTCGTTCGAGGTCATGCGCGTGCGCGAGCTGCTGCTGGACGCCGGCGCCACCGAGGTGCGCACCGCCCGCGATGACGCCGAGCGGCTGAATTTCTGGAAGGGGCGCAAGGCGGCCTTTCCGGCCGTCGGCCGGCTGTCGCCGGATTATTACTGCATGGACGGCACCATCCCCCGGCGGGAGCTGGCCACGGTGCTGAAGCGCATCGAGGCCCTCTCCGAACACTACGGCCTGCGGGTGGCAAACGTCTTCCATGCCGGCGACGGCAACCTGCATCCGCTGATCCTGTACGACGCGAATGTGCCCGGCGAGCTGGACAAGGCTGAGGATTTCGGCGGCGACATCCTGGAGCTGTGCGTGCAGGTGGGCGGCACCGTGACCGGCGAGCACGGCGTCGGCGTGGAAAAGCTGAACCAGATGTGTGTGCAGTTCGACAGCGACGAGCTGACACAGATGCATGCGGTGAAGGCCGCGTTCGACCCCCACGGGCTGCTGAATCCGGGCAAGGCGGTGCCGACCCTGCACCGCTGTGCGGAATTCGGCGCCATGCACGTGCATCACGGCGAGCTCAAGTTTCCCGAGTTGCCCAGGTTCTGATCAATAGCCAGACCGCTATTGGAGACGCTGATTGATTGGCCTCCTGGCCAAAAATCAGCACGCGATTCGAAAACGCGGTTTCCGAATTGCTTCATGTTCAGTGGCTTCTGCCACTGGATATGGCGGGGCTTCCTGCCCCGCACGGGAAGCGCCGAATAAATCAGCGCTTCCTACAGGGATCGATATCCAAAAGAACATCAGCAACCGCGACTTTGTGGCCGGAACCGGATCGGCCAAGGCACTGAACCGAATACCATGACCGACATCTCCGAACACGACGCCGAACAGGCGCTGATCGAGCAGGTGCTCGCCGCTGCTGATGCCGGCACGCCGCTGTGCATCCGCGGCGGCGGCAGCAAGGACTTCTACGGCAACCCCGCGCGGGCGTCGCGTACGCTGGACTGCGCCACCCATCGCGGCGTGGTCGCCTACGAGCCCAGCGAACTGGCCATCACCGTCCGCGCCGGCACGCCGCTGGCCGACGTTGAGGCCCTGCTGCAGGCCAACGGCCAGCAATTTCCGTTCGAGCCGCCGCACTTCGGCCCCGCGGCCACCATCGGCGGCATGGTCGCCGCCGGCCTGTCCGGGCCACGCCGACCCTATGCCGCGTCGGTGCGCGATGCGGTGCTGGGTGTTCGGTTGCTGAACGGCCGGGGGCAGGCCCTGGGCTTCGGTGGGCGGGTGATGAAGAACGTCGCCGGTTACGACCTGTCCCGGCTCATGGCCGGGTCCCTGGGTGTGCTGGGGGTGTTGCTGGAGGTGTCGCTGAAGGTGAGCCCGGCGCCGGTAGGACGCATGACGCTGGTGCAGGAGCAGAGTCTTTCCGGCGCCCTGGCGCTGATGCGGCGCTGGGCCCGACGCTCGCTGCCGGTCACCGCCACCGCCTGGAGCGGCGGGCGGCTGTCTGTGCGGATCTGTGGCAGCGAGGACGCCCTGGCGGAGTCGCACCGACTGATCGGCGGTCTGCCGCTGCCGGATGCGGACCGCTTCTGGCAGGACCTGCGCGAGCAGCGGCTGGACTTCTTTGCCGGCGAGGCGCCGCTGTGGCGCCTGTCGCTGCCACCGGCGACGCCTCTGGAGTGTCTCGATGCGGTCTGCGCCGGCGATGATCCGGGCGCTGACCAGCTGGTGGAGTGGGGCGGCGCCCAGCGCTGGCTACGGGGCGATCTGCCGGCGGATGGGCTGCGCGCGGCGGCCACCGCCGCTGGCGGTCACGCGACCCTGTTTCGCGCCGGTGCTGACCAGGCGGCCCCTGCCGCGATCCCTGTCGGCGGCGTGTTCACACCGTTGCAGCCGGTGGTGTTGCGGCTGCACCGCAACCTGAAGCAGGCCTTCGATCCCGCCGGCCTGTTCAATCCCGGCCGGCTCTATCCGGAGTTCTGAGCGAGTGGCGCCATGCAGACCAACCTGATCCAGTCCCTGCGTGATACCGCCGACGGCCGCGAGGCGGACCGCATCCTGCGCAGTTGCGTCCATTGCGGCTTCTGTACCGCCACCTGCCCGACCTACCAGCTTTTGGGCGACGAGCTGGACGGTCCCCGCGGGCGCATCTATCAGATCAAGAACCTGCTGGAGGGCGAGGCGCCCACGCGCCAGGTGCAGGCCCACCTCGACCGCTGTCTGACCTGCCTGAACTGCGAGACCACCTGTCCGTCGGGCGTGGACTACCATCGGTTGCTGGACATCGGTCGCGAGCGGGTGGAGCAGCAGGTGCGCCGACCCTTGCCGGAGCGCCTTTTGCGCTGGCTGTTGCGCCAGATCGTGCCCTATCCGCGGCGGTTCCGGCCGCTGCTGGGCCTGGGTCTGCGCCTGCGGCCACTGCTGCCGTCGCGGGTGCGCGAGAAGCTGCCTGCTTCGTCCACGTCTGATCCAGGCAGGGTCGGCAGCTGCCCGCATCCGCGCCAGGTCATCCTGCTGGAGAACTGCGTCGAGCCATCCCTGACTCCCGGCGTCGTCACCGCCACCCTGCGCGTGCTGGACGCGCTGGGTATCCAGGCGCTGCGCCCGGGCGGCGGTTGCTGCGGTGCCGTGAGCCAGCACCTGTCGGCGCCGGAGCAGGCGCGGGCGTTCATGCGCCGCAACATCGACGCCTGGTGGCCGGCCATCGAGGCCGGCGCCGAGGCCATCCTGATCACCGCCAGCGGCTGCGGCGCCATGGTCAAGGAGTACGGCTGGCACCTGCGTGACGACCCCCGCTATGCGGCGCGGGCAGAGCGGGTGTCTGCCCTGGCCTGCGATCTGAGCGAGCTGCTGTCGGCGAAGGACCTGGCGCGGCTGCCGAACCCGGTGCAGCGCGGTGTACCGGCGCGCATCGCCTTTCATCCGCCATGCACGCTGCAGCATGGCCAGCGGCTGATGGGCCGGGTGGAGGCCCTGCTGCGCGGTGTCGGCTTCGAGTTGCTGCCGGTAGCGGACAGCCACAGCTGCTGCGGCTCCGCCGGCACCTACTCGATCCTGCAGCCGCGGCTCGCCGGCCGCCTGCGCCGGCAGCGGCTCGACGCCCTGCAGCAGCAGGGTCCGGCCCTGATCGCCACCGCCAACGTCGGCTGCCAGACACACCTGCAGGCCGGCGCCGACGTGCCCGTGGTGCACTGGATCGAACTGTTCGATCCGCAGCGGGATGCAGTGCGCTAGCGGGTGGCAGCGATCAGCTGACATCCGCCAGCCGCCAATTGCCAGCCGCCAATTGCCAGCCGTCAGTTGCCAGCCGCCAGCTGCAGAACGGACGCGAAAAATCGCCGGCGACGCTACAATACACCGAAGGATTCGGAGGATGTATCGTGACCCAGGCAACGCGTGTCGGCCAACTGAGCCTGACTGATTACCTCGATCGCGCATGGCGCGAAGGCGCCATGTGGATCCTCATCTGCGCCGCGCTTTACCTGGTGCTTGCGCTGGCGAGTTATTCGCCCCAGGACTCCGGCTGGTCCTTCGTCGGCACCAGCGAGGACGTGGTCAATGCCGGCGGGCGCTTCGGCGCCTGGTTCGCCGACCTGGCTTTGTTCCTGTTCGGGCTGTTCGCCTATCTGATTCCGGCCATGGTGGCCTGGAGCGCCTATCTGGTGTTCCGTCAGCGGGAGCCGGAGCCCGAGACCAAGCTGCTCTGGCTGGCGCTGCGCTGGATGGGCTTCGCGATGACCCTGGCGGCCGGTTCGGCGCTGGCCAGCATCCACCTGGTAGCGTTCGCGTCGGATCTGCCGAACGGCATCGGCGGAGGGCTGGGCCAGCTGCTGGCGGACTACGCGGTACGGCTGTTCGGTGCAACCGGCAGCTCCCTGGCCTTGGCCGCGCTGCTGCTGGCGGGGTTCACACTGCTTACGGGCCTGTCGCTGCTGTTTCTGGTGGATGCGGTGGGTGCGGCGACCCTCGCCATGGTCCGCCTGGGCAGTCGGATCGGGCGCGACAGCCTGCGGCTGCGTGCGCCCGACCTGGGCCTGTCGCGTCTGCGCCTGCCCCAGCTGCGCCTGCCCAAACTTTCCCTTTCCGGCATGTCCCTGTCCCGGCTGTTCACGCGCCAGGACGACGACATGGATGACGACCTGGAGCTGTTCGACGCTGCCGAACTGCAACCGCACCTGCGTCGCTCCGCGCGCCGGCCCAGGCCCCCGACCTCGGTCGCCAAGCCGCAAGACGATCCGCTGACGGAGACGGTGGCAGCAACCTGGCCGGCACCGGAACCCGATCCGCAACCGGCCCCTGAAGGCGACAGGCAACCTGCAGCCAGGCCCGGGCCTGGCATGCGCAATCCGTTCCGCCGCAAGGCGGCGGCCGAGGCGCCCCCAGCCCGGTGCCGCCGTGACGCGTCCGGCTTCCAGCGCCCGCCGCTGGACCTGCTGGATGCACCCCGCAAGAGCGCCCGCGCGGAGACGCCGGAGCAGATGGAGACCATGTCCCGCGAACTGGAGGCGCGCCTGGCGGAGTTCGGCGTCGTGGCCGAGGTGGTGGCAGTGCATCCCGGCCCGGTGGTGGCGCTGTTCGAACTGGAACTGGCGCCAGGCCTGAAGGTCAGCAAGATCACCGGTCTGGCCAAGGACATCGCCCGCGCCCTGTCCAAGGTCAGCGTGCGCGTGGTGGAGGTGATTCCGGGCAAGTCCGTCATCGGGCTGGAGGTGCCCAACGACCAGCGCGAGATGGTGGTGCTGCAGCAGATCCTCGGCTCGTCGGCCTATCTGGAGGCCAAGTCGCCGCTGACCATCGGCATGGGCACCAACATCTCCGGCGCCCCGGTGGTGGCGGATCTAGGCCGGATGCCCCACGCCCTCATCGCGGGTACCACGGGATCCGGCAAGTCCGTGGCCATCAATGCCATGATCCTGAGCCTGATCTACAAGGCGCCGCCGGAAGACGTGCGCCTGATCATGGTGGACCCGAAGATGCTCGAACTCTCGGTCTACGAGGGCATCCCGCATCTGCTCACGCCGGTGGTCACGGACATGAAGGAGGCGGCCAACGCCCTGCGCTGGTGTGTCGGCGAGATGGAGCGCCGCTACAAGCTCATGGCCAGCCTGGGGGTGCGCAACATCGCCGGCTACAACCGCAAGGTGCAGGACGCCATCGACGCCGGCACGCCCATTCCGGACCCGACCTACCGTTTCGCCGACAACCCGCCGTTCGCCATGGACGATGACGGCGACGCCGCGCTGCCGGAGATCCCGACCCTGTCGCGGCTGCCCTACATCGTCGTCATCATCGACGAGCTGGCGGACATGATGATGGTGGTGGGCAAGAAGGTGGAAGAACTCATCGCCCGGCTGGCGCAGAAGGCCCGCGCCTCGGGCATCCATCTGCTGCTAGCCACCCAGCGGCCCTCGGTGGACGTGCTCACCGGCCTGATCAAGGCCAACATCCCGACCCGCATGGCCTTCAAGGTGTCCGCCCGGGTGGACTCGCGCACGGTGCTGGACCAGATGGGCGCCGAGCACCTGCTGGGCCATGGCGACATGCTCTACCTGCCGCCCGGGGGCAGCATCCCGCAACGGGTGCATGGCGCCTTCGTCGACGACCAGGAGGTGCACCGAGTGGTGGATTTCCTGAAGCAGCAGGGCCAGCCGGACTACATCGACACCATCCTGCAGGAGCCCTCCGAGCACCTGCCGGGCATCGATCCCGAGCCCCGGGGCGGCGGTGACGTCGAGGACCAGGACCCGCTGTTCGACGAGGCGGTGCACTATGTGGTGGAGAGCCGGCGGGCGTCCATCTCCGGTGTCCAGCGCAAGCTCAAGATCGGCTACAACCGCGCAGCGCGCATGATCGAGGAGATGGAGCGCATCGGCATCGTCGGCGCCGCCGAGACCAACGGCAACCGCGAGGTGCTGGCCCCGCCACCGCCGGCGGATTGATTGCGGCCGACACCCGATGCGCGAACATCCAAACGCTCGTCTACAACGGGTACCCATCGGAGGAAACCGACTTGTACCGATTTTTCTTGCCCTTGGGGCCGCGTCGGCGAAACGGCAAGCTGTGCCGATGCCGCGATGCTGGAGTCGAACCGCAAAGTCGCAAAGGACGCAGCGTATTGGCCGGAACGAGTGCGAAAATGTCGGCTTTTCTCTGCGCTCACCGCGCCTCTGCGGTTGGTCGAACGGCGGAGAAGGCGCTGGTTTCTGCTCCCCGAAGCCGTCATCCGGGCGTCATTGCGCTGGTGCTTGCGGCGTCGACGCTGCTGGCGGCACCAGTGGCGCGTGCGACCGATGCCGTTGCCCTGGTCAAGGACTACCTGCAGGGCCTGAATAGCCTGCAGGCGGAGTTCCGGCAGATCACGCTGCCGTCGGACGGCAGCGACATGATCGAGTCCCGCGGCACCTTCTACCTGTTGCGCCCCAACCGGTTCCGCTGGGACTACACCGTGCCCTGGTCGCAGCAGATCGTCGCCGACGGCCAGCGCATCTACCTCTACGACGAAGAACTGGCCCAGGTCAGCCATCGCAGCCAGAAGCGGGTGCTCGACGGCACGCCGGCGCAACTGCTGGCCAGCGACCAGCCGCCGGAGGACTACTTCACCATGCGGAACATCGACCGCGGTGACCAGCGGGACTGGGCCGAACTGGTGCCCAAGACCGAAGACACCGATGTGGTCAGGCTGCAGATCGGCTTTGTCGACGGTGAACTGGACACCCTGGTGATGGAGGACCGGTTCGGCCAGCTCACCCGGTTCATCTTCACCGAGCTCGAGCGCAACCCGCAGCTGCAGTATGCGTTCTTCCGCTTCGAGCGGCCCGCCGGGGCCGACTTCCTGCAGATCGACTGACCGGGCCGATGGCTGAACTGCCGCTGTCATCGCCCGGTTCGCCGCCCTTACCGCCCCTGGCCGAGCGCATGCGTCCCGACCGGCTGGATGCCTTCGTCGGCCAGCGCCATCTGCTGGCGGAGGACCGGCCGTTGCGCCGGGCCCTGAGTGCAGAGCGGCTGCATTCCATGATCTTCTGGGGTCCGCCCGGTACCGGCAAGACCACGCTGGCGCGGCTCATCGCCGCCGGCTCCAACGGGCGTTTCGTCAAGCTGTCCGCGGTGCTGTCCGGGGTCAAGGACATCCGCGATGCGGTGGCCGCGGCCCGCCGCCTGCGCGATGAGCAGGGCCGGGGCACGCTGCTGTTCATCGACGAGGTGCATCGCTTCAACAAGGCCCAGCAGGACGCCTTTCTGCCCCATGTGGAAGACGGTACCGTGGTGTTCATCGGTGCCACCACGGAGAACCCGTCCTTCGAACTGAACAACGCATTGCTGTCACGGGCGCGGGTCTATGTGCTCAAGCCGCTGGAGCCGGCGGACCTGGAGCGGGTCATCGATCGGGCCCTGGCGGATCCCGCCCAGGGACTCGGCGGGCAGGGGCTCGGCATCCACGCCGACGCCCGGGCGCTGCTTGCGGCCGCGGCCGACGGCGACGCCCGGCGCGCGCTGAACCTGCTGGAACTGGCGGCGGATCTGGCCCCCGCGGATCTGGCCACCACAGAAACGCCGCCCCAGGATGGCGTCGGGGTGCGCTGCATCGACGTCGACAGCGTGCGCCAGGTCATCGAAGGCAGCTTTCGGCGCTTCGACAAGGGCGGCGATGTCTTCCACGACCAGATCTCCGCGTTGCACAAGTGCGTGCGCGGTTCCGCGCCGGACGCCGCGCTGTACTGGCTGGCGCGCATGATCGACGGCGGCTGTGACCCGCTGTACATCGCCCGCCGGGTGGTGCGCATGGCCAGCGAGGACATCGGCAACGCTGACCCGCGCGCCCTGACCCTGGCCCTGGAGGCCTGGGACGTGCAGCATCGCCTGGGCAGCCCGGAAGGCGAGCTGGCGCTGGCGCAGGCAGTTGTCTATCTGGCCTGTGCGGCCAAGAGCAACGCCGTCTACACCGCCTGGAACGCGGCCCTGGCCGATGCCCGCTCCCATGGCTCGCTGGAGGTGCCGCCGCATCTGCGCAACGCCCCGACCGGGCTGATGAAGTCCCTGGGTCATGGCAAGGGCTATCGCTATGCCCACGACGAACCGGACGCCTACGCCGCCGGCGAGCGCTACTTTCCGGACGGCCTGGAGCCAAGGCGCTACTATGCGCCGGTGGAGCGCGGCCTGGAGATCCGGATCGGAGAGAAGCTGTCGCGTCTGCGGGCACTGGATCAGGCCGCGGCGCGCACCGGGTCGGCGTCGACCTAGGCCGCAGGGCAACCCGCGGGGCGGACATCAACGTGCTGCAGATCCTGGCCATTGCGGCTGGTGGCGCCCTTGGGGCCGTGGCCCGGTTCCTTGTCTCCAACGGCGTCTATCGCCTGCTGGGGCGGGACTTTCCGTGGGGGACGCTGAGCGTCAATGTGCTCGGATCCCTGGCCATGGGGCTGTTGTTCGTGCTGCTGCTGGAGCGCAGCCTGCTGGCGGCGGAGTGGCGCTCGGCGGTGCTGGTGGGCTTTCTTGGCGCCTTCACCACCTTTTCCACCTTCTCCCTGGAGACCCTGGCCCTGCTGGAACAGGGCGAGGTCCTGCGGGCGGGGCTCAATGTGATCGGCAGCGTGGTGTTGTGCCTGGCCGGTTGCTGGGCCGGCATGATTGCAGCGAGGGCGCTATGACGATGCCTGGTGACGATGACGGTGACGACGACTTCCTGATGGTCCGGGTCTATCTCAGCGAGGCAGACCATGGCCTGAAGCCGCTGCTGCGATGCCTGCATGACGAGCTTGGTGTCCGTGGCGCCACCGTGGTGCGGGGCGTGGCCGGTTTCGGCGGCTCCGGTGTGGTCCATCGCACCGCTCTGGTGGACCTGTCGTCGGATCTGCCGCTGGTGCTGGAATTCTATGACCGTGCCGAGGCGGCGCGGATCGCCATCGAGCGGATCAAGGCCCTGGTCCGGCCGGACCATGTGGTGTCCTGGCGCGTCCGGATCGAGGACGGGTGATCCGCAAGGCCCCCGGCGGCCGGAGGCGCAAGGGGCTTTTTGATCAGGCCATCGTGCAGGCCAGGGTTCAGGCGGTGACGCCCTTGGGGTTGGGTCCGTGGGCGTTGCTGCCCGGGGTGCTGTCCTGCACGAAGAAGAAGATCAGGATCAGGGTGCCGATCACCGGGATCAGGCCGACGAGGATCCACCAGCCGGTGCGACCGGTGTCGTGCAGGCGCCGGACGCCGACACCAAGGCTGGGGATCAGCACCAGGATGATGTAGAGGCCGCTGAACAGGCCGTAGCCGGTTTCCGGGTTGAGCGTGCCCAGGGAGCTGTCGACGAGGCCGAGGCCGATGGCGATGAGCAGGTTGAACAGCGTGAAGTACCAGTACTCCGCGCGTTGGGCGCGGCCGCTGAAGACGGTGTATTTTTTCAGGACCGCTAGATACCAGTTCATGTCATGCGTCTCCGTTTCCGTTGGTTGATGGCCGGGGTGGGGGTGCTGATTCTGGCCGGCAAAGTGGTCAGGCCGACTCGGTGATCAGGCCGGCAAAGTGATCCGGCCCGCCAGGCGATCAGACCAGCCAGGTGATCAGGCCAGAAAGATACGCTCAAGGCTGCCGGTGGCCAAGTTACCATGTCCGTCCTCGGCCTCGATAAAGTAGCGCAGATCGCCGGCGCCCGCAGGCAGCTCGGCGGTCAGGTATTCCGCGCTAGCCCTGGCACCAGTGGCGGACGGGTAGGGGCCGTGACGGCGCATCGGCAACCGCTGCTCGCCGTCGGATCCGCGCAGCACCAGGTCCACCCGCCGCAGCCCGGCGCAGTCGTCGACGAAGGCGTGGACCAGGGCCTGGCGCGGCGCGTCCAGCAGGCACCCCTGTCCCCAGCGCTTGCCGCCCGGGTTCTCCGGCGTGACCCAGGGCGGGAAGATGGTGGGTGCGGTGCGGTCGCCGCCCCGGGCCACCAGTCCGTCCAGCGCCGGCCCGATCTGCGCCAGCGCCAGGTTGGCGGCACGGGTCACCTGCTCGTCCCACTGCTGTTGGCCGGTCCAGTACCAGTAGCAGCTGGTTTCCGCCGTCAGCAGCAGGCGGATGGCCTCCGCCAGGGCCGGATGATCCGGCTCGGCGTCCTCGAGCGTGTGCACCCGGTTCTGCAATGCGGTCAGCACTGCCCAGGAGTTGAGGTCGGGGGAGTAGGGCTGGTCGTATCGGCTGAACCACTTCATGAATTGCGGATCGCCGTTGTCGGCGCCGGCCCAGGCGCCGGGCTCGATGTGGACGACCTGCGCGGGGTCCGGCGGAAACCGTTGCAGGTAGTCCTCCGCCGTGGTCAGCTCAAAGCGGGGGTCTTGCCGCAACCAATGCACCAGGGCGTCGGTGTTGTGATGGTAGTAACTGTCGGCGCCGCCGCCGTGGTTGTCGCCGTCGGAGTGCAGCAGGAAGAACGGCGGATGCGCCGGGTCGAAGCGCCCGCTGTCGACGATGCGCCGGTACACCTGGCCAAGCACGTCCGGATATTGCAGTGCACCAAAGCCGCCGCGGGCGTCCTCGTTGCCGATGTAGCGCTCTGCGGGGATGGCGATCAGGCTGTGCATGGCCCCGGACGGGTCCTCGTAGCCGACATACTCGGGGCGCAGCAGGCTGGGGGAGATCGGCGAGCCGGCCCAGATGTTGTGCAGTTGCAGCCAGTCGTCCATGGGCGGATTGACCTGGTCCGCCGGGTTTGGCGGCAGCATGCCCTCGCCGATGCCGGCGTAGGGGTAGTCGCGGCAGGCGCGAAAGCGGTGGATGGAATCGTAGATCACCGCGCTGACGCCGGCCTGGCGCAAGGCCGGGATCATGCGCACATGGAAGGCGGTTTCTGGCGGGAACAGCACGCCGGAGGCCTCGACGCCGAAGGTGTCGCGGATGGCCCGCCGGTGCCACTCGATCTGGCGCACGATGTCGCGCGGCGGAATCAGCGGCATCAGCGGATGGTAGAACCCCAGGCCGGCAAACGCGATGCGCGGATTGCCCAGCGCGGTGCGGGCGCCGGCCATCTCGCGCAGGGCGCGGTTCCAGCCGGCAAAGCGGCCGCTGCAGCGCCCGAGTTCGGCACAGCGGTCGAGTTGCTCGATCAGCGAGCCGCTCCAGCTGGTGGACAGTCCGGCGTGGGGCAGTCCGCCATCGATGTATCGCTGCACGGCGGCGGGGATGAAGTCCGTGTAATTGCCGCCGCGGGCGCCGAATATGCCGTCCTTTTCACCGTCCCAGGCCAGGCGGTCGGTGGTGTCGTAATACGGCTGATGCATGTGCTTGTGGATGCCGAAGTACAGCTTCACCGTGTCGCCGGCGGCGGTCACCGCCGGCACGGGCTTCGGCTCCAGATCCGAGCCTAGACCCAAGGTCCCCTGGTCAGCAGCGGTCGGGTCATCGCGGGCCTGATCATGAGCGAGCCGGTCGGCGCTGGCCCGGACGGGCGGGGTCAGGTGGATCTCGCGATGCCGCTTGATCCAGTCGTCGCCCCCGGCCCCGGCGATGTCCGCCCGCCTGCAGCCCTCGATCTGTACCTGCATGCGCGGTCCGGTGACGGCCGCGGCCGGCACCTGCGCCTGATAGACCCAGCCGCCGTCCTCGCCCGGCCGGCCCTGCAGGTCGTCGCCGTTGAGCAGGACCTCCCGCCCCGGCGTGCGCAGGATGATCTGCGGAAACGGAATCCGGCCGTCCGCGCCGAAGCGCAGCGGAAACGCCGGATGCCTGCCGTCCGGCTCCAGCCGAAGCGCGTCCGGACACTCGATATCGAACAGGCGGGTAAAGATTGCCATGGATGGCCCGTGTGCTGAATGGATTGGCGATTCCGATCCGTGCATTATACCCACCGCAAACGAACCCAGGCCTGATCCTTGCCTACGTCGGTCCGGGGCAGCCTTGAGCACGGAAACTGCGCTGCCATTGCCGGGCGTCAAAGATCCCGCCGCCAGGCTGTAGCAGCATTCAGGATACCTGTGGCGAGCGCATTCGGCTTTGCCCGTCGCGGCACAACCATAAGGAGGATTTTCATGCGACCTTCGATTGGTATCCTGATGCCTTGTCTGCTGCTGGCGGTGTTCGCCGTCGGCGCCCAGGCCCGCGACAACTGGCCCACCCCGCCAGGCAGCGAAGGCGCACCGGCACAGGTGTCCGGCCCCTTGCAGGGCGGTACCGCCGACCACGCCAAGTTCGACGAGCTGCGGGGGCCGTTCGAGGACGGCCGGGCGGTCACCAGGGCCTGCCTCGGCTGCCACACCGAGACCGGCCAGCATTTCATGCAGAACATCCACTGGACCTGGTCCTACGTCGACCCGGAGACCGGCCAGCAGCTCGGCAAGCGCCATCTGATCAACAACTTCTGCACCAATTCCCGCGGCAACGAGGGTATGTGCGCCCAGTGCCACGCCGGATACGGCTGGAAGGACGAGGACTTCGACTTCTCCGACGAGACCCGCATCGACTGCCTGGTCTGTCACGAAACCACAGGCAATTACTACAAGACGCCGAATTCCGCCGGCAGCCCCGCCTGTTCAGTCATGTTCGAGGGCAAGCCCCCCATCGACCTGGCCGCTGCCGCGCAGAGCGTCGGCCTGCCACAGCGGGCCAACTGTGGCGCCTGTCACTTCAACGGCGGCGGCGGTGACAACGTCAAGCATGGCGATCTGTCCACGGCCCTGAAGGCGCCGCCGCGCACCCTGGACGTGCACATGGGCGAGGACGGGCTCAACTTTGCCTGCACCGCCTGCCATGTGACCGACAAGCATGTCTGGGCCGGCAGCCGTTATCGCATCGTCGCCCGGGATACCGAGGGCACCGGCAAGCCCGGCCAGCGCACCGACGTGGCCACCTGCGAGTCCTGCCACGGCCTGTCGCCACATCCGGTGGACAGCCTGGCCAGCTTCAAGCTCAATGACCATGTGCAGAGCATCGCCTGCCAGACCTGCCACATCCCCGAGTTCGCCCGCGGCGGCGTCGCCACGGTGGTCGACTGGGACTGGCGCACCGCCGGCAAGACCCGCGACGGCGAGGGCTACCACGAGGAAGGCTACATCCAGGGCAACGGCGGCCACCGCTACACCTACAAGTCCATCAAGGGCAACTTCACCTATGCGGAGAAACTGGTGCCGGCGTATGACTGGTTCGATGGCCAGATGCACTACACCACCATCGACACCCGTTTCGATCCCGCGGCGGAGTCCATTGAGATCAACGGCTTCGAGGGGTCCCGGGCGGATCCAGCCTCGCGCATCTGGCCATTCAAGCGCATGCACACCTGGCAGCCGTACGACAAGGGCAACGGCACCCTGGTCTACACCCACCTCTGGGGCGAGGATGACGCCGCCTACTGGGGCAATTACGACATGGCCGCCGCCATCGAGAAGGGCATGGCGGACTTCGGGCTGGACTATTCTGGTGACTACGGCTTCATCGAGACCATCTCCTGGTGGCCCATCACCCACATGGTGGCGCCGAAGGAGCAGGCCCTCGGCTGCGGCGACTGCCATACACCGCAGAACAGTCGCCTGGCCTCTGTGGAAGGGGTCTACATGCCCGGCCGCGACCGCAACCGCTGGCTCGACATCATCGGCACGCTGATCGTGGCCGGCACCCTCGCTGGCATCATCATCCACGGCCTGGTCCGGTTCTTCTCGCCGAAGTCGGAGCACCACGCATGACACTGCAACGGGTCAAGATCTTCAGCCGGTTCGAGCGCTTCTGGCACTGGTCGCAGATGCTGCTGATCGTGGTGCTGCTCGTCACCGGCTTCGGCCTGCACGGCTTCCACGACATCTTCACGTTCGAGCAGGCGGTCACCTTGCATACCGCCGCGGCCATGGTGCTGCTGTTCCTGTGGCTGTTCGCCACCTTCTGGCTGTTCACCACCCGCAGCTGGCGCCACTTCATCCCGAGCCTGTCCGGGATGTGGGGAGTGCTTCGCTTCTACAGCTTCGGCATCTTCAAGGGCGAGCGTCATCCCTACCGCAAGGCCTACTGGCGCAAGCACAACCCGCTGCAGGCCCTGGCCTACCTGATGCTCAAAATCGTGCTGTTCCCGGCCATCTGGATCACCGGTCTGATCTATCTGTTCTATTTCGCCTGGCGTGACATCCCCGATGCCGCCCAGTGGCTGCATCTGGTGGCCTTGATACACACCGGCGCTGCCTTCGCGATCCTGACCTTCGTGCTGGTGCATGTCTACATGCTGACCACCGGACACTCGTTCCGCGAGCACCTGATGCCCATGATCACGGGCTTCGACGAGGTGGACCTGACGCCGGAAGAGGAGGCCTACCTGCGCAAGGACCAGCCGCAGGACATTCGCTGAGGCGGTATGGAACCCGAAAACCGCGTTATGGGGTTCTGTCACCAGGAGGTGGCACAGCCACCTCGTGCTGAGGTTTGATATTGCGGAAAGGGCGGGGCTTCCAGCCCCGCGAAACCCGAATGTGCTTCTGCAACGGGTCGGTCTCAAGCCCTGATGGATCGCCCGGCCGGGGTTGTCTACCTGCGTTTTGCCGATTCCTCGCTTTCTATTTCCTTGACCTCGGTGCCTTTCGTGTTCGGTAACGCTCCTTCTCTCGGGCGTTGACAAAACCGCGTTCAATCAGTGGGAAAAACACCCAATGTCAGCCGAAATCTGACTTGTACCTGCCGCATTGGTTCGTTACGGTCTCGGCCTGATTTTCTTGTTCCGAGCACCATCACGCCTAACCCTGCGTCAATCTCGCCAGGAATTCGTATTTCGTACGATGTTACTGGCGCCAGCGGGTTCGGTATTCGACTTCAGGCGTGACAACGGCAACCCTTATAGACCGAGATGCATAACCGTCCATGAAGCCGACCTGTCTGAAAAATTCTCTCGTCCCCCGCCTGTTTGTGATCGCCTGCCTCTGCCTCCCCACGATGGCGCTGTCAGAAGAGCCCATAGAGCGGTTGCGTTCTCTCGGCCTGTCAGTCTCGCCATCCAGTGCGGCATTCGAGCGCTTCCTCGAGCGGCGTGCCGCCGGCAAGTGGATCACAAAGACCGACGACGGGCGCGCCCTCGGGTCCACGCCGGCCCCATTCCGGATGCCGCCGCGTCGGGATCTTGCCGGGGTGCGAGCGAGCGCAAAATTCGAGCAGCCGCTGCCCGCGTACTACGATCTTCGGACCACACGGCCAAAAGGGGTGACCCCGGTGGTCAGCCAGGGGTCTTGCGGCGCCTGCTGGACGTTTGCAGCCATGGCGGCCATCGAATCGAACACGCGGTATACGCGTGGGGTCATCACCGATCTTTCCGAGGCGGACCTGAACGAACGCCACGGGTTTGACAACCCTGTCTGCTCGGGCGGAAATCCAACTATGGCAACCGCCTACATCGCGCGCGGCAGTGGTCCTCTGACGGAGTCGGACGCGCCATACCCCTCCTGGTACTTCAGCAGCACGCCCACGGGGCCGATCGATCCAAACCCAGATGCGGCTGCCAGTACGGCCGACCTGGGATGGAGGCGACCGATCAATCGGCCTGCAACCGAAGACCGCGTCTTCTATCCGATGGACGTCCACATGCTGGAAAAAGCGGGTGCGGCCTTGAACCCGGAGGAAATGTGGTGGATCAAGAATGCGCTCTATCGCAATGGGGCCGTGCTCATGGCATTCATGTGGGCAGATCAATACTATAACCCACGCACCTATGCGTATTACAACGGTATCGACACCTACGCCAATCACGAAGTAACCATTGTTGGCTGGGACGATCACTATCCGGCCTCCAACTTTATCGATCCACCAGGCGCTAACGGGGCCTTTATTGTCAAGAACAGCTGGGGGACCGATTGGGGCGACGCAGGCTACTTTTATATCTCTTATGAAGATGTCACCATCGACCGGATCACCCAGTTTCAGGATGCAGTGCCCAGTCGCCCCTACACGCACATCTACCAGTACGATCCACTAGGCGTTGTGGACGTTGGGGGCTTCGATACGGATACCGCCTGGTTTGCGAACGTGTTTATCGCCAGTGCGAAAGGTGCCGCTATCAATGGGGCTGGATTCTATACAGTGGGTCCGTCCAGCTACACCGTCCAGATCTACTCCGGCACGGAAATCGTCGACAATTTCCCATATATCAACCCGACAGCCGGCACACTCGAGCATGAACAGCTCGGTGAACTATCGGAGGCCGGCTATCACACCATCCACTTCGACTGGCCCGCACGGGTTACTCCTGGGCAGCCCTTCTCTGTAGTCGTCCGGTTGACAACCCCAGGGGAGACCAAGATCGTCGGACTGGAATTTGCGAAAAAGGGCTACTCCAGCGCGGCAAGTTCCGTCCACGGGCAGAGCTATATGAGTCCGGACGGCAATGCCTGGTTCTCGCTTGGCGAGGACGCAAACGTGACGCTAAAGGCGTTTGCCACCGCGACATCGCCAGGACCGTTCTGGCTTGGGAAAGGCGGTGGTGTTCGACGCAGTTCAGGTTCCGATAAAGACTCGTTCATAAGCCGAGCCCCGTGGGCGCTTGAAAGCGGGCGTCTTTAGCTGCCGGGCTCCTTCGGTAAGCGCTTGGCCATGCCCCACTCGTTCCGAGTGGCCTAGCAGAGGAGCAGGTCGAGGTGGGTAACCCGGCACTTCAGTGACATAAGCCGCGTATAAAACAAGACCGAAGACTCGAACGTCGGACAGCGTGCTGAAGTTGGCTCCGGCTCAGACCGGGAAAGCCAGCCAGCCAAGGTCTTCCTGCGCCTGAAATTATCGGTTTTCTAACGCGAATGTCGAATGTAGCGGCTTCGCAAAGGTGAAAACGAGAATAATCCTGATCGCAACAATAGAGAGTGGAAATATGAAGAAAATGGCATTGGTCGGTCTCGTCTTGTTGCCGGGTCATTTGCTGGCGGCTTGGTTCCCTGTCGCAAACTTGCAACAGACCTGCACCGCATTTGATCTGAAAGAGGGTGTCCGGCTGGAGGCATTCTGTGTGGAGAGGCCAACGTTCAGACCACGCGATCCGGCGAATTATCCTATTTCCATGATGCGGCGCACATCGATCGATCTCGACCAGTGCGTCGGGGAAGACCCGGATGGCAATCTTGTTTTCGGCGGGCGCGACTTCTCCAGTCAATGTCACTCGATCGGTTTCAACCAGACGCCAGTCGGTCCCATGCTCTACGCGACTTGCCGCAGTGACGCAGGGGTCGAGGTGGATTCTATCCCCCTGAATCTGTCTCGTGGTCTGTCCAGCCAGGATGGTCAGCTGACCTGTTCCTCGGCGAATTAAATTACTACAGGAGCAAGAACATTGTGAAAAATTTTATCCTCCTGGGTCTTCTCTCCCAAGGTTTCTTTTTTCATGGTCTCTCGAATGCTGCGGACTCGGACTACGCTTGCACTACGTCCAATTCATCCGATAAATGCTACTTCTGCAAGCTGAGCCTGTTCCATGGGTCGATCGAGTGCAAGAGAGACATTGAAATGGTCGATTTGGCTGGAGCACCCTATACAATCGTCAGACCGATTTCCAAGAGCATTGATGATTGCGTCGGAAATGACAATGGGCAAATGATTCACGGATCGGCAGCCGGAGACAGTTGTCAGGACTACACCTTGGAGAATGATGAATTGAGTGCTAGATGCCGTGACGGGGCCGGCACCCTGCAGGACACGCGGATCCATCTCCCCGATTACTTTATGGCGAACACGCCACCGACGAATGGCGAGAATATCATTTGCGTTCGCTGACGCGCGAATTATGGATGCGGGCTTGCTTGCCGCTTTCAGGCAGACGCTGGTGCCTTGGGCGTTCGGCTTAAGCTTCAGTTCGCCATTCCATAACGCTGTCCCCGTGTCGCCGGATGGCCAGCGGCCGTAACCACTGAAAATGGCGGAGCGTTCTGCGCCGTCGTTTTGGTGCCGTTTGGGGCGCCGGTTGGGGCCCCGCTTGGGGCCCTGTTCGGCGCATGCTCCGCTCAGCCGGCGCGGCTGGCCTCCACCGTGGCCTGGATCTGCGTTTGAAGGGCTGCGTCCAGTTTCAAGGCCCGGGCGAGGCTGTCGAGGTAGATGCGTTCCGGCATCGACGGCGGGTCGAACATCCACAGCGACGCCGTGTAGACCTCCGCGGCCTGTTCGCGGGACTGCACGGCGGCCCCGGCCAGTGCCTGGATGTCGAGCGGCCGGCCATATTCCTCGAACAGAAATGCCTTGTCTTCGGGCGGTAGCGCCAGGGCGTTGATCTGGTTGAGGATCGTCTGGCTCTCCTGCACGTCGATCTGGCCGTCGGCCTTGGCGGCGGCGATCATCGCGCGGGCCAGCAGCTGGCTAAAACAGCCGGCAGCCGGACCGGATGCTGGCCCTTTCCCGGCGCACCGCGTACGTTGGATAATCAGCATCTTCAAATTTGCCACTTTGTCGCGGTTCGGGTGACCGCAGAGACGCAGAGACGCAGAGCACGCAAAGCGTACGCAGAGACGCTTGCGAAAACGCTGGCTGGTCTCTGCGTTCTCTGTGCCTCTGCGGTTTGGGTTTGGAAGTGCTGTCGAAGGCCGCTGTGCTTGATCTCAGGGGGGGGCTGAGTGGACGATATTGAACTCCTTGTGGACCTGCATCGGTCTGCGGACCGGCAGGGGCCGGGCGGCGATGCGGAGACCCGCCGGGCGCTGGAACTGGCCGGACTCGACCGGTCGCGGCGCCTGAAGATCGCGGACATTGGCTGTGGCACCGGGGCCGCCAGCATCCTGCTCGCCCGGGAACTGGATGCCGAGGTCACCGCGGTGGACTTCCTGCCCGCGTTTCTCGACACGCTTCGCGCCCGGGCGCACGAGCACGGGGTGGCGGAGCGGATCACCCCGCTGCATGCCTCCATGGAGGCGCTGCCGTTCGCGGCCGGTGCGTTCGACGTGATCTGGTCCGAAGGGGCCGTCTACAACATGGGCTTCGAGGCCGGCATCTCCGCCTGGCGCCAATTCCTCAGGCCCGGAGGCATGCTCGTGGTCTCCGAGATCACCTGGCTCGGCGCTCAAAGACCGGCGGAGATCCAGGCCCACTGGGCGTCGGAGTATCCGCAGATCAATGTCGCATCGGCCAAGATCGGCATCCTGGAGCAGCACGGCTACAGCCCTCGGGGCTACTTCGTCCTGCCGCCGCATTGCTGGCTGGAGAACTACTATCGCCCCATGCAGGACCGGTTCGATGCCTTTCTTGCTCGCCACGGCCATGGCGACCAGGCAACGGCCATCGTCGCGGCGGAACAGCATGAGATCCGCCTGTACGAACGCTACCAGGACCATTACGGCTACGGCGTCTATGTGGCGCAATGGCCCGGAGTCGGCTGAACAGGGTCGACACCCTGGCTGCGAAAACCAAAGGCTCGTTTGCAACGGATAGAACGGATGAATCTGGATCGCGCCGAGGCGCTGGCGCGGCGCGAGCTACGCCGATTTTCGCAGCTCGCCGACTGGTCGTTCGGCTGGAACCGCCGGCTGCGTGCCCATGGGCTTTGCCGGTTCGATCTGCGCCGGATCGAGCTGTCCGCGCCCCTGACCCGGCGCGAGCCGGACGAGGGGCTGATCCTCGACACCATCCGCCATGAACTGGCCCATGCCCTGGCCGGTCGCCGCGCCGGGCATGGTCCGCGCTGGCGGGCCTGGGCCGAGCGCGTGGGCTGCAATCACATCGGCAGCAGCCGTGCGTCCTCGCCGAACGCCGAGGATGTGCCGGCACGCTACGTCCTGCTGGCGCGCATCGACGGGCGCGACCAGGTGGTCCGGCACTACCATCGCCGTCCGTCGCGTGCGTTCCTCGAGTCGCTCCCCCAGCGCTTTCTGCGCGGTCGGCCGGAGACGCGGGGCACCTTGCGGCTGGTGTGCGCGGACAACGCACCGCCGGATTCGAGATAGAAATAACAAACAGTCGCATTTGCGTTTAGCGGTTCGTCTGCGCTAGCATAGGGAGCAGACCCAGCCAGCGAGAGAACCCGCGATGCCCAAGATGCCCCTATGCGGCGATGTGCGCACCCTGAACGACATCGGTACCGGCGCCCAGGTGCGCATTCGGCGCCATCATTCCAATGGCGCCGTTCGACAACGTCTGCTGGACCTGGGGCTGATGCCGAATGTGCTGGTGACCCTGGTGCGCAGTGCGCCGCTCAACGACCCCATCCAGCTCAGGCTGGATGGCTCAAGCATCACGCTGCGGCGGCGCGAGGCCGTCACCATAGAGGTGAGCGGCGAGGACATGCCACGATGACACCACGCGATGGCGTGCTGGTGGCCCTGGCCGGGCAACAGAACGCCGGTAAGTCCACCCTGTTCAACCTGCTTACGGGTGCCCGCCAGCATGTGGCCAACTATCCCGGTGTCACCGTCGACAAGAAGCATGGGCAGTACGGCGACAATGTGGGTACCGTCTACACCGTCGACCTGCCGGGCACCTACAGCCTGACCGCGTTCTCGCTGGAGGAGCGGGTGGCGCGCGAGTTTCTGCTCGGCGACCGACCCGATGTGACGGTCAATGTGATCGATGCGTCGAATCTGCGTCGGTCGCTGCACCTGACGCTGCAGATCCTGGAGCTGGAACTGCCTTCGGTACTGGCGCTGAACATGATGGACGTGGCCGAGGGGCGCGGCATCCAGATCGACCAGGCCCGACTCGCCGCGCGGCTGCAGATGCCGGTTGTGCCCACGGTCGGGCGCAAGGGGCAGGGGCGCGAGGCACTGCGCCAGAGCATTCGCGCCGAGTCGGCGCGTCAGGCCGTCAGGCGGGCTCCGCCTGCACCACCGGTGGACTATGGTGCGCTGGAGCCGATGATCGAGCAGGTGCGGCAACGGCTGGCGGACTTCGACTCCCTGGCAGACCTGCCCCGGCGTTGGTTGGCGCTGAAGTTGCTGGAGGGAGATACCCAGGCGGTGACCTTGCTGGTGGAGCGCGTGGGCGAGGAGTCGGCACGGCCGCTGCGTGAGGAGATCGACGCCCTGATCGCCGAGTTCGAGCAGGGGCAGGGAATCGATGTGGGCGACCACGTGGTCGGCTGCCGGGATCGGGCCGTGGAGCGCTTGCTGGACGGGGTGATCACCGGTGCTGCGGGCAACCGCACCACGCTGACCGAGCGCATCGATCGCATCCTGCTCGATCGCTGGCTGGCGCCCGGCTTCCTGCTGCTGTCGGTGTTCGCGATCTATCAGGTCTCCATCGTCTGGGGTTATGAGCTGACCAATTACACCTGGCCGTTCCTGGCCAAGGGGCGCGAGCTGATCGCCGGGGCGCTGCCCGGCGCACACTTCCTGGTCGACCCCTATGTGCGCTCGCTCGGGCTCTGGCTGGTGGACTCGGCCAACACCCTGCTCAACTATGTGCCGATCTTCATCATCCTCTTCGCCTGCATCGCCATCGTCGAGGACTCCGGCTACATGGCCCGCATCGCCTTCATTCTGGACAAGATCCTGCACCGCTTCGGCTTGCACGGGCAGAGCACACTGCCGTTGATCCTGGGCGGCGTCTTCGCCGGCGGCTGCGCCGTGCCCGGGGTCATGGCCACCAAGGGCATCCCCGACAACCGCGCGCGCATGGCGACCATCTTCACAGTGCCGTTCATGAACTGCCTGGCCAAGGTGCCGCTCTACACGCTGCTACTCGGGATCTTCTTCGTCGAGCACAAGTCGCTGATGATGTTCTACATCTCCACCATGACCATCATATTCGCGCTGCTGGTGGCCAAATTGCTGACCAAGACCGTGCTCAGTGGCCACGAGACCTCGCCGTTCGTGATGGAACTGCCGCACTATCATCTGCCGACATTCAATGGCGTCGCACGGCGCTCGCTCGAGCGCACCTGGCAGTACATCAAGAAGGTCGGCACCGTGGTGCTGGCGGTGGCCGTGGTGGTGTTCGTGCTGCTGCATCTGCCGGGGCTGCCGGCCGAGCGCAAGGCGTATTTCGCGCAAGAGGCCGAGGCCGCCATCGAGCGCTTCGAGCAGGCCATGGCCGGCAATCCCTATCGCGAGATCGCCACCGGCGCCAACCTGGTGCCGCTGATCAACTACTACAGCGACTACAAGCGCGCCAAGCTCAACGCAACGGGCGCGGCGGCCTCGCAGCGGGTCACCGAGCGCTTCCAGGCGCGCAATGCCGACTTCTATCCGCTGGTGACGCGGGGCGGCGATAGGGACGCCAGACAGGCAAACCGCGCACTGCGGAACCTGGCGCGTGATCGACAGGGCCTGCGCCAGCAGATGCGCGAGGAGCGCATCGCCTACTCCATCCTCGGCGCCATCGGCCGCGGGCTGGAGCCGATCACCCAGTTCGCCGGCTTCGACTGGAAGATCAATGTCGCGCTGCTGGCGTCCTTCGCGGCACGCGAGAGCAGTGTCGCCACCCTGGGCGTGCTGTTCCAGCAGGGCGATGACGAGAACCAGACACTGGAGGAGCGCATGGGGCAGGCGACCCGCGCGGGCGGTGCGACCGCGCTGCTGGCGGTGTCGGTGATCCTGTTCTTCGCTCTGTATCCGCCCTGCCTGGCCACCACCATGATGGTCAAGGTGCAGACCGGCTCCTACAAGTGGATGGTCTTCTCGATCATCTTCCCGACCATCCTCGGGCTGGCGGTGGCCAGCGCGGTCTACAGCATCGGCGCGGCGGTGGGCGCCAGCGGCATCGAGGCGATGTCCGCGGTCTACTGGAGCGCCTTTGCGCTCTTGCTGATCGTTGGCCTGCTCAGTGATCGCAAGGCGAGCCGGCAACTGCGGCAACGCTTTGCCGCGGCATCGCTGCCGACATGACCGACCCCGCCCAGCAGTTGTCCCCGCAGACGGCGAACCCGCTCGCGCCGCCTGCTGCCCCGCAGGCCGGCGGGCAGTTCGGAGCCCAGGCCGGCGCCCAGGCCGGAGATCAAGCCAGCGCAGGCATCACTGCACAGGCTGCAGTCCAGCCAGGGACTCAGACAGGCGTCCAGACCGCGACGCTGGCCAGCCAGGATGCCCCATCGGTCCATGCAGCGCCGCCGATCACGCTGCTCGATGCCGGGGTCATCGGGCTGGTGCTGGGACTGTCGCTGTGGTACCTGGGCCGCCAGTTCTGGCGAAAACGCGATGGCTGCAGCGGTTGCAGCGGCTGCGGTCAAAGACTGCACGAACGCCAGGGCGGAGGCTGTGTGGTTGGCGGTTGCTCCAAGCTGTCGTGAAGCCTGGCGTGATGTGGTCACATCGGCATCAGAAAAGCGACACCCAATCCGCTCGAGTTGTGGTCGAAAACTGATGGTCGTTGGCCATATGCCGGCCAGTGGGGTCAGGATCAGTCGATCGGGGTCGCCGGGTCAGGAGCCGACGGCCTGGATCAGGGCTTTGAGCGCGGTTCGGCCTGAACCACCCGTTGCACCCCCCGTTTCGGCACCCAGGCCCGCTCTCCGGGCATCAGCACGCGCCGGCCCGGCAGCTGAGTCGGACGGGTCGCCTCGATGCGGTAGAACCAGAGGAATTTCCAAACGATCCGAACCGTGTATTTGACGATTCCGAAGGGTCCGGAGATCACGAGTCGGGCGAGGTGTGCATTCTCGTTGGTATACATGGGAGACTGCGGGTCCAGCAGGGCGGCGATGGGAGACGCGTTGCATCCGGTCCTGCCGCGCATCAAACGCCAGTTCGAATTCGTCTCTTAGTTGACCAAGTGAGCTTAGCGTAAATAAAAGTACGCTACCTGACCATTTCTGACATCGTTCGCTGGAAAGCTGGGCAACTTGCTGATAGCGAGCGCCGATGATTCCTTGCGCAGGTTCTATGATGACCATGCCTCAGTCCGGTTTTTCGAACACAAAAAATACGCTACTGGCGAACCGTGACCAAGGCGCGGCGCTGCTGCGGGCCTTCGTGCCGCGGATGGGGCGGCACTACGCCCAGGGGCGCAATTTCGATCCGGGACCCGGGCGGTACCGGGACGTGTCGACCCTGTCGCCGTACATTCGAAGGCGGCTGCTGCTGGAGACGGAGGTCATTGCCGCCGCGCTTGATACCCACGGCCTAGCACAGGCGGAAAGATTCATCCAGGAGGTGCTCTGGCGGGGCTACTTCAAGGGCTGGCTGGAGCAGCGTCCGCAGGTCTGGGCAGACTACCGGGCGGGTCTGCAGGCGGATCTCGCGCGGCTGGACACCGACGTCGACCTGCGACGGCAACTGACCCGCGCCGAGTCCGGAGACACCGGGCTCGCCTGTTTCGACGCCTGGGTACGACAGCTCGTGGAGACCGGCTACCTGCACAACCATGCGCGCATGTGGTTCGCGTCCATCTGGATCTTCACCCTGGCACTGCCCTGGCGGCTGGGCGCGGATCTGTTCTACCGGCACCTGCTGGATGGCGATCCGGCATCCAACACCCTGAGCTGGCGCTGGGTCGCGGGCTTGCATACCCGGGGCAAGGCCTATCAGGCGGATGCCGGGAACATCGCCCGCTTCACCGGCGGGCGGTTCCGCCCGGACGCGACGGACCTGGCCGGGGACATTCGCAGCCTCGAGCTCGATGAGCCAGAGGGTCTGCCGCCGTTGCAGGGCCTGCGTCTGCCGCGCTCGCCCCAGCCTCTAACGGAGCCGAATGCCCCGCCTACCGCGTTGCTGATCACCGAAGAGGACTGCCGGATGGAGGATTTCGATCTGTCCGCGCTGGACATCCGTGGCGCCGCAACCCTGTCGGCCAGTCATCTGCGCTCGCCGCGGGGCGTCGCCGAGCCGGTTCAGGCCTTCGAGGCGGCGGCCCTGGCCGATGCCGCAGCCCGCAGCGGTCGGCCGGTGGATGCGCTGCGCGCAGGCACCCCAGGTGAGCTGGCGGCCTGGGCCGAAGGCGTCGGCGTGCGGCAACTCGTCACCGGCTATGTGCCCGAGGGGCCGTTGCGGGACTGGTTGCGTCAGGCGGAGCCGGCGTTGAGCCGGCGGGGCATCCGGCTTTGCGAATGGCGCCGGGACTGGGACGGCCTGGTCTGGCCCCATGCCACCGCCGGTTTCTTCAAGGTGCGCAAGCAGATCCCGGCCATCCTGACTGCGGCGAACCTGGGCTGATCGGCCGATGCCGTGAAGCCAGCACCGTGACGCCGGCTGGTCTCAGCCGGGCACCTTGTCCAGTGGCGGTTGTGCCGCCGGCCGGAAACGCCGGCCCTCGCCCTGGAAGAAGCGCATGAAGAACTCGAACAGCACCAGCCGCGTGGTCTGAATGGCCACCACCAGGCCTTCCAGCAGTACCACGGCCAGATTGCCGACGATGACCACCAGCGCAGCGGCGACCAGGCTGTCCAGGCCGCTGGCCACGCCGACGATGGCGGATTGCAGCGCCGCGTGGGCCAGCGCGAAGGCCCCCACCCGGGCAAAGGACACGGTGTTCAGCAGCATCTGCAGCGTGCTTTCGAACTGCTGGCCAAGACCCGCCAGCAGCACCAGCGGATCCGGCCGGCGCCACAGCCGGTTGCCGGTGCACAGCAGCACGCCGGCGACGGCCAGCCAGGCCCAGCGGACATCCAGCAGGGCCAGCAACAGGCCCCAGTAGGCCAGCAACTGGGCGGCGTCGGCCACGCCGGCGGAGCCGCCGGTGCCCCGCCAGCATGTCTGTAGGGTGTGCAGCAGGACCCCCAGGGTCAGGATCAGCGCGCCGGCGGCCACCGGCACTGTCAGTACCAGCAGCGGGTCGTCGAACGGGTGCAGCCACAGCATTGGCATCAGGCCATGGAAGCCGAACAGGTCGCCGTAGACAAAGCCGAACACAAGCGACGCAAACCCGCAGGCCAGCAGCAGCGGCCAAAGGCGGGTAAGCTTTCGCAGCAGCAGCGCGGCCAGCATGATGAGCGCGCCGTGACCGACGTCACCGCACATGTAGCCGAACATCACCGGCACCAGCAATGCCACCCAGGTGGTCGGGTCTGCTTCGTGGATGCCCGGTACGCCGATGGCGTCGGCGAATATCTCGAACGGCTGCAGCCAGCGTGGATGGCGCATCAGGGTGGGCGAGGCCAGGTCTGCCGGCGGCGGGCGAAAGGCCAGCTCGGCGCGGATGCCCACCTCGCGCAGCGCCCGGTTCATCGGCTCGGCCTGGCGCTCCGCGCTCCAGCCGCTGATGTAGCAGACCTGGGCGTCGCAACGGATCTGCGCCGCGGTCTGCAGGAACCAGTCGATGCGCTCCAGCACGCCCAGGGCGCGGGCGACACCGCGTCGCTCGGCCAGGTCCGTCAGCGCCTGGCGTTGCTCCGCGGCCTGTGCCTCGGCCTGGTCGAGCCGCCGGCCGAGGACGGTCTCCGGCGCCGATGCGCCGAGTTCCGCCAGCCAGTCTGGCAGCTGCAGGCAGTGGCCGCCGGCGGCGACGGCCCGCTGGCAGAGCGCGGCGCGCTGGTCCGGTGTTGTCAGCAGCAGCGCACCGGTTGGGTCAAGGGCTGCTGGGTCGCCGCCCGCAGTGCGTGACGGATCGCGTGACGGGCCGTTCTGTGCACCGTGCAGCGTACCACCATGCGGTGGATCGCGTGACCGGCCCAGGGGCGACGCAGGGGGTGTGGCCAGTGGCCGCAGCAGTGCGGCCTCGGGCAGGTCAGGCGTTGCGGCCTGCGGTAGCACCAGGCAACAGCCGGTGATGACCGGGCCGGTCTGCTGCAGTCGATCCAGGGGCAGACCCGAGGCGGCCACGGCCGGTAGCCAGGGTTGCCACCGGCGCAGCACCGTCAGTTGCGTCTCGATGCGTTCGAGCTGCCCCAGCAGTGGGCGGGCCTGGGCCTGCCAGTGTTCCAGCTGGCGCAGCGCGGCGCGGGCCGCAATCTCCAGCGGCAGGGTGCAGCAGCGCCGCTCGAACACCGGCGGCGGCCAGAAGCGACCGTGCGCGTCTGCCAGCCGGTGCCACTGGCGGCTGATCTCTTGCAGTGGTGCCAGTTCCGCCACCGCGCCGCTGTCGGCCGCGGCGCCGGTCCACTCGAACTGCACGCCGCCGCGCCGGGCCAAGGCCTCCAGTGCGTCGTGCGCATCGACCCTGGGCACCACCAGTTCGAACCAGCCCGCCGGGGCGGGATGCAGCCCCATGATCACCTCGCGCAGGGTTGTTGTTCTCCCTGCCTTTCAGTGTAGTCGGCTCCGGCGTCAATGCCGGCGGATGGAGGCTGAAAGCGAAAATTCAGCTGCCTCTTCCACTGGTATTTCACCCCGAATTATGCGATTGTCTGACCGGGTACTCACAGTGCACGGCATGCGCAAGATGAGCAGCGACAAACTCGAGATCGGGTTCGACGCCATCCCTCGGGCCGTTGGCGTCGACACGGGTTGCGAAGTCATCGACGCGCAGCACCGACAACTGATCCAACTGCTCAACAGCCTGGCCGCCGACTTCATGGCCGCCACCACCGGGGACTTCGACCTCGCCATCGATCGCATCCTGCAGCGCAGCGGCGACTTCTTCGGCGCCGATCGGGCCTACGTCTTCCTGAAGCAGGGGGACGGCACGTTGGTGAGCAACACCCACGAATGGTGCCGCGACGGGATCGAGCCGCAGATCGACGTGTTGCAGAACGTGCCCATCGACGCGACCCCCTGGTGGTGGGCGCAGATCAAAGCGCACGAGCACCTGTTGATCCCGGATGTCAAGGCCATGCCGGCGGAGGCCGCGCTGGAGCGGTCGGTGCTGGAGCCCTTGGGCATCCAGTCGCTGTGCGTCTTTCCGGTGCGGCAGCAGGACGAGATCGTCGGCTTCGTGGGCTTCGACGCAGTGCGCGCGCAGCGTGACTGGACTGCCGATGTGGTGGAGTTCGGCATCACCACCGGCAAGCTGATCGCCATCGCCCTGGAGCGCAGCCGCATGCATCAGGCGCTGCAGGAGAGTGAACGGCGCTATCGCACCCTGTTCGAGTCCCTGGCGGACGCGGTCATCGTCACCGACAGCCAGAGCCGTCGCATCACCGACGCGAACCGTCAGGCGGTGGCGCTAACGGGCTGGACGAAGGCCGAACTGCGCTCGCGCACGCTGACCGACCTGTCGCCGCCGGAGCTGGTGGAGCAGGTGCGCCGGCAATTTGCGACCTTCAGCGCCACCGATCAGGTGATGATGGCCGAACTGCTGGTGCAGCACCGCGACGGCCATCGCATCCCGGTCGAGATCCACAGCGCCGGACACTATGTCGCCGGCGGCCGCTCGATGACCGTCGGTGTGCTGCGCGACATCAGCGAGCGCAAGCGCGTCGAGCGGCAGATCCTGCACATGGCGCAGCACGACGCGCTGACCGATCTGCCCAACCGCGCGCTGTTCGGCCACCTGGTGGAATCGGTCCTGTCTGTGGCCCTGCGAGACCGCAGCCGGTTTGCGCTCTTGTTCGTGGACCTGGACGACCTGAAGCCGGTAAACGACCGTTTCGGTCACGGCTGCGGCGACGTGCTGTTGAAGGAGATCGCCACGCGCATCCGGCGCAATCTGCGGGCGTCCGATACGCCGGCGCGCATCGGCGGCGACGAGTTCGTGATCCTGGTGCGCAACTTGGGTGGCCGGCGCGATGCCGTGAACGTGGCCGAGAAGATCCGGGCCGCGATCGCCATCCCCTACGCCATCGAGGAGCAGATGCTGCAGCCCTCGGCCAGCATCGGCATCGCGCTCTTCCCCGAGCATGGCCAGGATGTGTTTACGCTGGTTCAGCGGGCGGACAAGGCCATGTACCGGGTGAAGGCGGCGGGCAAGAACGGCATTGCCGTCTATGACGATACCGATGACGACCCGTCGGCCCCGGCCACAGCCTCGAACGCCTGACGGGCGATCTCGAGTTCCTCGTCCGTCGGGATCACCAGCAGCCGCACCGGGCTGGCGGCGGTGGCGATGTCGCGCTCCAGGTCGGTGAGCTGATCGTGGGGCCGGGTGTTGGCCTGGGGGTCCAGCTCGATGCCCAGGCGTTCCAGGCCGGCGCAGCTGCGTGCGCGGGTCTCGGCGTCGTTCTCACCGATGCCGCCGGTGAAGACGATGGCATCCACTCGGCCGAGTTCTGCATAGTAGGCGCCGATGTACTTCTTCAGCCGGTGGCAGGTGACGCCGATGGCCAGTTCGGCCGCTTCGTCGCCCTGCTGCGCCTTGCGCTGGATCTCGCGCATGTCGTTCACGCCGCACAGCCCGAGCAGTCCGCTCTGGCGGTTGAGCAGATCGTCCAGGGTGTCGTTGTCCAGGCCCAGGTGCTTGCTCAGGTAGAAATGGATGGCCGGATCCAGATCGCCACAACGTGTGCCCATCACCAGCCCTTCCAGCGGGGTCATGCCCATGGAGGTGTCGACGCTGGCCCCGTCGCGGATGGCGGTGGCGCTGGCGCCGTTGCCCAGATGCAGGGTGATCAGGTTGCACTGCTCCAGCGGCTTGCCGAGCATGTGCGCGGCACGCTTGGCCACATAATGATGCGAGGTGCCGTGGAAGCCGTAGCGGCGTACCCAGTGCTCGCGGTACAGATAGTCCGGGATGGCATAGCGATAGGCCGTGCGCGGCATGGTCTGATGGAAGGCGGTGTCGAACACGGCCACGTGCGGGATGCCCGGAAACAGCTCCCGCGCCACCAGAATGCCGTCGAGATTGGCCGGGTTGTGCAGCGGCGCCAGCGGGCTCATGTGGCGGATCGCCTCGATCACGTCGTCGTCGACCAGCGTCGGCAGGTGAAAGGCCTCGCCGCCATGCACTACGCGATGGCCCACGGCGGCCAGCTCCGCGGCCTCGGCGAGGGCCTCGCCGTCCTTCAGGGCCTGGAGGAGGTGGTCGATCTCCTCTTCGGTCATCTCATGGGGCGGCGGTGTGTTGATCAGCTGCCCGGCCAGCGCCAGCAGGATGCGGTCCATGCCGTCGGCATGGGTTGCGATCGGTGTCGTACTGCGGCTGCTGTAGTGCTCACCGCGGCCGTCGAGCCATTCCGAGTGAATCTCCGACGCCGGTTCACCGATGCGCATGACCGAGCCCGAGGCCAGCACGCGCCAGTCGTCACGGTCGTACAGCTTGTACTTGATGGACGAGCTGCCGGAGTTGATGACCAGGATTTTCGACATGGGGTTGGGACTCGTGTGCTGGAAGAGGGATCTGGTACGGCCTATGTGCTGGCCTGTGCGGTAGCCTGTTCACCGGCCTGTTCACTGGCCTGTTCACTGGCCTGTTCACTGGCCTGTTCACTGACTTGGGCCTGAATCGCCGTGATTGTCACGGTGTTGACGATATCGGTCACGGTGCAGCCGCGGCTGAGGTCGTTGACCGGCTTGTTCAGGCCCTGCAGCACCGGCCCGATGGCCACGGCGCCGGCGCTGCGTTGCACCGCCTTGTAGGTATTGTTGCCGGTGTTGAGGTCCGGGAAGATGAACACCGTGGCGTGGCCCGCCACCTCGCTGTCGGGCATCTTCGAGCGGGCGACACTGGCATCGACGGCGGCGTCGTACTGGATCGGCCCCTCGAGCTTGAGGTCCGGGCGCCGCGCGCGGGCAATGCGCACTGCCTCGCGCACCCGCTCCACGTCCTCGCCCTTGCCGGACTGCCCGGTGGAGTAGGACAACATCGCCACCCGCGGCTCGATGCCGAAGGCCGCCGCGGTGCCGGCGGACGTGATGGCGATGTCCGCCAGTTCCTCGGAACTGGGGTTGGGGTTAACGGCGCAGTCGCCATACACGAGCACCCGGTCCGCCAGGCACATGAAGAAGACACTGGAGACCAGTCGGGTGCCGGGCCGGGTCTTGATGGTCTCGAATGCCGGGCGAATGGTGTGCTGGGTGGTGTGCACCGCGCCAGACACCATGCCGTCGGCGTCGCCATTGTGCACCATCAGGGTGCCGAAGTAGCTGACATCCTCCAGCGCGTCGAAGGCCATCTGCTCCGAGATGCCCTTGTGCTTGCGCAATTCGAAGTAGATGTCTGCGTAGCGCTTGCGCGTGGGCGACGTCTGCGGGTCGATGATGTCGACGCCGTCCAGCTTCAGGCCCAGCTCTCCGGCGCGGCGCTGGATCTTGTCCGGATCGCCCAGCAGGGTCAGGTCGGCGACACCGCGCAGGGTCAGGATCTCGGCGGCACGCAGGATGCGCTCGTCGTGGCCCTCGGGCAGCACGATGCGCTTGCGCTGGGCCTTGGCGCGGTGGATCAGCTGGTATTCGAACATCAGCGGCGTCATGCGCACGGACTGGTGCAGCGCGACGCGCTGTTGCAGGTCCTTGATCTCCACATGCCGCTCGAACACGCCCAGGGCCGCAGCGATCTTGCGGTCGTCGCCGGGCAGGATAGTGGATTCCACGCGGTTCACCGCCAGGGCGGTGCGGAAGGTGTCCGCCTGTGTGCTCAAGATGGCCACCTTGTTGCGCCGCAGGCCGTCGAGCAGGCGCTGCACATTGTCCGCCGGCCGCAGTCCGCCGGTCAGCAGCAGGCCGGCGACGCGCGGGAAGGACGCCGACACGTCCGCGGCCAGACTGGCCAGGATGATGTCGCTGCGATCACCGGGGGTGATGATCAGGCAGCCGTCTTCGACATAGTTGAGGAAGTCCGGCACTTCCATGGCGGCGATGAGATAGCTGCCCACCACCTGGTTCAGCGCATCCGCGTCACCGCACAGGCCTTCCGCGCTCAACGCCTGGCCGATCTCGCCGATGGTGGGCCGGGCCAGGGCCTCGTTCTCCGGCAGTACGTAGAGCATCTCGGTGTCCGGAAAGACGGCGCGGGCACGCCGTTGCACCAGATCGACGAATTCCGGGTTGACCCCGTTGATGACGGTGGCCAGCAGGTCGACGCGGCGGTCCAGCATGGACTCGTGGGCGATGTGCACTGCATGCAGCGCGGACTCCGGGTTGCGGCCGAAGCCCTTGACCACCACCACGATGGCGCAGCCGAAGTTGTTCGCCAGGTCGGCGTTGAAGTCGAACTCCAGTGACGGTACCAGGCCGTCGTAGTCGGTGCCGGCGCAGAGCACGATGTCGCACTTCTCGTCCAGCAGCATGTATTTGTTCAGGATCAGCTTCAGCAGCTCGTCGTAGTGGCCGCCGGCCACCAGCTCGCTGGCCATCTCGGCGGTGCAGCCGTATAGCTGCTCCACCGGAAACGGCAGATCATAGCGGGCGCGGATGAGATTGGTCAGGTCGTCGTCCTGGACGCTGCCGCTGACGATCGGACGGAAGAAGCCCACGCGTCTGTTGATCGAGGACAGGAGCTCCATGAACCCCAGCACCACGACGGATTTGCCACTGCCTGCGCCTGCACCGGCGATGTAGATACTCTGCATCGAAATACCCTGATCGAATGAGGTTGGTCGGACGACGTGGCCGGGGCCCGCGCTGGCTCGACGCATGGATGATGCCGGAAAACCGGATAACGCGTGTTACGAGGTGTTTACAGGCGCGCCGCATCTGGTCGAGACTATGCACACACGAGAGCAGGTCCGGCGCACTCAAGACGGGGAGGGCGAACCATGTCCACTTGTATCCGGTGTCCGAGCACGACGCACCTTGGCCGGCTGTTGGCCTGCCTGGGGCTTCTGCTCGCGCCCGCGGCGTTTGCGCAGACCCAGGTATATCGGTGTACGGCCCCGGACGGCTCCGTGGAGTTCCGCCAGCAGCAATGTGCCGCGCGCGACACTGCCCGCCAAGTGGAGATCGAGGATCAGCGTACCGGCTGGACACCTCCCTCACCCCCGGAAGAGACCGCGCCGCCCCCCGAGCGAACCCGGTCGCGGGCATCCGGCACCGCCGCCCGCGATGCGGCAGCGCAGAGACAGGCCGAGCGCTGTCTGGCCAAACGCCAGCAGATCGAGCGCGTGAACGCCCAGCTGCGCGCAGGCTACAAGGCCGACCAAGGGGTCAAGCTGCGCCGTAGACGTGCCGAGTATGAAGACTACCTGCGTCAGTTCTGTCGTTGACCGCGGACGAGGGTTGCATCGTGCAGCACGTCTGTCATCCTCATCAAGCCCACCATGATGCGGCAAGCGTGCCGGGCGTCGCAATGGCCGGTATCCGATGCTCAATATTGCTAAACCTCATGAGTCGGAGGGTTAGGCTAGGAAAGGCATCGGCATCATGGTCAAAGTTCATATACTGTCACTGCTTTGGTTTCAGATAGGTTTTCCAGCCCATGACCCAGCTTTTGTCCCTGTCCCGTGCGGCCCGACTGGCCGGTGTCACCCGCGCGGAGTTGCAACGGCGCATCCGCGGCGGTGAAATCCAGACCTTCGAGGGTGAGGTGGCGGTGTCCGACCTGCTGCGGGTCTACCCCCGGGTCAGTCTGGAGAAGACCGGTATGCTGGAGCGAGTGGAGCGCATCAAGGCCCGGGCGGTGCCGCGCACGTCGCAGGATGACACCGTGTTGCCGAGTGCCGAGGTGTTGCTGTCGCGTATCCGGTCCCTGAGCGAGGCGCTGACGCACAAGGTGGCGCTGGTGGATGCCCAGGAGGCGCTGCTGGAAGAGCTGCGCCAACGCCTCGCTGCCCTGGCGCCGACGTGTGACGCGGCCGAGGCCGGAGCCCTGGGCGACTGGCTCGACCGGCGCCGGGCGGAGATCGCCGCGCAACCGGTGGACGAGGGCCGTACCCAACTGCTTGCCAAGGACACTTTCCTGCGCATCATGTCAGCCAGCGTGAAGATCATCCCCAGCGGTCACGAATTCTTCGTCGACGGTACCGAGTCCATCCTTGATGCGGCAGTTCGTTCCGGGCTGCGGCTGAGCTACGGCTGTTCCAGCGGCAATTGCGGCGAGTGCAAGGCGCGGGTGGTCTCCGGCGAGGTGTGGAAGCTGGGCGAGCACGACTATGTGCTGAGCGAGCGTGAGAAGCAGATGGGCTATGTGCTGACCTGCTGCAACACCGCTGTTACTGATGTGGTGCTGGAGGCGGCGGAGGCCCGTTCGGCGGCGGACCTGCCGGAGCAGCAGATCCAGGCGCAGATCCGCAAGCTGGAGCCGGACTCGGACACCCTGCTGCAACTGCACGTACAGACCCCGCGGACCCAGACCCTGCGCTTCATGGCCGGGCAGCAGGCGCGGCTGCAACTGGAGAGCGGCGCTTCGGCACAACTGCCCATTGCCAGCTGCCCCTGCAACGGGCGCAACCTGCAGTTCTCGGTGCGTCTGGGCGAGGATGCCTTCAGCCGCGAACTCTTCAGCCAGGCGAAGGCGCGCCAGCGGATCGATCTGGCAGGGCCCTACGGCCGTTTCGTGCTTCGGGAAGAGGCCACCGAGCCGGCGGTGTTCGTTGCGGTGGGCGACGGCATCGCGCCGATCAAGAGCCTGATCGAGCATGCCATCTCCATCGATAACGTGGTCGGTTTCCACCTCTACTGGACGGTGGCGGCGGACGACGGCCACCATTACCGGCGCTGGTGTCGTGCGCTGAGGGAGTCGCTTGACAACTTCGCCTTCACCCCCCTGGTGGAGGCCGATGCCGATGATCTCCTGGCCCTGCTGCGTGCGGACCTGAGCGACCTTGCCGATGTATACTACTACCTGGCCGGCGAGGCCAGTTTGCTGCATGGCCTGCGCCGGCGACTGCTCGATCTGGGGGTGGCGGAGGAGCGGATTGCGCTGGAGGTCCTGTAGTGAGGGCCGCCGCGGAAGGTTCAGCCGGTCGGTTGACAGGGTGTTTGGCTGTTTGGCCGGTTTGCCAGTTGGTTCGCCGATGGGTTGGCCGATCGACCGGCTGGCCGGGTCGTTGGCCTACCGGGCGATCGGTCAGGCGGCCAGCCCTTCGGGCGGCTGGCGCTCCTGTCGCGACGGCAGAAAGACCGTACCCTTGCCGAAGCGGTGGATGGCCTCGTTGCGTACCCAGGCGGGCGCCCGGTGATAGAAACGCACATAGGTGAAGCCGCAATCGCCCCGTTCGATGGAGGCCACCCAGTCGGAAAATTCTTCTTTGCTGCTCATTGTCACTCCCCTTCGTCTTGTTTCCTTGGTTCCTGCCCGTTCCGTACGAGCGTTCGGTTCTCGCGTGAGGGCATTTGGCGCACACGCCAGGGCATATTATTAAGGCTTCGTGGAATTTTCTTCAACTACAGTTGTGTGACGTCGACAGGCTCGAATTTCGTTCAACTGTCAGGCCCCATAATTCTCGGCAAAGTTCCCGACCGTCATGCGGATGTGCACGCAAGGTGCCGCACGTCGGGCTCGACAACGGAAGATTCGTCATGCACCCTGACAGGCTGACCTGAGACGGGCATCCCGACCGTCACCGCAACACGGCACGGATTTAGATTCAGCTCAAATGGTATCCCTCACATGGCGACATCCAGCGACCCCGGGGCGCGTCCGGACAGTCCGGGCGATCCAGACACCATGCCCGATTTCACCGCGGTCTTGAAGAAAGAGGCCAAGGCGAACGACTCCGTGAAGAACGACGCCGGGAAGAACGACGCCAGCCCCGAGTCGCCGGCTGCGGACACCATGCGCGACTTCGAGAAATCCCTGGTGGAGCGCATTGCGGATGTCGATGACGAGCGTCGGCGCACCAGCACACAAGTGCGCAAGGCGCTGGCGGCGCACCGCGACGAGGTAGATGACTTCCTGCGCGGTGATCGGCAACTGGTGCTCTTTGCGGCCGCGTTGTCCGCGGTCTCCCTTGTGGTGGTGCTCTGGCTGGTGCTCGGCGGAACGGGCCGTTACGACGGTGTCTATCAACGCCTTGTCGAGGCGGAGCGGCAACTCGCCGCGGTCGAACAGCAGCTGGCTGCGCTTGCGTCCGAGTCGGCTTCATTGGCTGAAACGGCAATCGCAGCGGCCGCCGAGACGGCGTCAGGACCAGTGCCGGAATTGGCAGAACTGGGCCGGCGCGTCGAGGACCTCACAGCCGCACTGGATGACCTGAGCGCACAACGGCAGGTGGCAGAAGGTGAGGTGCAACGGCAACTGACCCAGATCGAGCAGCGCATGGAGCAGATCCGCGGCGCTGCCGCCGGTCAGCGCGATGGCAGCCACTCTGCTGGCCAGGCGCTGGAGCAACGCCTGGCGAGCGACGCGGCGCAGGTGCGCGAGACGCTGGCGGCGCTCGAGCGCCGCCTGGGGGCACTGGAGCAGCGCCTGACGGGCGATGCCGAGACGCTGATCGCCCTTGATGGGCGTCTGGATACGCTGGAACAGCAGCTGTCGGACGATGTCACGCAACAGGGCGAGACGCTGGCGGCCCTTGAAGGGCGGCTCGATTCGCTGGATGCGCAAATGCGCGCAGAGTTCCAGCGTCCCGCGGTGTCCGCAGGATCCGGGCCATCCGCCGACCAGGCCGTCGCGCCGTCCGCCGATGAGTCCGTCCGGACCGATGCACCAGAAGGCGTGGTTTCCCTGCCCGGTGACGAGCCGATGCTGATTCTGGATGCCCCGCACGTGGCCCTGCAGCTGGTGGGTTATCACAATCGGGCCGATCTGGACCGGTTCGTCGCCGCCCACAGGCTGCCGCAGACGCTCTATCTGCGTCGCGAACCCTATCAGGACCGCCCGGGATACTCGCTGATCTACGGGCTGTACCCGGACGCGGCGACCGCGAACAGCGTCCGCTCGACCTTGCCGGAACCCCTGCGGCAACTGGATCACTGGTTGCGGGAACTGCCGGCGGGCACCGAACTGCAGCGCCTGCGCGGTAGCGACCCGCCTCCGGCCCCGCCGCCTGCCTCTTGAGTTGCCGCTTGAAGGGCCTGCTGATCGGCATCCAGGCCGGTCTCCCGACCCGCTGGCGGTTCGGGGCGGATTCCGGCTACACTAGCACGCCTTCGGGTCCCGTCATCCTCGACTGACGGCGGGCAGCCCGACGGGCGCGGGTGGCGGAACTGGTAGACGCGCTGGATTTAGGTTCCAGTGGAGCAATCCGTGGGGGTTCGAGTCCCCCCCTGCGCACCACATCCCCTCACACCTCTTCGAATGCGAGCTCCACCGGCGTGAAGGCCGTGAGGAAGCGGGTCATCTCGTCCGCCGGCAGCGGGTGACTGATCAGGTAGCCCTGGATGGCGTCGCAGCGCAACTCCCGCAGGCGCCGGGCCTGGTCCTCGGTCTCCACGCCCTCGGCGATCACCTCCAGCCCGAGACTGTGGCCCAGGGCGATGATGGCCCGGACGATGGCCGCGCTGTTGCTGTTTCGTGTCATCTCGCGGATGAACGACAGGTCCACCTTGACCTTGCCGATGTCGAGCTGCTGCAGGTAGGCCAGCGAGGAGTAGCCGGTGCCGAAGTTGTCGATGGCCAGACCGATGCCCAGGGCCTTCAGCGCCGAGATCACCTTCATGGCGTGATCGGAGTCGACCATGACGGTGCTTTCGGTGATCTCCAGATTGACCAGTTGCGGCGGGACCCCGGTGTCGTTCAGCGCCGCCATCACCGATGCCACCAGATCACCTCGGTTGAGCTGTGTGGCCGACAGGTTCACCGAAACCGGGCCATAGGGCAGCCCGGCATCGGCCCAGCGCACCACCTGCCGGCAGGCCTCGCGCAGGGCCCAGTCGCCGAGCCTGGTGATCAGGTCGCTCTCTTCCGCCAGTGGGATGAACTCCGCCGGTGCGATCCAGCCACGCTCCGGGTGCTGCCAGCGGGCCAGTGCCTCGAACCCGACCAGGCCGCCGCAACGCAGATCGATCTGCGGCTGGTAGTGCAGCCGCAACTGCCGGTTCTCCAGTGCCTGGTGCAGGTCCGAGTTCAGCGTCAGCCGGTCTTGGGCGCGCTGGGCCAGGTCCGGGGAGAAGAAGCGCATCAGGCCGCGGCCCTGCAGCTTCGCCTGGTGCAGCGCGGCATCGGCGTTGCTTTGCAGGCGCTCGGCGTCTGCTCCGTCGGCGGGATAGACCGCGATCCCCAGGCTGGCGCCGACGACGATCTGCTTGTCCTGGATTGCGATGGGACGGGTCACGTCTTGCATGATGCGCTGGGCCAGCAGATCGATGCCGGATCGGCCGCTGTCGGTGGGCAGGATGATGTAGAACTCGTCGCCAGCGATCCGCGCGATGGTGTCGACCTGCGGCAACAGCGCACGCAGCCGCTCGGCCACCTCCACCAGCACCTGATCGCCGGCGCTGTGGCCCAGGCTCTCGTTGATGGTCTTGAAGTTGTCCAGGTCCAGCAGGAGCAGGTTGAAACCGTGCTGGTCGCGGTCCGCCTGCTGGATGGCGCGTTGCAGCAGCTCGCGGAACAGGGTGCGGTTGGGCAGCCCGGTCAGGGGATCGCGGTTGACGAAGAAGTCCCGCTCCTGTTCTGCGCGTCGCCGGTCGGTGACGTCTTGGTTGGAGCCGCGCCGGCCCAGGAACCGGCCGTTGTCGTCGTATATCGGCTTGCAGACATGCTCGATCCAGCGCTCCTCGCCGCCGCGGGTGCGGATGCGGAACACCACCGGCTCGGACTCGTCGCCGGTGATGTCCGTCACATGCATCCGCCACAACTCCGCGTCCTCGGTGTGGATGATGTCCGTCATCAGCGCGGGGTTGGCCAGAAAGTCGTCCGGCGTGTAGCCCGATATCTGCTCGCAGGCCGGCGAGATATAGACGAAGCTGCCGTCGGGGGCGGTCAAGAACTCCCAGTTGGGCGAGGAGTCGGCCAGCGCCCGGTAGCGTTGTTCGCTTTCCCGCAGACGGGCCACAGGGTCCGCCTGCGACGCGGCATCGACGGCAGTTGGAGGCGATTGCGTCTTGGCCCGGTGGTTCATGTCATTGGCGTCTTGCGAAGCGTTGCCTGTGGGTCGGCGGAATGGCTGTCAGTATAGTCAAAGAACGACAGCCTGTCGGGCTTGGCCGAGCCCCTTGCCAACCGCGTAGACGCACAGCATGCAGAGAAGAGGGTTGGGAAGGATCGGTTAGAATGGGAGGTTGTTGCTGACGCGGAGGCTCGACATGGCATTGCTGGTGGGCGATATTGGCGGCACCAAGACGGTGCTGGCACTGGCGCACTTTGAGCATCGGCAGGTACGGCTCAGCGACGAGTGCCGCTATGCCAGCGAGGCCTTCGACGGCCTGGAGGCGGTCATCGCCCGGTTCGTCGAGGAGTCCGGCGCCCGCTTCGACGGGGCCGGCCTGGCCGTGGCCGGACCGGTGGTTGACGACCGCTGCCTGGCGACCAACCTGCCATGGGAACTGGATGCCCGCCGGGTCAGCGAGTGCTTCCGACTGCGCCGGGCCTGGCTGCTGAACGATCTGGAGGCCGTGGCCTGGGGGATACCCGCGCTGGAGCCGTCGCAGTTAGCGGAGCTGCAGCCAGGTCGCCAGACCCCCGGCAATGCCTGCGTGGTGGCGGCGGGCACGGGGCTCGGGCAGGCAGGCCTGTTCTGGGACGGCCGCATGCATCACCCTTTCGCGACCGAGGGCGGTCACTGCGACTTTGCCCCGGCGGACGCGCGCGAGGCCGCGCTGCTGGCGTACCTGCAGCCGCGGCTGGGCGGGCATGTGAGCTGGGAGCGGCTGGTCTCCGGCATGGGCATCGGGCATCTGTACGACTTCCTGCGCCAGTGCCACGGCGGAGCCCATGCGCCGGCAGTCGCCCGGGCCATCGACGAGGATGGCGATCTGGCTGCCGCGGTGGCGGACACGGCAGCCGCAGGCGCCTGTCCGGTCTGTGTCGAGGCCATGGACCTGTTCGCATCCCTGTACGGCCGCGAGGCGGGCAATGCGGCGCTCAAGCACATGGCCCTGGGTGGGGTCTATCTTGGGGGAGGCATCGCCCCGCGGCATCTGCACCTGTTGCGTGGCGGGTCCTTCCTGCGCGGTTTTCTGCACAAGGGGCGCATGGGTCCTTTGATGCAACAGATGCCGGTGCGGGTCATCCTGGAGCATCGGGCGCCTTTGTTCGGCGCGGCCAGATACGTCGCTCAGGCTGCGGCTAGGCATTGAAGGCCGCTTGTATAAGGAACGCGCCCAAAACAAGGTGAACACTGTAGGGCGGATAAGCGAAGCGCATCCGCTGTTGTGGCCTGTGGCGGGTGGGCGTCGCGTATACCCCCCACCG
>NZ_VWXX01000021.1 GCF_008632335.1 Thiohalocapsa marina
GCGGATAAGCGAAGCGCATCCGCCACAGGCCACAACGGCGGATGCGCTTCGCTTATCCGCCCTACAGTGTTCACCTTGTTTTGGACGCGTTCCTTATTGGCCAGGCGGTCCGTTCGATCAGCGCGTCCCAAGCGATGCGAAGATCGCCACAAAGAGAGGGTGCATGCCGGCGCGACGTTTGACTGATGGTCGAACGTCGCCCCGGCATTGCGAAGGGCCTGTCGGGGCCAGGTGACCTGGCCTGTGAGGTTGCCCGTCGTGTCTTGCAGGGACCATCGGGCTTGTTATGTGTTGTGCACTGTCATTCGGCCTGGGCGTGCCAGAAATCAGTGTCGTCTGGGCGCTGGTTGTTTCAGATCTGTGTCTGTCGATTGTCGTTCTGTTCCCGTGGCCTGTATGCAGATCGGCTTTGCCGGTGGGCTGCCGTGATGCTGCAGTTCGGTGCCCAGTCCCGTGTGCAGTCTTGTGCACCAAGGGCGTAGTCTGGGCCACGGGTTGCGCCTGTCCTCTCTCGCCTCCTCACCGGCCTGTCCGAACCCCGCGCAGAAGCAGCACGAAAGGTTCTGGCCAATCTGGACTGCAGCTTAGCCTTGCAGGTGCATTCGATCCATATAGCTGATCGAATAGAGGTGATTCGAAATTGGAATATTTGCAGCCATCATCCGAGGGCTGAACACAAAACCACCGGAATTTCGTAGGTAACGGCTCTGGAATCCCGCATGCTAACGCCCGATGTTCGTCTACTGAAGGTCTTCGATGAGGTGTACAAGACGCGCAGCGTGAGCCGGGCGGCGGAGAATCTGTCCCTTGGACAGCCGGCGGTAAGCATCGCGCTGGGCAAGCTGCGGGAGCATTTCGGTGATCCGCTGTTCGTGCGCACCTCTTCGGGCATGGAGCCGACGCCGTTCGGCCAGACGCTGATCAAGCCCATGCGCGCGGCCATTGAGGCCATCGATGTCGCCCTGGGGCAGCACTCTGCCTTCGATCCGGCGCTGTCGCGTCGCGTCTTCACCGTGGCCATGACCGACACCAGCCAGATGGCGCTGTTGCCGGATCTGCTGCATCGCATCCGCGAGGTGGCGCCGAACGTGCAGATCCGGGTGGTGTCGCTGTCGACTGCCACCGGTCGGCGACTGGAGGCGGGCGAGGTGGATCTGGCCATCGGTTTCATGCCGGAGCTGGACGCGGGCTTCTATCAACAGACGCTGTTTCGGCAGCACTACGTCTGCCTGGTGTCCGCGGGGCACCCGCGGGTGCGCGAGCAGCTTGATCTGGCAGCGTTCGAGCGCGAGGAGCACGCCGTGGTGCGCACCTCAGGCAGCGGCCATCAGATCATCGAGCGGGAGATTGCACGGCAGAACATCAAGCGCCGCGTGGCCGTTACCATTCCGGACTTCGTCGGCGCCGCCTTCGTTGCCGAGGCCACGGACCTGGTGGCGACCATTCCGGGCCGCCTGAGCGAGGCCCTGGCCCGGCGCGGCCGGTTCAGGATCTTTCCGGTGCCCTTTCCGATGCCGGAGTACGCCATCAAGCAGCACTGGCACGAGCGTTATCACTACGATCTGGGCAGCCAATGGCTGCGCGGACTCATCCGCGACCTGCTGGGGGGAATGAATGATCCGGTTCGACAATACCTATGTGCGCCTGCCGGCGGTGCTGCACGCACCGGTGACACCGACGCCGGTGCGTGCGCCGCGGCTGATCCGGCTCAACCATGAGTTGGCAACGGAGCTGGGGCTGGATGCGGATGAGTGGGCGTCGTCGGCCGGGGCCGCCGTGCTGGGGGGCAACCGCTTGCCGCCGGGGGCGGAACCCCTGGCCATGGCCTATGCCGGTCACCAGTTCGGCCAGTTCGTGCCGTCGCTGGGCGACGGTCGGGCGGTGCTGCTGGGGGAGCTGGTGGATGTCGCCGGCCAGCGTCGGGATCTGCACCTGAAGGGTGCGGGCCGCACGCCGTTTTCCCGCGGGGGTGACGGTCGGGCGGCGCTTGGGCCGGTGGTGCGTGAATATGTCCTCGGCGAGGCGATGGCGGGTCTGGGAATCCCGACGACCCGGGCGCTGGCGATGGTGGCCACCGGTGAGGCGGTCTATCGGGACCGGCCGGAGCCGGGCGCGGTCCTGGCCCGTGTTGCCGCCGGTCATGTGCGGGTGGGGACCTTCCAGTATGTCGCCAATCTGGGCGATCTGGATGCGGTGCGAGCGCTGGCGGACTATGTGATCGACCGGCATTATCCGGACTGTGCAGCGGCGGGTCAGCGCTATCGGGCGCTGTTCGAGGCGGTGGCACAGGCGCAGGCGGCGTTGATCGCGCGCTGGATGCTGGTGGGTTTCATCCATGGGGTGATGAATACCGACAACATGGCCATCTCCGGCGAGACCATCGACTATGGTCCCTGCGCCTTCATGGACCGGTACCATCCGGCGACGAAGTTCAGTTCCATCGATCACGGCGGGCGCTATGCCTATGACCGCCAGCCGGGCATCGGTTACTGGAATCTGGCGCAGCTGGCCAATTGTCTGTTGCCGCTGCTGGCTGACGATGAGGCGGACGGCGAGGCGGCGCGGCAGTGGGCCCTGGGGGCGCTGGACCGATATGGTGAGGCGGTGGATGCGGCTTATGTTGATGGCTTGTGTGCCAAGATCGGGTTGCAGCGGCCGCGGGCTGGCGATCGGGAGCTGGCGCTGGATCTGCTCGCCCGGATGGCGGAGCAGGGGGCGGATTTCACCAATACCTTCAGGTTGTTGAGCGATCTGTCGGCGGAGGCGTCGGAGCGGGATGCGCCGTTGCGGGCGTTGTTTGATCAGCCGGCGGTGCTGGATGACTGGGTCGGGCGCTGGCGGCGGCGTCTGGCGCAGGAGGAGCGCCCGGATGCGGCGCGTCAGGCGGCGATGCGGTTGGTGAATCCGGCGTTCATTCCGCGCAATCATCTGGTGCAGCGGGTGATCGAGGCGGCGACCGGTGAGACGATGGATCTGGGGCCGCTGGATGCGTTGTTGCGGGTGGTTGCGCGTCCGTACGATGAGGATGCGGGTTCGGCGGAGTATCGGCGTCCGCCGCGGCCGGAGGAGGAGGTTCAGCGGACCTTTTGCGGGACTTGACGGGCGTGCTTTGGGTTTGTGTTCTGTGTCTTGCTCCGTTTCATTTGGTGTTTTTTAGCTGTTGTGTTTGTTTCAGTCCGTCTGCCGTGTTTGGGTTAGCTGGCGTGTTGCGGCGTTCTTTGGTGCCGTGAGCAGGTCGGGTATCGGCGCTCTGGGGACGCCGTGAATACGTCCGTGTAGGCTTCACGATCGCATCCCTGTTCAGATCAAGGGCGATCGAGACCCCAGAGCGCCGACACCCGGCCTGCTCACTCTGTCTGCCACCGTGCTTGCGCCACCTCCCGGCCTGCGCGCCTCGCCGTCATTCCGGCAGGATGCCGGAATCCATTGCCAGGGATGGCAAGCGTTGCTGTCGACCACCGTGCTTGCGCCACCTCCCGGCCTGCGCGCGTCACGCCGGAGCCGCGCTCGGCTTATACTGCGGTTCTGTCATGTCACTGTGGATCCATGCCATGTCTGTTGTCTCTCCGGCGCGCGGCCTCGGGCTTGTTCTGCTTTGCGCGCTGGTCGTGACGGGCTGCGGGCGCATCAAGCAGGACCGCATGGCGGAGTCGCTGTATGCGGCGACCAAGGGCTATGCGGAGTCCGTGCGCTGGGGCTACTTCGAGTCGGCGGTGGGGTTTGTGCATCCGGATGTGCGGGCGGATGTGGATTTCTCGGTGCTGGACAATGTGCGGGTCACGGGTTACGAGGTGGTCCAGCCGGCGCTCATCGGCGCCCAGCAGCAGGCGGTGCAGGTGGTCCGCATCGAGTATGTGCTGGAGGATCGGCAGCGGCTGAAGCAGTTGACCCAGCGGGAGGACTGGCGCTGGGATGATGCGCAATCCACCTGGTGGCTGCACACGCCTTTGCCGGCGTTTGCGGCCACACCCTGAATCTGGCATCCCCAGGGAAACGCTGATTGATTCAGCATTTCCCGTGCGGGGCAGTAGGCCTCGCCATTTTTGGCGGCGCAAGCCGCTGAAAATGAAGCGATTCGGAAACCGCATTTTCGAATCTCGTGCTGGTGTTTGGCCAGGATGGCCAATAAATCAGCGTCTTCCTAGAGTATCGAGCGCGTTATGGAGACACAGGAAGAACCCTTGCTGACGGTGGAGGCGGGTGGTGCGCAGGTCACGCTGCTGGGCACGGCCCATGTGTCGCGCAGCAGCGCGGCCAAGGTGCAGGAACTGTTGCAGCAGGAGGGCGGCGGTTTCGATGCGGTGGCGGTGGAGCTGTGTCCCAGCCGTTATAACGCCATTGTCAATCCGGACAGTCTGAGTCGCATGGATCTGTTCGCGGTGATCCGCGAGGGTCGCGTCTACATGGTGGCGGCCAGTCTGGCGCTGTCGGCTTATCAGCAGCGGCTGGCGGAGCAGTTCGACATCGAGCCGGGTGCGGAGCAGCGGATGGCGATCGAGCAGGCGCGGCAGCATGGGCTGCCGGTGTTGCTGATCGACCGCGAGCTGGGCATCACGCTGAAGCGGGCGGCCCGGAATCTGGGTTGGTGGAGGCGGCTGAATCTGTTCTCGGGCCTGCTGGCGGGCTTGCTGTCGCGCGAGCAGGTGAGCGAGGAGGAGATCGAGCGGCTGAAGCAGGGCGATGTGTTGGAGACGACCTTTGCGGAGTTTGCACAGGATCGGGCGGATCTGTACCGGCCGCTGATCGCGGAGCGTGATCGCTATATGGCGCTGCGTCTGCAGCAGTCGCTCGGCGAGCAGCCGCTGGCGCGGGTGCTGGCGGTGGTGGGCGCAGGTCACATGAAGGGGTTGGCGGAGCAGTTGGTGCGCCCGTCGGCCGCACCGGAGACGGAGATTGCGGCGCTGGAGCAGGTGCCTCCGACTTCGCGGCTGTGGCGTCTGCTGCCTTGGGTGGTGGTGGCGGTGATCCTGGGTGTGTTCGTCTATGGCTTTACCCGAAGCCCGGCGCTGGGCTGGAACCTGGTGCTGGATTGGGTGCTGATCAACGGCTCGCTCTCGGCGCTGGGCACGATCCTGGCGGCGGCGCATCCGCTGACGGTGGTCGGTGCCTTTTTTGCGGCACCGCTGACGTCGCTGAATCCGACCATCGGTGCGGGCATGGTGGCGGGGGGCATCGAGCTGAGCCTGCGCCGCCCCAGTGTCGGTGATTTCGGCCGTCTGCGCAGCGATCTCTCGGGTCTGCGCGGTTGGTGGCGCAATCGTGTGTCGCGGGTGTTGCTGGTCTTCATCTTCAGCAGCCTCGGCTCTGCGCTGGGCACCTATGTGGCGGGCTTCCGGATCGTCGGCCGGCTGGTAGGTGCCTGACGGGGTTCAGGATGCGGCGCCGGATTCAGGGTCGCTGCCGGACAGGGCTGCGCGGATCAAGCGGATGGCGTCGTCCATGTGCTGGAAGGCGTGGTCACCGCCGGGATAGATGTGCACCCGGGCGCAGCGGCGATAGAGCGTGGCGGCGATCTGGTGGTCGATGAGTTCGTCGCCGGCGTCCAGCAGCAGCGTCGTGGGTATGCCGTCGTCGTCACCGTCGCAGGGGCTGTCGACGGCATAGGCGCGGGTGGCTTCGATGAGGTCGGGCGTGAGCAGGTAGTGTTCCCCGGCCGCGGTGGTCATGGGGGTGTCGGCCAGGGTGGGGAGCAGTCGCCAGGGCTGCAGTGCCGGGTTGATCATGAACAGGTGCGTGATCGGAAAGCGCCGGGCGAGGGCCTGTCCGTAGAAGCCGCCCATGGAGCTGCCGACGATGATGGGCGCAGATCCCGTGCCGGCGACTCCCGTGCGGGCGAGTCGTGCGCCGATGGTTTGTGTATCAAAGGCTTGCGTGCTAGTCAGTTGCTCGCCAGTGAGATGTTCGCCAGTGAGCTGGCTGAGCAGCGCCGTCAGCTGTGCCATCGCCTGATGCGGGCGGTGGGCGGGATAGTCCGGGGCCACGACCTCTGCCGGGGTCAAGGCCTCGCGCAGCAACCGCGCCTTCAGTGACTGACCCGAGCTGTTCAGTCCGTGCAGATAGAGGATCATGCGACTATTACGGTGACGGTGTATTGATCTAGTCTGGAATGCTGAGCTTAGGGAAATGCTGATTTATTCGGCATTTCCCGTGCGGGGCAGGAGGCCCCGCCATTTTTAGCGGCGCAAGCCGCTGAAAATGAAGCGATTCGGAAACCGCGTTTTCGAATCGCGTGCTGATTTTTGGCCAGGAGGCCAATAAATCAGCGTCTCCTTAGTGTATCGACCCGCTTAACAAAGGGGCAGTATTCATCAACAGGGATGTCCTGGGTTGGTATATGGATCGATCGCTACGCGAGCTTGGGTTCACGGGTTGGGTGTCGGCGCTCTGAGGACGCCGTGAATACATCCCTGTAGGCTTCACGATCGCATCCCTGCGATCGAGACCCCAGAGCGCCTACACCCAACCCGCTTATGAAGTGACTGGCGATGGTCCAGCACAACACTGGGACCTGTGGACATGGGACAGCGTATAACTTAAATACGGGGACAGTAATTAAAGCCAGGGATGTTCCGGGTTGGTATATGGATCGATCGCTACGCGAGCTTGGGTTCGCGGGTTGGGTGTCGGCGCTGGCCGGCAAGCCGCCGGGGCCGAAGCATGGGCCTCTGGCGTATACTGTGGGCTTTGCAATGCCGACGCTGAGGAGCAAACCGATGGAGGCCGATGTGCAGACGCCGATGGAGCGAGTCGAGCGGCTCTATGCCGACCTGGTGCTCCACTATGGCGAGGGCGACCAGCGCGAGATCCGCGCCGCTGCGAAGATCCTGCTGGTGGCGCTGGCCAAGTTCCGCGAGCATGGCGGTCCGCAGTGGGAATCGCTGCTGGATGAGTATGTGAATGCGCTGAAGCAGGATCCGGCGCGGTTCGAGCGCATGCTGGAGAGCAACCGGGCCACGGCCTCCGATCAGTTGCTGGCCTGAATTGGCGAAAGGTGAATCGGGGAAAGGCTGGATACGTCAGCGTCTTCGGAACTCGGACCACAGGAGCCATCATGGACATCGACCAGGCCAACGAAGAATTCGGCATTCCGGGGAGCGTGCAGATCTGTGCCGGACGCGGCGACCTGCCGCTGATCATCGTCGACAACGCGTTTGCGCGTGCCGAGATCAGTGCCTATGCAGGGCAGGTGCTGTCGTACTGCCCGGAGGACGCCGAGGCGGACCTGCTGTTCGTCAGCCGCGAGGCCCGGTTCCAGCGCGGTCAGGCCATCAAGGGTGGTATCCCGGTCTGCTGGCCCTGGTTCGGACCCGATCCGGAGGTCCTTGGCCGGCCGGACCACGGCTTTGTCCGCACCCGGCAGTGGACGCTGCTGCTCACCGAGGTGATGGCGGACGGCGCGGTCCGGATCCGGCTCGGCATCACTGACGATGCCGCATCGCGAGCGCTATGGCCGCATGCGTTTGCGCTGGAACTCGAGGTCACCATCGGACGCACCCTTGAGGTGGCCCTGGTCAGTCGCAACCCGGGCGATGCGCCGGTGACGCTGACCCAGGCGCTGCATGCCTACTTCCGCATCGGCAACATCCGCCAGGCACAGGTGCTGGGGCTCGCCGGCCACGAGTACATCGACAAGGTTGGTGAAGCGGTGCGCCGTCGGCAGTCCGGTCCGGTGAATTTCGACGGGCCGGTGAACCGTATCTATGTCGACACCCTGGATGGCCTGATCATCGATGATCCGGCGCTGGGGCGGCGCATCCACATCGAGCGCGAGGGCAGCCGCTCGGTGGTGGTCTGGAATCCGTGGATCGGGCAGGCCCAAGCCATGGCGGACTTTGGCGATGACGAATATTCCGCCATGCTCTGCGTGGAGTCCGCCAATGCCGGGGACGACGAGGTGACGTTGGCGCCGGGGGCGAGCCATCGGCTGGCCACGCGCTATGCGATCCGCAGCGATTGAGCCCACGAGCATGCAGGAACACAGCGCCCAGACCCTCGAACACCACTGGCAGGACTGGCTCGACTGGGCCGCCGCCAACGCCGTTGCCGTGCCGGCGGATGCCGATTTCAGCGCCGCCCGGGCCCGGGTCTGGGCGGCGAGCGAATTTGCCGCGCTGACCAGCGCTCGCAGTCCGCAGACCCTGGCGGACCTGATCGCCGAGGGCATCCTGGGGCGCCCGCTGGTGGCCGGCGAAATGGCGGCGGAACTGGTACGGCAGTTGCGCGGGGTCGGCGACGAGGCTGCGCTGCAGCGTGCGCTGCGGCTGTTCCGTCGCCGTCACATGCTGCGCATCGTCTGGCGCGACCTGGCCGGCTTGGCCCCGCTGGACGAGACCCTGGAGGACCTGACCGAACTGGCCGATTGCTGCATCCGCCAGGCGCTGGCGTTGCTGCGCGGCTGGACCGAGGCCGAGATCGGCGTGCCGCAGGATGCCGAGGGGCAGTCGCAGCCGCTGATCGTGCTGGGCATGGGCAAGCTCGGCGCCCGGGAACTGAACTTGTCGTCGGACATCGACCTGATCTTCGCCTTCCCCAGCAGCGGCGAGGTCAGCGGCGGCCCGCGGCCGCTGCGCAACGAGCAGTTCTTCACCCGCCTGTGCCAGCGTCTGGTCAGTGCGCTGGATACGCAGACAGTGGATGGCTTCGTGTTCCGGGTCGATACCCGTCTGCGGCCCTTCGGCAGTGCCGGCCCCCTGGCCATGAGCTTCGACGCCATGGAGGGGTATTACCACTCCCAGGCGCGCGAGTGGGAGCGCTACGCCATGACCAAGGCGCGGGTGGTTGCCGGCGATGCCGAGGCCGCCGCTGAACTGATGGCCATGCTGCGGCCGTTCGTCTACCGGCGCTACCTGGACTTCGGCGCCATCGAGTCGCTGCGTTCGCTCAAGGCCTCCATCAGCCGCGAATTGCGACGCAAGGGCATGGAAGAGAACATCAAGCTCGGTCCCGGCGGTATCCGCGAGATCGAGTTCATCGGCCAGGCGTTCCAGCTGATCCGCGGCGGGCGCGATCCGGATCTGCAGATCCGCCCCATCCAGACGGTGCTGGGGCTGCTGCGCGACAAGGGTCTGCTCGGCGCCGACGTGGTCGAGGGGCTGCTGGCGGCCTATCGCTTCCTGCGCCTGACGGAAAACCGCGTCCAGGCCTGGCAGGACCGCCAGACGCATCTGCTGCCGGCCACGCCCGAGGGCCAGCGGCGCCTGGCGCGCAGCATGGGGTTCGACGACTGGCCGACGTTCAAGCAGGCGCTGGACGGCTACCGGCGCCAGGTGCAGGCCTGTTTCGACGCCGTCTTCGCCGATCCCGGCGGCGATCGCGAGCACGGCCTGGCCGCGCTCTGGGCCCGCCAGCCGGATGCGGCGGAGTGCGAGCGGGTGCTGGCGGAGCATGGCTTTGCCGACGGCGCCGGCGCACGCGCACGCATCGACGACTTTCGCGACACCATCGCGCGGCGTGGCCTGAGCACCCGGGCGGCGGAGCATCTGGAGCTGGTCATGCCGGCGCTGCTGCAGGCGGTGGCGGACAGCGATGCCCCGGATCTGGCGCTGCCGCGGGTGCTTACAGTGCTGGAATCGGTCATCGGGCGTACCGCCTATCTGGCCCTGCTGTCCGAGCATCCGGGCGCCCTGCGCCAGCTGGTGCGGCTCAGCGCCAAGAGCCCCTGGTTTGCCGAGCGCACGGCGCGGCAGCCGCTGCTGCTGGACGAGTTGCTGGACCCGCGCCGCCTGTTCGAGCCCCTGCGCCGCGCCGACCTGGAGCAGGAGCTGGACGCGCTGCTGGCGGGTGTCGAGGCGGACGACCTGGAGCAGCAGATGGAGCGGTTGCGCCAATTCGCCCAGGGCAACATGCTGCGCACCGCAGCCGCGGACATCACCGGCGTGATCCCGCTGATGGTGGTCAGCGACTATCTGACCGAGATCGCCGAGGTGGCCTGTGCCCGGAGCCTGGCCATCGCCTTTCGCGATCTGGCCGTGCGCCATGGCTGCCCGCCGGGCACCGACGTCCTGCAGCCGGGCTTCATCGTGCTGGGCTACGGCAAGCTCGGCGGCATCGAGCTGGGCTACCGCTCAGACCTGGATCTGGTGTTCCTGTACGACGATGCCCTGGCCGGTGCCATGACCGACGGCGAGCGCCCCATCAGCACGGAGCAATTCTACGTGCGACTGGGGCAGCGGCTGATCCACGTGATGACCACGCCCACCTATTCCGGCGTGCTCTACGAGGCCGACATGCGCCTGCGTCCGGACGGCGACACGGGCATGATCGCGCGATCGCTGAAGTCGTTTGCCGACTACCAGGCCAGCGACGCCTGGACCTGGGAGCACCAGGCCCTGGTGCGTGCCCGGCCGGTGGCCGGTGACGGCCGACTGTTCGAGCCGTTTGCGGCGGTGCGCCGGCAGATCCTGTGCCGCGAACGCGAGCCTGAGCAGTTGCGCACCGACGTGCGCGACATGCGTGAAAAGATGCGGACCAACCTGGACAAGACCGGCGCCGGGCTTTTCGATCTCAAGCAGGGTCGCGGTGGTATTGCCGATATCGAGTTTATGGTTCAATACCTGGTCCTGCGCTGGGCGGCGGCCCACCCCGAGCTGGCCGCCTGGACCGACAATGTGCGCCTGCTCGAGACGCTGCAGCGGCTGCAGCTGTTGCCGGGCAGTGGCGCCGATGACCTGACCGCCGCCTACAAGGCCCTGCGGGCGGCCTACCACCGCAATGCGCTGGAGGATACGCCGGGTCTGGTGCCGGACGATCATCTGCAGACCGAGCGCGACCGCGTGGCCGCGTTGTGGGTGGCGCTGATGGAGCCGGCGACCCCGTGACCGCAGGCCCATGCCCTGCGGCTGGGGCGTGGAGAATTGACACGATTTCATCGGCCCTCGGCCTCAGGCCCTCGGCCCTTCCGTTTTCAGGAGCATCAAACATGAGCATGGCGGACCGTGAAGGCCTGATCTGGCACAACAGTCAGATCGTGCAGTGGCGCAATGCACAGACCCATGTGCTGACCCACACCCTGCACTATGGCATGGGGGTGTTCGAGGGGGTTCGCGCCTACAAGACCGAACGCGGGCCGGCCATCTTCCGCCTGCGCGAGCATACCGACCGGCTGTTCAACTCCGCGCACATCCTGGGCATGAAGGTGCCCTACGACCGCGATACCATCGACGAGGCGCAGCGCATCGCCGTTCGCGAGAACCGGCTCGACTCCGCCTACATCCGGCCGATGTTCTACTTCGGCCCGGAGGGCATGGGGCTGCGCGCCGACAACCTGGACGTGCACTGCATCGTCGCCGCCTGGGAATGGGGCTCCTACCTCGGCGAGGAGAACATGAAGAACGGCATCCGCGTGCGGGTGTCGTCGTTCACGCGGCATCATGTCAACGTCACCATGTGTCGGGCCAAGGCCAACGGCAACTACATGAACTCCATGATGGCGCTGCAGGAGGCCATGCGCGACGGTTACGACGAGGCCCTGATGCTCGACGCCCAGGGCTACGTGATGGAAGGCACCGGCGAGAACGTCTTCCTGGTCCGCGGCGGTGTGCTCTACACCCCGGATCTGACATCGGCGCTGGACGGCATCACCCGCAAGACCATCATGACGCTGGCCCGGGAGCTCGGTATCGATGTGGTGGAGAAGCGCATCACCCGCGACGAGGTCTACATCGCCGACGAGGCCTTCTTCACCGGCACCGCCGCCGAGGTGACGCCCATCCGCGAGGTGGACGGGCGTGCCATCGGCAGCGGCACCCGCGGCCCCATCACCGAGCGGCTGCAGCAACTATACTTCGACGTGGTGCACGGCCGCAGCGAGGCGCACCTGGAGTGGCTGACGCTGGTGTGACGGCGACGGCAGTAGCAACAACCACCCGCAAAAACCGACATCTCGTTTGCAGCAGGTTTAACCCCAGGGAGCGACGACGTGACACAAGCAACCACCGACCCCGCACTGGACTTCAGCCAGGTGCAGCCGCCGCCGCATCTGCAGCAGGTGCGCAGTGTCAGCCACAAGGACCTGCCGTTGTGCTGTCCGCTGCCAGAGGATGAGGTCTGGAACATGCATCCGCGCGTGTACCTGCCGATCGAGGACGATCCCGGCGGCGAGGCCACCTGCCCCTATTGCGGTGCCCGGTACCGGCTCGAGGACTAGCCCGTGTCCGATCCCGAAGCGACCGGCGGCTTCGACCATCTGGACCTGACGGAACCGCTGTTGCGCGGTCTGGCCAGGGCCGGCCTCGAGACACCGACGCCGGTGCAGCAGCAGGTGGTGCCGGCCGCCCTGGTCGGGGCGGACCTGCTGGTGTCGGCGGTGACCGGCTCGGGCAAGACCCTGGCCTTCCTGTTGCCGATGCTGCAGCGCCTGATGCAGGAGCCCGGCTCGGCCACCGCCGTACGGGGGCTGATCCTGACCCCGACCCGCGAACTGGCGCGCCAGGTGCATGCGCATTTCATGCGCGTAGGCAGCTACACCCGGCTGACCGCGACGGTGATCATCGGCGGCGAGAAGCGCGCTCTGCAGACGGCGCTGCTGCGGCGCAATCCGGACATCCTGATCGCCACGCCCGGGCGGCTGCTGGAACACCTCGACAGCGGCGAGGCGGATCTGGGCGAGCTGCAATGCCTGGTGCTGGACGAGGCGGACCGCATGCTCGACATGGGCTTTGCCGACGAGGTGGTGTCCATCCTCGCCCGCTGCCCGGCGGAGCGCCAGTCCATGCTGTTCTCGGCCACGCTGCAGCAGCCCGGCCTGGATACCCTGGCGCGGCAGTTGTTGCGCGATCCGCAGACCCTCTGCGTCGACCCCGGCCGCGAGCCACACCCGGACATCCACCACCAGTTGCTGTTCAGCGACGAGCCCGAGCACAAGCGCCGCCAGCTGCAATGGCTGCTGGATAACGAGCCAGCCGACAAGACCCTGGTGTTCGTCAACACCCGTGAGCGGGCCGAACAGATCGGCGACTGGCTGTCGGGACAGGGAGAGCGCTGCGCGGTGCTGCACGGGGATCTGGATCAGCGCGAACGTAACCGGGTCATGGGGCTGTTTCTGCACGGCACCGTCGGCGTGCTGGTGGCCACGGATGTGGCGGCCCGCGGGCTGGACGTGCCCGGTGTCGGGCGCGTGATCAACCTGGACGTGCCGCGCTGCGGCGATGACTACCTGCATCGTACCGGTCGAACCGGGCGAGCCGGCCAGGCGGGCCTGGCCGTGACCCTGGTCAGTGGCCCGGAATGGAACCGCATGCAGGGCATCCAGCGCTTTCTGCGCCTGTCGGTGCAGCCACGCCGCATCCCCGGGCTGGAGGCCAGTTTCAACGGCGCCGCGAAACGGCCCTCCAGGTCCGGCGCCGCGGCCAAGGCCCGGCGGCAGAAGGCGCCATCGAAACCGGCCGGCACAAAGCCGCCAAAGACCAAGGATCGCCTGCGGGACCGCAAGAACATCGGCAAGCGACGCAAGCCGTCGAGCGAAGCCGGCCTGGCACCCCCCAGGCGCAAGGGCTAGGGCATGCTGTACCCACGCAACGCAGGTTGCTTCAGCCACCGGTAAACGCGTCTTCACCTTCCTCACCGGAGACCCCTCATCGATCGCGCCATCCTCGCTTCCGTCCTGGAGATCACCGATCTCTATCTGCTCACTGACGCCGAGGGCGTGATCCTGGACCAGCGCGCCGGGTCGGGGGCGAAATCGTCCCTGCCGCCCGGCCGGACGCTGCATCAGCGGATCGAAGACGCCTTCCCGCCCGGGGTCGGTGTCGGCTTCGGCGAGGCCGTTGCCGCGGCCCTGGAGACCGGGCGGCCGCAGCGCTTCGACTACGATCTCGAGACCGCCGACGGCCGGCGCGACTTCGAGGCGCGGGTCAATGTCCTGCAGGACCGCCGGCACTGCGTCATCATCGTGCGCGACATCACCGCCCGGCGCCAGGCGGAGCGTGCGCTGGAGCAGGAGCGCTTTCTGCTGGGCGAGCGGGTCAAGGAACAGCAGTGCCTGTATGACATCTTCCACCTGACCGACGACCCGACAGCGCCCATCGAGGACATCCTGCTGGCGGTGGTCAACCGGATCCCGGCCGGCCTGCGCTATCCGGAACTGGCCTCCGCGCTGGTGACCTGGGACGAGGCGGTCTACGCCAGCCCCGGCTTTAGCGTCAGCGACTGCGTGCTGAGCGTGGATGACTCCACCGGGCGCGGCGAGATGGTGCGCCTGACCTTCGCCTACGGCGAGATCCCGCCGTCCTGCGAGGGTGGCCCCTTTCTGCCGGAGGAGACCTTTCTGGCCCAGGCCATCGTGCACCGACTCACCGAGATCCTGGATCGTCGCGCAACGGAACAGGCCCTGCTGGAGCAGAAACGGTTGCTGGATGCCTTGCTGAGCCGGACCGGTGACTGATGCGTGGCGGATGGCGTCGCCGGTTGCCGCGACCGTCGCTGGAGGCGCTGCACCTGCGCCTATCGCGGCCGGACACGCTGTTTTGGCCGGCCCTGTTGGGCCTGCTGACCGGGCTCGCCGCCGGCGCCGTGATCGTCGGCTTCCGGCTGGTGGTGGAGGGGGCCCAGGCGTTGATGCTGCCGGGCCACGGGGAGAACTATGAGGCCCTGTCCGCCTGGGTACGACTGCTGTTGCCCATCGGCGGGGCGCTGCTGATCGGCCTGCTGTTCTGGCGCCTTGCCAGGGACAGTCCGGTGCTCGGGGTGGCCCGCGTCCTGGAGCGCATGGAATACCACCAGGGGCACATGCACGCCCGCGGGCTGGTGCTGCAGTTTATCGGTGCCGCCCTGGCCATTGTCAGTGGCCACTCGGTGGGGCGCGAGGGGCCGAACATCCACCTCGGCGCCGCCAGCGGCAGCCTGATCGGCCAGCGCCTGTCGCTGCCCAACAGCAGTATCCGCAACATGGTCGCCTGCGGCACGGCCGCCGGCATCTCCGCCTCCTTCAACACCCCGCTGGCGGGGGTGATCTTCGCGCTCGAGGTGCTGGCGCTGGAATACCGTCCGGCCAGTTTCATCCCCATCATCCTGGCCGCGGTCAGCGCCAATGCCGTCTCGGTGGCGGTGTTCGGCAGTGCGCCCACCCTGCAGATCCCGCCGCTGGCATTGTCGTCCCTGGGGGCACTGGCGCCGGTATTGCTACTCGGCCTGTTCGTCGGCGCCCTGTCCGCGGCCTACATCCTGCTGGTGGAGCGCATCGCCGCCCTGGGCAAGGGCGTGGGGCTGTTGCGGCGCATCCTCATCGCCGGCGCCCTGGCCGGGCTGGCGGGTGCCCTGGTGCCGGAGGTGATGGGGCTGGGCTACGATACCCTGCAGCAACTGCTGCGGCAGCCCCTGGCGTGGGGGTTCCTGGCGGTGTTGCTGCTGGCGAAGCTGCTGGCCACCTCGGTGGGCGTCGGGCTCGGCATTCCCGGCGGCAGCATTGGGCCGGCGCTGTTCATGGGGGCGGTGGCCGGCAACCTGGTGGCGGTGTCCACCGTGGCGGTGACCGGAGCCGAGGGTGTCGATGCGGGCTTCTACGCGCTGCTCGGCATGGGCGCCATGATGGGCGCAAGCCTGCAGGCGCCGCTGGCCGCGCTGACGGCCATCGTGGAACTGACCCACAGCCCGGGGCTGGTCATGCCGGCGATGCTGGCCATCATCCTTGCGGGCCTGACCTGCAAGGAGCTGTTCGGCAAGGACTCGCTGTTTCTGACCGCGCTGCGGGCCAACGGGCTCGACTACCGGGCCCATCCGGTGGTGGATCTGTTGCGTCGCAGCAGTGTCGGCGGCGTGATGAATACCCGCTTCGTGCGCAGCGGACCGCGGCTGAGCCGCGGCGAGGCGGAGCGGCTGCTGGCGGACGAGCCCGAGTGGGTGATCGTGGAGCGGGATGGCGTGCCCGGCGCGCTGATGCCCGGCAAGGCCGTTGCCAGCCATCTGGCCCGCACGCCGGAGGCCGAGCAGCTGGATCTGCTGGAGATCCCCGCCGAGCGCCTTGAACTGGCGCCGGTGCATCTGCAGGCCACCTTGCAGGAGGCCATGGACCGCCTGCAGCAGCAGGGCGCCGAGGCGCTGTATGTGCAGCGCATGACCGCGCCGGGCATCCAGCGCATCTACGGGGTCCTGACCCGGGAGCGCATCGAGTCCGCCTACCGCTACACTGGGCGACGCGGCTAGGCCGACGCGGCTAGGCCGACGCGGCTAGGTTTCGGCGCGTGGCGGAGGCGGCGACTGCCGCTGCGGCAGCGGCTCGATCCGTGCCAGCAGCCGGGCGATGCCGTCGCGCAGGGTCCGCAGCAGCGCCTGCTTGCCGCTGAGGCCGAACTGCTCCGCAACACCGTTCCAGTCGCGCTGCTGCAGGATGCAGGCCAGCAGCAGGTCGGTCTGCTCGGGTGCGGTTCGATCCGCCCCGGAGGCAAGGGGCAATGTCCGGGGCAGCTTGGCGAGGAGCAGTCGGTGCAGTGTCGGCAGGGCCGCGTCGAAGCCCCGCGAGGCATAGGCGAAGGCGTCCAGTTCCCGTTGCTCGTCCGCGCTGGGCGACCAGCGCCGGGTTGGTGCGCCGCGCAGCAGCGCCGTCACCACGGCAGGCTCGACGTCGCGCAGCGGACCCGCCAGCCGCACGCCGAGGTGCGGCACCAGTCGCGCCCGGGCCGATGTGTACAGCGCCCGGCCGTCGGCGCTCAGCGGATGCAACAGCACCGCGGCATGGGCCCCGCTGGCGGCATTGCGGTGGCTGCCCAGGTGCACCGGTGCCAGGCCGCAGCGCTGCCAGAACTGCAGCAGGTCCGACGTTGCGCCGAAGCTGGCGCCGAGCAGATCCTGCCCCTGTCGGCGCGACCGGGCGATCAGCCCTTGCACAAGCTGTCTGCCGAACCCGCGGCGGCGGGCGCGGGGGTGCACGGCGATGCGTACGATGCGGGTGTAGCCCAGCCGCGGGGCGTCGAACAGCCCGGCATGGGCCGACAGGGTCTGCGGCAGCAGATGCCCGCGGGGGCGGCGTTGCCCGTCGAAGATCGGGGCCAGCAAGGGCTGTGGAAGCCGGCCCTCTTCAGCGCTCAGGGCCGTGGCCAGCACCCTGTCCCCCTGGTGCAGCACCGCCACCGCCATGTGCGGGCCGTCCAGCATGTGCAGCAGGTCCGTTGGGCGTGTCTGGTAGTGCCCCAGCACCAGCAGGCCGAAGATCTGGCGCAGCAGCCCCTCGTCCGCCGCCAGCCGGTCGCGGTCGACGGATTCGAACCGCGGGGGCGGGGCCCCGGGGGCGCAGGCGGCGTCGACCTGGTCATCTGCTGCCGGCTCGGCATCGAGCAGCAGGGCGCGGTGGATGAACCGCTCCAGCGGGTCGTCCACGGCCCAGCGGATGGGTGTGCGCAGCCGCAGCAGGCGCCAGTGCGGCGTGACCCGCTCCAGGACAGCGCGAAACCGGATCTCGAAGCCGCGGCCGGTGCCTTCGTAGCCGTGCACGGTGCTGGCGAAGACGATACGGCGATAGCGGCTGAGCATGGCTTCGAGCATCGGGGCCGGGATGCCGGCGGCCTCGTCCACCAGCAGCAGGTCCGCGTCCGGACGGCTGCGCAGCAGCACGTCGGGTGCCAGGAAGTGCAGGTGGTCCGCCGCTGCCGGATGACCCGCCCGGGCATGGGCAAAGACCGCCTCGGCGGCGGCGCGGCGGGGCGCGGTGACCAGTATCCGCGGCGAGCCGTCGGACAACAGCCGGGCGACGGCGATGCCGAGGGCGGCGGACTTGCCGCGACCGCGGTCCGAACTGAGCACCAACGGACGGTTGGCGCGGCCAAGGGCCACCTTGCAGATGGCCTCCACCGCCTGTTGCTGATCCGAGGTGGCGGGAGTCGATGCCGGCGCTGGCATTGGCCCTGTCTTTGGCGCTGCCAGTGCTGCAGGCGCCGGCGCGACCGGCCTTGGTGTCGGGTTGTCGGGCCCGTCGCTATCGTCGGAGCCAGCGGCGCCGCTGCCCGCCGCCGGATGCACGAACCGGACGTACGCCTGTGGCTGGGTGTCGCCGGCGGGCAACGGACAGCGCACCACCGCCGGGGAGCTGAGCAACAACCGGCCAAGCCGGCGAACGAAGCGCCCGGAGACCGCCGCGGACCCCGCCGGGTCGCGTCCCCAGCGGGCCAGCGGCGGGGTCAGCAACAGCAGCAGGCCGCCCCCGCGCAGGGTCCCGGCAGCGGCTCCCAGGGCGTCCGGGTCCAGGCCGTGGTGGGTGTCGATGATCAGCAGGTCACATTCGCCGCCCAGCAGTCGGGCGGCTTGGGCCGAGGACAGGGCATCCGGGTGGGTGTCTCCGCCGATGCGGTGCACGCGCTGGGGCGGCGCGATTTTGGCCGATGTCTGGACCGGGGGCAGGGCCAGCGCCTGCACCAGCGCCTCCGCGGCGGCGCGGCCGGCCTCGGCCGGGCCGTCGAGCAAAACCAGCCGGCGTTGGTTGAGGTCGATGAGCTCCTGTCGGAGCCGATCCAGATCCATAGTTAACGCCGATGAGCGGGATGCAAACAATCGATTTATTTTTCTAAACGAGGATCACTATCATTTACTAAACGTCAAATGCAGCGCACTCGGAGGGGTTCACATGACCAAGACCATCAGCTTCGCAATCATGCATTTCACCGTCGCCTTCGGTGTGACCTATGCGCTCACCGGCGATCTGGTGATCGGTGGCCTCGTGGCCATGGTGGAACCGGCGGTGAATACGGTGGCCTACCATTTCCACGAGCAGATCTGGGAGCGGTTGCGCCGGCGGCCATCGGCGGGCGGACCGGATGCGGCCGCGGATCACCTCATGAATGACCAGGCCGCAATGCCGGCCTGATCGTTCATCCTGCAGACGGGCCGCTGCCCTCCCTAAGGAGACGCTGATTTATTGGCCTCCTGGCCAAAAATCAGCACGCGATTCGAAAACGCGGTTTCCGAATCGCTTCATTTTCAGCGGCTTGCGCCGCTAAAAATGGCGGGGCCTCCTGCCCCGCACGGGAAATGCCGAATAAATCAGCATTTCCCTAACGATGCAGGAAACCCATGAACTCGGCGCGGGTGCGCTGATCGACCTCGAAGGTACCGCGCATGGCGCTGGAGACGGTGGTGCTGTTCTGTTTCTGCACGCCGCGCATCATCATGCAGGTGTGACTGGCCTCCATGACCACGGCCACGCCATGGGCACCCAGATGCTGCATCAGTGCATCCGCCACCTGATTTGTCAGGCGCTCCTGCACCTGTAGCCGGCGGGCGAACACGTCAACCACACGCGCGACCTTGCTCAGGCCCACTACCTTGCCGTTGGGCAGGTAGCCGACGTGGGCATGGCCGAAGAACGGCAGCATGTGGTGTTCGCACATGGAGTAGAACTCGATGTCGCGAACCACGACCATCTCTTTGACGTCTTCCTCGAAGATCGCCTTGCGGATCACCTCTTCGGCGGAGAGTTGGTAACCGCTGGTGAGGAAATCCATGGCCTTGGCCACGCGCAGCGGCGTGCGGCGCAGACCCTCGCGCTGGGGGTCCTCGCCGATCTCGCTTAGCATGCGCCGCACCAGATCTTCCTTGACGGGGTCGTAGATTTCGTCTTCGTGCTCGGGCTCGAAGCTGTCGGCGTAGTGTCCGTCCGAGACGACGCGGGAAAGCTTGGGTTTGCTGGGCATGCTGTTCCTTCAGTTCGCGCTCTTGGTTCGCGACCTAGCTGAGGTAGGGATGATGACGGGAATTTTACAGCCATTGCACCAGGCCTGCGCGTTCCCGTATTGTGAGCTTTTCGTATCCCGCCTGGCAGCGTTGTGTCGCATTGGTTAGACTAGGGTGCGTAGGCAGCCGGGGTTGTGCACCGCGGGGTGCCGCTCCGGGCGCCATTGGTGACGCGACGACCTGGATGCCGATGCGCAGCGCCCCCTGTTCGTGCACCCGATCGGTCCGTGCACCATGGCGGTGCGCAATCGGGGTGCAGGGTGCCTGCGTTGGAACCGCGACCGGCGTGCCAGGTGGCCATCGCGACTAGTCGGCACAAATCCTGCGTCGGAACCCTGCAGGCCCCTGCGGCCCGCTGCAAACTCCCAGCTCGAGGAACCCGTGATGTGTGGATTCTGCGGTGAGATCCGCTTCGACGACCGTCCCATCGACCTCGGCGCCGTCGGCGCCATCAACCAGGCCCTGCGGCCCCGCGGTCCGGACGGCGACGGCCTCTTCCAGCAGGGTCATGTAGCGCTGGCGCACCGCCGACTGAGCATCATCGATCTCAGCAGTCATGCCAGTCAGCCGATGGTGGACAGCGAGCTGGGGCTGAGCATCGCCTTCAACGGCTGCATCTACAACTACAAGGACCTGCGGACCGAACTGCAGGGCATGGGCTACCGGTTCTTCTCCCACGGCGACACCGAGGTGGTGCTGAAGGCCTTCCACGCCTGGGGGCGCGACTGCGTGCAGCGCTTCCATGGCATGTTCGCGTTCGCCATCGCCGAGCGCGACAGTGGCCGGCTGACGCTGGTACGCGACCGGCTCGGCATCAAGCCCTTCTACTACGCCGAGCGGCCCGGCGGCCTGCGCTTTGCCTCCACCCTGCCGGCGCTGCTGGCCGGCGGCGGCATCGACACCGACCTGGACCCGGTGGCGCTGCATCACTACATGCACTTCCACGCCGTGGTGCCGGCGCCCTTCACCATCCTGCGCGGTGTGCGCAAGCTGCCGCCGGCCACCATCCGCGTGGTGGAGCGCGACGGCCGGCAGCAGGAGTTCAGCTACTGGGCACCCCGCTTCGAGACCCGGCCCGAGGAGCAGGCGCTGGGCTTCGAGGACTGGCAGGACCGGGTGCTCGCTGCCCTGCGCACCGCCGTCGATCGCCGGCTGGTGGCCGATGTAGACGTCGGCGTGCTGCTGTCCGGCGGGCTGGACTCCAGCCTCATCGTCGGCCTGCTGGCGGAACAGGGGCAGCGTGGCCTGAATACCTTCTCCGTGGGCTTCGAGAGCGTCGGCGACGAGGCCGGCGACGAGTTCCAGTACTCCGACATCATCGCCCGGCACTACGACACCGCCCATCACAAGATCCGTGTCGACTCCCGGGCGAACCTGCTGCCGAACCTGCCCGGTTGCATTCGCGCCATGGCCGAGCCCATGGTCAGCCACGACGTGATCGGGTTCTACCTGCTGTCGCAGGAGGTGGCCAAGCACGTCAAGGTGGTGCAGAGCGGGCAGGGGGCCGACGAGGTGTTCGGCGGCTACCACTGGTACCCGCCCATGGCCGACAGCCAGGACCCGGCGGCGGATTACGCCCGGGTCTTCTGCGACCGCGGGCATGACGAGTACCTGCGCGCCGTGCATCCGCGCCTGCATGGCGCCGACCACAGCCGCGACTTCATCCGTGCGCATTTCGCCGCGCCCGGTGCCGAGGCGGCGGTGGACAAGGCGCTGCGCATCGATCAGCTGATCATGCTGGTGGACGATCCGGTCAAGCGCGTGGACAACATGACCATGGCCTGGGGGCTGGAGGCCAGGGTGCCCTTCCTCGACCACGAGCTGGTCGAACTGGCGGCGCGCATCCCCGCGCAATACAAGCTGTGCGACGAGGGCAAGTGCGTGCTGAAGGCGGCGGGTCGGCGACTGATCCCGACCGAGGTCATCGACCGGCCAAAGGGCTACTTCCCGGTGCCGGCGCTGAAGTATCCCCGCGGCGAGGTGCTGGACATGATGCGCGACGCGGTGACCTCGCGGCGCGCCCGCGAGCGCGAGCTGTTCCAGCGCGATTACGTCGACGAACTGCTGGCTGCGCCTGAGACGCACATCACGCCCTTGCGCGGCTCTAAGCTCTGGCAGGTGGCACTGCTTGAGCTGTGGCTGGCGGAGCACGGGCTCTGACCGCGGCATGTCCGGAATCATGGCGTTCCCCGACCACCGACTGCCATCCGGCGACAACCGAACCCGCGTTCGCAACGGGCACAGCAACTAGGCATGAAAGACAAAATCCGTCACCGACTCGAGCGCCGGCGGGCCCCCTCGGTGAGCAGCTGGGACAGCAAGCCTCGTCATGAGGGCGAGATCTGGTCCGAGACCGTGGTCGACTGCGGCTGGGGTCGGCTGATCTTCGGCCAGACCTTCGACGACCTGGAATGCCTGGCCCGGTGCCTGCAACAGGAGCGCGCCGGTACCCGCGACGTGGCCATGTACCTGCGCGATCCGCACGTGGTGCTGTCCCATGCGCCGCTGGATCTGTTCCTTGACCCATCGCACACCTTTCGGCTCTGGCTGGATCGCTACCAGTACTCGCACCGGCGGCCCAAGGGCTTCATCGTGCGCATGCTCAACAGCCGCAGCGATGCCGAGGCGGTGCACCGGCTCTACAGCGCCCGGCGCATGGTGCCGCCGAGTCCGGAGTTCGTCTGGCAGCATCGGGCCTCCAGGGTGCTGCAGTACTGGGTGGCCGAGGACGAGCAGGACGGTAGTGTGCTGGGTGCCGTCAACGGCGTGGATCACGTGGAGGCCTTTGGTGATACCGAGGGCGGCGCCAGCCTGTGGGCGCTGGCGGTGGACTCCCAAGCGCCGTACCCGGGGGTCGGCGAGGCGCTGGTGCGACAGGTGGCGGAGTTCTATCAGGCGCGGGGGCGGTCGTTTCTGGACTTGTCGGTGATGCACGACAACCGCAGCGCGATCCGTCTTTATGAAAAGCTCGGCTTCGAACGCGTGCCGGTGTTCGCGCTGAAGAACAAGAACGCCTTCAACGAGCCACTGTTCATCGGCCGTCAGCCGGAGAGCCGGCTCAACCCCTACGCCACCATCATCGTCAACGAGGCGCGCCGCCGCGGCATCGGCATCGAGGTCATCGACGCCGACGCGGGCTACTTCGCCCTCAGCCTCGGCGGTCGGCGCATCGTCTGCCGCGAATCCCTGAGCGAACTCACCACGGCGGTGGCCATGAGCCTGTGCGACGACAAGGCCCTGACCCAGCGGCTGCTGCACCGGGCCGGGCTGCGGGTGCCGGACCAGGCGCGCTTTGATGCCCTGGACCAGGCGGAGGCCTTCCTGACCAAGCACCAGCGCGTCGTGGTGAAGCCAGCCCGCGGCGAGCAGGGGGCCGGCATCAGCGTCGACATCCGCGATCCGAAGGACCTGGAGCGGGCGATCAAGACCGCTCGGCGTATCTGCGAGACGGTGATCCTCGAGGAATTCTGCGCCGGCGACGATCTGCGCATCATCGTCATCGACTTCCAGGTGGTCGCCGCCGCCATCCGCCGGCCGGCGCAGGTCATCGGCACCGGCCTGCACTCGGTCGGCGACCTGATCCAGATCCAGAGCCGCCGCCGACGGGCCGCAACCGGTGGCGAGTCGTCGATCCCGGTGGACGAGGAGACCGAACGCTGCGTGCGTCAGGCCGGCTACGCCATGACCGACGTGCCGCCGGAAGGCGAGGTGCTGGTGGTGCGCAAGACCGCCAACCTGCACACCGGCGGCACCATCCACGACGTCACCGCGGAGCTCAGCCCGGTGCTGGCCAAGGCCGCGGAGCAGGCCGCCCGGGCGCTGGACATCCCGGTGACCGGCCTGGACTTTCTGGTGCCGGACTGCAGCGGCAGCGAGTATGTGATCATCGAGGCCAACGAGCGACCAGGACTGGCCAACCACGAACCGCAGCCCACGGCCGAGCGTTTCGTCGACCTGTTGTTCCCACAGACCGCCAATCACCGGGGGTACCGGCAGTGAAAGCGATCCCGATCGATACCCGATACCTGCTCGACGTGCTGTTCCGGCTGCTGTTCACGCCGAGCCCGTCCGGCTACACCGACCGCGTGGTGCACCTGGTGTGCGAGGAACTTGAGCGCATGGGCGTGCCCTTCGAGCTGACCCGGCGCGGCGCCATCCGCGCCACGCTCAAGGGCGAGGCGCGCCGGCCCAACAAGGCCGTGGTTGCCCACATCGACACCCTGGGCGCCATGGTCAAGTCATTGAAGCCGAACGGGCGGCTGCAACTGGTGCCGGTGGGGCACTGGAACGCGCGCTTCGCCGAAGGGGCCCGCTGCACCCTGTTCACCGACATCGGCCAGCATCGCGGCACCATCCTGCCGCTGAAGGCCTCCGGCCACACCTTCGGGCCCGAGATCGACAACCAGCCCGGCGGCTGGGAGTACGTGGAATTCCGTATCGACGAGCGCGTCTCCGACCTGGGCGGACTGCTGCGCCTGGGGGTGCACGTGGGTGATTTCGTCGCCATCGACACCGCGCCCGAGGTCACCGGCACCGGCTTCATCAACGCCCGCCACCTGGACGACAAGGCCGGCGCGGCACTGCTGCTGGCGGCGACCAAGGCGGTCACGGAGCACGAGGTCGCGCTGCCGGTGGATTGCCATCCGCTGTTCACCATCTCCGAGGAGGTGGGGTCCGGCGCCTCCGCCGCGCTGCACCAGGATGTGGCCGAGATGCTGACCATCGACAACGGCACCACTGCGCCGGGGCAGAACTCCAGCGAGTTCGGCGTCACCATCTGCATGGCCGACATGGGCGGTCCGTTCGACTATCACCTGACGCGTCGCGTCATCCAGCTGTGCCAGGAATTCCAGATCCCGCACCAGCGCGACATCTTCAAGTACTACCGCTCCGACAGCGCCGCCGCGCTGGAGGCCGGCAACGACGTCCGCACGGCGCTGGTCACCTTCGGCGTCGATGCCTCCCATGGCTACGAGCGCATCCACCAGGAGTCGCTGGAATCCATCGCCGAGCTGGTGGCCGTCTACATGCAGTCGCCGCCACTCTATGCCCGCGATCGCTACGAGATGGGCCCCCGCGCCGGCTTCCCCACCATGCCCGGGTAGTGCGGCCAGTTTCGGCCGCGGCCCCAGGCCTGATTGCACTGGATCTGTACACCCAACCGGTATCCCTTCCGGGTACAGTCTGCTGTCACCTGAACAGGCCGTCACCGTAATAGGTCTGTACACCCCGCAAAGGATTCCTTCCAGGCTGAGTATACTGTCCCCGCAATAGCGTCACCGCAGTATTGGGTACACCTCGTTTTGGCGCCCCCCGCGTTGTCGGTGACTTGTCCTGGACCGTTGCCCGTCACTTCAAGAGCGGGTTGGGTGTCGGCGCTCTGGGGTCTCGATCGCAGGGATGCGATCGTGAAGCCTCCACGGACGGATTCACGGCGCCCCCAGAGCGCCGGCACCAACCCGCGAACCCAAGCTCTCGTTGGGATGGATCTCTACGCCGCCCAAGACGCTTCCCTGGTTAAATACACTGTCTCCTTATTAGGCGGAAGCGCATCCGCCGTTGTGGCCTGTGGCGGATGCGCTTCGCTTATCCGCCCTACCGTGCATCCGTGTAGGTTATTTCTGAATCGTGCCTTATTGGGGGATTGCGGTTTTGGGTGTTCGTAGCCAGACGATGGCGAGACCCGCCAGCACGATGCAGGCGCCGCCGGTCAGTTCGGTCGGGCTCAGGGTCTCGCCCGCCAGGAGTGCCGCCGAAACGGCGCCGACGATCAGTTCGAACAGCAGCAGCACCGACGAGCGCTGCAGCGGCATGTGGCTGACACCATGCTGGGTGGCCGCAACCATGGTGCTCAGCCAGAGCGCCCCCACCGCCAGTGCCACCGCCAACGCCGTTGCCAATGCCGTCATCGCCGTCGCCACCTCCGCCGTCGTCGTCATCGCCGTAGCCCCAAAGGAAGCCGCCGGCGGGGCGGTATCGACGGCAAGTGCCGCGAGCAGGGCCAGCGGGGGCACCAGCACCACCGCGGACAGGTTCTTCAGCGTCGCCGGCATCTGGTGCGCGGCGCGCACCTGGACATTGGTCAGCGCAAAGCCCAGGCCCGCCAGCAAGCCCAGCAGATCCGCGGTGCCGAAGGCCGGGAGCAGGCCGGCATCGACGCCCTGCAGGTCCGAGAACAGCATCAGCCCGGCGCCGAACAGCGCCAGCGCCAGGGCAGGGATGGTCACCGCCAGCAGGCGCTCGCCCAGCAGCAGCCGACCGAGGACCACGGTCCAGACCGGCGACAGGTAGAACAGGATCAGCACCCGCGCCACATCGCCCTCGATCATGCCGATGCCGAAGGCGATGTTCGACACCGCCGCCGAGAGCCCGATGCCCAGCAGTCGCCAGGGCATCCGCAGGGCCGTGCGCCAGTGACGACGGGCCAAGGGGCCCAGCGTCAGCGCCGCACCCAGATAGATCACCGTCAGGGTCCAGAATCCCCCCAGGCCCGCCTGCTCGAGCCCGCGCAGCGGCAGCCAGAACAGGCCCCACAGGGCGGAGCCCAGCAACAGGGTGATGACGACCACCATGGGCCGCAGGGCGAAACCGGTCGGCTGGGTCTGTGCCACGGTCAGCGGCGTGTTCCGACAGCGGCCTGTTCGGACGGTTCGGCTCGGGTGACTGCCTTGCCCTGGGTCAGGCCGAGGAAACCGCGGGTGATGACCTGTTCCGCCGGGGCCAGGCCGGTCAGGATCTCGATGTCGTCGGCAATGCGCAGGCCGCTCTGCACCGGGCGCTTCACCGCCGTGCCGTCGTCGCCGATGATCCAGACGAACTGACCGTCGCGGTCCTGGCGCAGGGCGCGAAACGGGACCAGCAGCCGGGGCACGGCGGCGGTGGTCAGTTCGGCGCGGATGAACTGGCCGGCGCGGGCGCCGTCGGGGATCCGCTCGAAGCGCACCTCCACCGGCGCCTGGCGGCTGGTCTCGGACAGCGTGGGGTGGATGCGCAGGATGGTGCCGGCGAGGGGCTGGCCGCCCAGGGCGTCGATGCGCAGCCGCACCGGATCGCCTAGGGCGACCTGGGGCAGCACCAGTTCGGACACATAGACCTCCGCGATCAGCGAGGCCGGGTCCGCCAGGGTCAGCAGGTGGGTCTTCTTGGTGACGAAATCGCCGGGCTCCACCAGGCGCTCGGTGATGACGCCGGCGAAGGGCGCCTCGACGCGCGTGTAGTCCAGCCGGGTCTGCAGCAGCCGGACCTCCGCCTCGGCCACCGCCAGCGCGGTGCGCGCCTGGGCCAGCTCGTCCTCCGAGGCGGCCTTGCGCCGCGTCAGGTCCGCCAGGCGCTCCACGTCCAGGGCCTCCTGGGCGCGGGTGGCGCGGGCCTTGTCCAGCTCGGCGCGCAGCAGGTCGTCCTCGATCCGGGCCAGCACCTGCCCCTGTCGCACCGCATCGCCCTCGAACACGTCGAGTGCGGTGATGCGGCCCTCTTCCTGGCTGTACAGTCGCACCAGCCGACGCAGCCGCAGGGTGCCGGGGCGCTCGTGTTGCGCCGAGACCGGCGCGCGCTGGGTGGTGATGGCGGTGACCAGATGCCCGCTGCCGGGCCGCTGCGAGGGGGGGCTGGCCGGAGAGGCGGCGCCGTCGCGGTCGCGCCCGTCACCCTGCTGGCTGCAGCCCATGAGCGCCAGCGTCAGGGTGGCGAGCAGGGCGAGACGCGCGCCCATGTCAGGCGCGGCCGGTGATGTCGACGGCGTTGCCCGGCAGCGGGGTGGCGCTGGCCAGGGCGCCGGCGTCATCGTAGTCGTAGTGCTTGATCTGGCGTCGGATGTTGCGCTGGATGACGATGCCCAGGACCTTCCATTCCAGCCCCGTCAGCTCGATCTGCGGAAAGTCGGGATTCAGCGCCATCAGCCACTCGCGGCCCTGCCCGTCGCGGTGGAACTGGCGAAACCAGCGCACGCCCTCCACCTCGGCGAAGACGTACATGCCGCTGCGGCAGTATTCGGTGGGTTCGACGATGACGATGCACCGGTCCGGGAATTCCGGCTCCATGTCCGGCCCCAGCACCTGCAGGGCGAAGGGTTCGTGCAACGCACAGCCGGTGCCTTCGAGCATGGGTTCTGTCATGATGGTCCTCATTTGCTAAGGAGACACTGATTTATTGGCCTGCCTGATCCGATCCTGGCCAAAAATCAGCAAGGGGGCGTCCTGCCCCGCGCGGGCGCCGGCCCGTCCGTTTCGTTTGCTTCAGCTTGGGTCCAACCGCTCCACAGTCAACGACAGGCCATGATACGGATCAACGCCACAGAGCGCATTCACAACGACCGACGCGACTGGCACAACCTGCGCGGCATGCTGCCGTTCCTGTGGGAGTTCCGCGGCCGGGCGCTGTTCGCGCTGGCCTGCCTGGTGCTGGCCAAGCTGGCCAGCGTGGGCGTGCCGCTGGTGCTCAAGGACATCATCGACGCCTTCGAGGGCGGCCAGACCGAGCCGGCCCGGCAGGCCCTGGCGCTGCCGGTGGGGCTGCTGATGGCGTACGGCGCGCTCAAGCTGTCGGGATCGCTGTTCAACGAGCTGCGCGACGTGGTCTTTGCCCGGGTGCGCTTCCGCGCCATGCGCCGGCTCTCCACCCGGGTGCTGGCGCATCTGCACCGGCTCTCGCTGCGCTACCACCTGGAGCGGCAGAGCGGCGCCATCAGCCGCGACCTGGAGCGCGGCACGCGCTCGGTGTCGACCATCCTGAACTACATGGTGTTCAGCGTGATCCCGGTGTTCGTGGAGTTTACGCTGGTGGCGGTGGTGCTGCTGGCGAAATACGAGCTGGTGTTCACGCTGGTGACCTTCGGCACCGTGCTGGTGTATGTCGCCTTCACCTTCGCCATCACCGAGTGGCGCATGGACTACCGCCGGCGCATGAACGTGCTCGACAGCCAGGCCAACAGCCAGGCCTTCGACAGCCTGCTGAACTACGAGACGGTGAAGTACTTCGGCAACGAGCGCATGGAACTCGAGCGCTACGACAACACCCTGACGGAATGGGAAGACGTTGCGGTCAAGAGCCAGAGCTCCATGTCGCTGCTGAACTTCGGCCAGGGCAGCATCATCGCCGTGGGTGTCACCGCCATCATGTTCTTCGCCGCCCAGGGCGTGGTGGCCGGGCGCATGAGCATCGGCGATCTGGTGCTGGTGAACGCCTTCATGCTGCAGCTGTTCATCCCGCTGGGCTTTCTCGGCATCGTCTACCGCCAGATCAAGTACGCGCTGGCAGACATGGATCTGGTGTTCAAGCTGCTGGAGCGAGAACCCGAGATCCAGGACGCGCCCGGCGCGCCGGCGCTGATCCTGCGGCAGGGCCGCCTGCGTTTCGACGGGGTGAGCTTTCACTACCAGCCCGAGCGGCCGATCCTGCGCGATGTGGACTTCCGCATCGAGCCCGGCGAGAAGGTGGCCGTGGTCGGCCACAGCGGCGCCGGCAAGTCGACCCTGGCACGGCTGCTGTTCCGCTCCTACGAGGTCAATGCAGGCCGCATCCTGATCGACGACCAGGACATCCGTGACGTGACCCAGCAGAGCCTGCGCGGCGCCATCGGCATCGTGCCCCAGGACACGGTGCTGTTCAACGACAGCATCTACTACAACCTGGCCTATGGCCGCCCGGACGCCAGCCGCGAAGAGGTGGAGCGTGCCGCCGAGCTGGCGCACATCCGTGCCTTCGTGGAGTCGCTGCCGGACGGCTGGGACACGGTTGTCGGCGAGCGCGGGCTCAAGCTCTCCGGCGGCGAGAAGCAGCGCGTCGCCATCGCCCGGGCCATCCTCAAGCGGCCGCGCATCATGCTGTTCGACGAGGCGACATCTTCGCTGGACAGCAAGACCGAGCAGGCCATACAGCAGACCCTGGCCGAGGTGGCCGAGGACCACACCACGCTGGTCATCGCCCATAGGCTGTCGACGGTGGTGGATGCGCAGCGCATCCTGGTGATGGAGTCCGGCCGGATCATCGAGCAGGGCGAGCATCGTCGCCTGCTGGCCGACGGCGGGGTCTATGCGGCCATGTGGGAACTGCAGCAGCGCGAGCGGGAACAGGTGCCGTCGGCGTCCTGACCCCGTTGCGGGACACCCCGGCAGCGCCAACCGTCCACCAGACCACCATGACACAGCCCCTCGCAACCCCCGCCCGCCAGGGCGACCGCCGCATCCTGCACATCCTGCGCGCAGCACGGCTTCTGACGCCGCTGGCGGTGTTCGGCCTGAGCCTGCTGGCGGCGGTGACGCTGTTGCTGCTGACGCCGGCCGGCCATGCGCCGAGCAGCGCCACGCCGGCCGGTCTGGCCTGGATCATGGGCTGGGCCAAGCCGGTCGCGCTGGCGGCCCTGCTGGTGGGCGTGCTGGCGGCCCTGCTGCTGGCCGCACGGCTGAAGACGCAGTTGCTGCAGCCGCTGGTGAGCCTGGAGGATTCGGTCACCCGGGTCTGCGAGGGCGAGCCTGGGGCCAGCCGGCTGCTGCACAAGGCCGGCGTGCTGCAGACCATGGCCCAGGGCATCGGCTCGCTGAACAGGGAACTGACCGACCTGTACGAGGACATGGACAGCCGGGTGGCGCGCCAGACCACGCGTCTGGCGCAGAAGACCGCCTCGCTGAAGATCCTCTACGACGTGGCCGCCGAGATCACCCGCGCCGACACCCTGGAGGACATCCTGCTGCACTTCCTGCGGGTGCTGAAGGAGATGGTCAACGGCCGCGCGGCCACCGTCCGCCTGGTCACTGCCGACGGCGCGCCGCGGCTGATCGGCTCCATTGGCCTGGACGACGACCTGGTGCGCGAACAGGACATGCCCCCGGTGGACCTGTGCCTGTGCGGCACCGTGCTCTGCCCGGGCGAGATCGTCTGCGACAACGACCTGCGCTATTGCTCGCGGGTCTACGGCCGGCGCATGTTCGGCAGTGATGTGCTGGAGGTGGTGACGGTACCGGTGAAGCATCACGATGAACTGCTGGGCACCTATTCCATCTTCGTCGACCGTCCGGGCATCCGCCTGCGCGAGGACATCCAGGACCTGCTGTCCACCATCGGTCAGCACATCGGCGTGGCCGTGGCCAAGTACCGCTCCGACAACGAGGCGCGGCGGCTGTCGATCATCGAGGAGCGCGCGTCGCTGGCCCATGAGCTGCACGACTCCCTGGCGCAGACCCTGGCCAGCCTGCGGTTGCAGGCCCGCATGTTGCAGGATTCGCTGCAGGGCGCCACCATCTCGGACGAGGCGCGGGCGGATCTGAGCCGTATCCGCAACGGCATCGACGAGGCCCACGGCGAGGTGCGCGAACTCATGGCCAGTTTCCGCGCGCCCATGCAGCGCCGCGGTCTGGTGCCGACCTTGCAGGAGCTGACTCGGGCCTTCGGCAAGCAGACCGGCGTGCATTGTGTGTTTCAGCTCAATTGTCGGCCCTTCGAGGTCTCTGCAGTGGAGGAGATGCAACTGGTGCGAATCGTGCAGGAGACCCTTGCCAACGTGCGCAAGCACGCCCGGGCGCAGACGGTGCGGGTATTGTTGACGCGTGAGCCGGACGGCACCTATGTGCTGCTGGTGGAGGACGACGGCGTCGGCTTTCGCGCGCCGGAGCCGCGTGTGGGTGGCGGCCGGCGCAGCGGCAATCCGGGCGAGCATATCGGGCTGTCGATCCTGCAGGAGCGGGCCCGGCGCATCGGTGCACGGCTGGAGGTGGAGAGCGAGCCCGGCGAGGGTACCCGGGTGGAGGTCAGCTTCGAACCCGCCCGTGGCACGCGGGCGTCCGGCACGGACCTGGCGGCCTGATGCGCGTCCTGCTGATCGATGATCATGCCCTGTTCCGCGTGGGGCTGCTGGAGCTGCTGGAGCGTCGCGGCATCGAGGTGGTGGACGCCGTCGGCGACTGCGAGGTGGGCCTGAATCTGGCCCGCGACTGCGCCCCGGATGTGGTGCTGCTGGATCTGCGCATGCCCTGCAGCAGCGGCATCGAGGTGCTGAAGCGCATCCGTGCCGAGGGCCTGGACCGGCGCGTGGCGATGCTGACCACCAGCACCGAGGAGCCGGACGTGATCACGGCCTTGCAGGCCGGCGCCAATGGGTATCTGCTCAAGGACATGGAGCCCGACGAGCTGGTGGCGTCGCTGAACGACATCGTCGCCGGCAAGACCGTGGTGGCGAGCGAGCTGACCGGCATCCTGGCGCGGGCCGTCAGTCAGGACCGGGCCGAGCCCGAGGAGCGGGAGCCGGCCTTTTCCGACCTGACCCGCCGCGAGATGGAGATCCTCTGCCATCTGGCCGCCGGGCAGAGCAACAAGGTCATCGCCCGGGAACTCGGCATCACCGACGGCACCGTCAAGCTTCACGTCAAGGCCATCCTGCGCAAGCTCAACGTCCACTCCCGGGTCGAGGCCGCCGTCATCGCCGTCGAACGCGGCCTCTGCACCCGAACCTGATTCACATACAGGGGCAGTCTTCACCCGGGATGCGGGCTGGGTTGATGATCTTCGTGGTGTCGGCCACATTTCCCAGTGTATACGTTGGACTTGGTGCTGAATGACGAGGAACAAGGTGTAACCCGATGCAGAATTTTCTGGAACTGATCCGCGACTGTCTCACCGATGTGCGGGAGATCATGCCGTGGGACCTGGAGGAGCGGATGGCGGAGAACGCGGATCTGCTGATCATCGACGTGCGCGAGCCGAGCGAGTTCGAGGCCATGCATATCGCGGGCTCGCTGAACGTGCCCCGGGGGATCCTGGAATCTGCCTGCGAATGGGAGTACGAGGAGACGGTGCCGGAGCTGGTGCAGGCGCGCGATCGGGAGCTGGTGGTGGTGTGCCGGTCGGGCTATCGCAGCGTCTTGGCGGCCCATTCGCTGCAGGTGCTGGGCTACCGCAACGTCGCTTCGCTGCAGACCGGGCTACGGGGCTGGAAGGATTATGAGCAGCCGTTGCAGGACGGCGCGGGGCGTGACGTGGATCTGGACGATGCCGATGTCTACTTCACGCCCCGGTTGCGCCCCGAGCAGATGCGGCCGGCCGAGGCCCCCGGCGGGACCCCGGACGTGGCCTAACCGCAGGGGGCGTCAGGGATTGTTCAGGTAGGCCAGTGTCTGCTGGTCGAAGGGCCGTGGCGTCAGGCCCAGGCGCGCGAAGCCGTCGTCGGCGCAGGTGTTGCCGGCCAGCAGCATGATCAGCTGGTCGCGGGTGATCGGGAACCAGCTGAAACGGTCCATGAGTCCGGCCACCGGGGCGATGAGGCTGGCCGGGGCCGGCAGCATGCGCTTGCGCTTGCCGCTGGCAGCGGCGATGGTCTGCAGGATCGCCTTCCAGCTCAGCGCGTGCGGACCGCACAGGTCGTAGGACTGGTGGATGCTGTCAGGGCGCTGCAAGGCGGTGGCAAAGGCGGCGGCGACGTCTTCGACGTGGACCGGCCCCAGTTCGAATGCGCCGGCATTGACGGGCAGCAGTCCCTGGTAGAACAGCGGGGCGGGCACCGGGCTGTCGATCAGTTCGGCCTTCAGTTGGGTGCAGAATTCCATGCGGCCGCGCGGATCGCCGAAGATCACCGACGGCCGGAAGATGGTCCAGTCGAGGCCCGAGGCCTTAAGCGTCTCTTCGGCTGCCAGCTTGGTGGTCTGGTAGGGGGTCGCGGCGGCGTCGATGCCGTTGGCGCTCATCAGCAGGAAGCGTTTCACGCCAAGGGCCTCGGCAACGGCCATCATGCGCTCCGCGCCACGACGCTGCAGGGCGTCGAAGGTGATGCCGGATGCCGGGAATTCACGCAGGATGCCGATGAGGTAGATCGCGGCGTCGCAGCCCTGCAGCAGTGTGTCGACGGCCGCTTCATCGCCGACATCGCCGGCGATGGTGCTCACCCCGGGGTGAGCGGGTAGCCGGTCTTCGCTGCCGGGGCGTACCAGCAGCCGCACTTCGTGTCCGTCTGCGCAGAGCCTGTCTACCACATGGCTGCCGACGAAGCCGGTGCCACCGATGATGCCGATCTTCATGACGCGTGATCTCCCGTTGTCAGTGTGCCGTCCGGCGCCGGGAAGCGGTGCCTGGCACGGTGCTCCAATGCCTCAGATTTCCGGTCGCGGTGCCGTTCTGACAAGGGTGTGAGGTGCGATTCTTGTGGTCGGTCCGGGCGGGATGCGACGCTGCAGGTGGTGGTATCGGCGTGATTCGATTCCGCCCGGTTCGGCCGCCGTGCCGGGGGGTGCCGCCGCTCAGGTGCCGGTGGCATGGAGCATGGTCTGCTTCAGCTGCTTGCCCAGGTCGCGGGTGCGCAGGCGGCGCAGCTTGGTCTTGAGGCCGGCGAAGGCGGCGTCGATGGCCTCTTCGGCCTGCTTGCGCGCCTCGCGGACGATGACCTGTTGTCGCTCCTGGGCGACGGTGAGCAACTCGCAACGCACGCGGTGTCCGTGCAGCTGGTCGAATTCTTCGCTGATCCGGGCCTGGATCTCCAGTGGCTGGTTGGGAAAGCGCGCTTCCAGCGCGGCGGCTAGCTGGTTAATCCTTTTCTTTATCTTGCGATCCAACGCAAGCATGTCTCCGCTGATGCGTACGCTCATTCACGACCTCGTCAGAGCAGTTCCGGCACGCATTGCCGGTCAACGTGTTACGCGGCCTGCGCCGAGACGGCGCGGGTGTCCTGGGGGGTACATTGGCGAGCCTGATCTCGATTGGCGCCGGCAAACGTCCTTGCGGGCGATTCGGGCGTGTCGTCTTCAGGTGGCTGGGTCGGGCGGATGCTTCCGGCAGGCGGGGCATGTCTTTTCAACCCGATGCCCGTGACTTTACCACATTCTCTTCAGGAATGTGTCAAATCGGCACGCCTGTCGTGTGGCGTCCGATCGGGGGCTGTTTTCGCCGGTGGAGACTTCCCCGTAAAAGTGCACGGTTTTCCGGTCCGGCCGGCGGCGAACTTTCCGTCCGCCGTCATTTCAAAACGCCTGAGCTTCCGTGAAGCTCTCTGACTCCTTGTCGTGTTCCCCGCCTCTGGCGGGGTTTTTTTGTGCCGATCTCAGGGTGACAGCGACCGGCGCCGTGCTAGTCTGGGCATCGGTCTGGTAGCAAACGCAACAACGGAGGACGGGGTGCCGGAGGGCGATACCATACACAAACTGGCAGTGTATCTCGATGCCGAGCTGAACGGCAAGGAGGTCACCGGCGTGCGCCTGCAGCCGCGCTTCGGGCCGTCCTGCGGACCGCGCCGGGTCAGTGGCGTGGGGAGCGAGGGCAAGCACCTGTTCGTCACCTTCGACGACGGTGTCGAACTGCGCAGCCACCTCGGCATGTATGGCTCCTGGCACCGTTATCGTCCGAGTCAGCCATGGAAGCGACCGGCGCGGCAGGCGTCGATCGTCATCCGGACGGGGCAGGCGGACTATGTGTGCTTCAATGCCAAGGAGGTTCAGTGGCTGCGCCGACAGGGGTTCGAGCGCGCTGACCTCGGCAACCGGCTGGGTCCCGACCTGATCCGCGACCCTTTCGATCCGGATGCGCTGGCATCCCGCATCGCGGCCTTGCTGTCGCCGGATGCGGCCATTGTGGATGTGCTGCTGGATCAGCGCATCGCCGCTGGCATTGGAAACGTGTACAAGTCGGAGGTGCTGTTCCTGCAGGGCCACTCGCCGCACCTGCGGCTAAAGGAGCTGACCGCGGAACAGGTAACCGCGCTGTACCGCTGTGCGGCAGAGCATCTGGGCAACAACCTGGGCGGTGGACCGAGAACCACCCGCCGCACCCTCGACGGCCGGGGCCGACTCTGGGTCTACGGGCGTTTCGACCGGCCTTGCCTGCGCTGCGGAACTCCCATTCGGCGCGCGTACCTCGGCACCCATCGCCGCTCCACCTACTGGTGCCCGGGTTGCCAGAGCGCTAGCGCGATGCGCTGAAAGTCCGCCGCCGGCGGTGCAGAGAGCGTGAGCGGCTGACCGTTGTGCGGGTGCGCGCAGTGTAGCGCGGTTGCGGCCAGCAGCAGACGCTGGTTGCCGAGGCGTTCGCGGAACAGCCGGTTGTGGGCGCCGTCGCCGTAGGTGGTGTCGCCGACGATGGGGTGGAAGATGTGTTTCATGTGGCGCCGGAGCTGATGCCGGCGGCCGGTTTCTGGATACAGTTCCAGCAGCGTGTAGCGCGCGCTGGCGTAACGGCCGACGGCCCAGGGCCGTTCCACGATGGCAAGGCGCCGGTAGCGCGTGATGGCGCTCTGGGGTCCCTTGTCGGGGTCCGCCAGGGGCTCGGCGATCCGGTCGGGACGCTCGCGCAGGGCATGGTCGATCACGCCGGATTCGTCCGTGTATCCACGCACGATGGCGCGATAGGTCTTGCGTACCTGACCAGCGGTGAACTGGTCCGTCAGCTGTCGCGCCGTGGCCGGGTCGAGGGCGAACAGCAGGACGCCGGAGGTGGGCTTGTCCAGACGATGCACCGGGTAGACCCGTTGGCCGATCTGGTCCCGCACCAACTGCAGCGCAAAGCGGGTTTCGTGCCTGTCAACCAGGCTGCGGTGTACCAGCAGGCCGGTAGGCTTGTGTACCGCGATCAGCCAGCGATCCCGATACAACACCGGTAGCTGCGACGGCGGGGGGCTAGCCGCCAGCATCCACGGCCACCTGCATGGTGCCGAAGTCGAGCCGCAGGCGACCGTTGCCAATAAACCCGTCCCCCAGCAGGCCGCCGATGCGGAAGCCGAATTGCCGCTCCAGCCGGAACTGCCGCAGCAGCATGCCGCCGATGCGCTGCCGTCGAGCGCCGGCGGCGGCGACGGAATCGCAGACGAACGGCAGCGCGCTCAGCCGGTTCTGAATGCCGAACCCGACCCCCTCGGCGTCGACCAGCACATCGACGTCCGCGGCCCCGGCAGTGGACAGCGGCAATGCCAGTCCGGTGCCTGACAACCCGGTGTCCAGGAACAGCAGGGTGTTGATGCGGTCATTGAGCCGGCCTTCGAGCAGGGGATACTGGTTCGCCGCCAGGTAGAGCGGGCTGCCGTCGGTCACCGCGCGGCCCCCCAGTTGCAGCTGCCGCTTGCCGTAGTCCAGGGTAGTGGGCAACTGGCTCAGCAGGCCGCAGCCGATGACGCCATCCACCGGGAAGGGCAGCAGTCGTGCCAGGGAGCTACGAGTATCGTATACCTGCACCGGCACGTTGCCGATGTCCAGCGTCCCCAGCGACAGGTGCCGCAGCAGGCCGTGCTGGACGCGACCGGCCGGGCCGGCGGGAAAGTGGATGCCTTCGTCGCCGAAGGTCGTGACCCCTGCCGGCCCGGCCACTGCCGGATCCAGCAGGGTCTCGCCGACCCCGGTGTCGATGGCCAGGCGGACGCTGAGCGACTGTTGCGGCCCGGACAGCCGTGCCTCGATCACCGGCACCGGTGATTCCCCGATCCAGGGCAGGGCGATTTCCGGAGTTCGCTCCGAACCGCGTTCCGCAGCAGGTGGATGCAGCCGGTATTCGCCGGCTTGGGCGGCCTGAAGCTTTGCCGCCAGCGCCGTGCGCCCCAGTGCGCGGTAGAGCGCGGCGGCCGCCTCCGGCCTGTGCGCCCGCCGATGGCAGTCTGCCAGCAGCGCCCGCAGGCGTACCGAGCCTGGCACCGAGTCAGACTCGGCCCTAAGGGCCGTTTCAAGGTGTTCGCGGGCCGTTTCGAGGCGATTCTGCAGCAGGTGCAGTTCGCCTAGCAGCGCATGCAGCCGGATGTCGTGCAGCCCTTCCTCGCGCAAGGCCTCACCAAGGGGCGCGCTATCGGCGAAGCGTCCGCCGTGGAAGAGTTCCAGGGCGGTCTTCAGGCGCCGTTCGGGGCTGGACCTGTCGGGGCTGGCCACGCTGACGACCCGGTGCGGCGGTCAGTCGAACAGGTCGCGAAAGGCCTTGGCAAAGCGCTTGTAGGCGTCCCAGCCGTCCTTGTCCATCACCTGGTCGATGACCCAGCGGTTCTCGTCCTGGTCGCCCATCAGGGTCTGGATCTCGTGGCCCAGGTGGCGCAGGAAGGGATAGGTCGGGCCATCGTCGTCCAGCCGAAACTCGGCGTACTCGGTGGAGCGCTCGTTGAGCCGGGCGATGAACGGGCTGCCGTAATCCCCCGGACCCAGCAGGTCCTGGCTGTTGTCCTGTACATGTTCGACGCACTTCCTCGCAAACTGGGTGATCAGCTCCCGGCGTTGCTCATCATCGAGCTGAATGTGCGCCATGCGGTCGGCGATCTGGATCAGGAACAGCAGATACTCCTGGACCACCAGCAACCGCTGGGCATCGTCGCGGTAGACGAACCGCTCGCAATGCAGGCTGATGGCCTTGTCGACGGCGATGCGCCAACCGATGAAGGCCAGCGCGCTGCTGATCTCGGCCAGAGACCGCTCGTTTTCGTCGTTCCACCAGTGGCTCTTGATACGCAATGCCATGCCGATTGCTACTCCCGTGGCTGTGGCAATTTGTCCTTATGAGACGCTGATTTATTGGTCTCCCTGATCGGGGCCAGGGCAAAAATCAGCATTTTCCTGATCCCTTCATATTCTGCTTCGGGCGGGTCAGTACAACCTTCCTGAAGCTGTTCGTTGTTCTGCACGCGCCAATGGGGTGGCCCGGCAGCTAAGGAGACGCTGCCTTATTGGCCATCCTGGCCAAAAATCAGCACGCGATTCGAAAACGCGGTTTCCGCATCGCTTCATTTTCAGCGGCGTGCGCCGCTAAAAATGGCGGGGCCTCCTGCCCCGCACGGGAAATGCTGAATAAATCAGCGTTTCCCTAAGGGGAGGGGCTGGTTGACGCGACTGCTGGGGCGCTGGACAATTCGGGGTCAGTTGCACCCCGCTCCGGTTATCCGCATGACCCACACCCCGTTCGATCGCCCCGTCGCGCCCCTGGAAAGCCTGCGCGAGCTGCGCCCCGGCAGCTTCATCTTCGAGCGGGAGCAGGCCTTGCCGCCGAGCTTCTGCGACGAGGTGGTGGCACGCTTCGAGGCCAACCCCGAACAGCAGGTCGCCGGGCGCGTCGGCCAGTTGCGGGAGCAGGATACGAGCGTCAAGCGAACCACCGATCTGGTGGTCAGCAACAAGGACGACTGGAAGGACGTGGACCAGCTGTTCTTCCGCTCCCTGGCCGCCGCCATGCGGGAGCTGCGCGAGACCTTTCCCTACTTCAAGGGGCCGTTCAAGGACCTGGGCTACCAGGTGCAGCGTTACCTGCCCGGCGAGTACTACCACTGGCACATCGATGGCGGCAGCCACGAGCTGAGTCAGCGGCAACTGGTGGCCCTGTGGTACCTGAACGATGTGCCCGGCCCCGGTGGCGAGACGCAGTTCCTGTACCAGGGCCTTAGCGTGCGCCCGCAGCGCGGCAAGCTGGTACTGTTCCCGCCGTTCTGGACCCACGAACACCGGGCCGCGCGCCTGGATGCCGGGGTGAAGTACATCGCCACCACCTGGGTGGTCTTTGCCTGAGGCCCGCAGGCGCATGGATGACTCCCGCGCCGCCGCGCCACGCCTGCTCGGCATCGTCGAGCTCGGTGGTTATCCGAACTTTCTGCCCCTGTATCGCCGGCTCGGCTTCGACGCCGAACTGGTGCCCTCCCAGCGCAAGGCGCAGGCGGTGCTGAAGCGGCGGCTGCCGGATGTCGTTGTCGCGGAGTACAACTTCCAGTCCGACTTCCGCGACCGGACCAGCAACCTCGAGACCCTGATGGCGCGTCTGCAGCGTCACCCCCAGGTGCGGGTCATCTGCATCTACCAACCGGAGTTCCGGCACAAGCTGGACGGCATGCTGGCGCGTTTTCCGGTGTTTGCGGCGTTGCCGCTGCCGGTGAGCGAGGATGACATGGCCGGGGTGTTGTCGCAGCTCTGAACCGGTGTCCGTATCCGAGCCGGACTTCAGCGCCCTTCCAGCACGGCCTGGCAGCTGGCCGGCAGGGCCGGTCGGTCCGCGGGGCGTGTCGCTGAACCTGCGGGGCGGCGTGCCTCGGCACTGAACCACCAGTCCAGTTCCGCGCCGCAGCCGCTGCCGGGCGCGATGGCGGGCTGCTGTCGGCAGTCCGGGCTGTCCGGCGGGCATTTCAGACGGACATGGACATGGGCGTCGTGCCCCCACCACGGACGCAGCTTGCGCAGCCAGGGTGCATCGCCGTCACGTCGGCAGAGCGCCTGCTTGAGGGCGGGATTGACGATGACCCGGTCCACCGCGGGGTGCATCGCCGCCGTGCGGATCAGAAACTGCTGGTCGTCGCCCCAATGCCCATTCGGCGTGCGACCATCGGCATCCAGCATGCCGGGCGGGTCGTGCGCTTCCGGGGTGGAGCGCCAGGCCTGTGCCGGAGAGTCGGCCAGGGTCAGCCAGATGTCCACGTCCAGTCCGTTCTGATGGCTGACATGGGACGAGGCCATGGGCCCGCCCCGTGGCTGTGACAGGTCGCCGACCATGATCAGCCTGCCGTTCCTGCGGTGCATGGCATCGGCCAGATGGCGGACCAGGCGCAGGGTGTCGGGGTGAGCATGGTGTCGGTTGCGATGGCGGCGGATGCGGACGAACCCGCGCCCGGTCTCCGGCAGCGCCGAAGTGCCCCGGATGCAGCCGTTGGAGGGGCCGCCGATGACGCTCGGCGAGCCCGCGGCGACGCTGGTGATCTGCGGCCAGGGGTTTTCCGCAGCCGCGGCCACGCCCCAAGGCATGACCGCGCCCGCGATTGCAGCGAGGGCCGCTGAGAGGACCGGCTTGATGGCCGAATTGATGAGCGGGATCCTCAGCTGGTCCTCAGCCCTTGCGCTTCTGCTCCGACGCCCGCTTGCTCATGATGGCGCCGCGCAGGAACAGCAGCACGAACAGGCTGGCAACGAAGCCGGAGCCCGCGGCGATGGTGGTCATCAGCACCGGCTTGTTCTGCGCATCGGCGATGCCCATGAGCTCGCCCAGCCCGACCAGCGTCGGGTTGTTGGCGGGCACCGCAATCAGGTAGGCGCAGAAGACCATGAAGATGGCGAAGAAGAACAGCTTGAAGTCCACATGCATGGCCGCCAGCAGGCTGGCGAATGCCAGCAGGTACAGGATCACTGCGGTGTACTGCTGATCGCTCATCAGCGCACGGATGCCCTGGGAGTTGAGGATGTAGAGCAGGCCGATCAGTGCGCCCCAGTGGACGATCTGCTTGATCAGGTACCAGAGCCGCGAATTGCCGCCTACATAGGCCTGGCCCCAACCCGAGAACAGCGAGACGACGGCGACGACGGGGACGAAGATCTCCCAGTAGCGGAAGGTCGCGCCGATGTTCTTGTGGCTCAGCCAGAACAGGACGAAGGCGGCGGCGAACAGGATGAACAGGGGCACTGAGCCGCCAAACAGCGAATGCTGGCCGTTTTTGTTCTTGTCGATGGACGCTGGGGTTGCTGCTGCTTCAGACACGGCAATTCCTCCAATCTGGAGCGGTGAGTGAGGCCGGCGGTGCGGTCACCTTGGCAAGACACTGGTTTATTGGTCTCCTGGCCAAAAATCAGCATCTCCCTGGACGCGCGGACCGCACAGTCAACGGCCGGGACGGGACATGCCCGGGTGAGATCGTCGGCGAAGACGATCCTTGTCAAGTCTAAACCTTTTTTTTCGTGTGTGTAGCTTGATTGACACTAAAATTTTCAATTTTGTGTCAATTTTTGTTTACACCGGCCGAAACGGCCAGATCAACGGCGCCAGAAGAACGGTCAGCATGCCCACCAGCAGCGTCAGCGGGATGCCGATGCGCAGGAAATCGCCGAAGCGGTAGCCGCCGACGTTGTAGACCATCAGGTTCGTCTGGTACCCCACCGGAGTGGCGAAACTGGCGGAGGCGGCGACCATCAGCGTGATGACGAACGGCAGCGGGCTCACCGCCATCAACCGCGCCGCGTCCAGGGCGATGGGAAACACCAGCAATGCCGCGACATTGTTGGTCGCCAGGGCGGTGAGCAGCGCCGTGGTGGCGAACACCAGCCCCAGCGACATCCAGGGTTGCCCCTGGGCCAGGCCGATGAGCGAGCCCGCCACCAGTGCCGCGGCGCCGGTCTTCTCCAGCGCCGCGCCGATGGCGAAGGAGGTGGCGATGACCACCAGCACCTGCCAGTCCGGCGCCCGCCGCGCGACCCGCCCGGCGGTGCAGCGGGTCAGCACCATGGCCCCGGCCGCCAGCAGGGCGGCCTCCAGCATGCTCAGCAGGCCGGTGGCGACGCTCAGCACCATGGCCATGACGATGGCCACGGCGACCGGGGCGCGGGCATGGTTCGGCGGATGGGTGTCGCCCAGCTGGCTCACCACCAGGAAGTCGCGGGAATTACGCTGCTGCAGCACGAATTCCGGGCGCGTCTCCAGCAGCAGGGTGTCGCCGGGGGCGAGTTCGATGTCGCCGATCTTGCGCTGCACGCGCTCGCCCTGCCGCGACAGGGCGATGATCACGGCGTTGTAGCGGGCGCGGAAACGCCCCTCGCGCACGCTGCGTCCGATCAGCGGGCAGCGATTGGAGAGCACCGCCTCGACGAAGCAGCGGTCCTGCCGCGGGCCGCCAAGCTTGAACACCTGGGTGGTGGCTGGCACCAGGCCGCGAATCCGGTGCAGGTCGATCACCGAATCGACGATGCCGGCAAAGATCAGCCGGTCGCCGGCGCGCAGCACCTCCTGCGACGAGACCGCCGGCATGATCTGCCCGTCGCGCTCGATCTCCACCAGGAACAGCCCGGGTAGCTGGCGCAGCCCGGCGGCCTCGATGCTCTTGCCGTGCAGCGGGCTGTCGGCGGCCACCAGCATCTCGGTGGTGTAGCGGCGCACGTCCTCGAACGTGCTGGCAGCCGCGGTGCGCGCCGGCAGCAGCCGGGGGCCGGCCAGCAGCACGAACAGGAGCACCACCACCACCACCGGCAGGCCGATCCAGGCCAGCTCGAACAGGGCCAACCCCTCGGCACCGGTGCGCTGGGTGTAGAGGCCATCGACGATCAGGTTGGTGCTGGTGCCGATGAGGGTGCAGGTGCCGCCGGCGATGCTGGCATAGCTGAGTGGGATCAGCAGCCGCGACAGTGCCAGGCGATGACGCCGGGCCCAGTCCTGCACCGCGGGAATGAACACCGCCACCACCGGGGTGTTGTTGAGAAAGGCGCTCAGCGCCGCGACCGGCAGCATCAGGCGCAGGCGGGCCGCGGTCTCGGTCCGCGGCCGACCGAGCAGGGACTGTCCGATCCAGCCCACGGCGCCGGTCTCGGTGAGCCCGGTGACCACTACATACAGCACCGCGACGGTGATCATGCCCGGATTGGCAAACCCCGCCAGGGCCTCTGTCGGCGTCAGCACGCCGGTCACCAGCAGCACCGTCATGGCGCCGGAGGTGACGATGTCCGGCGCGATGCGGGTGCGTGCGAACAGCAGGAAACAGCCCGCCACCAGGCCCAGGCTCAGCCAGCCCTCCCAGCCCAGTGTCGTGATGGTCAGGTGCGAGGGCGCCATGCGCGTGCGGTCCTTGTGCGTGCCAACGTTCTGTCAGGCACCCGCGGGCGCCACGCAGAGTATATACCAGCCGTCTGCAAGCTTGGGCGGGCACGAAAAAGGCACGACCACCCACGGGCGGCTCGTGTTACATCCGATCGGGGCGCGGACGGTGCTTGTGCGTGCGTGTCACCCATCCCGCGGAGTCGCTTGTCCGTCGGGCCGTCTTCCCGTCTTGCGCACCCATGGCTGAGGTAACCAGGCCCGTGATCTCCAGATGATCTCTAGACGTGCTCGGCTACATCCTGTTTATGGGCGCGCTGATCACAATCCTGGTGCAATGGCTCGATGCCACCATGACCCGCCTGGAACTGGGGCTGACGCCGGTGGCCATGGACGCCCACATGGTGGTGCTGGGCTGGACCACCCGCACGCCCACCATCCTGGAGGAGATCAGATTATAAATTTGCCCGCTTGACTTGGCGCGATTAACCGCAAAGACGCAGAGAACACGGAGACAAGCCAGAGTTTCCGTGCGATTCTCTGCGTGTTCTTTGCGTTCTCCGCGCCTCTGCGGTTTGAATTTGGAATTGCTGGGGCCATCGCCATCGGCATTCGACGCCAGTCCTGTCGCGGCGCGGTGGACGGCGGCGTCGAGCTCAACCCGGGTCGTGACCGGATGTTGGAACTGGAAGCGCGCGATGAGCTGATCGTCGTGTCGCTGTAGGCGCCGGGGGCGCCTCGGACCACCGAGGGCTCAGGCGCCGGACTCCCGCACCAGGGCCAGCATGTCCTCGTAGCTGAGCTTGCCGCCGTCTTCGGTGCCGATCAGCAGGCCGTCGGCCAGGTCGCGCTTGCTGCCGTGCAGTTTCAGGATGCGCTCCTCGATGGTGTTCTTCGCCACCAGCCGGTAGACCGTCACCGGCCGCTGCTGACCGATGCGGTGGGCGCGGTCGGAGGCCTGGTCCTCCACGGCGGGATTCCACCAGGGGTCCATGTGGATCACATAGTCCGCGGCGGTGAGGTTGAGCCCGGCACCGCCGGCCCGCAGGCTGATCAGGAACAGGTCACCCTCGCCGGCCTGGAAGGCATCCACGGCGGCGCGGCGTTTCGGCTCTGGCGTGGAGCCGTCGAAGTACTGGTAGCGGATGTCGCGCTGGTCCAGGTAGTCGCGGATCAGGGCCAGGTGATCGACGAACTGGCTGAACACCAGCGCCTTGTGCCGGTTGTCCAGCAGCTCGTCGACGATCTCGCCGAAGGCCTCCAGCTTGGTTGCCGGCAGGTCGCTGTCCGGTAGCGCCAGCCGCGGATGGCAGCAGGCGCGGCGCAGCCGCATGATCTCTGCCAGCAGCTGCAGCCGCTTGTGTCCCGGCGAGGCGCCGTCGGCCTTCTCGTCCAGTTGCTCGATGGCCTGCTGGCGCATGGCCTCGTACAGCGCCATCTCGCCCTGGCTGAGCTCCAGCTGCAGGGTGATCTCGGTACGCGGCGGCAGTTCGGCCAGGACCTCGCTCTTCAGCCGCCGCAGGATGAAGGGCTTGAGCAACTGCCGCAGCCGCTGACGGGCGCCCTGGTCCTTGTCCTGTTCGATGGGAACAGCGAAGCGGCGGTTGAAGCGATCCAGCGACCCCAGCAGCCCGGGGTTGATGAACCGAAACAGGTTCCACAGCTCGCCCAGATGATTCTCGATGGGTGTGCCGGTGGTGATCATGCGGAAGTTGCCCTGCAGTTGCATGATCGCCTTCGAGCGTTTGGTCAGCGCGTTCTTGAAGGCCTGGGCCTCGTCCGCGATGATGGTCTCCCAGTGCACCTCGGTGAGCCGTTCCGCCTCGCTCTGCAGCAGGCCGTAGCTGGCGACGATCAGGTCGAACGGGCCGGCCTGCTGCAGCATGGCGGCACGGTCGCCGGGGCCGAAGCGCATCGGTCGCAGGGTCGGTGCGAAGCGCTGCGCCTCTTCCAGCCAGTTGCCGCAGACGGAGGTGGGCGCCAGCACCAGCGTGGGGCCCTGGGGCGCCCGCGACAGGATCAGCGCCAGCGACTGCACCGTCTTGCCCAGGCCCATGTCGTCCGCCAGACAGGCGCCGGCGCCCCAGTGCGCCAGCCGCGCCAGCCAGCGGTAGCCCTCCAGCTGGTATTCGCGCAGGTCCGCCTGCAGCGTCGACGGCACCTCCGGCTGCAGTTCCTGGATGGCCTCCAGGCGCTGCAGCAGCGCCTCCCAGGGGCGGCTGGTCTCCAGCGCCATGCCGTCGATCAGCTCGGCGATGGCCGGTGCCGCCAGGGGGTGGAAACGGCCGCCCTCGGTGAGCCTGTGCAGTCCGTCCAGGCGCCGGCGCAGGGCGTTGCTGAGCACCAGGTAGTCGTTGTCGCCAAGCCGCACGAAGCGCCCCCGGGCGGCCGCCGCCAGTTCCAGCAGCTCGCGCATGGCCAGCACGCGGCCGTCGTCCAGGGTCAGGCCGCCGCTGACATCCAGCCAGTCCTGCCGCTGCTTGACCGTGACCTGCATGCGACCCACCTGCATCTCGTCGCTGAGGGAGATGCGCCGACCATGGGGCCAGTCCAGCACTACCCGGTCCCCCTGGGCGTGCAGCTGTTCCAGCGCGCTCAGGGCCAGTTCCGGTTCATCCAGCATCCAGGACCAGCCGTCGTTGCCGGCCAGGGCCGGGCACTGCGCGATGACGTCGTCGGCCGTGGTCCGCTCCAGATCCAGCGCGCGTGTGCAGCGCACCGCGCGGCCGGCCAGCTCGGTGAACAGGGTGGCGCGTCCCTCGCCGGGCCGCAGCTGCGGACCGCCGTCGCCGAAGGGGTGGACGTACAGCTCCAGCGCCAGTCCGTCCTCCAGCGGGCTCAGGTGCACGTGTGGCTGCGGGTCGGCGGGCACGGTCTCCGCGTGCTGGTCGCCGCCGCCGATGTCCGAGTGCACCGTGAGCATGGGCGCCACCGCGGCCAGGCCCTGCAGCAGGCGTGCCTCCGCCCCCTGGGGCACGCTCAGTCCTTCCGGACCGAGGATGCGCGCGATCTCCCGATGGCCGGCCTCGAAGCGGATCACCCGCAGCCGCTGGGTGGTCTCCTCCTGCAGCATCATCGAGCGACCCTCCAGTGGGTAGGGTTCGAGACTGACCAGCATGTCCTTGCTGCGGCGAATGACCGACAGGGTCGGTTTGCCGTGGGTGAGTTCCACCGTCGCCTCCGGCGCGGCGCCGGGGCGCAGGATCAGCGGATGGCCGACGGCGGCCGGTAGCGCGCGCTCCGGGTCCAGGTGGTAGCTGACCCGGCCATAGCTGCCGTACCAGCCGGCATTCTGCTCGCGCACGATGCAGGCACAGAGGGCGCGGTCCTGGGGCGTCAGGTACGGGAAACGCTCCGGTTCCTCGGCCAGCTTCTGCAGCGACACGGCGCGGCCGGCCGTCCAGCCGCCGCGTTTGGTCCGTTTCTGTTCGCGCGGCTCCAGCGTGGCGTAGCCGTGATCCCGGGTGTCGCCGAGGCCGGTCAGCAGCCAGGCCAGGCGGCGGTCGGCGTCGCCGGCGGCCGCGGGCGCGCTGCCGGCCGCTGCCTGGCCGCCGAGCCCCTGCAGGGCCTCCAGTGCCAGCTCCCAGGCGGGCTTCGGCGCCAGCAGGCCGGTCATCAGCACCAGCTGATCCGGCACCGGGCCGAGGGCGGGGAGCGGGCCCTCGTAGTCGCACTGTTGCAGCAGCGAAACGGCCTCGAAGGCGTACCAGTGCAGACCGGCCGCCGCCGCGCGCTCGGCGGCGGCGGCCAGGGCCGACAGGGCTTCCGCCGACGGGCGCTTGCCGAGCCAGTGCAGTGCCAGCGCCTGGAACAACAGCGGCAGTTCGCCGCGCACCGCCAGGCTGTGCAGCAGCCAGGCGCTCTCCGCCAGCCGACGCTGGCCGGACAGCACCGCCGCCAGGTCGCCGATCAATCGGTAGACAGGTTCGACCAGATCGGTGATGCTGGCACGCAGGCAGATCTCCACCTGCTGCTGCACCTGCAGGTAGTCCCCCCGTTCGCCGCGGTGCAGCAGCGCCAGCAGATGCAGCACACCGGGCAGACCGGGTACATAGAGGTTGCGTTTGCGGGTGAGCTTGCGCGTGGCCTTCAGGGAGGCGTCGAACTGCTCCAGCGCGGCGCCGTAATCCCCCCGCAGAACGCTCAGCCAGCCGCTCAACTGCAGTGCATCGGGGTCGTCGCGCCCCTGCAGCAGCGCCGGCACCTGGTCCAGCCGGGCGCGCAGCAGCCGTTGCTCGGCCAGGGCCTCGGCGGCGTCCGCATGCGAGTCGGCCAGCGGTGTCAGCAGATGCTCCATGAGCTGGTAGGAGGCTGGCTTGCCTTGCAGGTCCAGCGCCGCCTCGCGCAGCATCGGTGCCAGCGACAGGATCTTCAGCCGGGCGGGCAGGCGCTCCATCCAGGCCGGATCGGCGGAACGGGTGCAGATGCGCACCAGCGGCTCGATCTCTCGGTAACGCACCTGCGACGGCTTGCCGGCGGCACCGACGCCGAGCATCTCCAGCACCTTGTCCTCGCGCCCGGAATACAGGGCGATGCGCAGCAGCCGGAAGCGGCGCTCTTCCGTCGGCCGGTCCCAAGCGTTGCGCATGGGGGTGGGCACCACCTGCTCGGCGGCGGCAACGATGGCCTCGAAGCTGCCGTCGGCCACGGTCTCGCGGGTCAGGGGTTCGAGCAGGTCCGGGTGACAGACCAGGTTGTTGCGGCTCTGGCGGATGACACCGCTGTCCAGCAGCCGCTCGCGCTGGGCCTTGTCCAGTGTCTGGCTCAATGGCGCGCCGGCCTTGGTTCGCCAGCCGAGCTGGTCCAGCAGCAGTTTCAATGTGGTCTGGCTGACGGGCTCGCAGACCACCGAGAGCACGCGCAGCACGCGGCGCGCGTCCTCGTCGAGGGCCCGGTAACGGCTGCGGATGTCAGGCACGGGGAGCCTCCGGCAGCAGGACCCCGGTCAGTGCCGACGCGAGCTTGGCGACGATCAGCGGTGCGAGGGACTGTTGTAGCTTCATGCGCAAATTGTCGAGGTGCGGCAAGCAGGGCCGGGAACCCTGTGCGGCACGAGGTTCCCCGGGGCGACTGACCCGCTATCTTCGCATCCCCGGCCCCGGCGAGCATACCCCGGCTTGCGTGGACCTGATGAGACGCAGATTTGTTGGCCATCCTGGCCAGAAATCAGCACGCAATTCGAAAATGCGGTTTCCGCATCGCTGCATTTTCAGCGGCGTGCGCCGCCAACAAGGGCGGGGCCTCCTGCCCCGCACGGGAAATGCTGGATAAATCAGCGTTTTCCTAGCCTCCCGCGACGGGCCGAGCCTGGCAAAAATTCATGTATACCGGTAAAAACCGGAGCGGGGGTTGCGCTGACCCAGTATTACCCTCAGGATAAGGTTGAATCCGAGGAGGACCCGCCCGCAGGGCGGATGCCGCGCTCCCGATCAGTCCAGCACAACCATAACCCAAGGACGTCGAGCCGCAGCCCAGCATGACCCCAGCAGACCTGAATCCCGTTCGCGAGCACATTGCGTCGCGCATCATCGGCCAGCAGAAATTCGTCGACAGCATGCTGGTGTGCCTGCTCAGCGACGGCCACCTGCTGGTGGAAGGCATGCCGGGCCTGGCCAAGACCACGGCGGTGAAGTCGCTGGCCGAGGCGGTCGAAGGCGACTTTCACCGCATCCAGTTCACCCCCGACCTGCTGCCGTCTGACCTGATCGGCACCGACATCTACCGCCACGAGAAGGGCGAGTTCGAGTTCCGCCAGGGGCCGCTGTTCCACAACGTGCTGCTGGCCGACGAGGTCAACCGCGCACCGGCCAAGGTGCAGTCCGCGCTGCTGGAGGCCATGGCGGAGCACCAGATCACGGTCGGCCAGCGCACCTATCCGCTGCCGAAGTTGTTCATGGTGCTGGCCACGCAGAATCCGGTGGAGCAGGAGGGCACCTACCACCTGCCCGAGGCGCAGCTGGATCGCTTCCTGATGCAGGCGGTGGTGACCTATCCCACCCGCGACGAGGAGCTGAAGATCCTGGAACTGGACGGCCAGCAGCAACAGCAGAGCTATGCCCCGCCGGCCAAGCCGCTGACCCAGGCGGAGCTGTTCGCCATGCGCCGGGCGGTGTCCAATCTGTACCTGGATCCCAAGCTGCACAGCTACATCGTCGACCTGGTGCAGGCCACTCGCAACCCCAAGCTGTACGATCCGGACCTGGCCCGCTGGTGCCGCTTCGGCGCCTCGCCACGCGCCAGTATCGCGCTGGCGCGCTGCGCCCGGGCCCGCGCCTGGCTGGACGGGGACGAATTCGTGGCGCCGCATCACATCCAGCTGGTGGCGCCGGAGATCCTGCGGCACCGCCTGCTGCTCACCTTCGAGGCCGAGGCCGAAGGCATCACCACCGACGAGTTCGTCAACCGGCTGCTCAACCTCGTCGCGATTCCGTGAGCGGAGGCTCGGCTTGAGTCTCTATCCCCGCCTCGACGACCTGCTGGAGCTGCGGCACCAGGCCCACACCCTGGGCATGCCGTCGCACCACCTGGTCAACAGCACCTTCGCCGGGCTCTATGCCTCGGTGTTCCGCGGTGCCGGCGTCAACTTCGAGGAGGTGCGCGAGTACCGCGAGGGCGACGACATCCGCTACATGGACTGGAAGGTCACCGCGCGCACCAACGAGCCGCACCTGAAGGTGTTCCGCGAGGAGCGCGAGCGCAGCGTGGTGCTGTGCGTGGACCGCGGGCCGCACATGGTGTTCGGCACCCGCGGCACCTTCAAGACGGTGCAGGCGGCCCGCGCCGCGGCGCTGATCGGCTGGGCCGCAAGCCGGCTCAACGACCGCGTCGGCGGCATGGCCTTTGGGGATCCGCTGGCGGGCCTGAAACACTTCCGCCCGGCCCGTGGCCGGCGCGCCCTGTGGCAGTTGCTGCGCACCCTGACCGAGCCCGCATCGGAGCGCATGGCCTCGGTGGACTGCCTGGCCGGGGCGTTGCAGCGGGCCACCCGCGGGCTGCCGACCGGCTCGCTGGTGTTCGTCATCGCTGACCTGAACCGCGAGGTGCGCGATCTGGAGCGCATCCTGGGCAACCTGATGCAACGCAATTCGGTGGTGCTGATGCCGGTGGACGATCCGGCGGACTGGGAGATTCCGGCCATGGGCAGCATGAGCTTTTCCGCCGGCGACGGCGAGCTGATCGAGATCGACACCGACGACGTCGGTGCCCAGCGCGCCTACCGCGATGCCTGGCAGCGGCGGCGCGACACGCTCAAGGCGGTGGCGCACCGGCTGAACATCATCCTGATGCCGATCCGTACCGATCAGGAGATCCACCTCAGCCTGATCCACAGCCTGGAGCAGCGCGCCCGCTCGCGAGCAGTGTACGTCTGAGCGCATGTTTTCCGTCGAGCCCCAAGCGCTGCGCGACATCCATGCCGTCATGGGCAATCCCTGGTGGCCCCTGGCGCCGGGCTGGTGGTTGCTGTTCGCCGCGCTGTTGCTGCTGGCACTGGTGCTCTGGCGCGTCGACGGCGCCTGGCGGGTGCGGTTTCCGCTGCCGGTGCTGACGCTTGGCAGCTGGCGCCAGGAGGCCGCCCGGGTGCTGCGCCGCTTGCGGCGCGAGGCGAATCACGCCGCGCCCAAGGCGACAGCGTCTGAGCTGTCCGAGCTGTTGCGGCGCATCGCCATGGCCCGCCATGGTCGCGCCGCCTGCGCCGGCCTGCACGGCGCCGACTGGTTACGATGGCTGTCGGCGCATGATCCCCGGGGCTTCGACTGGGTGGCCGAGGGCGACCTGCTGCTGCACGCCCCCTATGCGCCGCCCGCCGATGTCGCGGCGGAGCGTGCGGCGCTGCGCCGGCTGATCGACGCGGCGATGGCGTGGGTGGGCACGGCAGACAGGGCACCGACGGGATCGGAGTCCTCTGCATGACCCTGTTCGAGTTCCATTGGCCCTGGTTCGGCCTGTTGCTGCCGTTGCCGCTGGTGCTGCCGTTGCTGTGGCGCGAGCGGGCCGGTGGGGGGCGCGACGCGGACAGCGATCTGGAGGGGCAGCGCGTGACCCTGCGACATCCGCACCTGGAGGAGCTGCGCCAGGCCTATCAGGCGCGTCGGCCCCGCCGCCAGCTCGCCGGCTGGCTGCACCGGCTGCTGCTTGTTCTGCTCTGGATCGGGCTGATCCTGGCGCTGATGCGCCCGCAGTGGCTGGTGCCTCACACCGAGGTCTCCAGCCCGGGTTACGACCTGATGATCGCCATGGACGCCTCCCACTCCATGGAGGCGCTGGACTTCACCGTGGAGGGCCGGCAGGTGAGCCGCATGCAGGTGGTGAAGGGCGTCATGGGGCGCTTCATCGACACGCGCGCCGGCGACCGCATCGGTCTGACCGTGTTCGGCAGCGGCGCCTTCGTGCTGTCGCCGCTGACGGTGGACCGCAATGCGGTGCACCAGCTGCTCGACGGCGTGGAGCCCAGCATCGCCGGCAGCAGCACCGCGCTCGGTGACGGCATCGCGCTGGGCGTGAAGCGGCTGCGGCAGCGGCCGCCGGGTTCGCGGGTGATGATCCTGATTGCCGACGGCGACAACACCGCCGGCAGCTTCCAGCCCCTGGAGGCCGCCTCCCTGGCGCGCATGGCCGGGGTGCGCATCTATGTCATCGGCGTCGGCAGCAAGCAGGCGCGCATCCCCATCCTGCACGAGGGCCGCATCGAGTACTGGGACGACCTGACCATGGACGAAGACACCCTGGAGCAGATCGCAGACATGACCGGCGGCGCCTACTTCCGCGCGACCGACACCCGGGCGCTGGAGGAGATCTCGCGGCGCATCGGTGAGCTGGAAAAGACCGAGACCGAGACCCGCACCGCCTTCCTGCCGGAACCGCTGTACCGCTGGCCGCTGGGGCTGGCGCTGCTGTCGCTGCTGGCGCTGGGCCTGTTCCCGGAGGGGCGGCGACGCTTCATCAGGAGTGCGTCGCGTGCCTGAGACCGGATTCCACTTTGCCCAGCCGCATTGGTTCTGGGGCCTGCTGCTGGTGTTGCCGGTGGCCTGGTGGCTGCGGCGCACCGCCGCGCGGGCGGCGAAGGGGCCGGTGCACCGTTATGCCGACCCGCACCTGCTGCCGCACCTGACCGGCAGCCGGGCGCTGAAGGCCTCGGAGCGCTGGGGCCGTTTCCTGGCCTGGGCCGGGCTCTGGCTGCTGTTGCTCACCGCCATGGCGGGGCCGCGCTGGGACTACGAAGACGTGCGGCTGTTCCACCCCGGCGACAATCTGCTGATCCTGCTGGATGTGTCCCGCTCCATGGAGGTCAACGACGTGGCGCCGAGCCGGCTTGGCCGCGCCCGTCAGGAGATCCAGGACCTGGTCGCCCTCAACCGGCGGCTGCGGCTGGGGCTGATCGCCTTTGCCTCGGTGCCGCACGTGATCTCGCCGGTGACCGAGGACACGCGCACCATCATGCTGGCGCTGCCGGCGCTGTCGTCGGACCTGGCCCGGCTGCAGGGCAGCCGGCTGCACGAGGCCCTGGACCGCGCCGAGATCCTGCTCGATGCCTTGCCGGCGGAGAGCACTCGCTCGCTGCTGCTGATCAGCGACGGCGACTTCGACGAGCCGGAACTGCTGGAGCGCGTCCGCCTGTTGGCGGAGCGGGGTGTGCGGCTGCATGTGCTCGGGGTCGGCACCGCCGGGGGCGGCGAAGTGCCCGGACCCCGCGGCAGCGCGCTGGTGGACGCCGGCGGGCAGCCCGTGCGCTCCGCCCTGGACGCGGACCAGCTGAGCCGCCTGGCGGAGGCCGGGGGCGGGCTCTATCGCCGTGCCGACTACCGCGATGACGACACCGCCGACATCCTGGCGGCGGCCTCCATCAGCCGCTCGCCGGCCCAGGCCGGGGACGAGCGCACGCGCATCTGGAACGACCGCTTCTATCTGCCGGTGCTGCTGGCAGTGCTGTTGCTGCTGCCGCGTTTCCGCGGACGTGCCCGCTCCGCCGCCAGGGCCGGCGCGCCGCCGTCGACGGCCAGCTCGGCCAGCCCAGTGACCGGCCGAGTGACCGGCGGGGTGAGCGGCCGATGAGGGCCGCTGTCATCGCCACCGTCGGCCTGGCCGTGTGCATCGCCGCCACCGCCGATGCCGCCTGGTTTCGCAATGACGAGCAGCAGGCCATGGAGGCGTTCGAGGCCGGCGATTTCGCCGCGGCGGCGGATGGATTCGCCGATCCGTTCCGACGCGGCGTGGCCCTGTATCGGGCGGAGCGCTATGACGAGGCCGAGCGCGCCTTCAATCAGGTGGAGCGCGAGTCGGTGCGCGTCACAGCGCTATACAACCTGGGTAACGCCCGCTTCAAGCAGGGCGATTTCCCCGGTGCCATCGATGCCTACGAGCAGGTCCTGAGCGCGGCACCGGAGCACGACGACGCCCACCACAACCTGGCGCTGGCCCGGGGGTTGCTGGCCAGGCTGGAGCAGGAGGCCTTCGCCCAGGAAGAGCAGGCGGACGAGCAGCGCCCGGACGACGCGTCCGAGCCGGATCAGCCGGATTCAGAGCAGGATCAGGCGCAGGACAGCGAGCAACAGCAACAGGCGTCGTCGCAGGAACAGGGTGAGGAGCAACAGGAAAGCGAGCAGCAAGAAGGCGACCAGCAACAGCAGGGCGAGGAGTCACAGCCGAGCGAACAGCAGCAAGGCGAGCAACAGGAGCAGGGCGACCAGTCGCAGGAGAGCGAGCAGCAGGGCGACCAAGGCCAGCAAGAACAGGATAATAGCCAGCAACAGCAGGGCGACCAGCAGGAGCAGTCGCAACAGTCCGGCAGCGAGGGCGAGCAGTCCGAGGACGGACAGGGGGCCGAGGGTCAGCAAGGCGATGGCGGCGAGCCGCAGGACGCCGCCACCGGCGGCGAGCAGGACAGCGACAGCGACGGCAGCACCGGCCAGGCGGAGGACGGCGAGCGCGGCGGGCAACGGGCGCCGGATCAGGCCACGGTCGGCGACGCGGACGCGGAGCAGACCGACGATGGCGCAACACCCCGCGAGACCGAGCCGGCGCGCGACTCCGACGCCGGTGGCGAAGAGGATGCCTCCCGTCAGGATGCCACCGGTGGCGAGCGTGAGCAGCAGACGGCAGAGGACGGCGAAGTCGACCAGTCTCCGCAAGAGGACGGCGCTCGCGATGGTCGGGAGTCTGAGCCGGACGTCGGACCCGATGGCGAGAGCGCGCCGGAACAGGGGCGCGATCAGCCGGCCGCCGGCGGCGATGAGCCGCGGGATGATCGGGCGGGCGAGTTGGAGGACGATTCGGGGCGCGAACCAGAGCCGGAAGCGGAACAGCCGGGCAGCGGATTATCGGAATCGGACCGGGAACCGGAGCAGGATCGGGAGCAGGAACGGGATCAGGCCGGGGCGGAGCCGGAGCGGCGCCGGACCGGCGGTGGTTCCACCCCTGAGCGTGATCTGGCGGACCTGCGCGATGCCAGGGGCCAGTCGGATGCGGTGGAACGGTTCGACCAGCTCGGCGACCAGCCCTGGCTGGGGGCCGAGCCCATGGCAGGCGGCGAACGGCCGGCGCTGGGTGGCGAGCAGGTGCTGGGGCCGGGAATGGCCATCATGGAGCAGCGACTGCAGCAGGTGGAGGGGGATCCGTCCATGTTGATGCGCAATCAGTTCATGCTCGAGGAGATGCGCCAGATGCGTGACGCCGGCGGTCAGCTGCAGGAGAGTCGCCCATGGTAGGTGCGGGGCGGAGCAGGCCGGGCCGCCGGCGGCTGGTTCTCGCCGGGCTTCGCGGGCTCATGGTGCTGGGTCTGCTGTACGCTGCGGTCGCCTCGGCACAGTACCCCTTTCAGCCCTGGCAGTTCCGGCCGATGGAGCCGCACAACGCCCGCGGCGTGCCGCCGCAGCCGGCGCCGACCCAAATCCTGCCCCAGGCGCCGGGCCAGGCACCGGCCCAGTTTGCCGTTCAGCCGTCCGGTCAGTTGCCCGGCCAGCCATCGGCCCCCTGGCCGCCCCAACTGCCCCGGGGGCAATACATGCCGCCGTATCCTGGCCCGGCCGCCGGCCCATATTCCGGCGTGCCGATGCCTTACGCCCCCCAGTCGGTTCAGCCTTATGGCACCCGTCCGGCAGCCCGCAGCAGCGCGCCGCGGCTGGAGGTGGATCTGTCGGATGACCGGCCGTACGTGCAGGAGAACGTGTTGCTGCGTCTGCGGGTGGTCAGCGACGGCAACCTGGCGACGGCGTCGCCGGATCTGGCGGCCATCGACGAGGTGCTGTTCGAGAAACTGGACGGTCCGACGGTGCGCACCCGCGGCTCCGGCAACGAGCGCGAGATCGTGAACGAGTTCGTCATGATCATGACGCCGCTGCGCGACGGCACCCTGGAGGTGGGACCACTGAAGGTCAGCGGCACCCTCGCCGGCGGCGCTTCGTACGAGGCGGTGTCGGATCAGCCCCTGCAACTGCGGGTGCGTCCGGCGGTGGCGGCGGTACGACCCTGGCTGCCGCTGCAGGGGCTGCGCATCCGCGCCGACGTGACCGACAGCGGCATCGTGGAAGAGGGGCGGCCGGTAACCCTCAGCGTTGAACTGGAGGCGGAAGGCGGCACCGGCAGTCAGTTGCCGTCGCTCGAGCCGATGCTGCGCTCGGATGAATTCCGCGTCTATCGCGAGCAGACCGTCACCGATACCCGGCTGTCGTCCGACGGCCGGACCCTGCTGGGCAAGCGCATCGAGTACTACACCCTGGTGCCGCATTCCCGCGGGCGCATCCACCTGCCGGAACTCCGGCTCGGCTGGTGGAACGTCGTCTCCGCCACGGCCGAGGCCTCGTCGGTGCCCGTGCGCAGTCTGGCCGTCGGTGGTGATTCCACGGGCTTCGGCTTCGGGCGTTCGCCCGTGCGCAGTGAAGGCGCCAGCTGGGCCCTGTTCTGGTTGCCGCTGGCGGCGATCCTGCTTCTGCTCATCGGTTACTGGGGCGGGGTCTGGTGGCGCGGCCGCAGCCTGGGCGGTCAGCCGGACGGGGTGCGCGGGGCCGGTTCCGCTGGCGGCCAGAGCGGCTCACGGGTCGGACTGCGCCAGCGACTGGCGCGCGGTCTGTCGGCGCTGGGTGCCTGGATGACGGGGTGGCTGCGGCGGCTGAATCCGCAACCCCTGCTGGGCTGGCTACGGCGGACGGGGGCGCGCCTGGTGCCGGGCAGCATGCGTGTATATCAGTGTGCGAAGGCGGCCAATGCCTGCGATGATCCGGCCGCCTGGTGCCTGGCGTTCCAGGCCCAGGCCTGCAGGCATCTGCGCGCACGTGGCCGGGAGCCGTTGCCGCGGATCGCCGATCGCATCATCAGCCTGCGACCGGGCGCCGATCAGGCCCGGGTGTCGCAATTGATGCAGCAGCTGGATTTCGCGCTCTACAATCGCGGCGACATCGACTTCGCGCGCTGGAAACAGGAGTTTCGCCGCGCCCTGCGCCCGGGCACCGGCGCCATCGTCAGTCTGGTGGCCAGCCGAGTGCGTCCGGCACGGCTGCCGGCGCTGAACCCCCGTTCCGCGGAATCCTGAATTTCTGCGCCGCTGAATCCTGCAACAGGCCCTGCGGGCTGACGGATGCGCCCGGGCGAACCAGTTTGCCGGAACAGTCGCCCGAATCTTGACGGCCGAATCTTGGCGGCCGAATCAGCCACCCGAGTCAGTTCAGGGCGGCGTGGTAGTCGCTGCGGGAGCCGGTCAGATCCCAGGCAAAGGTGCAGTCCAGGTGGGACAGCACCGAGATCAGGCCGCTCTCGCCGTCCTCCACCATCACTGCAATGGGCGCGCGCCGCCCGAACTTCTTGTTGCCGCGCTTGACCCAGAGGTCGCGCATCTCAGGGTTGCGCGGGAAATAGGTGGCCAGGGCCTCCTCGATGCGCAGCAGATAGGTCATGCGGCGGTTCACCTCGGCGTGATCCGGAAAGGCGTCTTCGTCGCGAAAGCGGGTGATGTTGCGCGCCTTGACGCTCGGCGGCAGTTGCATCAGCGCGATCATGTCCCGGGCGCTCAGGTTCCAGCCCTCCATCAGGGCCATGATGCGGCGGGTCAGCAGCGCGCGTTCTTCCGGGGAAAATTCATGCATCTCGGTAACCCATTCGTTTGGTGCCATCGCCGGGATGGCCTCACGTTGAAGTTTCTAGAATGTAGGCAATGTCCTAGTATGCAACCCGGAAATGGGCATCCGGTAACGGGTCCCCTGCGTAGCGATGGCTGCGGACGAGCCCATGGCCCCGCTCGCTGGCCCAGTGGGCGAGGCGGGCGGGGCCTTCGAAGGAGGCATGTTGCAGGCAATGGACGCGGATGCTTGGTCGGGTAGCCGTGTTTCGGTGGTGGGTCAGGCGGCAGCCAGCGCCTGATCCAGATCGGCGATGATGTCGTCGATGTGCTCGATGCCGATGGACAGCCGCACCAGATCCTCGGACACACCGGCGCTGGCCAGCTCCTCGGGCGAGAGCTGGCGATGGGTGGTGGTGGCCGGATGGCAGGCCAGGGTCTTGGCGTCGCCGATGTTGACCAGGCGCACCGTGAGCTTCAGCGCGTCGATGAACTGGGCGCCGGCCGCGCGACCGCCCTTGATGCCGAAGGACAGGATGGAACTGGCCTTGCCGCCATCCATGTACCGCTGTACCAGCGGGTAGTCCGGGCTGTCCGGCAGGCCGGCGTAGCGCACCCATTCCACCTTGTCATGGCCCTTCAGGTACTCGGCCACCTTGACCGCGTTCTCGCAATGGCGGTCCATGCGTACATGCAGCGTTTCGATGCCCTGCAGGATCAGGAAGCTGTTGAACGGCGAGATGGCGCTGCCCATGTTGCGCAGCGGCACCACGCGGGCGCGGCCGATGTAGGCCGCCGGCCCCAGCGCCTCGGTGTAGACCACGCCGTGATAGGAGACATCCGGCTCGTTCAGCATCGGGAAGCGCTCGGCGTGCTCGGCCCAGGGGAAGTTGCCGGAATCCACCAGCACGCCGCCGATGGTGGTGCCGTGGCCGCCCATGTACTTGGTCAGGGCATGCACCACGATGTCGCAGCCATGCTCGAAGGGCCGGCAGAGGTAGGGGCTGGGCACGGTGTTGTCGACGATGACCGGCACGCCGTGGGCATGGGCCATGTCCGAGATGGCGCGCAGGTCGGCAACATTGCCGGCCGGGTTGCCGATGGACTCGCAGAACACCGCCTTGGTCCCGGCGTCGATCTTCGCCGCCATGCCCTCGATGTCGTTCGGCGTGACCAGCCGCACCTCGATGCCGAGCCGGGGCAGCGTGTGCGCGAAGAGGTTATAGGTGCCGCCGTAGAGGGTCGAGCTGGCGACGATGTTGTCGCCGGCCTGGGCCAGGGTGAAGATCGAGTAGGTCACCGCGGACATGCCCGAGGCCAGCGCCAGGCCGCCGACGCCCCCCTCCATGGCCGCGACCCGCTGCTCCAGCACGTCGCTGGTGGGATTCATGATGCGGGTGTAGATGTTGCCGGCCACCTTCAGGTCGAACAGGTCGGCGCCGTGCTGGGTGTCGTCGAAGGCATAGCTGGTGGTCTGATAGATGGGCGTGGCGACCGCCTTGGTGGTCGGGTCCGGCGCGAAGCCCGCGTGGATGGCCTTGGTTTCGATCTTCATGGGCACTCTCTCCTTATTGGTGATTGTTGCTGGGTAGCCGTAGCTGCACCCCGGGGGTTAGGGGTGGCGGAAGAGGCTAGCATAGGCCATTGCGGTTTTGTTGCCTCCTTCTGCTACAGTTGTCGACGGAAACGACAACACAACGGGGAGGAACCATGGTCGAGATCAAGCATAAAGATACCGGGGAGGTGCTGGCGACGCTGGAGACGGATTCGCTGGTCGGCGCCGATCTGCGCGACATGCGGCTCAACGGCGCCGATCTGCGCGGCGCGGACCTGAGCGACGCCAATCTGGAGTTCAGCGATCTGGTGGGCGCGGATCTGAGCGGGGCGCGGCTGTGCGGCGCCATCCTGCTCAGTGCGCATCTGAATGAGGCCGACCTGAGCGGCGCGGACCTGTCGCGGGTGCGTGCCGGCTCCGAGCGTCCAGCGGTGGCGGCAGTGCTCACGGGTGCCGATCTCCGGCAGGCGACCCTGGTGGGGGCCGATCTGCGCAAGGCCGAGATCCGCGGCGCCAATCTGAACCAGGCCAACCTGCGCGCCGCCGACATGCGCGGTACGGACTTCAGCGGCAGCGATCTGCGGCATGTGGTGGCGCCCAGGGCGCTGTTCATCAAGGCCAACCTGCGTGAGACCAATCTCGGCAGTGCGGACCTGCGCGATTGCCATCTGAACGACGCCAACCTGGTCAAGGCCCATCTGCACGATGCGGACCTGACCAGTGCCGAGCCGGACGGCTTCACGGTGGCGAATCTGGCCAATTTCGAGGGCGCGGAGCTGCGCAATGCCCGGTTGAGCAATCTCTCGGCGCAGGATGCCAACTTCCGCAACGCCGACCTGACCGGCGTCGACTTCAGCAACGCCGTGCTCGGCGGCGCCATCCTGCGCGGCGCCAATGTGGCCGACGCCAACTTTCAGGGGGTGGAATTGGCCAGCGTGACCATGGAGTTCGCCAACTTCTCCAAGGCGCTGAACGCCCGGGTGCCGAGTTACAAGAAAAACTTGCGCTGACAGCCGCCAGCCGCCAGCCGCGAGCCATGAACTGCCAGCCGAAGGCGCTCGTCAGGCCAAGTCCTGATCGCTGGAGACTGGCGGCCGGGTGCCGGCGGGGGAGCCGGCGGCCGGGCGCTGGCGGCTGGGGGCTGCAGGCTCCCCTTGCTGATCCGCATCCTGCGGCGTGCGGATGAAATCCTCGGTCGGGAAGCCCCTGGTGCCGAACTCCGCGATCCACTGCTGGACCTTGTCCTCGGCCGGCACCGGGTCGCGGCTCAGCACCCAGCCGCGGCGCCGGGTCGGCTGGCCCACCAGGGCGTAGTCGTAGTCCGCGCCGACGCCGATGATCCAGTAGTCGTCCCACAGCACATGCACGCCGTACAGCGTGCGGAAGCTGATTTCCAGCCGGGCGTTGCTGGCGCGGTCCACCACCCGGGCGATGGCCTTGGCCTGTCCGGTGCCGCCGTCCTTGTGGATGCAACGGTTGGTCACATACACCATGCCGTCCTCGCCCAGCTTGTAGTCCGCCGTCACGTTCTTCACGCAGCGCCGCTCGGTAAAGTAGGGCAGACGGGCGATCTCGTACCAGCGGCCCATGTAGCGGCTCAGGTCCACCTTCGGCGCGGTGGCCGGCGCCGTCAGATGCACCTTGGGCTTGCGCAGGCAGGTGCTGACGGTGACCTGCGCCTCGGTCTCGTCCGTGGTTTGGCCGGTGCCGGGCGGCGCGGTGTAGATCTCCTGCGCCCAGGAGGCCAGCTCCCGGTCGCGCCGGACGTTGCGTCGCTGACGCTTCGGCTTGTTCGGGTCCGTCTTGCCGCGCGGGCGCCCCGGGCCAGGCTTCCCGTCCGTCATCGCTGCGCGGCCGCGGTAGAAGCAGAAGATGTCCCGCTGGCACTGCTGCCACGGGCGCCGGCCATGGCCGAAAGACGGAGGCCGTCGGCCTGCATGGCCGCTGCCCCGTTGTCGCCTGGCTGGGTTGCTCGATTCCGATTGGGCTGAAGATCCGTCATGGTGCCGCCGATGTCACGCTTGGCGCACAAGTGTACCGGCGCAGCGGTCAGTGTGCCATCACCAGCATGCGCGGGCGCGTCTTGCCGCCCGACCTCGGCCGGGATCAGCGTTCACCCGCACGGCTGGCATCACCACTAAGGCACGATTCAGAAATAACCTACACGGATGCACGGTAGGGCGGATAAGCGAAGCGCATCCGCCACAGGCCACAACGGCGGATGCGC
>NZ_VWXX01000022.1 GCF_008632335.1 Thiohalocapsa marina
CGCAGATTCGCACGGGTATCGAACCAGAAGCGGGTCGTATCCTGGGTCTTGTCTCCGGAGCTGTTGAGATAGTGCAGTCGGTCCGCGAGCCGACTCAGCGCATCGGTATAGACGGACGACGTCTGCCCGGGCTGCAGACAGCCGAGCAGGATGCGTGCTGCGTCGATCCCCCGCGTGGTGGCCTTGGTGGCGACCGACGAGGGGGCGCTGCCGAGAAACAGGGTGCGTCCGACCCGCCGCGCCGCGCCCACCTGGCCGAAGCGCGGCTCTTTGTTTTCGAGCTCCACGGTCTCGGAGCGGTCGCCGTCGATGTCCTTCTCGATGACCGCATCCCAGCCTGCCGGAAGATAGTAGGTCAGCTCGTTGCGGCTGCTGCCGTCGTGCAGCGGCAGGCTGCCTGGCAGGATCATCAAGTCCTTGTTGTCCTCCTTCCACAGGCGATAGATCACCTTCGCCATGAGCTTCAGCACGCCGCGCGTGCGCTGGAAGCCGTCGATGGTGGTCCAGTCCTCATACAGCCGGTCGAAGACCTCCGGGTGGATGGGATAGGCCTGCATGAGCCGCTCGTAGTAGCGGCGCTCCTGCGTCTCCGAGGGCAGCTTGGCGCCTTCGGCGATATAGGCATCGGCGAAGGCACGGCAAACGGCCTCCTTGGCCTTGGGGTCGCGCACCGGCTCGAAGAGTCGGCGGCGCACGATCTCGAAGGCCTCTTCGGTGGCGACTGGCTTCCAGAGGGCCTGCACGCGCCCGAAGGTCTTCTCCAGCGCACGCAGGGCCGCCACGCCGCGCTGACTGCCCGCCTCGACCTCGGACTCCGGCAGCGAGGCCAACAGCATGGCGGTCGGCACCAACTTCACCGCCTCGGTCAGCGCCTGCACGAAGCTGAGATTGCTGTCGAAGCTGCCACCGCTGAGCGTCTTGCCTTCCGGGAACTGCCGGATATAGGCCACCAGCTCGTCGATGAGGATCACGCAGGGGGCATGCAGCTCCAGCAGATCGCGCAGCGCGTCCTTGCCCGGTGAGGTCCCGTTGGCGTCCGCCTCGGCGACCAACGCGAAGGCCTCCTCGCCGCCGAGCTGCCAGGCCATCTCGCCCCAGAGGGTATGGATGGTCCGCTTGGCGCGCTTCCAGGGCTGTCCGGGGGAATGCGCCGTGCCGTCCAGGACGGCGATGCGCGCCTTGGGCACGTCGGTCAGTCCGGCCCGGTCGATGAGGCTCGGTATCCCGGCCAGATCCGACAGCGGGCAGGTGCGCGAGCCCAGGTGGTAGACCGCGAGCTCGGTGTGGGTCTTGCCGCCGCCGAAAGGCGTTTGCAGTTGAATGACGGGCTCGCCGCCCTGACCCGCCAGCCGCTGGGCAACTTGCGTCAGCAGGATGCCCATGCCTTCGGTGATGAAGGTCCGCTCAAAGAAGGCCACCGGGTCCTGATACTCGCGCGGCGCCCGTCCGGTATGCACGGCGGTGATGTCGGCGGCGAACTCCGCCTGCTGGAATGAGCCTTCCAGCACGTCCTGATGCGGGACTGCGATCTCTCTCCAGGGGTTCATGGCCGTTCCTCGCTGCCGATCGTTTGGCGTGTCTGAGACGAGTGATACAGCATCCGCACAGTCACGCCGCCTCCTCCAGCGAGGGCAGCTTGGTGCGTTTGCTCACCGAGAGCACCTCGACGCCAACCAGGTGCCCGGCCGCGTCATAGTCACCCAGGATGCCGGGCTCGATCTCCCGCGTGCTGGCGACCTCCGCGGGCGAGATCTCGAAATAGGCCGCGTCGGCTGCCGGATCGCACTCGAGTTTCATAGGTCGTTCACCCCATCGTCGAAATAGGCCGTCACGTTCGCCACGGGATCGCGCCGTTCGTTGTAGATCACCCGCCGTTCCCGAAACGCCCGCTCCGGGACCGGCAAGCGGGCATGCACGAGACTCGGGTCATCCGCGTCGGGTTCGGTGCGGGTCGGATACGTCAGCACCCGGTCGAGCCGCTCCAGCGCAATCCCCCGGCGCGCGCAGCGTTTGCGCGCATGATCGGTGAGCACGTACTCCATCGCCTGCCTGCGCTCAGCCGAACAGCGATCCCTGGACCGGCGCGGGCGCCTTGGCGGCGGCCGCCTCGATGGCGCTCCAGCTCGTGATGATCTCGTTGTAGGCGCGGGCATCCTCGGCCCAGCCGGCGCGCTCGCAGAGGGTATAAAGCCGGTAGGCGAGCTGTCGGGTCGCCTCGGCCTTGCCGGGCACGGCGGCGATGATCAGCCCCGCGGCGCGCTCCCCGTCGGCCTTGAAGAGGCGGATGACCTGATGCAGCAACTCCCAGACCGGCAGGCGCAGGTCTTTCTCCGGGCTCCAGTCGGCCGCGTACTCGGGCCACTTGAGCAGGCGCACGATGCCGCCCGCGGCCGAGAGCACGCCGGACTGCTTCACCCCCTCCACGCTCGTGCCCTTGGCGCGGGCGAGCGTATCGGCCTCGCCGAACTTGCCCTCTTTCCAGCCGTATTGCTGAAACCAGTGCAGACAGAACTGGCTGTCGTGGTCGAAGTCGTCCTCGGCCAGGAAGCGGTTGATGAGCTGCAGCGCCGTGCGCACGCTCATGGGCGTGCCGTCGGCTTCGAGCACGGCGGCGTATTTCGAGAAGACCGCCATGCCGGGACCGATGATGGCCTGCGAGAGGTCCACGGGTGCCACCGGCGAGCGCTCGTCGCCAGCGCCGCGGGTCATCTCGTCGAGGGCCTCGGGGAGGACCTGGTTCAGCTCGCGCAGGAAGGCGCGGCGGGAGATGGTCTTGGCCGTGGCGGGACGGGGGCGGCAGACAAGGACGATGCTGGAGGCGAGGGCATTAGCCCCGGCCCCGATCATCCGATTGCCGAGCTCGGTGCGCATCGGCCAGGTTCCAGTGAGGGCAAACCCCGAGCGGATCACGGCATCCAGAAAGGTCTCCCAGCCAGTGCTGGATGTCCCCTCGGCGTTCTGAGTCTCGGATTGCTTGAAGGCGTAGTAGATGGTGACAGGCGTCGATGGATGCGCCTGTATCGCAAGGCGTTGCATTGCCAGTGTCATCCCGTCCAGGAAGAACGCCTCCGCTTTATCCTTGCTCCCATGCCGGTAAGGCGTCGCCACCAATTCCTCCGCCTTCGGCACGGCAAGGGTTGCGAACAGACCAGGGAAGAAAGGCTTGAGCGCACGCCGTAGCCAGACATAGAAGAAATCGGATAGGTCTGCGTAGCCAATGTTGTCGTAGTAAGGCGGGTCAGTGGATACAACTTTCCCAGCGCTCACGGTCTGGCCAGAGGCATCGTATTGATATGCGTACCCAGCAGAATTTGCTAGGCTTGCCAAAATTGCTTTAGCGACTAACTCAATCCCACTTTTGTAATTGCCAGAGGCGTCTCCAAGCGGATTTGATTCTGCGAAATCCCATGTCATCGGCAGCGCCTGACGACTAAAGGTATTGATGATTCCACTTTGCGTTGGTGTAGGATCCCAGCGACCGAGGGTAGACCCCCTATCAGCGACCTTATCGAGAGCAAAAGCCAAATAAACCCCCACCGCCTCCGCATACGCCCGCGCCCCCTTGCCGTCCGCATCGATCCCCGTCTCGTCATCCGCCATCCCGGCGGCAAGCGCATCCTCGCGGATTTTCCCGCCTGCCGCCGTGACCAGATCGCTGAAGGTCGTCAGCGCCACGAGCTGGCGGGGGGTGAAGTAGTCACCGAATGTCTTGAATCCGTAAATCCTGCCTTGAGCGTTGCTAGCCCAAGTGCCACGTGAAGGTGTGTCAGGCTTGAATGTCGGCTCAGCCGAGCATGCAGTAGCTTCCATATCACCAGTTGGACTGATGTAGACACGTCCTCTCTGCCCTTCGAGGACGACGGCCATCAGTTTTGCACCCATACGCCCAGCGTTAGCTTCATCGTCGATGTAAGCATATTGGAACGGTGTGTTCGACATCAGGCATCTAAAAGATCCTCGCGTGAGCTTCGTCCCCGCCTTCGCCTCCGCAGGTGGCTTGCCCATCTTGACCGTGAATCGGTACCCATCCCCCTCAATCACCGGCTCTACATAGGCTTCCTTGCCCGCCTTGCTCGACAGGATAAATGTCGACGCAAGCGGCACATCCACATGCCGGAACGCCGGATTCGGGCTCTTCACCGTCCGCGCCCAAAGCCAAGCAATCACCGTGAGCTTCTGCCCGACATAGGGCTGGAGATCCGCCCGCCCCTCGGCCATCGCCGCCGTCACCTCGATGGGCGGATACAGATGCCCGATGCGCTTCTTGGCCTCATCCCGCATCCACTGGCCGTAATAGCGCACGTCCTCGGCGAGCCCCCGCGCGCCTTTCCAATCTTGCTCGAGAAGCTGTTTCTTGCTCCGCGCCTCGGGGTTGACCGGCGGCCTGCCCGCGAACTTTGGCGGGATCTCGATCATGGCCTTGTTGATGAGCACCGCGACCGGGTTCAGGTCACTGGCATAGGCCTCGAGCCCCAATCGCTGCGCCTCCAGCGGCAGGGCGCCGCCACCGGCAAAGGGGTCATGGAAGGCCGGCAGCTTGTCCGGATCGAACAATTCGGCGGCCTGCGGATGGTCCTTGTTGAGCTCGCAGGTCTCGCGCCAGGACTTGCGGATCTCGGCCCGTGCCTTGTCCAACAAGGCCTCGTTAGTGGTGTTCTCCCACTTCACCAGCTCCTCGATCAGGGTGAACAGCCGCTTGCGGCTGGCGGCCCAGCTCCCCTTGAGGTTGCCCGGCGGGATCTCGCCCGGATGCTCCAGCTCCCACTTCCACGAGGGGTCGTTGACCATCTGCGAGAAGATCACCGCGCGCGCCGCTGCCAAGGGCCGGCGCGCCCACCACAGATGCAGGGTGCTCGGATGCCCATGCCGGATGGATTTCTCACGCGCCGCCGCCGCGTTGATCGCATCCAGCGGCAACGCGACTTCGATGAGCTTCTTCGGTGCTTTGACGGGGTGGGTCATGCTCAGGCGGCCTCGGCGCGGGCGAGCAGGTCGCCCAGGTGGTAGTTGATCGACGCGACACCCCAGCCGGGCTCGCTGTGAAAGGCATTGCGGATGTAGTACGGGCCGTCGAAGCTGTCGTCCTCCTCCACGAGCACGATGGCCAGGACGAACTTCTCGCCCTGGTTGAAGGCGTAGAGCATCTCGTTGCGGGTGACGGTGACGGTACTCGCGCCCTTGATCCGGCCCTTCACCTCGATATGCCGCGGATCGGGCTGCTGGCCGTCGATCGCGGGCGGATAGGCGGTGAGGTCCCAGCCGCATTTGTCGGCGGAGACATCGACCACGCGGCAGCCGCGGGCCTCCTCGGCCTGGCGCACGGCGTCCATGGCAATTTGCTCGATGCGCGCGCGGGCCTGGGCATCGGCGGCGAAGGTCGCGGCCACGGGGTCTTCTGCAGGCTCACCGCGCAGGTGGCGCAGCAGGCCCGCCGGGACGATCAGTGCCGCGCCGAGCACGACGGGCGTGCCGTTGACGACATGGCGCATGGACTGCAGCGATCGCTTGCGACCCTCCAGCCGGCTCCCGAGATCGGCGATGGTGCGCTCGACGTTCTGCAGATTGAGCCGGACATCCTTGCCCGCTGCGCCGTCCTCCTTGAGCTTCAGCCAGCGGTCCTGCCAGAAGTCGATCTCCTTGGTCAGGCGCTCGTTGACGGCGGCCAAGGTCTTCTCCACATGCGCGATGCGCCGATGCGCCACCTCGCGGTAGTGCTCGGGGACCAGGGTTTGCGCCGCGAGGGCGAGCGCCCGGCTCTCCTGCCCGCTGGCAATCCAGGGCGCGGCCAGGGTCTCCTCCAGCAGCGGCCGCTCGGCTTCATCCAGCGGCTCCAGGTCCAGATGCGGCGCCCAGCCGGCAAAGCTGGCCGCCCCGTCCGGTCCCACGCGCACGAACTGCAGGCGTTTGGACAGCACCGTGCCGTCGCCGGACTTGATCTCATGGGTCAAGAGGAATAGCAGTGCGGGCTCCTCGCCCTCGTCCGCGGGGTCGATCAGCACCGCCCCCTGGCGCAGCAGATTGGCGTGCTGCTCCAGGAGCATGTCGGTCATCGCGAGCATCAGCGGATGACCCGGGTGCATGAGGACCGCCCGCTCCAGACCGGGCTTGTCGAGCGGCTGGATGGCTGTGCGCTCGAAACAAACGCGGCTATAGCGCCTGAGCACGGGCTCGTGCTCGCGGCGGTTGCGTCCGGTGAGGCGCCGATCGCGCTCGCGGATCGCGGCGGGAACATGGGTGATCTCAAAGCGACCGGCCTCGCGCGGATGCGCCGTGCCGCCGAGGGCATCGAGGGCCTTGCCGAAGAAGGCGCGCACGAAGAACGGTTGCAGACGGCGCGCCTCGGCCTTGTCCATCTCCTCCTTGACGGCAAACAGCTGCTCCGGGCTCATCGTCTCCTGGGCCAGCGCGTTGCGGTTCAGCAGTGCCGTGAGATGCGCATGATCGAGGGCCTGGTCGATCCTCTGGCTCAGCCGCGCGCGGATGTCCGGGCGGTCCCCGTAACGGATGGCCTCGAGCAACAGGTCCTTGAGGCTGGTCTCCTCGAAGACCTCGCCGAGGATGTCGAAGACGCGGCCCTTGAGCGCGGCGCTCTCGACTTCGAGCTTCATCAGCAGGCGGTGGTAGACATCGCCCTCGCGGGTCTCTTTCGCCACCAGGTTCCAGAGATGGCACACCTCGCGCTGGCCGATGCGGTGGATGCGCCCGAAGCGCTGCTCCAGACGGTTGGGGTTCCAGGGCAGGTCGTAGTTGACCATCAGGTTGGCGTTTTGCAGGTTCACGCCTTCGCCGGCGGCATCGGTCGCCACCAGCACGCGCACGTCGGGGTCGGAGCGAAACAGCGCCTGCAGGCGGCGGCGCTCGTCGCGGTGCGTCCCGCCGTGAATGGTGACGATGGCGCTCGGATTGCCGAGCACGCCGGCGATCTTGCCGTGCAGGTAATTGAGCGTGTCGCGGTGCTCGGAGAAGAGGATCAGCTTGCGTTGCCGCCCGGAGGCATCGCGCATCGCCGGGTCGTTCTGCAGGATCTTCGACAGCTCCTCCCACTTGCGGTCCTGGCCCGAGGCCACGAGGGTCTTCGCCTGGTGCTCCAGGTCGCGCAGGATGAGGATCTCGGCCTCCAGCTCCGCCACGGTCTGCGCGGCGGTCGCCTCGTCGATCAGGGTCTCCTCGAGCGTCTCCTGCTCCTCCGCCGTGAGATCGTCGTCGTCCTCGGGGATGAGGGTCTCGGCGAGGGCCTGCTGCCCCTTGATGCCGAGCTTTTCTTCGCGCAAGCGGCTCTCCAGGCGTTCGCGGCGACGTTTGAGCGACTGGAAGATCGCCTCCGGGCTGGAGGCCAGGCGGCGCTGCAGCGCGGTCAGGGCAAAGCCCACGGAGCCCTTGCGCCGGCCCTTGAGCTCGTCCACCTTGCCCATCTCGGTCTTGACATACTCGGTGACGGCCTCATAGAGCACCGCCTCGCTGGGCGAGAGCTCGTAGTTGACGGTATAGGCTCGGCGTTCCGGGAATAGCGGCGTGCCGTCGAACTTCACCAGCTCTTCCTTGACCATGCGCCGCATCAGGTCCGAGGGGTCGACCTTGTGCACCCCATCGCGGAACTTGCCGTAGAAGCGGTCCGAATCGAGCAGCGACAGGAACAGCTGGAAGTCCTCTTCCTTGCCGTTGTGGGGCGTGGCGGTCATCAGCAGCAGGTGGCGGACATGCGCGCCGAGCTTCTCGGCAAAGCGAAACCGGCCGGTCTTCTCCAGCTTCGCGCCGAAGTAATGGGCGGCGAGCTTGTGCGCCTCATCAAAGACGGCCAGATCCCAGCCCGGTGCGCAGAGCTTCTCCTGCAACTCCTCGTTGCGCGAGAGCTGATCAAGGCGCGCGATCAGGCGCGGGAAGTCCTCAAACGGATTGCCGCTTGGTGAGGTCTGCTCCAGCAGCGCGGAGTAGATGTGAAACTCCAGCCCGAACTTCTCGTAGAGCTCATCGCGCCACTGCTCCACCAAGCTCCCGGGGGCGACGATGAGGATGCGGTGGGCATCCGCGCGCATGATGAGCTCGCGGATGTAGAGCCCGGCCATGATCGTCTTACCCGCGCCGGGATCATCGGCCAGCACGTAGCGCAGCGGTTGGCGCGGTAGCATGGATTCATAGACGGCGGTGATCTGATGCGGCAGTGGCTCGACGTTCGAGCTATGCACGGCCATCATCGGATCGAACAGGAAGGCGAGGTCGATGCGCTTGGCCTCGCAGGCGAGCTGGAAGGCTGCGCCGTCGCCATCGAAGGCAAACGGGCGCTCGGCGGTGGCGATCTCAACCGACGCCTCGTCGTCACGGGCGAGCAGTCGCTCCCCGATCACGCCGTCGGGGGTCTTGTAGATGAGCTGGACCGCATCGGCCCCATGCGGCACGGTCGCGACCACGGCAACGATCTGGCTCGGCTCGATGCCAGACAGGCTTTGCCCGCTCGTGATCTCTTCCAGCTTCACCACGCTCGTCCTCGCATGCTGCGACTCGGACACCACATTCGCGCCGGGCGCAAACGCGGACCTGCCTACTACAGGGATAATACTACAGGTAATAGCACACGGTAAGCGCAACGGGCCAGACCATCGCGCTGGTACCAAATCCGTTGGAAAATTAGCCAAAGCATCGACCGGCCGCAGCATCGCGGGCACGTCGGGAACGCGCATCCACCGGCCTCATGTTCAGTTCAGCGGACACATAAGGAGTAGCGCGATCATCGCAAACGCCGCGTCCAGCACCTATGTCGACGCTCATGCGTACCATTCCTGTCCAGGACCCCATGCTCCAAACCGCCCTACTCCGCCTCAGCGAGCTGCTTGAGCGCATCAGCCACCCGCGTGCCGCTGAGGTCCGCGAGCTGGCGGACCTGCTCCAGGTGTCGCCCGCGCTCGCCATGCGCCAACTCGACAGTAATGCCTGGTGGGCTGGCGCCGGTTCTCTCGCCGCTGATACCATGATCGACAATCCGGGCCTGCCAGAGGGGCTCTGGCAGAGCGAGGTGCGGGAGTTCCGTACGCTGCTGATCGAGATCGGCGAGCTGCTCAAGGCGGAGGGTGCAACCAACCCAGGGCTTGGCTCCTGGCTGCTGGCCTTCAGCAACTGGAATGCCTCTGAAGTGTGAGCACCTCAGTCCGCCTGCGCCTGCACGAGACTATGCAGCCGGGCTCGTTCAAACTCACCCATCTCGACCAGCTCCAGGCCCAGCCGGTAGCGTTCCTGGTAATCCACGCGGGCGGTCCACCGCACCTCGGCGACGGCGCGGATCGGCTCCATCGTTATCTCGGGCTCAAGGCACAGCAGCAGGCGGGTGCCGACGGCGAAGGCCTCGGGCGAGAGCAGTCGCAGGCCGCCCAGGCTCAGGTCCTCGGCCAGCAGCGGCCAGCAATGGTGCGGCTGTCCGATCGCGCTGGCGCAGACCGGGTCTCGGTAGTTGACGCGCGGGTATCGGCGCCGCTGGACAACATAGGGTGGTGGGGCTCGGCGGTTGACCGGCCGGGCGGGCGGACTGCCCGGGTATGGGATCGCCTGGCTAGTGGACCCTGCCATGGGCGAGCGTGCCGCCGGCATCGTTCAGGCTGAGCAGGTGCCCGACGGCCGTGATGGTCTCCCTGCTGCGTTGGTCGCTGCGGCGGTAGGCCTGGAGCAGCCTTGTCTCCTCATCGCTGAGTCCCGTATCCGCGCTGTCGAGGCAGAGCAGATGCGCAGCGGTCACGTTGCCGAGCGTGTTGGCGAGTACCTCGGCGTCTTCCACGCTGAGTCGGCAAAGGCCGTGCTCGTAGTTGTGGATGCGGGACTTGTGCAGCGCTCCGAGGGTCAGATCGGCCAGTTCCTCTGGGCTGAGGCCGCGGGCAAACCGTGCCGCACGCAGCCGCGCGCCGATGCGTTTGTTGAGGGGCATTTTCGGGTTGCTCATCGCGTCTTTACCCGTGTCTGTTGGCGGCCGCGCCGGTGCATAGGACGGGATCCTCGCGGCCCTTCACCGACAACGATACATGAACCACCTCCATGTTTCTAGTGTGGTCGGTTCAACGAATATATCGTGTTCCGCGTATCGCACTCGACTTCTTGGCCCGATCCCTATCGCCGCTCCATGCCCGTCGTTGATCGTTCCTGTGCCGTCTGTGCTCCTTCCGCCCCTCACATCAGCATCTACGGGAACTCAGGCCATCAAGCCCTGCTTCATAGTCGCCTGGAGGCTTTGACGACTGGCCGGCCGTCTAGAAACGCCCCGGCCGGTTCCGCAAGCAGAGGTACCCACGCACCGCCTGTAGGATTGCTCCAGCTGACACACGCTTTCGCGAGAGAAGGGCTACACTTACGTGGATGTCGCGGGAGCCGATCCAGACACTGGAGCGGCAGGTAGATCAATCCAGGGGGTTAATGATGCGGACCATCATCACGATCTTTGTGTTCCTAGGATGCGCGCCGCTGGCCCAGTCCGCCTCGTTCGATTGCCAAAGGGCAGCCACGCTGATCGAGACGACGATCTGTTAGGACGCTGAACTCAGCGCGCTCGATGACGCCCTCGCCACGCAATACCGGGCGCTGCTGGCAGCCCGGATCGGCGACGGTGCGCGGCAGGACCTGAAGACGACGCAGCGCGCCTGGCTGAAGCAGCGCAATCGCTGCCAGGATCGTCCCTGTCTCGTCATGGCCTACCGGAAGCGGCTGGAGACGCTGTGCACGGACTATCCCGTGATCTCGGGTGTCCACCCGGGCTGCGTTGAGGTCCCGGCCATGACGCACCCCCTCGCTGAATCGACGTCACAGGCGTTCAGTCGTTGCCGGCTCCAGGTCGATGGGCGTGACTACATCGATGGCCCCTGCCGTGGCTCACTTGAGCCCGATGGCAGCTTCCAGATCTACGCGCCCGCGTTCTTCGCCGTCGTCTTGGTCGAGCAGCCCGGACAAGCCGCAGGCTACTGGAACGGAGAGCCGCATGCCACGCATGCCCACTCACCGCTCGGAACACTCCGACGCGACGGTGCCTGCTGGGTCAATTCCGACGCGATGGTGTGCGCCTGGAAATAGGCCGTGTCCCTGCTCAGTCGACATGATCGAGCAGCCCAGGTCAACTTTGAGCCTCTGCGACGTCTGCAGCCAGCGCGCTGCAGGCAATCTCGGGAGGGGTTCCGCTCAAGGCGCCTCGGCGGGACAACGTATCAATACCGAGGGATTGGTCACTGGATCTTCCACCCGAATGACGTGTCTGGAGATCACCTCGATTGTTGCGGACCCGGAAGACGACTCCCCTTCTGCGACGCCGTCGGCATCAAAGTGCAGCGTGTTGCCGCCTCCCGATGCGTCTTGTTCGAGAGCACGCAAGCCGCATCATAAAAGCCGAGTTTCTGTTCCGCACCAACCCCGAACACGATCTTGCCCGCCGAATCGTCGTCGATCCAGCGACCGATCGCGACCCGATATTGACCATCCGTGTCCTGACAGCCCCAGGCGAACTGCGGATCATCGTAACGCCACCAGCCCTGCAGTTCTTCGAGATCGGTGGGCAGCGATTCGGCTGCACCATCAGCTGCAAGCAGCATCGCAGCAGCGAATAAGCTCACCGTCAGAGCCGAGGTGTTTGTGGGTCTCCGTTTCAAGTTCATGCTGTGACCTCGATGGTTGTCGGCGAGCCCCTGCGACGGGATGTCGCTGGAGCCAATGCAGCGGACGGCCATCGCAAAGGTCGATACGCTGTACGATCGAGTGCGCAACCTCTACCCCGGCTCGCCGGACGTCTGGGCGTTCCAGAGCGTTTGGCTCACTGCACTCTGATCGATCTCCCTCACCGTCCGTGCGACTCTCCGACTCGCCTAGCCCGCCAACACTGATTGCGCCATCGCGGCGATGCCGCCCTTCAAACGAACGACAATGTGGTCGCATCATGGATGCTCTGCGACCACGCGGCTCGTCAGCCATTACACAATACTCAAACTTGCCAGCCGGAGACAGCGGGCGTAGGCTTCTTGTCCCGTCGGTATTGTTGCCGACCATCTTTTCATCTTTGGATGACGCCCTTGGACCACTCACTGCACCACACCCGGATACGACCGAACGCTGCTCTCGGCGCGTGCGTGCCTGCGCGTCTGGTCGCAGCAGTGCTCCAGAGCCCATGCGGCATCGACCGCAAACCCCAGTCAGCCAGTCCGTCCCTGCGCCGTTTCACCACGCCAACCAGGTTCGACGGCTGATCGACTGACCGGTCTGTTCCCGTCAGTCGTACTGGCGGGGAGCACGCAAGACCGGAGACCTTCATCCCCGCTCGACGCCGCATCCCCGCCCATGCTCCGCATGGCCGGGATCGGTCATGCCTGTTCGCGCCAACCGGCGCATCTGGGAGGGACCGCGCAATCCGCGGTCCATCCCGAACCGAGCCCGAAGCAAACAGGAGGCGTTCATGCCCATCAAACAGGTCATCACCGACGGCGAGAAGCCGGTCAAGGTCTGGACCGATGCGCTCGACCCGCGCTCGCGCGAGCAGTTGGTCAATCTGTCCAAGCTGCCTTTCATCCATCGGCATGTCGCCGCTATGCCCGACGTGCATGCAGGCATCGGCGCCACCATCGGTAGCGTCATCGCCACCGACAAGGCCATCATCCCGGCCGCCGTCGGCGTCGACATCGGCTGCGGTATGGCCGCGGCGCGCACCACGCTGAGCGCCGAGCAGCTCGATGAGCTGGTGTTGAAAAAGGTCTTCGACCAGATCAGCCGCGACGTGCCGGTGGGGCGGGCGCAGCATAAGGATGAGCGCGCGCTGAGCGAGGCCGCCAAGCCCTTCGCCGCGCCGCTTGCGGCCATGACCGAGCGACATCCGCAGCTGCTCAAGGCCTTCGGGCGCTTCTCCAACTGGGTCAATCAGATCGGCACCCTTGGCGGGGGCAACCACTTCATCGAGGTCTGCCTGGATGAGTCCGGTCGGGTCTGGGTCATGCTGCACTCGGGCAGCCGCGGCATCGGCAATGCCATCGGCCATTACTTCATCGAGCTCGCGCGGCGCGATATGGAACGCTGGATGATCCAGCTGCCCGACCGGGATCTGGCGTATCTGCCGGAAGGCACCGAGCACTTCGATGACTATGTGGCCGCGGTCGCCTGGGCACAGGCCTATGCGCGGGAGAACCGGGCGCAGATGATGCGCCTGGTGCTGGCCGCCCTCGCCCGCCATCTGCAGGTCTTCGCGGTCACCGAAGAGGCGGTCAACTGCCACCACAACTATGTGGAGCGCGAACATCACCACGGGGCGAATGTCTGGGTCACCCGCAAGGGCGCGATCCGGGCACGCGCGGGGGATCTCGGGATCATCCCCGGCAGCATGGGCGCGCGCAGCTATATCGTGCGCGGCAAGGGCAATCCCGAGAGCTTCTGCTCCTGCGCCCATGGAGCCGGACGGCGCATGAGCCGCACCGCGGCCGAGAAGCAGTTCACGCCGGCGGATTTAGCCGAGCAGACCCAAGGGGTGATCTGCCGCAAGGACAAGGGCGTGCTCGATGAGATCCCCGGCGCCTACAAGGACATCGATGCGGTCATGGCCAACCAGACCGACCTGGTGGAGGTGGTGCATACCTTGAAGCAGGTGGTCTGCGTGAAGGGCTGAGCGCAAGTCAGACGCGCGCCAGTAAAGTGACGAAATGACGCTATTCGATGCCAACGACCGGACTCACGATACCCGCGACCCTGACCCCGACCCCATCGCCCCGGAGCGCCGCGCCGAGATCGCGGCGCAGCTCGCGGCCATCGAGGACGCACATGGAGTGCGCATCCTCTATGCCTGCGAATCGGGCAGCCGCGGCTGGGGCTTCGCCTCGCCCGACAGCGACTATGACGTGCGCTTTCTCTACGTGCATCCGCTGGCGTGGTATCTGCGGGTTCACCCCCAGCGTGATGTAATCGAACAGCCGATCGACGGCGATCTGGACATCAACGGTTGGGAGCTGCGCAAGGCACTGGCGCTGCTCGGCAAGGGCAATGCAACCCTGGTCGAGTGGCTCGACTCGCCCATCATCTACCGGGCCGATCCGCACTTTCTGACCGCAATGCGTGAGGCCGCGCGCGAGTTGCATCGGCCAGAGCGATCCTTTCATCACTACGTGCATATGGCGCGGGGCAATGACCGCGAGTTCCTGACGCGCGGACAGGTGCGGCTGAAGAAATACCTCTATGTGCTGCGCCCCCTGCTCGCCACCCTCTGGATCGAGCAGGGACGCGGTCCGGCGCCCATGCGCTTCGAGACCCTGGTCGATGCCTTGATCGAGGAGCCGGCGAGCCTCAACGGCCGACTCGGCCGTCGAGCGCAGCCGCGCATGCCGAGCCGGATTCTCAGAAGGTCGTCCCGTTCCAGCCGAAAAGATGTCTCGGCGGCGCTGCGAACTCGATGTAGACGCGCTCAGGCGCGATGGCCAGCTCCTCGCCAAGCCAGGCACAAAGTGCGTTGGAGTAATCCGGCGTCTTCGCCTCCGGCAGGCCGAGGCTCTTGAGCTCGACATAGGCGGCGGGCGCATCGGTGCCGCCAAACAGTAGATCCCGACCAGGCTCCAGGATCAGCAGCACATAGGACTCGGGCTTGCCGAGCAGTTCGGCGACCCTCCGGGAGGCGCGTGCGAGGAGCGCCGGACGGGCCTCGGGGGCGATGTCGATATTGGTTAACAGGCGAAGCGTGGGCATAAGCGGACTCGTGCTCTCAGCGAGGATGAATGTTCAACAGCGGCCACGGCCAGGGTGGCTGCCCGGCCGCGCTGACCGGTGTTGCGATCGGCGTCCGACAGACGTTCCTGAGCTTCCCTGCGTGTCAGCGTCGTTTCAAGTCCCAAGCGTTAGGCGGCCATCTCACCGAACGCCTCGGCCAGAATGACCCCTATACTCCAGTCCCGGGCCACGCAGGCCCTGCTCGTCGCCGCCAATGCGCCCCTTGCCCAATCGGCCGCAGGAGTCATCGGCTAGGCCCTGCAGGCGTAAGTCCCGGGCGGTTCGTGCCCCGATGGCTTGGCTCATGGGGGATGGCTCGTCTGTCATCGTGGGTGTTCCGCGCAGTGTCATGTGGCGAGTGGAAAGCAGGTGCCAGCGGCAGACGCCATAACTGATCCGCTGCACCGAAGGCGAGCCCTTCGGCACAGCCGGTCTCTGGGAAAGCTGGCACGACAAGGACGGTGCCGCGCTTGAATCCTGCACCGTGATCGTAACCGACGCGAACGACCTGGTAGGGACGTTCCATGACCGGATGCCGGTCATCCTCGCACCCAAGGCCTATGCCGCCTGGCTCGATCCGGCCACGAATGACTTCAAGAGCCTGCGGGCTATGCTCCGAGCGACCGAGCCGAAAGGCTGGGAGGTTCGGCAGGTCTCGCGTAAAGTGGAGTTATTGTCAAATCTGGTGTACAGCCGCTCAGGCGGCGACCCTGTCTTCCTGATCGACGACTTGCTCTCCGTTGCGGAACTGGACGTTGTTGACGACCAGTTCGAGCTTCCTGAATCCCTTGATGCGCTTCCACCCCTTCTGGGCGCTTTGGAGCAGCTTGAAGACCATCGTCAGGGTGGTCTCGCGTGAGCCGCAGTTGCGCATGCGGTCGCTGCGCAGTCGAACCGTGGCGAAGGTCGACTCGATCGGGTTGGTGGTGCGGATGTGCACCCAATGCTCGGCCGGGAAGTCGTAGAAGGCGAGCAGCGCATCGCGGTCCTTGGCCAGGCAGTCCATGGCGCGGGGGTACTTGGGCTCGAAACGCTTGAGGGTCTGGTCGAAGGCCGTGTGGGCATCCTCGCGGGTCTCGGCCATCCAGATCTCATGCATGGCCGCCTTGATCTTCGGCTGCACCGACTTGGGCAGCTTCTCCAGGACGTTGGCCGTCTTGTGCACCCAGCAGCGCTGGTGCGCGGTGTCGGGGTAGAGCTTGGCGAGCGCCTTCCAGAAGCCCAGGGCACCGTCGCCGACGGCCAGCTTGGGACCCTGCATCAGGCCGCGCGCGCGAAGCCCCGCGAGCAGCTCGTACCAGCTCGCCTCGGATTCCCGATGACCATCCTCCACGGCGATGAGCTCCTTGTCGCCGTGCTCGGTGACGCCGACGATCACCAGCAGGCAGACGCGATCATCCATGCGCACGTTGCTGTAGACGCCGTCGACCCACCAGTACACCCAGCGCCGCTCGCCGAGGTCGCGTCGGCACCAGGCGCGGTGCTCCTCGATCCAGTGCTGCTTGAGCCGTGAGATGGTGTTGGCCGACAACCCCTTGGCCCCGTCGCCGAGCAGGGCCGCCAGCGCCTCCTGGTAGTCGCCGGTGGACACCCCCTTGAGGTAGAGCCACGGGATCAGCTCCTCGACGCTGCGCGCACGCTTGAGATAGGGCGGCAGCAGGCTCGAGCGCAAGCAGGCGCCGCCACCGCTGCGGTCGCGCACCTTCGGTACCTGAATCTCCACATCGCCGATCCCGGTCTGCACCGTGCGCCGCGGCAGGTAGCCGTTGCGCACCACCGCCTGGCGCTCATCCTCTAAGCGGTGCCCGGCAGATCCCTCCAAGAACAGGGCCAGCTCCGCCTCGACGGCGTCGGCGATGAGCTTGCGCGCCCCGCGGCGCAGCAGCGCATGCAGCGGATCGCTCTCTTCGGTCTCTGGTTGTGAAAGAACTGACAGCGTAGACTCGGACATGGCGTATCAACCTCTGTTGGCTGTGATCTTGGTGGTGATCAGTCAGCAGGATACGCCATCCCTCCAAGGCTGCGCCGTACACCAGAAACGACAATAACTCCGTAAAGTGAACAGCCCGCGAAACGAAAGTGTTGATCTCATCGACCCGGTTGCCGCGCCCTAGCTCATCCGATACACCCATGCACGTCACCGATGAACAACTCCTCGATTTTCGCGCAGCCATCCGCCGCTCCGACCCCGTAACGCAACAGCACATTCTAGAGACAGCGCGAGAGCAGAACACTCGCGAGTGCAGCGACAAGACCGATCATGAACTCAGGCGACTGCTGCTCTACCGCGTCGCTCGCATCCTCTCAGAGACCTAATTGCCCCTACAACATCGTCTCTTCACCGCCGTCCGCATCGAGCCCCTGCAGGCCGGCGCCACGACCGTGGAAATCTCCAAGCGATCCATCACCCGAGCAGCGGCCCCGTGTCCGGGGTGCAAGCGCTTCATTAAGAAGGCTGTCCGTGCGTCCTGGTGCAAGCGCACCAGTTCCTTTGCGGCGAGGTACCGCTCGAACAGCGCCTCTCCATAAGGTATGCCTCGCAAATATTCCCGCACCTCTATCGGTCTTCATACCTTCTCACACCTCATCTTGCTGCGTCCCTCGCAACATAATCAGGCAAGGTCTTGCGGAGTGTCCTCGGCAACTCCTCACTACCCACGGCCGGGCTCGAACTCTCGCCCGGCCCGATGATCTCCTCCTCCGCGAAGCGATCGATGAGCTGGGCGGCTAACCCCATAGCCGACCCGGAACCGCTGCTGCAACAGCGACGTCGCCGCCTTCTGCTCCCCGACCACGAATGCCCGTCACTCCTTGTAGAGTTCATCCTCGTCGCTGAACCTGCGCCACACGTGCGGTGCGTCATCCCCCTCGCGCGATGATTCCCCACCAGCTCCCTCGATCTCCTCCGTCGCCTGCGCGAGACCCGCTTCCGCGTTGCGCTCAATCGCTGTAGGCCCCTCAACGTACCCTTGCACCAACTCCAGGGTTTCCCGCTGCTTCCCCAGCAGCTCCTCAAGCAGTCCTCGATCCGCTCCAGCCGCTCCTCGATGTTCTTGCTCATGTCCCCCTACCGTACCCCGTCCACCGCCCACGGCTTTGCTTACTTACAGAAAATCGCGGGTGCGTGCGAGCGTGACGATATTCCCCATAAGTTCTCGTATACTTCCCTAAAGCTTCCGCAAAATCTTCCGCAGATGTACTTAAATTGTGAATTTATATATACATTTTTTCGCTACTGTATGGGTCGTGACCTAGGGTAAGAGCATATGGGTAACCGACATGCATCAATCTATCGAAGGCCTGAAAATGTCTGTCCATGCTGAGGGGCGGATGCGCCAGAGGGGTTTCACCCGCCATGATGTCGAACTGGTATGCCGATACGGCACACTCGTTGGGGATGGTCTTCTGATGACGCAGGATGCTGTCCGCGAACTGTGCTTCAATTCAGGCGAACAGCAGCGCGGAGAGCGACTGCTCGGTGCCGTCGCGATCGTGCAGGGGGGCACCATCGTCACGGTGTTCCACGCTGAGAGGAAATGGCGCAGAGCCCAGACCAGAAAAGGCTGGAGCCCGCGGCGGCACCGCAGGCGCCGTCCCTCCACCCCGCGATCTCAAGGAGATGCAGCATGAGCGAAACTCACGACAACATCATTGATGCCACTACCCGGTTCTCACCTTCGGATCACCAGAACGCGGATCTCGATCGTCAGCGCCGCGATGGGCAAAGACTTCTTCACCACAAAAATCGCCTCAAGCTTTCCACGGAAGATCGTGAGATCGTCGCGCGCAACATTGGTTATCTCCTGACCCGGCACCGCATCGAAAGACGCGAGCTCGCTCATACAGCTGCCTGCACGACGCGCAACATCACCGCCAAGGAGCTTCACGACCTCGTGCTGGGCCTAGGCGAGCGCGCTATAGCCCACCGTCTCCGTGCCGATGTGTCTAAATACCGTGCCGTGATTTTGGGCCTTGGCGAACTTACGAGGATCGATGCCCCCCTTCTTGCAAACACTGTTTTTTCTGGTACCGCTATTCACCCTTCAAGCGGTTCGATGCGTTCCGAGATAGAGAATCTAATCCAGTTACTGTATGACATCACTGAAGCTTTAGATAGCCGTTACAACCTCTCTAATCGTTTCTCTACCTTGGCGCAGAGACGCTCCATGCTGCCGGTCGATGCTCCCTTCGCTTGCTGGCCAGGTGGCGCCCCTTGTACGCCTTCCTTAGATTTGGAGGCTGTTGTAAGCCCATACTGGTGGGACGGCCTCGTAAGAGATTATTTCCGAGGTGATACGTATTTAGAAAACACCTCTCTTCGCGATTTTCTCCGCTACATGCCTCACTTCTATTTGGGTATTGATGACAACTTTGACGACAACTGGCCATTTCCAAGAGAAATGAGCATCCACAGTGATACTTCAGACGAAAGGTGCTCTTCACAACCGGGAAGAAAGCTTCTTTGGGATGACATTCTCTTGTGTCACCCCGAGCGGGACACTGTCAAGAACAGGAACAGGAACAGGTTAGCGGAGACCGTCGGTGACGTAGCAAGACAACAGCTGAACTGGGACGACACCGGCAAGACCATTTTGATAAATGGTTTGTCAGAGGAAGATCTTAAGGAACGGGGTCGCGAGCACATGCGTAGATATATGAAGGAAATCGGCCTCGAGGAGAACTGGGAGCGTGATGGCGGTGAGATGATCACGGAGCAAGGGATATGGATCTGCCTGTATCCGTCTTGGAAGTCGACAATCGACCGCGTTCCGAATTTGCTTCCCGTCATTGTGCGCAACTACGGCATGGCCGGCGCGAACGGGACAATCACAATAGACTCGGTCGACATATGGCTGGAGAGCATAGCGAAGTCAAAGCTTGTTACCGGACTGACAGTCTTAGAGCGCTTGGAGGAAGTACTTAGTGCTGACACGATCGCGGATGAACCGGAGGCGATGTCCGAGTTACGCAGGACGGTGTCGTTCATCGAACATCACCCACTGCTGCAGCGTGCCCGAAAGCTGGAAGCCGGAGCGAGAAAAATACGTGAATATCGAGAACAGGCGCTTCGTAGAACGGAAGAGAAGTAAGAGCAATGTCTAAAAGCCCAGAGAACGAACGCGCCTCAGCGGCATACCTCTGCACACACTTGCTGAAGGTGCGCAGGGATCTGCTCACAGAGGGTGCTTATACCCCTTCCCACGACCGTCATCTGCGCGAGCTTGCAGGGGTGACGCTGTGGAAGCACTCGGAAGCCGACGGCAAGATACAGGGATGCCGATTCTGGTCGCACGAAGCGCTAGCAGCCCAGAAGCGGCGACAAAGCAAGGAGCTACAGCACGAGCACGTGTTTCCGAAGAAACAGATGATCGAACTCCTATTCGACTTGGATAGCCCGGATTTGGCGACGGTACGCAGGCTTCTCGATGAGCTCAATATCGCCGCAGTAGTGACCAAGACGGAACACCGGCGGCTGGGTGGGATTCCTGGAACGCGGCATGACGTATGGGAACGCTACCGCACCGCAGGCATTCCGTGGGTTGACCAGACAGCGCAGTAACGCCATCCCCCTGTGGACATCCCACGCGCCAAACCCCTCTCCTCTGCTACGCGACATATGGCTCCCAGACACATGCGCAGACTCACGTGTATGCATAGACACCGACAGCGCCGTTGCGGTGCTATTGGCGTACCCAGCGCTGTATCTCTGTCCCATGACCACTAACGACCTCAAAGTCTTCATCACCAACCGAGACAGTCAGTGCGACGAGTGCAAGGAAGGGCTCGGCCGGCATGCCTGGATCACTCTTGAAGGAAACGGCCGCGATGTCTGCCTCTCCTGCGCCGACCTCGACCACCTCGTCTTCCTGCCTTCCGGCGACGCGGCTCTCACCCGTCGCGCACGCAAACACTCACGTCTATCCGCAGTCGTCCTGAAGTGGAGCCGCACGCGCAAGCGCTACGAACGCCAGGGCCTCCTCGTCGAGGACAAAGCCCTTACCATCGCCGAAGCCGAGTGTGAAGCAGACGCCGCAACGCGCGCACAACGGCGCGAACGCGCAGCAGTGCTCCGAAAAGAACTCGACCAAGAGTACGTCGCACGCTTCGCAGCCCGCATCCGCGACCTATACCCAGACTGCCCCGAGGGGCGCGAAAACGAGATCGCGGAGCATGCGTGCCGCAAGTACAGCGGCCGCGTGGGCAGGACAAGCGAAGCGAAGGACTTCGATCCAGACGCTATCCGCCTCGCCCTCATCGCCCACATCCGCCATGCTGAGACCCCATACGACGAACTGCTCCTCCAAGGCCACGAACGGCACGCTGCGCGAGCCCGCGTCCGCGACACGGTCGACACCATCCTCCGCGCCTGGAAGGGATAGCTTCCTTTGTTCCGCAACCACTATTCCGCATTTGATGCCGAAGACGATGCGGGAGAAGCCCTCAGCTCGGTCCTGCCCAGACTTGGCATCAAACGCATCTATATCGGCGGACTTGCGACGGATTATTGCGTGCTGAACACAACGCTGGACCTATTGAGGGCCGGCTATCAGGTCATTGTCCTGACCGATGCCTGCCGCGCCGTCAATGTCGCACCGGACGACGGAATCAAGGCGATCGAAACGATGCTCTCGCATGGCGCGGTCACGATGACCACCGCGGCTGTTGAGCAGTGAGCGCATTGGCGTTTGTCCGGCGACTGGCGCCGAGCAGCGCCGGCGAGTCGCCTGTGCTTGCTCCGCCGCTCGGCAGGCAGCGGTGCATGCTTGTACGTTGTCTCGCAGCAAGGCGTTCAGCCATGGCTCCTGTCCCCTCACCGGCCGCCGTTCCAGCGTGGTCCAGCTCACCACCCTCAGTCCGATATGCCAGACCAAGCCGCTATCCTTGGAGCTGACCCTGGATTCGGCCTCAGGGCCTGGCCTGCCAGCTTCCCGAGTGCCCGTCTTTCAAACTGGATGTCTAACATGTCGATGCCTCAGCCTGCAGCATGTCCGTTGAGCATCCTGCCTTGCCAGGACTCTCCAGCGCATGCCGAGCGCTGCCGCGCTGCCCTTGCACTGGACCCTCGTCATGCCCGCATGCTCGGACACAGCGCGCTCGCGGCCATCGAGCAGGGCGGCTACCGCGGACCTGCCGGGGAGCAGGTCGACTGGGATCAAGCAGTCAGAGACGCGGTCTGCGCCAAGCGCAGCCTGCCGCCGGCGGCGGTGTTGCCGTCGGTGACATGGGCTAACCACCCAACCACCGAGGTCCAGGTCGTCAATGAGACGACGCTCGTGGCGGCGCGGCGCCGGGTCGCGCTCGGCGACGCCGTGCTCGCACTGAACTTCGCCAATGGGGTCTATCCAGGCGGCGGCTTCCTGCAAGGCGCGCGCGCCCAGGAGGAGGTCCTGTGCCGGTCCAGCGCGTTGTATGCGACGCTGCGCGGCGACCCGATGTATGCGCATCACGCGCAGCGCCCGCAGCCGGACTCGACCGACTGGGCCATCCTCTCGCCCGAGGTTCCGGTGTTCCGTACGGATGACGGCACCGCGCTCGAGGTGCCCTGGCATGTGAGCGTCGTGACCAGTGCCGCCCCCTATGCGCCGGGGGTCGGGCAGCCGCTGGCCGGGGATCTGCTGCAGACGCGCATCGCGCGCGTGCTGGCCATCGCGCAGGCGTTCGGCTACGAGACCCTGGTGCTCGGCGCTTGGGGGTGTGGGGCGTTCGAGAACGATCCACTGCGGACGGCACGGGATTTCCATGCGGCCGTATCAGGTCCGTTCCGTGGCGCATTTCGGCATGTGGTGTTCGCGATTGCCGATTGGTCCGCGGAGCGGGCGGTCTTGGGGCCATTTCGGGACGTCTTTACCGGTACGGCAGTCTCTGCGTCCTGAGCGGCCGGCACGCGGCGCAGCTGCACGGACCGTTGCCTTGCTCCTGAATCCGGAGCCGGATGCGCCTCACCGCCGCCCGTGACACGCGTTCCTCACTGGGGTTCGTCGAGGGGGTCAATGTGCGCCACCCCTGCGGAGTTGCCGCTGCACTGGCGCTGAAGATCACCGAGCGTGCGCAGCGATCTGCTTCACTCGTCGACCATCACCCTAGAAAGAGCAGCCAGCCAATAGCCACGAGCTGAAAGCCTTATTTCACTGCCGATTTCCGGCCGGTGGCCTTTCACCCAACGGGTGAGCGCTCGATCCGTGAAAAAATCGGCCAAGCGTTTGATTGGGTGGCGCTGGAGGCTGGAGGCTGGGGGCTGGCTGCTCCATTAGGGATCACCGCTCTTAGACGTCATCGGCCCACGAGCGCACTTGGAAGGAGCGCGTTGGTCTGACGCGGAGGCCAGCGCGGCGGCGCCTGCGCAGGGATAGGTCCAGGCCGAGCCTGTTACCGCCAGCACGGCACACTATTCGACAGCATTGATGTTTCTATCTGATGCGCTATAGTTCTCTCCAGGCGCCAGTCGCGCGGGACGGTGGTCGTCCCGCCCTGGCGTCATCCTTGGGGGACACCATGGACCAGCGCGTCACAGAGTCGGCACCGCTTCTCACCGCCACCGCCCTGCGTGGGCGCCTGGAGGGGCTGCTCGGCGAGATCCGCATCGCCCAGACCTTCCGCAATACCGAGTCGGTCAACATCGAGGCTGTCTTCACCTTCCCGGTCCCGCCCGAGGCGGTGCTGCTCGGGGTGGAGGTGCGCATTGACGAGCGGGTACTGACCGGCGCGGTGCTGCCGGCCCGGCAGGCCGAGGAGGATTACGAGGAGGCCATGGTCAGCGGTGATGGTGCTATCCTGCTGCAGCGCGCCGGGCGCGGGCTCTACACCGTCAATGTCGGCAACCTGCTGCCGGGGCAGACGGCCGAGCTCGACTACCGCTACGCCCTGCTCGGCGCCTGGGACGGCGATCTGTGGCGCCTGACCCTGCCGACCACGGTCGCGCCGCGCTACGGCGACCCACTGCGGGGCGGTCTGGCCCCGCATCAGGTGCCCCCGGTCGCCTTGCAGACCGGGCATCGCTTTACGCTGGAGCTGGTCTTCGGCGGCAGCCTGCGCGCGGCCGAGGTCGACTCGCCCTCGCACGAGTTTTCAATCACCCCTGCCGACGACGGCCTGCTGGTGAGCCTGGCGCAGGGCTCGGCGCCGCTCGACCGCGACCTGGTGCTGCGCATCCGCGCCGATGCGGTGGCCCGCGCCGGGGCGGCACTCTACGCGCCGGACCCGTTTCCGGGCATGGCCGCGGAGCCGGCTGCAGTTCCACGGAGCGGTGCCGTCGCCCTGGTCAGCCTGCAGCCCCAATTTGAGAGCCAGTCTCAGCGCCAACTTCAGAGCAGGTCCCCTACCCCGCCCGAGCCGGCTGGACGCGACTATGTGCTGATCGCCGACGCCTCGGGCTCCATGGCCGGCGACAGCATCGCCCAGACCCGTGAGGCCCTGGCCGACATCCTCGAGCGGCTGCAGCCCGCCGACCGCTTCAACCTGATCGTCTTCGGCAACGCCCCCGAGGCCCTGTTCCCTGCCCTGCAGCCGGCCGACGCGCGTCACCTGAGTCAGGCCCGCGCGGCCGTGGCACGGCTCGACGCCGACCGCGGCGGCACCGAGATCGGCGCGGCTCTGCGCCTGGCCCATCGCCAGCGGCCCGATCAGAGCCGGCACCAGCCGCTGGACCTGCTGCTGATCACCGACGGCGAGACCTGGGACGTGGAGGGGCTCATCACGGCGGCGAAGGCCGCTGGCGACCGTGTCTTTACCGTCGGCGTCGGCGCGGCGGTGGCCGAGGGGCTGGTGCGCGGTCTGGCCGAGGCCACCGGCGGCGCCTGCGTACTGGTGCATCCCAACGAGCGCATGGCCGAGCAGATCCTGCGCCAGTTCGAGCGCATGCGCGCCCCGCGGGCGACCCTGGCCATCGCCTGGCCCGCGGAGCCGCTCTGGCAGTGGCCAGCGCAGGACGAGCCGCTCTTCGCCGGTGATACCCTGCACCGGCTGGCCGGCTTTACCGACCTGCCCGAGGGATCGGCGGCGCTGACCTTCACGCTTGCGGACGGCCGCACTCAAACCGCGTCCCTGGCGCTTGAGCCTTGGCCGGCTGCAGCGGCGGACGACACCCTGCCGCGGCTGGCCGCCGCCCGGCGCCTGACCGATCTGGGGGAGGAGGAGGCCACTGACCTGGCCGTGGCCTATCAGTTGGTCACGCCACACACCCACTTTCTGCTACGCGACGTACGCGATGAGGCGACCAAGGCGGGCAGCCTGCCCGAGCTGCGCCAGGTGGCGCATCAGCTTGCCGCGGGCTGGGGCGGGATGGGGACCTTGGATGCCGCTTCGCTGTCGATCCAGTCACCAAGCCCACAGCGCTCTGCCCGCGCGGGATGCGTGATGTATTCCAGGTTGCTCCCCGATGCTGTCGATGATGCGATGGACTGGTCAGACGTTCCCCGCTTCCTGCGGCGGTCACAGCCGCGGTCCTTCGCAGATACGGACAATTCGCTTGCCGGCGCGCCGCCGGCTGCTTCGGTTGAGAGCGGTCTCGATCTGTTCGCCGACTGGCTGCGCGATCAGCTGTCGAACTTCGACGATCCGCACCGAGCCTTGCCGACGCTTGAGGATCTGGCCGGCGCCGGCCTGCCGGAGGCTCTCCAAGCACGGCTTGCGGCAATGGTCGATGCAGGCGCGCAGGAGGAGGCGGTCGTTGCCACGCTGCTGCTGGCCGTCCTCGCCGAACGTGCAGACCTCCCGTTCGCGCGCGAGACCCGCCGTCGGCTGCGCTTTGCCGTCAAACAGGGCCTCAGCGAAACGGACGCGGCGGCAATCAGGTCCGCCGTCGCTGCCTGGTGCGCCGGAGACAGTACATGACCCCCGACACTGGCGAGCCTACCTTCGGCATCGACGAGCTTTGTGCCCTCAGCGGCGTGGCGCGGCGCACGGTGCGCTTCTACACGCAGAAGGGCCTGCTCGATCCGCCGGAGGGGGCCAAGCGGGGCGCCCACTACACCCGCCGCCACCTGGAGCAGCTGCTGCTGATCCGCAAGTGGCAGCAAGCCGGGGTGTCGCTGGAGCGCATCGGGCGTCTGCTTCGGGGCGAGGTCGCCGACCTGCCGCCGCCGACCGAGCCCGGCACCGTGGAGGTGTGGAGTCGGATCACCCTGCGGCCCGGCCTGGAGGTCCATCTGGAGCCGGGCCGCCTGGGACTCGATCCCGAGCAGGTCCGCGCGCTGATCGCGCGCCTCGAGCGGGCGGCTGGAGAGGATTCGGAAGGCGCGGCGCCGTAGCGTGCGACGGGATCGGCCTCGACGTTGGCGAGCCGGTGGCGGTAGCGGCTACTTGAGGGTGGCCGGCGATCTCAAGTGTCGGAGACCGTGCCCAGATAGAGCCAGCGCCCACACTCTTTGACGAACCGGCTTGTCTCGTGGAGTCGATGCGCACGTCCGCCCACCTTGGAGCGGGCGACGAACTCCACGATTCCTTCGCTATCGTCTGGGCCGCCGGCCACGACGCGGGCGACCTTCAAGCCCAGCCAGCGCACGGGCTCGCCATCCAGGTCGAGCGTGCCCGGTCGGCTCACCGGGTGCCAGGTCGCCAACAGGTAGTCCTCCCGGCCCAGCACATAGGCCGTATAGCGCGAGCGCATCAGGGCCTCGGCGCGGTCCGGGAGCTGGCCGCGATCCAGATAGCGCCCGCAACACTCGTCATAGGCAGCAGGGCCGCCGCAGGGGCATGGCGGGAGTGTGTTCTTCGCGGGTTTCAATCGGGTTTCCTCTGTCGGCGCCTTTTTCTGCCTCCGCCTGAGTCTCTATCAAGGCACCCCTGGGTGCTTGGCGATGAGCAGATCCAACCGGCGGTCTTGTTTCCGCCCCGGCCGGCGGTCCGCCGTTCCGGCGGCGAGCCGGCGTCAGCCGTCTACGCCATACTTGGTAAGCCAGTTACTCAGCGTTCTATAGCTCGACAGGTTGAGAAGCTTGGCGGCGCGCGTCTTGTTGCCGCCGGTGCAGGTCATCGCCTCGCGTAAGTAGTGGCTGGCGAGCTTGTGCATCAGTTCGGGCAGGTCGACGCCCGCGGCGATCGGCTGACCAAGCAGATCATCACGTCCGTTCGCATGCGCCGGGAGTTGCAGCAGCGCGTCGGCGGCATCCCGCTCCGTGATGATGCCTTCATCCGCCCAAAGTGCGGCTCGCGTGAGTGTATTCGCCAACTCGCGAATGTTGCCGGGCCATGGGTGCTGCTGCAGCCGGTTCACCGCCGCCGGAGCAATCCGCACCTCCTGCCAGGCGGGATCCGAATCGCTGTCGTGGTTGATGCGCGCCAGCAAACGCTCCACCAGCAGGGTAAAGTCCCCCGGCCGCTCACGCAGCGCCGGTAACCGGATCAGCGCGACAGCGAGCCTGAAAAACAGATCAGTGCGAAAGCCACCTGTCGCCACTTCTTCCGCCAGCGTCCGGTTGGTGGCCGCGATAATGCGCACGTCGACCGCGCGCGGGGTCGTCTCGCCAACCCGGGTCACCTGTCCCTCTTGTAGCACGCGCAGCAGCTTCACCTGCAGATCCGGCGCGAGCTCACCAATTTCGTCGAGGAACAACGTTCCGCCGGTGGCGGCTTCGAAGTAGCCGACCCGATCTGCCGCAGCGCCGGTGAAGGCACCTTTGCGATGCCCGAACAGCTCCGATTCGGCCAGATCACGAGTGATGGCCCCACAGTTGACGGCCACGAACGGCTGCGCCGCACGCAGGCTCGCACGGTGGATGGCCCGCGCCAGCATCTCTTTGCCGGTGCCACTCTCGCCTTCGATCAAGACCGGCACTGCGCGCGGAGCCACGCGGCGCGCACGCGCGACGACGGCGCGCATCGCCGGTCCCTGATGCACGATGTCGGTGAACTCCGGCGCCTCTCCCGCTAAACCGGCGCCAAGACGAACCAGGCCCCTGTCGGCCGTGCGGTAGATATCCGGAATGTACTCTGCAGACAGCTCGAACGGGATCTCCGCAGTGCGCACGCCGCCTTGGCGCGAGGACTCGATCAACTCCGGCTCGCGAGTCCTGAGAGCCAGCCCTACAACAGTTTTGCCAGTGGTGCCGCGATGCGCGGGTCTGCTTGTGGCTGGTTAGCCGACGATGGCGCGCGCGCCCTGCGGCTGTCGAGGGTCGTCACCGAGGTTACCCACACCCCCCGGAAGGCATCAAGGGCGCCCAGGCAAGGGCCTTGGCCATCTTCCTCGCCAGAAGCGGTGTTCCGGCGCTTGCGATCACGGAAACGATTGTGTCCAGGTTCGGCTATGACTTTGGCCGCACGGTCGATGACATCCGTGCGAACAACCCACACAGCGATGCGTGTCAGGAGACCGTACCGGAAGCGATGACCTGTGCGCTCACGGCCGACTCATTTGAAGACGCGATGCGTAACGCGGTTTCCATCGGCGGCGATAGCGACACCATCGCCGCCATCGCGGGCAGTCTCGCGGAGCCGCTGTTTGGCTTGCTCGACGAGATCAAGAACGAATCAGTTGCGCGACTTCCGGAGGACATCGTGCGCATCATCCAGCAGTATTACGCTGATAGCAGAGTGCTTGGCTCGTATTAGTATGCTCTGGCTCCCCTACCCCGTACTTAAACGAGGCGTAGAGCACCCCGCCTGGCTTGGGCGCCTGAGCTAGGCGACGCAGCACCTCGGGCTCGTACCCTAACAGCAGGCGACGGCGCAGGGACGCGGGGCGGGAGCGTCGTACTGTCGTCGCCTCCCGTACCCGGGACCTACGAGCCGAACCACGCCGGGGTCCGGGGGGTCCCCGTCGACGTTGGCGACAGGGAAACGTCCGCGGCTGACCTGCCTCAGCACCTCAAGGTACCAGCCGGCATAGGCCCAATCGACACCTCATGCACGTCGGGCCAGTTCCGGACAGCGCTCGAGGACGCATTCGGCAAGCGCCTCGGCATCAAGCCCGGCGGCGTTGCGCCATGAAAACGACAAGTCTCGGCCATCGGCCCAAGTCGCGCCTGTAGCGCCGCGATGCCATGCAGGCATTCCGGCAGCACATCCAGGCGCCGGACCCAATCCAGCGGCAGGCTGTCGATGCCCCTCCAGGCGCCCCACAGCTGCCCGGCAATGGCGGCCGTGGAATCGCTGTCGCCGTCATGATTGGCCGCGCGGCGCACGACGTCCTTGAAATCGCGCGCGCTCAGCAGCGCGTAGAGCGCGATCGCGACGGCTTCTTCGCCAACCCAGCCACCGCCAATGGCGGCGATGGCCTCCGCCGCGGCTTGGCGTTTCTGCTCGGCAAGGCGCAACGCCAGGCGCACCCGCTCCCCGAGATCCGCCACGAGGCCGTGCCCAGCCAGCGCCGCCTCGGTGATCGCCAGTGCGTGCGCGATGGCCTGCCGTGGCGCCTGGCCGGCGCACAGTCGCTGGATCAGCACGGCGAGAAAGCCAGCGCTGGCCCAGCCATCGGGGTGGCCGTGGGTCAGGGCGCCGCAGGCGGCTGCGCGGGCGAAGGTCGTCTGGGATGTCGCCCCGCTCAGCCAGCCGAGCGGGGCGATGCGCATGGCCGCACCGCAGCCCTTCGAGGCGTTGATCGGGCGCTCGAGCGAGCCCCGGCCACCGCTGCGCAGCGCCGACAGACAGGTCGTGCCTGGCGCGCGGGCGTGGCGCATGTTCGGCCGCCGCGCAAGGGTGCCGCGGACCCGCTGGCCGAGACTGCCTCCGTGTTGGGTGTCGAGCCAGTCCAGATAGGCGCGTCGGATGGCCTCGATCAGGGCGCCCTCATCATCGGCGTCAGGCGCGCGCGTCAGCCCTTCCAGCGTAAACAGCGTCATCTGGGTGTCGTCACTGACGAGCAGTCGGCCCTGGGTCAGGACCGGCTCGCGCAGCCCCTCGGCCCCGAAGCGCTGCTTGATCTGGCCCAGGGAGTCGAATTCGACCGCATAGCCAAAGGCATCCCCGAGGGCACCGCCGAGCAGGCAGCCGAGGGTCCGATCAAGCACCGCCTCGTCCTGGGTCACGGTGCGTGCCGCGCGCACATGCGCCTCTTGCGCCCAGGTTTCGATGCTCCCGCGTCGCGCCGTTCGGACCGCGGCGATGGCCTCCTCAGGCGCCTCGCCCAGTTCCACCAGCAGCCGTGCGGCAACCGTACCGGTGCGCCCGATGCCGCCACGGCAGTGAATGAGCACCTTCTGTCCCTGGCGCAGCAGCCGGCGAACCTTGAAGCCATAGAGCACCCAGCGATTTTCGAAGCGGTGTCCCGGCGCCTGGACATCGCGGATTGGCAAGTGATACCAATCGATGCCAAGCGCCTCGACCGCCTCGCCGATCCCGGCGACCTTGACCGCCGCCAGTTCCTCACTTTCCATGAGTGTCAGCACCGCCGCCGGCCCCCAGTCGGCGATGACCTGAAGGTCGGTCGCGAGATCCCGCTGCCAGTGACCGCTGATGGACTTTCGCTGTTGCTTTCCGGGACAGAAGGTCAAGCCGATCTGCCCGCCGGCGGCCGGGTAGAGGGTGTCGATGCAGAGAGGATGAGTGTGACTGGTCAGCAGGGCCATCTGGACGCTCCGGTGATGCGGGTTGGCGAATACCCGATTGGGCAAGGCCGGTGAAATCGGCTAACATTGACAGTTACAAATGTTATCACTATATACTGTCATTGTCAGTGAAGACTTACGTTATGTCCGATGACCGCGATTGGCACGGCACAGCGGCCGAGCTGGCCGCCCTGGCCGGCGAACGATTGGAGAGCCTGGGTTTCGACGACGACAAGGTCAACGAGCGTCTGGTGCGGTACTACGTCTCCGAGCGCGTGTTGAGCCGCCCGCGGCGGGAAGGACGCGAGGCGCTGTTTGGCTATCGCCAGCTGCTGGAGCTGCTGGCCGCGCGCCTGCTGAGCCGCGACGGCTGGCCGCTGGCGAAGATCGCCAGCTGGAACCAAGGCGCGGACGAGCGGGCGCTGAGCGACCTGATCCCGGAGCGAAAACCCCCGCGAGACGCAGCCGGGCGCACCGAGGAGCGGTCAGAGTCAGGCACGGCAGGCATCGCCGGGGCATTGACCGAGCGCTTGATGGCGGCACATCAGTGTCCCGCGTTTGAAGCCGAGCCCATGGTGCGCATCCGCGTGCCAGGCGTCCTGGAGCTTTTGCTACCAGCCGCCGAGGTGCGCTCCATGACCGGCGACAAAGCCGAGCGCTATGCGCGGCTCGTGCGTGATGTGCTGCGCGGGATGAAACCAACCGACGGCTGAACGGCGCGTGAGCCGTCGGCATCACAGAGACAAACGATGAACAAAGCAATCCCGGAAACACGACACCTCGTCCTCGCCGTGAATGACGATCCGGCGAGCGATCTTGCGCTCTACGCCTGGCTGGCGGAGCGTGGCGTGGCGGTGCTGCGCGCCTACTCGACGGAGCACGCGCTGCGCTTGCTGACGCGCGCCCGGGTTCAGCTGGTGATCTCCGACCTGGCACGCCAGGAGGGACAGATCCTGAACAAGACCGCCGGCATCGCCCTGGCCCAAGCCATCCGCGCACTGGGGTGTGACGCGCCAATGGTGATTTTCACCAACGACAAGTCACCGCAGATCAAGACGCTGGCGCTCGAGGCCGGCGCCAACCACGTCACCGAGCATGGCGACGCGCTGCTGGAGTGGTTGCGCAATCAGGGGATTTAAGCCGGCGTCATGGCCGATGCGCCCTGCCCCGCCGGGCCAATCCAACCAGCCACCGCTGCCTGGTTGGTCTCGGGTCGGCTGCGGACGGCGCCCGAACGCCGATGCGCGTCCCGAGCTTGCCGAGCGCGAAGCCGCGCACCAATGCGTTTGCTCAGCGGACGTACCGAATCGGTCATCACGTTGCCCGCCATTGAAGCAGCAATCGCAGGGGCGAAGATGCGGCCAATAGCTTAACGTGTCTTTAATTCCACGCCCTAACCAGGAATTTCTACCACAATACTGCTCACAGATTTGCCGTTGTTCACGAGACCGCACGCCAAAAGAGGCGCAAAAGACCCAACGATGGCGCACCCGGACACCATGAGCATCCAGACGGCCATCAGGGTTGGTCTTGGGAGCCTGCGCCCTCCCCGCGCGGTTGGTAGCCGTGGCGACGCCGGCGCTCGGCGATCTCGCGCAGCCGTTGCTCGCCGGCCTCGCGCGTCTCGACCCAGTGCGTGCGCATGCGGCCCAGGCGCGAGCCCAGGCCTCCCCAGGCGGTGATCACCGACCAGCCACCGAGGAGGTCTTCCATCAGGTCCGCCTGGTAATAGCGCTGCTTCTGCACATGCACCCAACGCAACATCGGCTCGCCCTCCCGCCCATCGCCCAGAGCACACACCAGAGCACCCCGGCCTGTGGCGCCTGACGCGCGATCTGATGCGACCGTCGAGCCACCACAAGGTACTGACGCTCCGTTCTTTCTCTGTTCTCTTTTAGCACAACGTACAGTGCTTGCGGGCCAGTGCGGGCCAATTGATGCCGGAAAACAGCCCAACGGCAGCGACCCCAGCATGCTGCAGTCGTTTTGGCGCAACCCTGCGCTGCCGTCGAGACCTGCTGCAGCGATCCTGCAGCCGCTCCCGAGGCGTCCTGGCCTGACCGTCGTGCGGGTGTCATGCTGCAGGCGTGAAAGGACCTTCGACGCGGATGGACCGTCGTGCTGCAGGCGACGGGGAGTCGTGCTGCACGGAGGCCGATGCTGGGGCACGTCTGCAGGCCTGTCGCTGGGGACCTCTGCCCGGCCACCGTCGGGCGGAGCGGAGCCTTCGGACCAGGCTGTCGAGCCCTCAGCGTGCCTTCGGGGTGCTGGGATCTCGACTGAACTGCGCGAGCTTCGGCGGGCGGCCACCCGTGGTGCGCTGCCGCGCCGGCCTTGGGGAAGGGAGACCGTTGGGACTGACCCAGGGGCCGTGCAGCGAAGCCTCCCATGCCGGCCAGCGTCCAAGCGCGGCGGCGATGACGCGCGCGGTGCGATAGTAGTGGTAGCGCGAGGCGGGGCTCAGCGTCTCGAGCCCCCGCTCCAGCGCCCAGCGCAGATGCTTGGCGCGCCATTGCTCCGGGCGCTGGATACCCCAGCGCGCGCCGATGAGTTCGGCCAGACGCTCACCGCGGCGGATATGCGCTGCGATGCCGCCCGTGCTGCCGGGCTGGGCATGGGACAGCAATCGCCGGATCGAGCTCATCGTGCACTACCGACGTAGGCGGCGGCGATGTCCACGCGTCCATGGCCGAGCTCGCGGGCGATGATCGCGCGGGCGGTGCGATCGGTGTCGCGCTCGGCCGTGCGCCGGCCACCGGTGACCGCAGGAGCCGGATGGCCAGTCAGCTCCCGGTAGCGCTCGCAGGCATAGGCCGCCCGCGCGTCGTGATAGCCGGGCAGCCCCTGGGCCTGGAGGAGCGCACGCCCGGCACGCAACTCGCCTTGGCGCCAGCCTTTGTAGGACTCAGTGGGAGCGAGCAGGTTCACCGATCCCGGCGGCCGTGCGGCAAGCGCGGCCTGCAAGGCCTGCTGCCCCGCTGGCGTCACGGCCACCCAGCGCGGGACTGTCCGACCGCCCTTGGTGCCGTCGAGGATGTTGATCCTGCCAAGCCGTGCAGCTTCTTTCGCGAGCCGATCCAGATCGGCCTTGGCGGCCTCCTCGGAGCGCAGGCCGAAGGTCCGGGCCAGTCCCAGCACGGCCGCGGCCCGATGCAGTCCGGCCTGTTGCAGCGCTGTCCGGGCGGCCTCAACCCGGCCTGCATCCAGAGCACGTGGTGGTTGGGTTCTGACCGCCGAGCGTGCGGCGCCGGATAGCGCTCGCGGCGAAACCGGTTCCCAGTGGCCCTCGCGCGCATAGTCAAGGATGACATTGACGGTACTGAGACGGTTCTGGATGGTCGAGACCGCCCGTCCCTCGGCCTTCAGGTGATCGGCATACTGCACGAGCAGCTCCGGGGGGATCGCGCGCAGATCCCGGATACCAGCTTGCGTCCTGGCCCAGGAGGCAAAGACGCGCCAGCGCTCGGTATGACTGGCGACACTGGAGTAATGTCCGCCGCCGAAGCGCGCCTGCAGGATCGCCCTGCCGGCATAGGCCAGGGTGCGGCCCCAGCCGAGATTACGGGCACTCGTGCCCGCGAACAGACCCATGGACGTTCCTCCTCGCATACATGGTTGGTCTCACCGGCGTTCGGACGACCCGATGCCGCAAAGCCGGCACGGTGATCCGCCCGTGCGACCGGAGAAACCGAGTAACAACAGTGACTTGATACGTCATGCGACCGGCTTCGACACACCGCTGGGCGGGATCCCGGGGCAGGCGGTGTGACGCACCTCACCTGTGATCCAGTGTCGAGTCCGGTCATCCCCAGGATCCCGCCCGTGCGGTGTTTAGTGTTGACAGCGTTTTCACCCGCTGCCGGTGCTGGGGATCGGCGCCTGACGCAGCGCCCGAAGCGGCTCCTACCATCCGGAGCGGGGATTTGAAGTGCCTGGCACCACATCCGCGGGACCCCTTATGGGGCGGGCGGGGGGATGCTACTGCGACGGGCGGTCGCGGCGCGGTGCAGGTGGTACAGGGACCGAGGCAGGCTCGGTACGCGACGTCACAAACCGTGGGGATCATGCAGGCCAGGGTGCCGCCCTGGTGTCCGTGCTGGACGCCTGATCGCCCTAAGTAGGGTTTTGACGCGGGTTTTGACGCGGCGTGGTGCCGGACAAAGGCGCGTAGTGGAAGGGCTCAAGACCCATTTTGTACAAACGTCTCTGTGCGGGGCGGGAGACCGTCGAAACCGAGGTCGACGTGTGCGACTCTTGGTCAGCAAGGGAGAAATGAAGGCAGAAGGGTGCATGGCGCAACGCGGTAACCGCGACTCGGAAGCCAGGCCTGTAAGGCGCTTGCGCGGCATCGAGGATGGCGGCCTGCAGACGAGGCAGCGTTGGGGATGGACGGAAACGAAGGTGCCGGACTGCTAAGCAGCGGCAGGGCGATGTTGCCCCGTTCGCCGACTGCACGACGTGCGGGACGTACGGACGCGAGGCGACAGTCGCCAGGGCCTCAGGCCCTGACTGGCCAGATCCGCTCCCGATGGGAGCGAGAAACGCACTGCGGGTGAAAGGCTACCTTGATGGCGAGCGACCAGCGGCTTGTCCCTACCGCAAGGGAGTTGTTCGGTAAGCTAGCACCAGCGGCGGCGGTCCGCAAGCCATTCATCACCGGCCATCCGCCGTCAACCGCCGGTCAGATCTGGGAGCGCGCCTCAGGCGCAGATCCAGGCGACCCGCTGGCGAGAAAACGCCGCCGATAGCTCGGCCAATCGAAGGTCACGATCGACGCCCCGCTCTCGCACAGCCGCTCCAGGATGCGTGCCCCAAGCGCCTGCTCCAAGGCCTCCGCGCCCAGGTCGCCGATGAGGATCGTCGAGCGCAGCTGTCCATAGCGGGCATCGAGGACCTCGAACAACAGCGCACGGCCCGCCGCGTCCAGCGCGGTCGTCACATCATCGAGCACCAGCACTGGGGGCTCACTCAGCGACGCAAAGGCGACCCGTTCAGTCAGCGAGGAGCGTGCATCGCGCAATGCGCGCAAAGCCCCGGCGAGTGAGCAATAGCGCCCGCTGTGCCCGGCGATGAGCGCCTGTGCAAGAATGGCACAGGCCAGATGCGTCTTGCCGGTCCCGGACCCGCCGAGCAGCAGCAAAGTGTCGCCGCGCACCGCCGCCCCCGTGAGGGCATGGGCATAGTCACGACAGGCGATGAGTGCGCGCTCCTGCCCGGGCGTCGTCACCTGGTAGGCCCCGAACGACTTGTCCCGGAAGCGCTCGGGGATGCCCGAGGTCGCCAGGGCGCGGGCGAGGCGCCGCTCGGCCGCTGCGCGTTGCTCGGCAAGTAGCTGGCGTACCTCCTGCCGGCCGCGCTCGGCCAGCTCCTCGGCCGACATCAGCCGTCCCTTGCCGCGTACGCCGTAGGCCCGCAGCCGTCCCTGCAGCGCTGAAACCGGGTTGGGGTTGGCATCGAGCAGTCTGTTCATCGGTCGTGCCTGGTCTGTCTTGATCCGCCTTGGACGGCATGCCGGGACGCGTTTTCGATCGCCCGCAGCGACGTCGCACCATGGTGCGCAGCGCGCGTGCGGCCAAAACCACGCCCATGTCTGCAACGACGCCGCGCTGATGCGTCGCACGACGCGGCAATCGCCGTCGCCACGGACTGCGGCGTGCCCTCACTGTTACTATACCCAGCTTCCGGAAAAATGCACTATCAGGAGCACATTTTTCCTGCGGGGCGTCTGTTCAGTGTTCAGCCCGCAGCGGCCCGTCATGACCGCAGCAGTTCCGCCGTCTCGACTTCGAGCGCCCGGGCAATCCGGCTGAGACTGGTCAAGGTCGGATTCTCATTGCCGATTTCCAGGCGACAAATCCGCCCCTGGGAGATCCGTGCCCGTTTGCCCAACTCGCTCTGGGTGTAACCACGCTGCCATCGCAAGCGGCGGATGTTGCGACCAATGATGCTGTTCAATGCAATGCCCTCCACGCATACAGCCATCTGACATGGCGCACAGCATAGGGTGCATCGCTGGCATCGGCAGTAGTGAAAGATGCGGATTTCCTGACGTCTTTCGGTGATAGACGTCTTTTTCTAAATGGAGCAGTCAGGCCCCAGCCGTCAGCCTCCAGCGGCGCCAAATCAAACGTTTGGCCGATGTCTCCACGGATCGGACGCCGGGAGAAAGGCACACGGACGGAAACCAGCTCCGAAACAAGGCTTTCCGCCGGTTGTGCTGGCGGCTGGCTGCCCTTCCAGGATCACCCGGTCGGAAACGCACGCGATACCGCCCAGCAAGGGCAACCGATGGGATGGAGCGCGGCGCGCGGCCAGGCTGTGCGCCAGAGGGTTGAAAGAACTTCAAGCAGGAAGGGACGCATGGCGATGGACAATGCCAGCAGGCGTCCCTTCGCGGTCGGCGACGTTAGCGCCAGTCGTCCAGGATGGCCCACGTGAACGTCATGGCACCACCCGCAATTGCGGCGAAGCCGATGAGACGCAGAACGTCACCGACGTCCGCCGGCACCACATCGATGAGATAGAGCGGCACCACGGCAACCACCCAGCAGATGCAGCTTGCCATCAACAGTCTGCGGTTCAGGAGAACTGGAGCAGGCACGCCTGCGGCCGGAGCGCCCCCCGCCATCGCGGGCCGCATCTGACCGCCGTCTGGCGTCTTACCGGATCCCTTGGATTTTTTGATCTTCACATCGCCGAGTTGGATGTTGACCGAGCCGACTGCTCCGCGCTGCTGCGCCGGCGGCTTGACCGCGGTCGACATCGCATCCTCCCCGGCCTCGTTCGGGTCGTCCTGCCGCTTGATGTCCCCGGAAAAACGACTGATCGCATCGCGAATGCGCTCTTGCCTCTCGTCATTTTCATTCATCGACTGTGTCTCCGAAGCGGATGTTCGATCACGCAGACAAACGCCCAACGGAGCAGACTCGCATTGAACGGCCGACTGCCACCGCAATAGTAACACAAGCGTGTATGATTGAACGATCGCATACAACGAATGCGACCAGAAACTGACGAATCCTGACGAAAACTGACGCGCCGCGTGTCATGCGGTCTGCCTTGAGACGTCCTCGCGCGACCGTCCAAAGGCACTCAGCCACTGACCAGACGGATCAGTTTGCGCAGGGGCTCTTTAGGCATGGACTCCCCCTGTCGCTCCATCTCGTAGAGCATCGCGATCAGCTCGGCCTTCTTCTCCAGCGGCATGCGTCCCTGGATCGCCGCCAACCCCTCCTCCACCCCGGCCATCACCGTGCGCAGCAGGTCGGTGTCGAGCACATTGTCCACACCATCCGGCGCCCCCTCCCCCGTCGCCAGCCAGGTGAGTGATACACCGGCCACGCGCGCGATCTCCGTCAGCTTGTCCGCACCGGGAACGCTGACTCCGGAGAGATACTTGCGCAGGACCGTCTCGGAGATCCCGCACTTCTGCGCGAAGGCGGCAGGGGTCAGTCTGCCCTTGGCCCGGGTCAAGCGGTCCGGGAAGCCCTCCCCGTCCCAGCTCGCTCGATCATGCCCGGTCGCGTTGTCGATCACGTCAAAGCTGCGTTCTGCTGACATTGCCGTTCTTATCCAGTGGTTATCGCAGGAGAAAATACTCCATGGGGTGTCATAGTTGATCTATTCGCCTCATAGTGCGTATTATAGCGCATCTCAACCCGATATTTTGCACCGAGGGTCCGCCATGGTACGCACATCACCCCCCGTCACTCCAGCCGCATCCTCCCCCCTGGAGGGTGCGCTGGACCTGGACATCACCCACCTGAACCTGCAATGGCTGGTGGGCGCCCGCGCGCTGGCGCGCAACGATGTGGATCAGGCCACCCTGGTCTATGGGCTCGAGCGCGAGCTGGCCGAAGCATTGCGCGAGGCACCCTTTACCGTGCTGCGCACCTTGGCGGCCTCCGGGGTGCTGCTGGTCCGCCCGCGCTTTGAGACGCGCTTTCTGCACGAACGCCTCGCGGCCTCACAGCAGGCGACCACCGCGTTTGAGCTGCAGTCGATCCTGCTGGCCGCAGAGGGACTGACACAGCCATGAGACTGGAACGCCTGAACCGCACGCAGCAGGCGGTGACACTGCTGCAGCGGGGCATGCGCACCTCACTGGTCAGCCACGTCAGCGGGCTGAGATCGCCGGTGGTGCGCGAGCTGCATCATGAGATCCATGGCGACAAGCCATCGGGCGGCCCACTGCCGAGCCTGAGTGGCCTCCTGCTCTCGCCGCGCCTGCGGGCCAGCGCCTCGGTATTCGTTGCACTCTATCGTGCGCTCGGTGGCACCGAAGTGTTGCATCGCGTCGATCTTGCCGCATTGCTCAAGGCGCATCAACTGTATCAGGCGCAGATCGAGCACCTCGCGGCGGAGGCTACCTTGGGGGAGCCGATCGACATCAATGCGGCCTGGGTCATCGCCCGTGACCTGACCACAGGGCTCGCCCGGCTGCATGTCTGTCCGCACTGCGCAGTGCATTATCTGGCCGGCGATCTCTCCCGCACGGCACTGCATTGTCCGCTCTGCATCCTCAAGCGCGGACGCGGCTGGCGGCGGCAGCGACCGCCCAAGGTCGTCCCGGCCGAGACCGCGCCGGTCCCAAGGATTGAGGCCACGTCGCCGCCCTGACGGCCTAAACCTCTCCCAATTGTGTCGCCCGATCGCACCCGGCCAGGCGGATGCCTGGCCCGGGCCAGAATCCCCTTGTGCCCATCCTTTTTCTTCGCGCCTCTGCGCACCCGTCCATTAGGAGCGTTTCCATGCCAACCCGTGTTCTTCGCCTGCCCCAGGTCCTCGAGCGTACCGGCTACAGCCGCTCGGGGCTCTATGCCCGAATCAGCGCCGGGCTGTTTCCACATCCGATCGCACTCGGTGCGCGCGCCTCGGCCTGGCCCGAGCATGAGGTCGAGGCGGTGCTCGCCGCCCAGATCCGCTCGGTCGATGAGGAGGAGCTGCGCACGGTGGTCAGCACCCTGGAGGGCGAACGGGCCAACTTCGGTCTGACCGGGACACACGCGTCAGCGGCCTGAGCCCATTGCCCACCGGACCATGGACGCGCGCCGTCCGCGGTCCCTGCTGAGGAGGTCTCTTCGATGTTGGCAGAGCCGTTTCTGGCGCGTCTGCAGACGGTCGTTCGCACCGGCGAGCAGCGCTGGTCTGCCTGCTGTCCGGCGCACGCGGACCGCAGCCCATCGCTCAGTATCCGCCTCGACGGAGAAAAGCTGCTGTTTCACTGTCACGCCGGCTGTGCACCGGAGGCGGTCCTGGCCGCCATGGGCCTCGGTTGGCGTGATCTGTATGCCGATCCCTGGGTTGCCGCCCGCGCAGCCGCCGTGGCGCACGCAAGCTGGCGCGGTGCCAGCCGGGACCTGCACCAGGGCATCGATCTCGCCGTCGAGCGGCTGATCCTGCGCATCGCCGCGGCGGACCTGCGCCGGGGGCGGACCCTGTCGATCGAGGACCGCGGCCGTGTGGAGGTGGCCAGACTGCGGTTGCGGGCGAGCAAGCGGGACAGACCGACATGAACCGGCGCGATCCCGACTGGTCCGAGACGCTCGATCCGACGATGCTGGAGCGCGAGGCCGGGGGCGAACCGGACAGCACCGACTGGCCGGACCCCGAGCCCGTGCCCGAACGCGGCGATCTGGGCACGGTGCCGCCGTTTCCCCTCACCCTGCTGCCGTCAGCCCTGCAGACGGCGGTGCGCGAGGTCGCACGCTTCAACAAGGTAGCGGAGGCGAGCGCGGCCCTGATCGGGATCGGCACCTTGGCTACCGCCATCGGCAAGCGCGCGATGGTGGTTGAGCGCGGAGGACTGAATCATCACCCGGCCTTATTTCTGGTCGGCATCGCCGACAGTGGCGAGCGCAAGAGTCCGGTGTTCCGCAGCATGACCGAGCCGCTGGAGGCCTGGGCCGTGGAACAGGAACCGTCGTGGGCGGAGGCGACGCGACGGGTCAAATCCCGCAATGCGGCCGTCGACAGCGAGATCGCCAAGCTCAAGCGCCAAAAGGACTGCGATCTGTTCGAGACGGCGCGGCGCATCGAGGCGCTGGAGGCCGAGCGTCTGCCCCTGCCGCCGACACCGAAACTGTTCACCACCGACTGTACCGAGGAGCGGGTGTTTCAGCTCATGCACGAGCGCCAGGGGGCCTTCGCGGTCATGAGCGGTGAAGGCAGGCCAATCCTGGATGCGATCCTCGGCAAATACTCCGGTGACAAGCGCACGGGGGACGCTATCTATCTGGCCGGCATCAGCGGGGATACGGTCAGTCGCGACCGTGTCGGCAGTGGCCAAAACGGCCCGGAGGACCGGGTCATCCGCCGCCCCTGTCTGAACGTCTGCGTCATGGTGCAGCCGGACAAGTATCTGGAGGCGGCAGGACACTCGGCCCTGCGGGCCTCGGGAGCGCTGGCGCGCATTTGGCCCGTCTGGCTGCCGACGATGGTCGGACGGCAGCACGAGCAGCTGCAAGAGCAGACACTCTGCGCCGGGGAGTTGAAAGGCTACGCACAACTGGTCCGGGCGATCCTGGTCCATGAGCCTCGCCGGGACGGTTTCGGGCGCCCGCTCCCCCATCTGGCGCGTCTGAGCCGGGACGCGGCCGAGGCGCGCGTGGAGTTGCACAACAGCCTGCAGGATCGCATGGCCGAGGGCGGGGATCTGAGTGACGTGCGCGACATCGCCGCCAAGGCGGTCACACAGATCTGCAAGCTGGCCCTGGTGCTGCACGTCGCCGCCTCGCCGCAGGTGCTGGAGGCGCCAGACAGCGCCATCGACGCAACGACCTGGGCGGCGGCGCACTGCGCCGGGGTGTGGTTCCTGGAGGAAGCGGTGCGGGTGCAGCGCATCGCCCTGGAAGATCCCATCCTGGAGCTGGCGCGCCGAACACTTGCCTGGCTTCAGCGCCAGAAACCGAGCGGGCTGCTGTCGGCACGGACACTCTGTCTCTACGGACCGCGGCCACGGCCGAATGCCAAGACCGCCAACGCCGTGCTCGAACTGCTGGAAGAGCTTGGCTGGCTGCGCATCGAGCCAAGCGCGAGCCGCCGCAAGCCCTGCTATCTGCCGCATCCTGCACTCAGGGCGACCGCGTCGTTCTGAGCCCAGCAGTCATGACGGGCTTGACCATTTGAAGTCACCCGAGCCCGGTAGCCCGCTCTCGTGGCACGTGTCACTCGCCTGTTGACGTCCAACTTGGCCGCGAGTTGCGCCGGTCGCGTCCAAAGGCGTCCTTATCCACAGGTTTGTAGCCAATGTAGCCAGCATCTGCGGGATAACGTGAAATCGCGCCGGAACCATAACCCCTGGCTACATTGGCTACATTGGCTACAGTCGTTGTCCAAGCGCATCCACGACCGAGGTAAGCAGTTGATTTTTCGTTATCGGAGGGACTGGGCTTTGCCGCATCGCGGCTTAGATGGTCCTGGCTACAATTGGCTACAGTGGCTACAGTCAAACCGAAACCGAGACCGACGGGCGCTCTCACGGGCCCAGCCTGCTCATGCGGATAACTCCCGACGCTTTCGATGTGGACGTCGAGCAGAGCGAGCGACCCGAGTGACACGCTCGACCGGCGGAGCTGGCGCTGATTCCCCGACCAGAAAGTGACATTTTAAACTGTTTATTTACAATTGTTCTTAGCCAAAAAACCGAAGGCTGAAAACCGACCCAGCAACCTCAGACGCCGAATCTACCGGTGGATTGCGGTATCTAAACTAAACCAATCAAATAATCGCTCCCATGGTCCTTAGCTGACACTCCCACGCTAATAATGCGGATCGCTTTTCGTCCATGTAAGTGTGCCGGTCGTAGTGAACTGACTGAACACCTCCAAGACCATGGCTAAGAAGCTGTGCTCGCGTTTCGCGACTAACACCCATACCCGCTAAAATTGTTTCGACCGTACGGCGAATATCTCTGAGATTGAAAGGCTCGACTTTCATAGTCCCTGAAATTTCCAGTAGCCGCTTCCCTGGAGTTGTCTCGACCATGATCGCGCCTCCAGTCGACAGCCATAGCGAGGGATTTGACTCTACATCAGCTTGATTTTTTTCAGCAAGAAGCTGAGCTTTTTCATGCGCCCTTGCAATTAATTTGCCTACAAGCGCAGCTCCACTCTGACCAAGCGGAATGAGATGTTCCCTTGGTTCTCGACGCTTACCCTTATTATCCCAAAGTCTCAAGATCGCAGTTTCTTCGTTGTAATCTGCGACTCTTGTGCGTAAGAGTTGTGCCATCCTTTGTCCGCCGCTGAGAACAGCAAGCCTCAGCGCTAGATCAGGTAGGCCTTCAGTCAGCGAATTAAGATATGCTTTCAGCTCATTATTGGTCAGTCTTCGATGCCCCGCCTTAACAGGAATGGTCGGGATACTATCAACTGGATTCATATTAATATCGAAGTCAACGAGCTTTGAATTCACAGCACTATCGAATGGTGCTCGGATAGCCATCGCATAAGCCGCGCGCAGGTAACTTCGCAAAACGCCTGCAGTCCGCTCTTTTCCAGTTTCTCGCACAGTACGAATTATGACGGCTATTTGCTGTGGTGTGATCTCGCTAGCTGGCAGATCTGCGATAGCTCGATGCTTCTCACTAACATGAACTTTAAAAGCGGAGCGTACGTCGCGCGCCGTCTTTGTCTTACCTTGAGCGTCAAGCACGCCAACATAAGCTTCACACAATGCCGATAATGTGTGACGCTGGCGCACCTCTGCTGCAACCTCCGCTGCAACTTCAGCGGCTCTTTTTGCTTCTTGATCTGCTTCCCGTTGAGCTTCGAGCATCTCCAGATGCGCCCGTAAATCTCGCACGCCGGACACGTAAAGCTTGGACAGTTCAGCCGCTCGTGCGCGAGCATCGGCTAGGCTAAGCCCTTCCCGACCATTCTCGTCGTAATGACCCAAGGGCATTGCATAACGGCTTCCGTCCGTTTTTGTGTATCTATAGTATACTCGAGTCACCTCGCCGCTGCGGCGGAAAACTAGGGACCCAGCTCCGCGCGCTCCGCCATCAGAGACCCAGACGTTCGGCTTGAGGGTGCGAAGTGCCTTTACCGTCAGCAAGACTTGTCTCCGATTGTTGGTAGCCGTTAGGTAGCCGTTTGCCGCTGGCTGTAGCCGAACGGCGGTGGACACTGCAAGAACTGGAAATTATTATATACCTGTTTTAAAAGGAAATAAATCTTTCCTGTGGGATCTCGCTGGACGGCAATGGACAACATCAATGCGCCAAAAAACTGACTTTTAATCAGGTGGTCGATGGTTCGAGTCCATCAGGGCGCACCATATTTTCAAAGAGTTAGCCGCATTTTGCGGCTTTTTCGTTTTCAGGTGTGCCGGAAAATGTGCCGACAACGGTGAGCCTCGTCTCGATGTTGGCTGCGGCACCAGCCAGGTGCTCCGGCGCAAGATGCGCTTAGCGCTGCACCATTTGATACGATGACCAGCCTCCGAGTTCCTGCAGCACATGTAACGGCGTGCCGGCCTGCACATGCCACGATGCCCAAGTGTGCCGCAGATCGTGCCAGCGAAAATCCCTGATGCCAGCACGTCCCAAGGCCTTTTTGAACGCGGCCGTGCCCGCCTTCTCGATGGGCAGCCACGTCGTCTTGCCTCTTGGTATCCAGCAGAAGACGCGCTCTGCATGACGTCCCTGCCAACGGTGCATAATGAGCGTTGCATCAACGTTCAGCGGCACACCGATGGGCCGTTTGCCCTTGGCCTCATCGGCATGCACCCAAGCAACTCGGCGATCAAGGTCAATTTGACTCCAACAAAGCCCGGTGACGTTCGACTCGCGCAGCCAGGTTGCGAGGCTGAACGCCGCCATGTCGGCCAGATGCTCGGGCAACTCGGCAAGGAGCCGTTCAGCCTCATCACGCGTCAACCAGCGGATGCGCTTGTCAGGTTCCCCCCGCTGCCAGGATAGATGTCGCCTCCCCCTCGGGAGTTTTATGTGAGCATGGGGCATTGTTGGGGCGAGGTACGGCGCCTTTGGCGCGCGCTCAGCGGGAGGGAGCCCGTAGGGCGACTGGACGCTGAGCGCGCGACGGCGCCGTGTTGACGCCCCCGCACCTGAGCAGGAGTACTCCAACGCCATGGCAACGACCTATTCTCCCGAGTTCAAGGCAGACCTGATCGCCAAGATGCTGCCACCGCAGTCCAGGCCGGTGCTGGAGCTGGCGCGCGAGAGCGGTGTGCCCAAGGATACCCTCTACTGTTGGCGCGGTAAGGCACTGGCAGGCGGATCGCCTCCAGCCGAGACCCGCTCGCGCCCGGCGCAGGACTGGCCGCCCAAGGCGCGCTTTCAGGCGGTGCTGGAGACGGCGGCGATGAATGCCGAACAAACCGCCGCCTACTGCCGCCGTCGCGGCCTGTATCCCGAGCAGCTCGCGCAGTGGCGTACGGCCTGCGAGCAAGCGACCAGCCCACCGACACCACCGGCTCGGCACGCGCTCGAGGAGGCCAAGGCGCAACGGGCACGGATCCGCGAACTCGAGCGCGAATTGCAGCGCAAGAACGCCGCCTTGGCCGAGACTGCAGCCTTGCTGGCATTGAAAAAAAATGTATGGTCCGCCCCGGTGGTGCAAGTGCCGAGTGCGAGATGTTGAGAACAGACTGCGTCAATGTATCCGGCCTCGGAATGGTCGATCACGCAGGATCGCCGGGCCTCGATGGAAATTCGTGCCATGCGCTCCTGAATAAGTCGATGACCTCCGTCTGGGGCCGTTTTTTCTCAGGCTTGCGCATGGCCGCTTGACTGTCTCCGCCATCAATCCTCATCGCTTGCAGTCACTCGGTGGGATGCTCGGTTACTTGACGATGTACTGTGCGCTGGTCACCTGCGTCTGTCGTGTGCAGCATGGCTGCCAATCCGGAACATGTGGCAGCTTCATCAGCCTGTCACCTGCCCCGGCGCAAACGGCGCTCAGCGTTGCAGGACGGCACAGAGGATGCGCGCCAGTTTGTTCGCCAATGCCATCACGGCGACGTTTGCATGCTTGCGCACGGTGATCCGTTCGACCCAGCGGCGCAGCCCGTCCTCGGCCGGACGCTTGTCGGCGACGCGCAGCACGGCGCGGGCGCCATGGATGAGCATCACGCGCAAGTGGCGATTGCCATGCTTGCTGATGCCAAGCAGCCGCGTCTTGCCGCCGGTGCTGTACTGGCGCGGCACCAGGCCGAGCCAGGCGGCCAGATCGCGGCCGCGACGGAACTGCGAGGCGTCGCAGATGCCGGCGAGTAGCGCCGTGCCGTTGATCGGACCAATCCCGGGGATCGTCAGCAGCAGCTGCATCAGTGGATCTTCACGCGCGAACGCGGCGGGTTGGCTCGCAACCAAGCGGCCAAGCCCGATGTGGGCATGGGATGCAAACAGAGCATAGTTATCGGCGTTATGTATCCGCAAATTGTGCCGCAGCTGCATGGCCCCGTACCGATAGCCATAATCGATGATACAGCGCGCCTTGAATTCGTCGTCGACGAAGTGGATTTAGTTCGTGGAGCAGGATGTGATTGAAGTGGTCCTGGCCTGTTGTGCGCCTGAGACTCGGACACGGGCATGTGTGGCCAGAGAGATCAAACGTAAACTGGCGCAGCCGGAATCAATCACTGTCATCCGCCAGGAGGGATTTTCGGGAGGGGGTTGAGCTTGTTGCGCTCGAACCGGAAACCTGGAACTGGGCAAAAATGCTCGATGATGCTGCTCGACATGAGAACTTCCCTGGATCGTTTCTCCAATCATGGCCCAGCCAGATGATTCTAAGACAGTTTATCTTCGCTCAGCCCTACTGATTTGGGTGGGGGATCTGAAGGATTACGTCCTTGCCAGGGTATCACGCGTCCTAGACGTCCTTCCATGGGTTGATGACAGTCACACCGGCCGCTTCATAGGGCGATGTATCGCGTGATGCCACAATGAAGCCCCGCGATGCTGCGATGGCCGCAATGTAGCCGTCTGGCGTCGGGAAGCCACGCCCCCCGTTCTTGGCCGTCATGGCGAGGTCTGCATAGTGGCGTGCCGCATCCGTGTCGAACGGCAGTACCCGATCCCTGAACAGCTCCAGCAGTTCGTGCAGGGTGCGGTCGAGCATGTTCTTGCGCTTGCCCGCCGGCAGCGCCCGGATGCCAAACAGCAACTCGGCCAGCGTGACGCTCGACAGATACAAGGTTTCCGCCGCCTGGTCGTTCAGCCAAGTCCTCACGGCCGCGTCTGGCTCCGGCCTCATCGCCTCGGAAACGACGTTGGTATCCAGGACGATCATTCAGTCGAAGCTCAACGGTTTGGCCGGCGTCTTGTCGCGCACGCTCTCGAAGACGGCGACATCTTCGTCGGTCAGGCCGATCTTGCAACCGATGGCGGCCAGAGCCTCCCCCATCCGCACGCGCTTCTCCGGCTTGACCACGGCCGCCAGAATCTCGCGCACCTCCGCTTCCGTACTGCGGCCGTGCTGGGCGGCCCGCACGCGCAACGCGCGATGCACGTCATCGGGTACGTTCCTGACCGTCAGGATGGCCATAAGTCAGAACCCCTCTTTTGATTTCAATGACTGCAAGCGTAGAGCGATGCAGTCACCCGCGCAAGCGCCAAGTGCCGCGTCCCTTCGGGCAGTGGCGTTTCGCATTCATGGTGTCTATCTGCGACCGTCGCCTCGCCACGTGCCGCTCCAACGCAGTCTGGCCGGCGGGATTCCGGGTGACTTCTTCTCAAAGACCTCACCACGCGCTGCTGTGGCCTTCTGCGATCACACGCCTCACCGCCCCCACTGTCGCGAACAACTCGACGATAGCGTTCTGTCAATGGACTTCTTCCGGATCGAGGACACAGGGAGCCTTCGCGTCGACAGCCGAGATGGGCGAATGAGGCCTTATCAAGTGTGCCGCCAGAAACGATGCGGGCACAGCGCCGAACTCCTTACTATTTGGGCAACCCGGTCAACGGCCTCAGGCCGGATGCCAAGCCGGCTCAGTTCCTCCGTTCGATCCGACCGATGCGCCGCGGGCGATTGGCTCAACAGTGCTCAGAGCATTCCTCGCTCGCTCGGGGCTCATCACCCCTTAGCGCAACCGCTGGAGGCCGCGCGCGTCTTAGCCGTGCGACACAGGCCCAGATCGGCAGCCCAGCAGCCAGGCAACGCGCCCCAGCAGCCGGGCGCAGCGCTACAATCGCCCGATGCCGCCCCTGCCCTCCGCCTCATCCGCCGCTGACCGCCAGCACGAACGCCTCGCCGGCAGCATCGAGCGCGTCACCTTCCATAGCGAGCAGTCCGGCTTCTGCGTGCTGCGCGTGAAGGTCCGCGGTCAGCGCGATCTGGTCACCGTCGTCGGCACGGCCGCCGCGGTCAGCCCCGGCGAGTCCATCGAGACGCAGGGCCAGTGGGTCAACGACCGCCAGCATGGGCTGCAGTTTCGTGCCGATTAGCTGCAGATCGTCCCGCCCGCGACCCTGGAGGGCATCGAGAGGTATCTGGGCTCGGGGATGGTCAAGGGCATCGGCCCGCACTTCGCCCGGACCCTCGTGCAGGCCTTTGGTGAAGCGGTCTTCGACGTCATCGAGACCACCCCTGACCGGCTGGAGGAACTGCCCGGCATCGGCCGCACGCGCCGCGCGCGCATCAGCGCCGCCTGGGCCGAGCAGAAGGTCATCCGCGAGATCATGGTCTTTCTGCAGTCCCACGGCGTCGGCTCATCCCGCGCGGTGCGCATCTACAAGACCTATGGCGAGGCAGCCATCCTCACCGTCAGCGAGAACCCCTACCGGCTTGCGCTCGACATCTGGGGCATCGGCTTCAAGACCGCCGACACCATCGCCCAGAATCTCGGCATCCCGCGCGACTCGCTGCTGCGCGCCCGCGCCGGCGTCGCCATGCGCTGCAGGTCCACGCCGAGCAGGGGCACTGTGCCGCCTCTCCGGAGCAGCTGCTCGGCATGGCGAGCAAGCTGCTGGACATCCCGCCACCCATCATCGAGCAGGGCATCGTCGATGAGGAGCGCGAGGACAATCTCGTCCGCGAGGAGGCGCTGATCTACCTGACCCCGCTGCAGCGCGCCGAGCAGGGCTGCGCGGCGCATCTCAAGCGGCTCTTGCGCGGTCCCCTGCCCTGGGGCCGGATCGCCGTGGCGCGTGCCCTGCCCTGGGTCGAGGCGCAGACCGGCCTGACGCTGGCCCCGTCCCAGCGCGCGGCCATCGCCACCCTGCTCGAGAGCAAGGTCGCCGTGCTCACGGGTGGTCCCGGCGTGGGCAAGACCACGCTGGTCAAGAGCCTGCTGCGCATCCTGCGGGCCAAGGGGGTCTCGGTCCTGCTGGCAGCCCCGACCGGACGCGCAGCCAAGCGCCTGACCGAGACCACGGGGCAGGAGGCGAAGACCATCCATCGGCTGCTCGAATTCGATCCCAGCGCCTACCGCTTCAAGCGCGATGCCGAGCATCCACTGGACGCGGCGCTGCTGGTCCTGGATGAGGCCTCGATGCTGGACACCGTGCTGATGAATCAGCTGCTGCGCGCCCTGCCCGATGCAGCCGCGCTGCTGATCGTTGGCGATGTGGATCAGCTGCCCTCGGTCGGCCCCGGTGCGGTGCTCGCGGACCTGATCGCCTCGGGCGTGGTGCCGACGGTGCGGCTCACCGAGATCTTCCGCCAGGCGCTGTCCTCGCAGATCATCGTCAATGCCCACCGCATCAACCGCGCCGAGGTGCCAAGGGCGCCGGCCAAGGGCGAGACGAGTGATTTCTATCTGATCGAGGCGGCCGATGCCGAGGACCTGGCGGCGAAGCTCTACGCCACGGTGACGCAGCGCATTCCGCAGCGGCTTGGCTTTGATCCGGTCGAGGACATCCAGGTACTGACCCCCATGAACCGCGGCGCGCTCGGGGTGCAGGCCATCAACGTCGATCTGCAGCAGCGGCTCAATCCCGACGCGCAGCCGCGCGTGCAGCGCTTCGGCACCACCTATGCCCCCGGCGACAAGGTGCTGCAGCGGGTGAACAATTACGACAAGGAGGTCTTCAACGGCGACATCGGGCGCATCCGCGCCATCGATCCGGAACAGAGCCTGGTCAAGGTCGACGTCGATGGGCGCCTGGTCGAGTATGACTTCAGCGCCCTCGATGAGCTGTCGCTGGCCTATGCCGTGAGCATTCACAAGGCCCAGGGCTCGGAGTATCCGGTGGTCGTCATCCCGCTCGCGATGCAGCATTATCAGCTGCTGGAGCGCAATCTGCTCTACACCGGCGTCACCCGCGGCAAACAGCTGGTGGTGCTCATCGCCGAGCCCAAGGCGCTGCGCATCGCCGTCGGCCGCCGGCAGGCGCAGCAGCGCATCACGCGGCTGGCGGAGCGGTTGCGGGAGGGCTGGTCGAGCGCAGCATGAACCCCTGGATGACGCCAGGATGCCAGGTCGGCGCCGGAGTATCCCCACCACGGCATCAGGGCGTCGGCACCTATCTGCAATACGCTCCCTCCCTGGGCGCTTGCACTTTCCACAACGGCTGTGGATAACCCTGTGCGCAGAGGCTGGGTCGATGAGCTAAGCCCCGAAACCGACTCAGGAGCGGCTCGGATTGGTCAAGCATTGACCAACCGCCGGACAGTCATCCCCGCCACCGCCCGGATGGCCCCCGCCCCACTAGAAGCGGAAGCAGAGACCGGAAACTGGGGTGAGCCCAGGGTTCCACACAGCGCGCGTGGCAACGCGGGCAAAAAACAAGACACCCGGACTCCCATCAGGCATGAACCCAGGCTGATCGAGGCAGCATCCAGCGGCCGGGTTGGCCCGGGAACTCAGTGAATCCAAAGTGCTGATAGAAAGCAGCCGCGCTCGCGGATTTGGCATCGACAACGATGGCGGCGACCGCGAGTGTTTCACTGGCAGCAGCAACGCGCCTGCAGGCATCGGCAAGCAGGATCGAGCCGAGTCCCTGCCCGCTGAACTGTCGGCTCACGGCCAAGCGGCCAAGCAACGCCACCGGTACCGGGTAGCGGGGCAACTTTTTCCGCCAATTGTCGGGGAGTGTCTCAGCGGCGATGCTGGCGGCGCTGAGGGTATAGAAACCGCAAATCACCTGAACTTGCTCGACCGGGCTGGCCACGAAGACCCGCGCTACACCACGCTTGACGTCTTGGGACGCGTACCGCTGCAGGTAGTCGTCGAGTGCCTTCTCGCCGCAGTCAAAACCAGCCGTCTGCGCGTCACGGTCGAGCTGGCGAATGGAAAACACCATTTACTGCACGTGCTTGGCGTGACGGGCGAAGGCGCGCTCCAGAGCGGGGTTGGCTGGTGCAGGCCTATCCAGCGCATCCAGAAATGCCGCGAAGTGTTCCTGCGACAGGGTGATGGCCTCGTGCGCCTGCACGACTGACTGCGCGTGTTCCACCGCGTTCTTGAGCACGAACTCGGACACACTCGTGTGGGCATAGGCCGCAGCCTTCTCGAGCAAGCGGCGCACCTCCTGGTCACAACGAATGTGCAGTCGGGTGTCTTTGGTCAGTGTCGTCATCGCAGACTCCTGTTGGCTAGCCGGATTAATGTGCGCCATTTGTACGCACACTGTCAAGTCGCACGACGGCGCCTGCGCCCAGTCGCCCAGGTATGCTTTCACCGCCAGCCCGCTCGCCTCCAGCGCGCTCGGGTGGCTCGAGGTAAGCGCCATTCAGCCAGTCGAGGAAGCGGCTGGTCTCGACCTCCAGGCAATCGGCTGGCGGCGCTTGGAAATGCACCCGCTGGCGACCGATGGGGCTGGACATCACTTGCATCGGACCAGTGCTATCGTCGCGCCAGCCAGCGACCCTGATCCTGGTCAGACCAGAGTAGCCGGTGGGGAATAAGGCCGCATGCCAGCCGAACAGATGCTCCCGCGTCACCGGCGCATTCTGCAAGCGCCGCTATTCATGCAGAGATGATGCCGTGCATCGCGACTGACGCAAATTATTCTCCGCGCATGATGCAGCGAATAGGATCGCCATTCACCGCATGGAGGGCCGCCTTACGCCGGAATGGCTGTACCTTTGGTTGGAGCGACAGACGCGGACCCCATGCCCGTTCCGGGATTTCAACGGGCTCCGGAGAGCAGACGCGCAGCCCTTCCGGGCAGCTGCAACAGACTCCGTTCCCTGTCATTTTTCGGACGCTTTGGTTGCTGAGCCAGTCGCATGACGCGTCGACGGCGAGCCTTGTCCATGTTTCGCGCTGATACCCCTGAGCGAGTCGACCGAGGTCGCTTCAGTCACCCGCACGATGGTTTCCTGAACGATTGATGCTAGCCAAAAAGCCCTCGGCAGCTGTCGCCTCGACGGCCAAGACGGACGGCTGCGACCGTCTCAGGTGTGCCGGAAACTGTGCGGGCGCAGCGCCGAACGCCTTGATATTGAGGCTGGGCAGGGCAGGTTTACGCAGCGCGCGAGCGGCTAACCCATTGTTTCAATTACCCTGATTTTCCATCAATCGGTCTTTTAATCAGGTGGTCGATGGTTCGAGTCCATCAGGGCGCACCAACAAAATCAGAAACTTATCCCAACCATTCTCGACCGCCCTCCTTGCTCATGCATTAACGGTAGCCGTTTGGTAGCCGTTCGACCGCTCGATTCGTGGATGCTATTTACTCGATTCGGCGCATTAAGCCAGCCCACGCCAACGAATGCTCCTCCGCTCTCGGGCGAAGACTCAGTGAATCTACACGGCAATCTTCTTAGCTGCCGGGCCTGTGAGCCTTCTACCTCGGCCCGTTATGCCACACCTGCCCAAGCTGCGGCCTGCATCGAACTCACTGCGAGTGCCACATAGGCGCCAGCGAACGATGGCGGCATCCGTGACTTAGTTTTTCGCCGTAGCCGTTATTCTGGGATTGGTCACAGGAGTCGTTCGGTCATGCGATGGCCATACGGTCGCTCCGCATTTGCATGCGATACGCGAGAGTGTGTTCCGACTGCGAGGTCAGTCTTCCTCGCAGGTTTCACTGCATCGATGTGCTATTACAGAGCGAGCGCTAGCAGCTAGCAATACACCCGCATCTGCCCCACCAGCACCCCCTGGATCTGCACCTCCTCCGGCCGGTACTCCTGCGCGGACAGCGCGCTGTTCTCGGGATAGAGGATGACGCGATCCGGCCGCTGCACGATGCGCTTGAGCGTCGCCTCCTCGCCGCGGATCAGGGCGACGACGACCTCGCCGTCATTGGCGGTGTCCCGCTGCTCGATCACCACATAATCCCCATCGAGGATGCCCGCCTCGCGCATGGACTCGCCTTCGACCTTGAGCACATAGCAGGGTCGGCTGGTGCGCAGCTGCGACGGCACCTCGATCGGTCGGCCGGCGGCAATCCGGAGTTGCGCCAAGCGCCAATGGTCGCGTTGCTCGACTTGGGGCTCCAGCCGCCCCCAGATACCCCATGACCTTGCGCACATAGGCCCGCGTCTCCCGATACGGCGGCACGCGATTGCCGTATTTCGCCACCGCCCCGACGTCAGAAGCCGGGGGCTCGCGCCCATCACCAGCCCAGCCCGTCGACGACAGCAGGGCCAGTGCCATGGCCACGGGCTTGGAGCTGCGCAGCAGGCTCTGCTGCGCCGTCGATACTGCACCATCGGCCTGTTGCAGCAGCGCAGCTCGGTCTTGCATCACTGCAGTGACGCCACCCGTCGTCAGTCTATCCGTCGGTCCCGTCCCCATCGCATGCCCTCGGCTGTGGTTGTGCAGGGCACTCTAGACAGGCGCCTGCCGGAACCGCGACCGCAAGCGCTCGCCCTGGCGCCGAGCGTTCCCGGTGACCAAGCTGCGACAGCCGTGATCGGAGGCAATCCTCAGCCGCCAGCCGATCTTTCGCGGCTGCGCGGAAATGAGGAGCGCCCTACCCTCCGGGATTTCCGTCGCTCCCGGAGTTCCCCATGGCCAAGGCCTCTTCTCCTCAGAAACGCAGCTTCTCCAAGCCCGTTCTCGATCAGACGCTCACCATCCACAGCCAGAATGCCCAGTACGTGCTGCAGCGGGGACATTCCTTCCTGCTGGTGGTGCGTGCGCTCTATGCGATCTCGGTGGTGCTGCGCATCATCGGCGAGGACGCCGAGATGGATCAGATCGAGGCGCTGGTCTTCGAGCGCATCGAGGCCGTCGCCAAGCGGCTGCAGGAGGAACACGCGCGCCTCAAGGCGCTGGCCGATGAGGAAGGCGGTGTGCCGGTGCCGCGCTACACCCATCCGCGGGCGGTGACGCTGCAATTGTCCTCGCCGCAACTGGCGCAGTACGTGCGCCTGATCCTGTCGCTGGACAAGACGCTGATCCTGCTCGATGGGCTCTGGTTCGCCGGAGTCTTGAGCAACAAGCAGCGCAAGAACGCCACCCATGACCTGCGCCGGCTGGTCTACGGGCTCGGCCGCTCGCTCATCGACCTGGAGCGTCGGGCGAGAGATTCAGCCCTGCGCGCAGGCAAACAGGCAGAACTGCAGGCCGCCGATGCGGCTGTGACGGTGCTCGCCACCGGATCGCTGGTAGATGAACAAGACGAAGCGCAGAACATCGAACAGTCAGCGGCCGAGACGCCAGCGCCGACAGCGACTGAACGCAGCATCGAAGACGTGCAGGTCGAGGACGACGCTGAGCCTGAGGCACGGGCGCATCACGCCACGATCCAATCGGTCTCGGCAAAGAAGTAGGCCGTGATCCCGGCGCCGACGAGGATCACGAAGCCCTTCACCCAGCCCGGCGGGATCTGTCGCGACAGGTGCGCGGCGACATAGCCTCCGGCAAGAGTCCCAAACAGCACCAGGCCGCCCTCGCCCCAGGCAGTGGCCCCCTGGAGCCCGAACAGGATCAGGGCGGCGACAGAGACAAGGTTCGAGATCAGGAGCTTGAGACCGTTCGTGACATGCGCCGAGCGTGTCTGTCGTGGTTGGGTTAGTCTTAGTGACCTGATCCGTCCTGATGCCAGGGTGGCGACAAACCAGGGTTGTTCGAGGCCGATCGAGGGCAGCCTGTGACGCCCCAAACCGCTCAGCAACAGCGCTGGAACCGCCCCATCCGAGACCGCCTTCACGATCATGCAGTGTCATCAGACCAGCTTCACCCTCTCCACCACCGGACGCGGTCCGCTCAAGCTCACCGCGCGCGTGGCCGAGTGCGTGCACGACTCAGGCATCCACACCGGGCTCTGTCATGTCTTTTGCCAGCATACCAGCGCCTCGCTGCTGATCACGGAGAACGCCGACCCCGCGGTGCTGCGCGATCTGGAAGGCCATCTGACCCGCACGGTCCCGGACGGTGATCCGCGCTATGCGCACGACCAGGAAGGCCCCGATGACATGTCAGCGCATATCCGCAGCATCCTGACCGGCTCGGGCCTGACGGTGCCCATCCGCCAGGGGCGCTTGGCGCTCGGCACCTGGCAGGGGCTGTTTCTCTGGGAGCACCGCGCGCGGGGCCATGCGCGCACGCTGGTGGTGACCTGCTTTGGCACAACGGCGTCTTGAGGCTGCACCGTGACGCAGCCCATCCGTCCCGGTGAGATCGCCGTCAAGGTCCCAGAGGCCGGGGATGCTTGCCTGCGCTTCATCGGCCGATTACGCACCCCTTGGCAGCGACGCGAGGACTGCCCGCGTCAGGGCGATCCGGCCGGTCCGGAATGCCGCATCGAGGTCTTTGCCCCCTGGGAGCAGGCGCTGATGGGGCTCGAGGCGCCCAGTCAGTTGCAGGTGCTGTACTGGCTCGATCAGTCCCGGCGCGATCTGCTGGTGCAGCGACCCAAATCCGGTGACCGGCTGTTCGGCACCTTTGCCCTGCGCTCGCCGGTGCGGCCTAATCCGATCGGCAGCGCTGTCGTGGCCGTGATCGGTATCGAAGGGGCGGTGCTGCGGGTGCGCGGGCTCGATTGTGTCGATGGCACGCCGTTGCTGGATCTAAAGCCGGCACGGACACCCGGTTTGACAGATCACCCGGCCAACCCAAGTCAGTGAGGGTGTGATGTGCGGGCGTTTCGTTCAATCTTCCGATCAGGAGGTCCTGGAAGAGCACTTTGGGCTCGATCAGCTCAGTGCGGTCAGCCCGCGCTACAACGTGGCACCGACTCAGCCGGTGCTGGCCATCCGGGCGGAGCAGACCGACGTGGACCGACGGGAATTGGTTCAGCTGCGCTGGGGCCTGGTGCCCGCCTGGTCGAAGGGGCCGGATCACCGCTACAGCATGATCAACGCCCGCGCCGAGTCGGTGGCGGACAAGCCGGCCTACCGCAACGCCTTTCGGCAGCGCCGGTGTCTGATCCCGGCGGATGGCTTCTATGAATGGCAGACAGGCGCCGACGGCAAACAGCCGTTTCTGATCCGCCGCGCCGATGGCGCGCCCTTCGCCATGGCCGGACTTTGGGAGCATTGGCAGGGGGAACATTGGCAGGGTCCGGAGGGCCGCGTCATCGACTCCTGCACCATCCTTGTGACGGACGCCAATGCGCTGCTGGCGCCCATCCATGACCGCATGCCGGTGATCCTGGACCCGGCCGACTATGCGCTCTGGCTCGATCCAGGCATGCAGGACAGGCAACGACTGCAGGCGCTGCTGCAGCCAGTCGACCCCGCCGGCTGGATCGCCTATCCGGTGTCGCGCGCGGTGAATCGCGCCACCAACGACGACCCGCGCCTGCTCGACCCCGTGTCCTGAGAGACCGAGGGTTCTCAGACTGGAGCGAGGTTGCGTCAGGCAACCCGGGTCGCTGTCAGCCTGGGCGCTCCAATCAATACGCGCGCCCCGCGATCCATCTCCGATGGTAAGTGCCTACACTTCGCATCCGTATCTTCTGTCCGCCACACGCGACTTGCCCATGGAATTCTTCGCCACCGCCGACGGCTCTCTGACACCTTCGCTGCTGCAGGACCGGATCATCGGTCCCCGATTCGCCGAGGTCTGCGCCTCCATTGACCGGATCCTGAGTTGGGATGCGACCAGCGACACGGACACGATGTACTGCCTCTGGGGTCACTTTCTGGTGCGCCGCGAGCCAATCCAGAGCGGGCTGCGCTTCACCCTGCCCAACTGCCCGAATGCCTTGGCCTGGACACTGACCGCGGAGCCCGATGGGGTGCTGATCCACTGCACCATCAATCGCCCCACGCATGAGCCGGATTTCATCCAATCGATCGAGACCTTTGTCGAGGAGTGGCGACAAGGCCTGGAGATGATGGGAGACAGTCATGCTGCCTCAGTCATTTTCGCTTGATGACGCCTCCAGCCTGCTCAGCCTACCAAGCCCTGCGATCTGGGAGTGAAACTTGCCGCGAAGGCGAACGCTCGGCACGTCTGGCCGGGGCCTTGGAGTTCCATTCTTGACTTACAGGCAGCAATTGTCCAACAAGCGGCCGCTGGATCGCTTCTTCTCAGTGGTCCGCTGTACGCTGATTGCGGTCACAGGTGATCGCGTACTCGAAAGACCGGTTTTGTTAAGGGTTATCAGATGCCTACCGCCGTGTGGCGTGCTCAACCGGAGCCACTGAACGGGAAGGCGGTGATGGGCTGCGCAAATTATCGCTGCCGCCGGCGGTAGGCGTCGGATAACCCTTAACACTAAGAGACTCTGCGACCGAGCGCCGGCGCCGTCAGCTCTCGACCCATCAGAGGAACCTGGCTGTGGTGCTGCCCCGAGGCAGGAATCGAGCCAGGTCTGGACACCGGTGCTTCACTGGTCTGGGCCCACAGTCGATTGGGCAGCTGACACTCAGCAAGTCAGGATGTTACGTTCACTTTACCCGCAGGCGCGCTCGAGTCAGCCGCCGACCAGCGACTGTCCGTCAAGTGGGAAGGCATGGAGTGACCAACAGGTCGGTCCGCCCAGCGTCAGCGCGTTAGCGCGGCCTCCGCCAGCACCTTCGCGGCCCATTGGTTCAGGCTGGTGCCGGCCGCCTGCGCGGCAACCAGCGCGGCGCCGTGCACCTCGGGTGGCACGCGTAGCATCAACTTGCCGCTGGCCGGCTTCATCGGCTCGCGTCCGCTGTCGGCACATTCCTGCAGGTAGAAATCCACCGCGTTGTGAAAGTCGTCGGTCAGCTCGGCCACCGTTTCTCCCTGAAAGCTGATGCGCACGGTGTCCGGCAGCCCGAGCACATGGCCGATCAGTAGACGGTCTCGGTCATCGTAGTCGATGTGGGCCGTAAAGCCCCGATACGTCATGGTGTTCATGGTTCGATCCCCTGGGCCTTGAGCCACGCCCTGAACTCGTCAACTTGGTACTTCTTTGCCTCCTTGCCAGGGTGCGGCCGGTGGGCATGCATGAGCGCATCGCCAATGCGCAGCGCCACACGCGAGCCGGTGCCTTCCTTGACGTCACCGCCAAGGGCGAGCACGAGCGCCTCGATGGCTGAAAACTTTAGCGCCCCCGTGGTGGGCTTGGCAAAGATGGCCTCAAGCGTCTTGCGGTGGCGACTGTTCATGGGGGGTAAAGCTAGCAGTGCGCGCTATCATGTGCAAGCATCAACTGCAAGCATGCCAACCATTCAGCGCCTGACGCTGCACCTCGGCCAAAAGGCCATTGCCAACAGTTCGGCACGTTTTCAGGTGGCCAGATGCGGGCGGCGTTCTGGCAGTGCGATAGGGAGTTTGGCCGCGAGAAGCTCGACTGGTTTCGTCAGGAAGCGGAGGTTTGACAGGCAGTCTTGTGTGGCCGGAAGTGGGACGATCCGGTCACCGCCAGCAGCCCGGTGAGCGGCCGCTTCTGAGGGTTGGACGGTGCTCGTCCGATCGGTCACCACATGCTTGATGACCGTCTGCCTTTCTGCTCCGAACCTCGCTAGCGACCTCCCCGCACCTGTCAGTTCACCAACTGGCTTCTTCTGGATTAGCAGCAGTGTCCTGCTGCTTACGGATCAGCGTCTGCCTGGCACTGCGCGAGGATCCCGGTCCGCTCAATTCACCACAGCGCCACGTTGCTGTTGTCGGGCGACGCCCCCAGCGTTCATCCCCCACCCACGCATCCACCCGACCGCGGGCTGATCAGGGATTCGAACCCAAGCGAGTCCGTCCGAGGCAGCGGCCC
>NZ_VWXX01000023.1 GCF_008632335.1 Thiohalocapsa marina
GGGCCGCTGCCTCGGACGGACTCGCTTGGGTTCGAATCCCTGATCAGCCCGCGGTCGGGTGGATGCGTGGGTGGGGGGATGAACGCGGGGCGTCGCCTGGCCAGGAGGGAAAGTGGCAGGTGCCAGGAGGTCGCTAGCTGTAACGGCTCGCAAACATCGGCCGTCAGACCTGCAAACATCGCCGATGCTGGCCCGAATTCGCTGACAATATCTGGGGCTTCCGGCCCACATTGTTTCGCCAACGGCCCAGATTAGCTGCCAATAGCCTGCAAACATGCGGGTCGGCCCAGATTATTTGCCAATCGACCGGCGGGTTGATGCCGGGGTCCTACCGCCTTGACTTCGACGACCTATGTGTATAACACTTAGTGTTATATAAAGTTGGAGCGCAAGGGCACGTGAGGATCTTCAAGAACGCTTGGTTCGAGCGCTTCGCGCGAAAACAGAAGATCCAGGATGGGATGTTATGCGAAGCGATCCGTCGCGCAGAACAGGGTCTGATCGATGCCGATCTCGGTGGAGGCGTCATCAAACAGCGCGTTGCTCGTCCCGGGCAAGGTCGCTCGGGAGGCTACCGGACCTTGATCTTGTATCGCCAGAGTCATCGAGCCTTCTTCGTCTACGGGTTCGCCAAGAGCCAGCAGACCAACGTCAGCGACGAGGAAGTCGCCGAATTCAAGAAGGCGGCGCAGCACGTCCTTGAGATGACGGAGGAGCAACTCTGCGCGCTGATCCAGAACGGACAATTTACGGAGGTTGAACACGATGGCTAAACAGTATCGTAGCGATGCGATGGCCTCAATCCACGAAACCATGGAGGCCCTCCATGAGGTGGGCGCCATCGACAAGCAGACCATGCGCCAGTTCGACGATGCCTGCCTGACGCCGGTCGAATCCCTTTCTCCCGAAGCCATCCGCGCTCTGCGCGAGCGCGAGCATCTTTCTCAGCCGGTCTTCGCCCGTTATCTCAACGTGAGCAAGAATCTGGTCTCGGACTGGGAGCGAGGGGTGAAGCGTCCCGGCGGGCCAGCACTTCGACTCCTGACCGTCATCGACAAGAAGGGAATTCAAGCGATCGCCTGAGTGCCCAAGGCCCAGTGGAGAAGCGCTGGCTCCTGCGCTTGTCAGTTCGAAAAAACGAACGTTTTCCCGGACTGATCTCTCAGGCCCTCCAGGTAGGCCAAGGAGTCGTGCTGCCCAGTCCGAAAAACCCGTTCTAGCAATCAAGGTCCGGATTTCCTAAACTCCGTCGAGTACGTCGAACCAAATGATCGCCGGAGAGGTGATGCAGATCGGCTAGGCGCGCGTCAGCACGCGGGAGCAGAGCGTCGACCTGCAGGTCGATGCCCTGCGCCAGGCCGGTTGCGAGAAGGTGCTCCAAGAGGTGGTCAGCGGCGCCAAGGCCGAGCGGCCGGTGCTCGACGGACTCACCCCGCGCAGCGCCGAGCGGCGGGCATTGATGCGCGAGACCGCCGAGTTCTACGGCCTGTCGGAAAGCTCGGTCTATCGGGCGTTGCGCGAGCGTGCGCGGCCGAAGGCCTTCCACCGCGCCGACCGTGGGCAGCCGCGGGTGATGGCGCCGGCGCAGATGGAGCGCTACTGCGAGGTCATCGCCGCGCTGAAGGTCCGCACCACCAATTAAGAAGGGACGCCACCTGTCCACGCCCGAGGCGATTCGCCTTCTGGAAGAGCACGGGATCGAGACCCCGGACGGCCTGCTGCGGGCACCGACCGGTGTGCTCGCGCGCAGCACCGTCAACCGCTCCCTCAAGCTCTGGGGCGTCGATCATCGGACCCTGCGCCGGGAGCCGCCGGCGGTGCGCTTCCAGGCCGGGCGCAGCAACGACTGCTGGCACTTCGATCTGCGCCCGTCGGACCTCAAGCACGTCAAGCGCCCGGCCTGGTTCGAGGCAGGCCGCGGCCATCCGCTGTTGATGCTCTACAGCGTGGTCGATGACCGCAGCGGCATGGCCTACCAGGAGTACCACGGCGTCTACGGCGAGGATGTCGAGGCGGCGTTGCGCTTCCTGTTCAACGCCATGGCACCGAAGTCCGTTGAAGAGCTGCCCCTGCAGGGTCGGCCGCGGATCATCTACATGGACAACGGCCCCATCGCTCGCAGCCTGGTGTTCAACAAGGTGATGGACTACCTCGGCATCGAGGTGCGCCGGCACATGCCGCGGGGCAGCGACGGGCGCCGAACGACGGCGCGCAGCAAGGGTAAGGTCGAGCGGCCGTTCCGCACCGTCAAGGAGATGCACGAGCCCCTCTACCACCTGCACGAGCCGGAGACCGAGGACGAGGCGAACGACTGGCTGCTGCGCTTCCTGGTCCACTACAACGGCATGCAGCACCGTTCCGAGCCGCACGCACCGCGCTGTTCACCCTCGAAGGCATCAAGGGCCAAGAGCGCGCCTACATCGACTGGCTGCTCGCGCAATGCACCAAGGACGACGGCACCGAGATCCTCACCGACGAGGCCGTCGACCGCCTGGCGGGCGGGCGCGCTCGCAACGCCGTTGGAGATCGAGCAATCCCTGACCCTCGCCTTCGAGGCCGGGTACGAAGTGGGCGCACATCCGATCACCGTGGAGATCATCGACAACGTGCTGGCCGCGGACCTCGATGCCCTGGAGGCGACCCTGACCAGGAACGGCTACAGCGCCCGCGCCCTGGCCGAGCTGTTCAACGTGCGACCGGCGGAGGTGCGCGCCTTCCTGCATGGCCAGTTGGCGCCGGGGCGGACCCAGGAGCTGCATGCGCAGCTGCTCGCAGCCGGGTTGCCGGTCTGATGGGGGTGGCATCCCTGGCATTCGGGTGTTTGCAGATAATCCGAGCCGGAAATGGCGATGTTTGCAGGTCGGGGGGCGAATGTTTGCAGGCCGCTACAGGTATCGGACATGGGCGCTCGCGGTACCGCCAAGACGCCCCGAACGCAACCGGCAGCAGCGACTGCCGGACTCCGGATTTCCGGCCCCGGGGCATGGCGGAAGATCGATTCGACCCCCTCCCTGCAAAAAAGCAATTTTTCGTCGAAAGCTCATCCATAGGCCTCGCATTCCGCCGAAAACGGCAGAAACGCTCCCGTACCATGTTCGTATCTTTTTCAACGAGGTACGCAACATGACGACCGACCCGCATCGAACGGCTTTGCCCGCCAACGCCGTTGAGGGCGACGCGCTCATTACCGCCGCCGAGGCCCGTCGCCTGGCCGGCGGCATCTCCGACATGACGCTCTGGCGATGGCTGCGCAAGGGCATCATCCCCCAGCCGATCGTCATCAAGCGCAGGCGCTATTGGCGCCGCGGCGAGTACCTCGCGGCCCTGCACTCCGCCGGCCAGCACAAGCGTGATGCCGCGTGACCCCTGCGCGCGAAGGCGCAGCGATCGCTGCCGCGGCCCATGCGCGACAGAAACTGACGCATCAGAGTGGTTGAATAGCAATGCGGTCGGGGACGATCGAAACCAGGACGGCCCTGCCGGATGCGGCGCATCCTGCCGCAAGGCATCCAGCATGATCGCCAGCGACACCCCATGACGCACCGAATGTCTACAAGCGGACGTTCAATGCTCACAAACACGCATCGCTCATCAAGGAGTCAGCATGCCCCGAACCATTGTTGCCATCGGTGACGTTCACGGTTGCGCCCACCTGCTGCAGGAGACGCTGGAACCCTGGCTCGGCTCCGGTGCAGAACTGATCTTTCTCGGCGATCTCGTCGATCGGGCCCCGGAGGCCGGCGGCGATCAGGCCGTGCTCGAGCAGGTTTTCGCCCTGCAGGCGGATCCCGATGCCCATGGCCTGGCCGGAGTCACCGTGTTGCGCGGCAACCATGAGGACATGTTGCTCGATGTGGTGATCGACCCCGATCCGGATGAGCACACCCTCGATCTCTGGCTCTGGAACGGGGGCGACCTGGCTCTGCTGCCCTTCGCGCGCGAACACCGGGCCTGGTTCGAGGCACTCCCCTTGTATGCCATTCGCGGACCCTATCTGTTCGTCCATGCCGGCGTGCGTCCGGGAGTGCCACTCGAGGCGCAGCATGAGCAGGACCTGATCTGGATCCGCGAGCCCTTCCTGAGCCGGGACCACGGACTGCCCTATATCGTCGTGCATGGCCATAGCATCACGAAGGACTTCAGGATCGAGCGGACGAACCACCGCATCGGCATCGACACCGGCGCCTTCAGGAGCGGCACACTCACTGCCCTGCCGCTGGAGGTCGACGACGTTCAGTAAGAACGTCTTCTCGCCTGCAGAGTCGCACCTGGCTGGCCTGGCGTGCGGCGTTACGTCAGCGCTGCGCCCCAGACGACACCCGCGTGCGGGCCTTGCAATCGGCCCGGCGGGGCACGCCCTCGCGTCCAATCACCCCACTGATAAGGAACCACATGCGTCTCTACACTATCCAGCCCATGTGTATCTACGACATGCTGCTCGATCGCGGTGTGTTCATCTCCTACCCTCTGGAGCATGCGGACTCCTGGCTGATGGAGGAAGGTCTGTTCGATAGAAATCTGATCGCCTATGACTGGCTGGTCGCGCAGATGCAGGCGCGCGGCTTGCCGCGTCCCGCTCCGACAGCCTATCCGACTTATTTCGTTTACGATCATCGGTCGGGCTCTTTGCGCCATCTAAATTCTGTGCATTTGTTCCAGTGTTCGATATTTCAAGAACATCTGACTCAGATTCGTATGGTGCAATTCTGGGCATGACTATGAAGTATTACTGTTCGATCGCCCCGAACGAGCCCCGATTCGATGGTGGGGTCGCTCGTAAGCACTTCCTAAATCGCCTAGGATATCGGTCGTTACAGGCTGGAGAATCCCCAGAGTTGTTTCAGCGCTTTGAGGCTTGGCTTGCGATCCATGAGCAACGGCTTCGCGTCCATCCACGTCGCGCTCAGATCTTAGTCTCCGGCGGCGTTGGGTTGGCCAGCTGAGCATCTTCGTCGCCGCACCGACCAAGTCAGGCAAGAGCTGTAGCGGCGCCCAGATCCTGCTGGACGCCCTGCCGCGCGCCTTGACCAACAAGCAGGCTGAGAATCTAGAGCGGATTGCGAAGGCTGCCGCCGACTTCCCGGGCCAGTTCTCGACGGTTCGCGGCGCAACGGCCGACTATCGGTTGCAGTCAGAGGAGTACGCCGAGCCGGCACCGGGCGCCGAGCTGATCGTCTGCACCCCTGGGCGCTTGAACCCCATGCTCGGTAATTTTGACAACCACCACCGGATCGAACACCCTAGTGCAGCACTTTGAAAAACCTGATACCGGTTTTGACTCAGGCAGCCAGCGGTTTTCCGGTATAGGTCCACCGAAACGGCTTAGCCAGGGTTTCGTTGAAGACATCGATGAAGGCGGTGATCTTCGCTCGCAGATCATCGACCGAGCTGAAGTTGCCTCGACGGATGACTTTGCGCGCCAGGATCGAGAACCACATCTCGATCTGGTTCAGCCACGAGGCATGCTTGGGGGTGAAGTGGAAGACGTTGCGGTGGCTGGGATCACGCAGGAAGCGCTCGCGGGTGGCCATGGACTTCAGGATGCCGTGCTTGCCCTTGATGCCGAGATCCATGGCGAGCCCGCAGGCCTCGGCAACGCGGCGCACGACGGCCTCGGAGCAATGCATGTTGAGGTTGTCCATGATCAGGTGCCAGCCAGTGGTGGCGCTGCGCTGGGCCAGCAGAGCGCTCAGCCACTGCGCGAAGTCTTGTTCGGTGCGTGTGGGACCGAGGTGGTAGGTCACTTTCCGCTCGCCACATCGAAGGCGGCGATCAGCGTCAGGGTGCCATGGCGAATGTATTCGAACGCGCGCCGTTCAATCCGCCCAGGGCGCAGCGGCAAGGTCGCGGCCGCACGCTCGAGCGCCTGCACCCCGGTCATCTCATCGATGCTGCGTGTCTCGATGCCAGCCGCGGCGCGCTCGGGTGCCAAGCGGTAAGTCTCGCAAACATCCCGGCACTTCTCATCAAACTGCGCGTCGCGCGGTGTGTTGATCCAGCCGCGCACCCGGTGCGGCTTGAGGTCTGCCTCGCGCAGGAAGCGTCCGATCGAGTCCGGCGAGATCGAGGTGACGATGCCGCGGGCGATCGCCTCGGCGGCCAGCTCGGCGTGGGTCCAGTGCGTCAGCGCACGCCCGTCGCGCTCGGGCGGCTCGCAGGCCAGCGCCAGGATCGCGCAGATCTGCTCTGGCGAGAACGTTGCCGGCGTGCCTGGGCGTGGTGCGTCAACCAACCGCTCCAGGGCCGACTCCCTCGCCGAGGCGCGCGACCAACGCCGGCGCCAACGCTGCACCGTCGCTCGCCCAATGCCCAGGCGCTCAGCGGTTGGACGCACACCGACGCCGCGATCGGCCAGCAGAATGATCTGTGCACGCATCACCAGTGCTTGCGGCGCACTGTGTTGGCGCACCAGCGCTTGCAGGGCTGCGCGATCATGGTCTGAAACGAACACAGGAGCGGCAGTGCAAAGCGGCATCAGCGAAAATCCTCTGATCAGTGAATCAATGCTGATCAGAATGATAATACAGGAACCTCGAAATGGTCTCAGGATTTTAACAGTGCTGCACTAGCGAGCTAGACGCACAAGCGCGGCGTAGCACCCTGATTAGCTCCCGAACGCCACGCCTGTCCATCGCCAATCGACAGACCCAGCGCCAGTTTTTTTTTGCGATCAGCCTGGCCTTTCGTCGCGAAACGGTAACGGGAAAGCCCGCCGACAGGGCCGCTAACGCTGCCGAAATGTTACCCCCAGCGTTACCCCGAAGGACCCTCAACGAGAAACGGCTTAGCCTTTTTAGAGCTAAGCCGTTGTTTTTAATGGAGCTGGCGGACGGATTCGAACCGACGACCTACTGATTACAAATCAGTTGCTCTGCCAACTGAGCTACGCCAGCGTGGTGGTCGGGACTGGAGGCCTGGTCCCGACCGAGCTTGTGAAATCATGATAATCCAGGGCTTGGTGCGGCTCAATGGCCAGTCGGTGATTTGCCCGTCAGGCGCGGCAAAAGATAGGCGCTCAGCGCTCAGACCTGGGCTGGCTGCCGGTGCCATAGCGACGGCTTACTGCTAACCGGCGGCTAGTAACTGCTCACCGCTGGCTGCTGGCGCATGGCCCGCCACAGCGGCCACAGCAGGTAGGCCAGTGCGGCATATCCGAGGGCGACCACGGACAGGGCCTGCAGGAACAGGGTGGCCTCTGCGTAGCCACCATTGTCGTGCCAGAGGGATAGGGCCATGACCGCGGCCACGACCACAAACGCCAGATGCACGCTTGCGTCCAGCACGCCCCAGGGGCTTTTCCGGGCGAGCCAGGTGCCGACCCAGGCGGCGGCGATGCCGCCGGCCAGCCCGGCGGCCACGTCGACCGGCCAATGCACGCCCACCGCCACGCGGCTCAGACCGGCGGCCACCCCAAGCAGCAGGAACAGCGTCCGCCAGCGCACCGTGCGGGCGTAATAGACCAGCACGGCAAAGAACACTGCCGCCGTCACGCTGTGCCCGGAGGGGAAGCTGTGGCGCTTGTGTCCGGGACCGATCAGGTTGAAGGCCTCTGCGGACAGGACCGCCGGCGGCCGTGCGGCATCGAAAAGCGGTTTCAGGCCGCGGGAATAGGCCGTGGCCACCAGCGCGGCACAGATCAGCGCCCAGAACACCCGCGGCCAGCGTCGGGCCAGCAACAGTGCCAGCGCAAAGGCGACGCGTTCGTCGCCAAGCACGGTGAGGCACGCCCAGAGCCAGTCCGGGGCGAGAGCCGCGGCACTGTTCAGCTGGCTGAAGCCGGCGTGATAGCCCACCAGCAGGTACAGGCTCAGTCCGGCAGCCGCGACGGCGACGGCCCAGCGCGTCAGCCAGAGGGTACCGCCGGGCGACACCGCGGGGGTGCGGGCGGCACCGGCCACCAGGGCCTCGCTCAGATCGTCTCGCAGACGACCCAAAAGACCGCCAGTCGCCTTGCCAGACACTCCACCGGAGACTTCACGGGGCATGTCAGCTGGCATCTCAGCCCCCGTTGTCCACGACCACCTGGACCAGCGCCACTGGTCCGCGGCGGTAGCGCTGAAGCAATTGCACGCCCCCTGACTGCGCAACCTGACGCTCCAGACGCTCCAGCTTGTCGATGCGCAGGAACACCAGCTGCCCCGGCTGCGGCATAGCAACCTGCGGCGTGATGGCCTGGCGATAGACGCTGAAGCTGGGCATGCTGGTCTGGTACACCACCGTCGGCAGATCCAGCTCGCGCGCCACCAGGGCCGCTTCCTTGACCGGCGCCTGCATCACCTGAAATACCCGCGGCACCAGCACGCCGAAGACCACCAGCGACTGGATCACACCGGCCAGCACCAGCCGTTCCCAAGGCGGCGGCCGACGCCACAGCAACAGCCCCAGCAGCGCCAGCAAACCCAGCCAGGTAGCGACACGGTAGCGCGCGTCCAGCACCTGGCTGCCCGTGGCAAACAGCGCCTGCTCATGCAGCCGCTCGGCCTGGGCCTGGAACAGCGGCAACAGGTCCGGCAGCGCCACCAGCAGCGCCATGAACAGCATCGGCGGCAGCAGCGCCAGCCAGCGGTTCACCAGCAGCGCCCGATGCCGCGCCATCAGGATGAACAGCGGCGTGATGCCGTAGACCAGGTAGTGCGGCAGCTTGGTGTCGGAAAAGGAAAAGAACACGAACACCGTCACGAACCAGAGCACCAGGAAGCGGTCCAGCGCATCCGCCCACAGGCGCCGCCCGGCTGGCAGCAGCCGCAGGAACCAGCCGGTGAAGGGCAGCAGCACCACCGGCAGCATGACCAGGTAGTAGCCCGGAAAGCCCGCATGCCCATGCTTGACGCCGCCATAGCGCCCCAGATTGTGATCAAGGAAAAAGCTGCGGAAGAAACCGACGCCGTCGTCCAGCAGGATCGCCAGATACCAGGGACCGGCAACCGCCAGAAACACCAGCCAGCCCAGAGGCGCAAACACCGCCCTGCCCCAGGTGCGCAGGTCGCGGCAGGACGCGAAATACAGCAGGCTGACCACCAGCGGAAAGAAGACCGCCACCGGCCCCTTGGTGAGAAAGCCCAGCCCCAGCCACAGGTAGACCCGCAGCAGGGTGCCTCGGGCGGGCTTCAGCCGGTAGCGGTAGATGTCGAAGAAGGCCAGCGCGATGAACAGATTGAGCAGCGCATCTGCCACCGCACCCTTGGCGATGATGCTCACCTGCAACGCCAGCGCCATGACCAGTCCGGCCACGGTGGCGGTGGTCACATCCAGGCGTTGCCGCACGAACCCCCACAACGCCAGCAGCCAGGCCGTCGCGGCAATGGCCGACGGCAGCCGCAGCGCGAATTCGTTCAGGCCCAGCACGGAGACCGAGGCCGCCTGCAGCCAGTAGATCAGCACCGGTTTGTCGTAGCGCGGCTCGCCGTCGCGGTGGGGCGTGATGAAGTTGCCGCTGTCGAGCATCTCGCGGGTGGCCTCGGTGAAGGCCCCTTCGTCGAGGTCGTACAACGGCACCGCACCCAGTTGCCAGAAGAAGGCCAGCCACACCACGGCCACCAGGAACCAGGGCGACGTCAGCAGCGCGGTGACAGCGGAGCGCGGCATTGCGGGCCGCTCCATCGGGGCCGGCGCCGTCACGTCGCCGACATCCAGCCGGCTTGCTGCGGATCGCTCTGCCAGCAGATGCAATGGTGCGTGCGCTCGCCAGAGGCGAACAGCGTCCGGGACATCACCTCGGCCAGCACGCCGGTGGTGAGCAACTGGATCGACACCACCAGAAACAGGATGGCGACGAACAGCAACGGACGCTGACCGATGTCCTCTCCCAGCACAAACTTCACCGCCATCAGCCAGCTCATCATCAGCGCACCGAGCATGCCGAAGACCAGGCCGATGGAGCCGAAGAAGTGTCCGGGCCGGGCGCCGAAGCGCAGGAAATAGAAGGCCGCCAGCAGATCAAGCAGCACGCGGAAGGTGCGCGAGATGCCATACTTCGAGCTGCCGAACGCACGGGCCCGGTGCTGCACCACGGTCTCGCCCATGCGCTCCGGTGCCGTCACCCCGGCCACCCAGACCGGGATGAAGCGGTGCATCTCGCCGAACAGGCGCACCTCCTTGATGACCTCGCTGCGGTAGATCTTCAGGCTGCAGCCGTAGTCGTGCAGATCGACGCCGGTGACCCGGCCGATGAGCCGGTTGGCGATGCGCGAGGGAATCTTGCGCAGCAGCAGTGCGTCCTGGCGGTCCTTGCGCCAGCCCTGCAGCAGGTCCAGGTCGCGCTCCAGCAGCTCGTCCACCATGCGCGGGATGTCCGCCGGGTCGTTCTGCAGATCGCCGTCCAGGGTGGCGATGAGCCGGCCGCGGGCCGCATCGAAGCCGGCCTGCATGGCCGCGGTCTGACCGAAATTGCGCCGAAAGCGGATCACCCGCACGTGCGGGCCGTGGCGTTCCGCCTGCTGCACCAGCCGCGGCCCGGTGCCGTCGCGACTCCCGTCGTCGATCAGGATCAGCTCCCAGGGCGCGTTATAGCCCGCCAAGGCTTCGTGCACCCGCGACAACAAGGGTTCGACGTTGTCGACCTCCTGGTACATCGGGATCACGATCGACAGGGAGCGCGGATCGTCGGCGGGTGACAGCGGATCGGGGGAGTTTGGCATCGAAGTTGACGGCGTACGGCTTGGGTTGTCGGAGCCGGCGGATAGGTATCAGGTTGGAGCCCGGCTGGACGACAGGCTGGACGACAGGCTGGAAAGGCGACATCTTAAATCCTTGTGCGCGCGACAGGAAGCGCCGTACCGCAAACCGCCGGTTCATGGTTCAATACGCGGTTTACAAATGTAACCTCGGTTTTCGCGGCTTGACTGCCTCCACCCCGACCACTCAGTCCGGCGCTCTGCACCCCGACCCGGCCCGCTACCGGCCCGGCGACCAGACCGCTGATCAAACCGGCGCCAACCCCGGCCGCCGATCGCGCGCCTGGTGGGACTGGAGCGTGCTCGGCATCGCGCTGTTGCTGTCGCTGCCGGTGCTGGTGGTGGTGGGGTTCGTCTTCGTGCCCGCGGGCGATGTCTGGCGCCACCTAGCGGACACGGTGCTGCCGGACTATGTCACCAACTCGCTGCTGCTGATGCTGGGCGTCGCAGGCGGTACCCTAGTGGGCGGGGTCGGCACCGCCTGGCTGGTCAGCATGTGCCGCTTTCCCGGTCGCGGGCTGTTCGAGTGGGCACTGCTGCTGCCCATGGCCATGCCGGCCTACATCATCGCCTACACCTACACCGGCATGCTCGACTACGCCGGGCCGCTGCAGACGACCCTGCGCGACCTCACCGGCTGGGGCTACGGCGACTACTGGTTCCCGGAGATCCGCTCGCTACCCGGCGCGGCGGTCATGCTGTCGCTGGTGCTCTACCCCTACGTCTACCTGCTGTCGCGGGCGGCCTTTCTCAGCCAGTCGCTGTGCGTGCTGGACGTCAGCCGCACGCTGGGCAACGGTCCCTGGCGGACCTTTTTTGCCGTGGCCCTGCCCCTGGCGCGTCCGGCCATCGTCGCCGGCCTGTCGCTGGCGCTGATGGAGACCCTGGCCGATTACGGCACCGTGCAGTATTTCGGCGTGTCCACCTTCACCACCGGCATCTTCCGCACCTGGTTCGGCCTGGGCAATGCCGCCGCCGCGGCCCAGCTCTCCGCGCTGTTGCTGGGCTTCGTGTTTGCGCTGATCCTGCTCGAGCGCTGGTCTCGACGCGACGCCCGCTACCACCACACCAGCCAGCGCGAGTCGTCCATCCGCCGCCTGTCCCTGACCGGCTGGCGCGCAGCACTGGCGTTCGGCTTCTGCCTGCTGCCGCTGCTGTTCGGCTTCCTGTTGCCGGCAACACAGCTGGGCTGGTGGAGCCTGACCGTGGCCCGCACCAGCTTCGACGCCGCATTCCTCACCCTGGCGCTGAATAGCCTGGCTCTGGCCGCCGGTGCCGCCCTGGTGGCCTTGCTGCTGGCCCTGGTCCTGGGCTATGGCCGGCGCCTGTCGCCATCGCGCCGGGTGGGGGCCGCGGTGCGGATTGCCGGCATGGGCTATGCCGTGCCCGGCACCGTGATCGCCGTCGGCGTGCTGATTCCGTTCGCCTGGATCGACAACAGCGTCGACACCTGGATGCGCGCCAGCTTCGGTCTCTCCACCGGGCTGCTGCTCAGCGGCACCCTGGTGGCCCTGGTGTTCGCCTACCTGGTGCGGTTTCTCGCCGTGTCGCTGCAGACCGTGGAGTCCGGGCTGGGCAAGATCCGCCCGTCCATGGACGAGGCCGGACGCTCCATGGGCCTGTCGCCGGGTCAGGTGCTGCGCCGCATCCATGTGCCGATGCTGCGCGGCAGCCTGCTGACGGCGCTGCTGCTGGTGTTCGTGGACGTGCTGAAGGAATTGCCGGCCACCCTGATCCTGCGCCCGTTCAACTTCAACACCTTGGCCGTGCGTGCCTACGAACTGGCCGCCGACGAACGCCTGGCCGACTCGGGACCGGCGGCCCTGAGCATCGTCGCCGCCGGTCTGCTCCCCGTGATCCTGCTCAGCCGCTCCATTACCCGCTCCCGTCATGTCCAATCAGCTTGAGGTCCTCGACGTCAGCGTCGCCTACGGCGACACCCCCGTGGTGCGGGATGTCAGTTTCGTACTCGAGACAGGCAGCATCGGTTGTCTGCTCGGCCCCAGCGGCTGCGGCAAGACCACGCTGCTGCGGGCCATCGCCGGGTTCGAGGCGGTCAGCCGGGGCCAGATCCTGCTGCACGGCCAGCAGGTGTCGCGGCCGGGCATGACGGTGCCGCCGGAGCGGCGGCGCATCGGCATGGTGTTTCAGGACTTTGCCCTGTTTCCGCACCTGTCGGTGGCCCGGAACGTGGGTTTCGGGCTGCGCGGCCTGTCGGCGCGGGAACGCCACACGCGCGTGGACGGGTTGCTGGACCTGGTCGGCCTGCGCCACGCGGCCCGGCAGTATCCGCACGAACTCTCCGGCGGCATGCAGCAGCGCGTGGCCCTGGCCCGCGCGCTGGCGCCGAGACCGGAGATCCTGCTGCTGGACGAACCCTTCTCCAGCATGGATGCGGAACTGCGCGAACAGCTGGCGCGAGAGGTGCGCGACCTGCTCAAGCGCGAGGGCGTCACCGCGATCCTGGTCACCCACGACCAGCTCGAGGCATTTGCCATGGCCGATCTCATCGGTGTGCTGGGACAGGGCGAGGTTCGCCAGTGGGGCACCGGCTTCGGCCTCTACCACGAGCCGGCGGACCGCTTCGTGGCGGATTTCATCGGCCAGGGGGTGCTCTTGCCGGCCACGGTCCTCGACACGATCCAGGTTCGCACCGAGCTGGGCAATATCGCCGGCGCACGGCCCCACGGCCTGGCGCCCAGCAGCGCGGCAGAGGTGCTGATCCGCCCGGACGACATGCTCTACGACGAGTCGAGCCCGCTTCGGGCGGTGGTGGTGGAACGCACCTTTCGCGGCGCGGAATTCCTCTACACCCTGCGCCTGGACAGCGGCGCCCGGGTGCTGTGCCTGGTGCCCAGCCACCACCGCCACGCCATCGGCGACGAGATCGGCGTTCGGCTGCAGGCGGACCATCTCGTGGTCTTTCCGCAACAACAAGGGCCGCGGCCATGACATCAGCACTGCAGTTGAGCGGCGAGCGATTCGCCGCTGTCTACTACATCCGGGCCGAGGGTCCGACACAGGCCGAGGCGCGGGCCCGGGCCATCTGTCTGGAGCAGACTGTGGAGTTTCCGGAGCCACTGATCCCGGAGGCGGCCATCCGCCGCCAGATCGTCGGCGAGATCGCGGACCTGCAGGCCGCCGACCAGGGCGTCTATCGGGCGGTGATCCGCTACCCGCTGGAGGTGGCCGGCGATGAGCTGACACAGCTGATCAATGTGCTGTTCGGCAACGTCAGCATCCAGCCCGGGGTGCGGCTGATGGATTTCACGCTATCCCCCGGGCTGTTCAGGCGCTATCGCGGGCCGCGCTTCGGCATCGCGGGTCTGCGCGAGCGGCTGGGCGTGCACCAGCGACCGCTGCTGTGCACGGCCATCAAGCCCATGGGCCTGTCGCCGGCGCAACTGGCGGACCTGGCCTACCGGCTGGCCCTGGGCGGCATCGACCTGATCAAGGACGACCATGGCCTGGCGGATCAGCCCTTCTGCCGCTTCGACGAGCGCGTCCAGCGGTGTGCCGAGGCGGTGTCGCGGGCCAACCGCGAGACCGGGCAGCAGGCCCTGTATCTGCCCAACGTCACCGGCCCCTTCGCGGACATCTCCCGACGCGCGCATCTGGCCCGCGGGGCCGGGGCTGGCGGCCTGCTGTTCTGCCCGGGCCTGGCGGGGCTGGACAGCATGCGTAGCCTGGCCGACGACGACACCCTGGCGCTGCCGATCCTGAGCCATCCGGCCTTCCAGGGCAGTCTGGCGGTGTCGCCAGAGGCCGGTCTGTCACACCGGGTGCTGTTCGGCCTGCTGAACCGGCTGGCCGGGGCCGATGCCGCCATCTTCCCGCACTTCGGCGGCCGCTTTGCCTACGCCGAGGCGGACTGTCGCGACATCGTCCGCGGCTGCACGCAAGCCATGGCGCCGGAGGGCACGGCAGCCGAAAACGGCGCGGCGGGCGCCAGCGGCATGGCGCCGATCTTTCCGGTGCCCGCAGGCGGCATGCGCCTGGACCGCATCGACGAGCTGGTGCGCTTCTATGGTCGTGACTGCATGCTGCTGATCGGCGGCGATCTGCATGCCCATGGCGATGATCTGGCAGGTAGCTGTCGCCGCTTCCGCGACCTGGCCGAGGCCGCCGTCAGTCACTGACCAGCAGGCCGAACCGCTCCCACGGATGCCCCTGCCAGCGAAGCCCCTGCAGACACGGGTCGCATTGGCTCACGCCGGCGACAGCGCCGAGCTGGCCGTCGATGAGCACCAGTGGCACCCAGGGACGCAGCCAGGCCGGCACCCCGGCGGCCTGGAACACCTGCTTCAGCGCCCGGCTCGGCCCGTTGGCCTGGCGGCAGCGCAGACCCTCTCGGCGAAAACACACCTGCAGCCTGTCCATCCGGCCAACAGCCCGCGGGAGCTGTAGCTCGCCGAGGCCATCCGGCAGCCGCAGGGACCGTCCCGCCTGCCAGCACAGCACAGGCTCGGGCAGCGGGGGCAACGGCGGCAACGCGAACAGGTCGTGGCGGTAGCGCCGCACCTCGCACCCGGGCCAGGCGACGCACGGCGAACGGTCCGGCCGCGCCGGCAGCACCTCGTCGATGATGCGTTGCAACACCCGTTGCCCCGGCGGGCGGAAGCCGTCGCGCATGAGCCAGCGGCGCAACACCAGCCGGGCGCGTGGCCCCGGCAGGGCCGCGACGGCGTCGATGTGAAGGGTTCCCGGGCGGCTGCCCGCCAGTTCCGCAAGGGCGTCGTCGGCGAATGCATCCAGCAGCCCCGCAGCCTCGGCGCAGTGGGCCGCTGAGCGGGCCAGGGTCCGATCCAGCGCCGGCCAGCGCGCCCGCAGCAGGGGCATCACCTGCTGCCGCAGCCGGTTGCGGTCGAAGGCGGGATCGCCGTTGCTCGGGTCGTCGATCCAGCGGATGCCTTCGCGGTGGGCATAGTCCGCCAGGCTGGCGCGGCTGAAGCCGAGCAATGGCCGCAACAGGGTGCCGGCACCCAGAGGTACAGCCAGGGGCATGGCCGCCAGACCATGGGGGCCGCTGCCACGCAACAACGCCAGCAGCAGCGTCTCTGCCTGATCATCGCGATGCTGCGCCGTAGCCAGCAGATCACCCGGCGCCAGCAGCTCGGCAAAGGTCCGGTAGCGGGCGGCACGGGCCAGGGCCTCCAGGCTCTCGCCGGGCACGGGTCGCAGGTGGAGTTTGCGCAGGGTCAGCGGGATGTCCAGCGCGGCGCAGACCCGGGTGCAATGGCGGCTCCAGTCCGCCGCCACCTGTTGCAGACCGTGGTCCAGATGCAGCGCCTGCAGGGTCCAGGTCCGGTTGGGGTCCAACTCGCCATTCAGCTCGGTCTGCAGCGCCGCCAGCGCATGCAGCAGCACGCTGGAGTCCAGTCCGCCGCTGAACGCGACCCACAGCCGCGGGGCCGTTGTTGGCGATGCCGGCGGCGAAACCAGCCAGGGCGCCAGGATGGGCTGCAAGGCCCGCGGTGAGAAGGCGTCCGCCGGCCGGGTCAATCCTTGAATCGACCGTAACCGCGCAGGGCCTCGTAGCGGCTCTCCAGCAGTTGCGGCAGCGGGATGGGATCCAGCTCGGCGGCGCATTCGATGAGCACCTTCTTCAGCATCGCCGCCATGGTGTCGACGTCGCGGTGGGCACCGCCCAGGGGCTCGGGCACCACCACGTCCACCAGATCCAGCTCATACAGCCGGTCCGAGGTGATCGCCATGGCCTCGGCGGCGAGCTGGGCCTTCTCGGCGCTCTTCCAGAGAATGGACGCGCAGCCCTCCGGCGAGATCACCGAGTAGGTGCTGTACTGCAGCATCACCAAGCGGTCGCCAACGCCGATGGCCAGCGCACCGCCGGAGCCGCCCTCCCCGGTCACGGTGACGATGATGGGCACCCGCAACCCGGCCATGACCTGCAGGTTGCGCGCAATGGCCTCGCTCTGGCCGCGTTCCTCCGCACCGACGCCGGGATAGGCCCCCGGGGTGTCGATGAAGGTGAAGATGGGCAACCGGAAGCGCTCGGCCATTTGCATCAGCCGCAGGGCCTTGCGGTAGCCTTCGGGTCTAGGCATGCCGAAGTTGCGGACGATCTTCTCCTTGGTATCGCGGCCCTTCTGGTGGCCGATGATCATCACGGGCCGCCCGTCGAGCCGGGCCAGCCCGCCGACAATGGCTGGGTCGTCGGCAAAGGCGCGATCGCCGTGCAGCTCCTGGAAATCGTCAAACACCCGGCGCACGTAATCGAGAAAATACGGCCGCTGTGGATGCCGCGACAGCTGCGAGATCTGCCAGGGTGTCAGCGCGGAGAAGATCTGCTGCGTGAGCGCCCGGCTCTTGGTCTCGAGGTGGGCGATCTCCTCGGCGATGTTGATTTCGTTGTCATCGCCGACGTGCCGCAGCTCGTCGATCTTGGCCTCGAGCTCGGCGACGGGTTGTTCGAAGGGGAGAAAGTTCAGATCCATGGCGCAGGAATTCTACCCGACCGGCCTGCGCGGGGACAGTCTGGAATTGTCTCTGATCGATGGACGGCACAGATGCCGGCACGAATGGTTGCGCGCACCAGTGCCGGCTTCCGGGGGCATCAGAGGGGGCTCAGCCGCGTCCGGATTCATCCGGACCCTGCGCATCGTCGCTGCGCACACGGACCTGCTGGGCGCCTTCGCGCTCGCCGTCCTTGTCCTTGTCGTTGTCGTACAACTGAATCGGCGCCTTCGGACCGGTCCCCTCCCCGTCGCGGAATAGCCAGACGGCACCGGCGATCATCGCGATTAAGGCCAGCAGCAAAACCAGGTTGGTCGCAAACATCAGTGTTCTCCATCATACAGGTGCAGGTCGCCATTCATCGCCCAGGCGACCGGTCATTCAACCACGGTGACCGGATCACCGACACGCATGCGCGCGAACAGGAACCGGGCGTCTTCGTGCCGCAGGCGCACGCAACCGTGGGAGGCCGCACCGTGCGGGACATAGCCCTCATGCAGCCAGTACGGGCCGTGGAACTGCATGGCATAGGGCATCGGCGTGGGTCGGTCAAAGTAATTCGTGTAGCTGCCCGAGCGCTTGTCCGCATCCTTGGCGGTGATCCGGAACCGGCCCCGAGGAGTCGGATGGGCGTCGGCGCCCGACGAGATCCGACCGCTCCAGACCGGCCGTCCGTCTTCAAAGTAGACGAAACGCTGCGCCGCCAGATGCAGCTCCAGGTGGCGCTGTTCCGCCGGCGGCAGTTGCCTGGGCTCCGGCGGCGGCGGGATCACCGCCTGCGACACCGGTGGTGGCTCGTCGCCACCGGGCTGCAGCGCTTCCGGCATCGGCGTTGCTGCCCCGAACGCGGAAACACCAGGCTGCAGGCTATTCTGGTATCCATTCGCGTCCTGCGGCCTGTCCTCGGGCACCGACAGGGCCGACTTTTGGGCGCATCCTGCAACCACGAGCACGGCACCCGGGACGACACACAGGGCGGACAGCAGGCGACGGATCATGTGACAGCATGGTCCATGGATTCTTGCCGGATTCAATTGACAATCATCAACCCAAATCTGATCCGGGTCCGCATAATACCCGCATGCAAATGCCAACAGAACCTGCGCGGGCTCGGCGCCTGCGACCGCCCAACAACGGGCCGCGCATTCGCCGTGAAAAGCGCACCATGGAGGCGATGCTCGGCATCTACTGTCGGCATCACCACGCCCCGCTCTCGGGTCCGGGGGACAGTACGGGCAAGCGCCTGTGTGCGCAGTGCACGCACCTGCTGCAGTACGCCCTTCAGCGACTCGATAATTGCGTCATCGGCGAGCTCAAGTCCTGCTGCGACGAATGCGACAATGACTGCTACAGCAAGTCCATGCGCACGCAGATCAACGCGGTGCTGGACTTCGCCCGCCCCCGCCTGACCCTGCGGCATCCGCTGCTCGATCTGCTGCAGCGCCTGGACCGCTTTCGCGGCCGGCGCTGAAGCAATCGAGGCCTGCGCAGAGGCTGGCGCAGGGCCCATCGCACTCCGTCAGCCGATCGGCGCCACCCCCATCAGCCACTGGTGCAGGCCGAGGATGAACGCCACATAGATCCCAAGGCCAAGCACCAGTGCCAGCAGGTCGTTCCAGCGCCCCGCCGGTGCACCGGGCACCGGCGGCCCCGCCCGCCGTTTCAGCGAGATGCGATCCGCCACCGCCCAGGCCAGGAAGCCGCCGAACAGCAGCACGTCTGCCAGGGTGCCGTTTGCCAGCAGGTGGGCCAGCGCCCAGAACTTGACCGCAAGCAGCATCGGATGCCTGGCCGCACGCGCGATCCGGCCCGGCAGATAGGTGGCCAGCAGCAGCGGAAACACCGGCAACAACAGCAACAGGGCGACATGCCGCATCCAGGTCGGCGCCGAATACAGCACCACCGGATCCGCCACCTGTCGTGCCGCAGCATAGCCCTGCACGATCAGGATCAGCCCAACCAGCGCGACGACGCCATACAGCAGCTGCCACGGCAGCACGCCGATGCGCCCCACCAGCTGCGCGCGCACGGAAGGCGCAAAGATCGACACGGAATGCGAGCCCAGAAACAGGACCAGCCCAAGGACGAGGAGCAGCATCGAAGAATCTCCCGCTCAGTTTTGAACAATAACGGATGGTGGCGTGCTGATTATTGGCCCTGGTCCGGACCCTGGTTCCAATCAGGAAGCCCAATAGATCAGCGGCTGCAGGGTTTTCAGGCCTGCGACGCGACCGTGTCTTCCGACGCATCCCGGGGCGCGTCATCCGGCGCCTTCCGCGGCCAGGCGCCGAGGATGGCCTGCACCAGGGTCGCCAGCGGAATGGCAAAGAAGATGCCCCAGAAGCCCCAGATGCCGCCGAAGACCAGGATGGCGACGATGATGGCCACCGGATGCAGATCCACCACTTCGGAAAACAGCAAGGGTACCAGAACATTGCCGTCCAGCATCTGGATGATCAGGTAGGTGATGGTTAGCCAGACGAACTGCGGACCCCAGCCCCACTGGAACCAGGCAATCAGCACCACCGGGATGGTGACCACCGAGGCACCGATGTACGGGATGATCACCGAGAACCCCACCAGCAGCGCCAGCAGCATCGCGTAATTGAGCCCGAACAGGGTGAAGGCCACGAAGCTGACCGCCCAGACGATCAGGATCTCCCAGAACTTGCCGCGCACATAGTTCGAAATCTGCCGGTCCACATCACGCCAGACGGTCCCGGCGATGCCCCGGTGCCGGGGCAGGTAGCGGCGGAACCAGGCGATGATCAGGTCCTTGTCCTTGAGAAAGAAGAACACCAGCAGCGGCATCAGCACCAGATAGACCAGCATGGTGATGATGCCCACCACGGACGACAGGGAGACCGACAGCAGCTGCTGTCCGAAGTTGCCGATCTCACGCCGGATGGCGCCGATGACCTCGTCGATCTGTTCCAGCGTGATCAGCTCCGGATAGCGCTCCGGCAACGCCACCAGCGCCTTCTGCCCCTCCGCCAGCATCGACGGCAATTGCTGCACAAGTTCCGACACCTGGCGCGACACCAGCGGCAGCACCCCAAGCAACACGGACGCCACGAACAGCAGGAACAGCACGAACACGACGGTCACGCTGAGCAGTCGCGGCAGGCCCCGCCGCTGCAGCAGCCCGACGATGCCCTCCAGCAGGTAGGCGATGACGACGCTGGCCAGGACCGGCGTGAGCATGCGCCCCATGGTGGCGAGCACGGCGAACAGGATCAGCAGGAAGACTGCCAGAAAGACGATCTGCGGATCCGAGAAGTAACGACGGAACCACTGGGTCAGGATCTGCATCGGCGCGGTTTCCGCACTCCGGTTTGTTCAGGTCCCCGACGGGTCGTCCGGCGCGCCGTTGCCGCTGTCGTGCGCATCGAAGCGCGACGCGAACAGCTGCTCCAGTTCATCGATCACGGCCTGGGCGTCTCGCCCGTGCAGCACATGCGCCGCCATCAGCGTCGAGGTCTCGCTGAGCATTGTACCCCCGTCGAGCATCGGGTAGGTGCGCCGCAGGCGCTTGATGGCGGCGATCACGGTTTCCTCCGCCGGCCGCGATTCCGGCCGCGGCGTGGTGGGCTGCACCTCTACCGGGGACGAGGCGGACGCACGCTGTGCCAGAAACTCGGCGAACGCCAACAGGGTCTCGCGATTCGGCCCGTCCAGGGCGCGGAACAGCTTGCCGAGCCTGCGCTCGGCGTTGGAGCGGATGTCAGGAAGCATGGCCTGGCCTGCAGAAGCTCATGAGTGGTGCAAATGCGATGTCGGTTTTCGCGGCTTCGGTGTCGGCCGTCGCGGGACACCGACTGGCGGGCGCGCGGGGCGTCGCATCGACCCCGGCGGGCGGGCTAGTCTGTCTGCAACTTGCAGTAGGCGCGGGCGAATTCCAGCAGTTCCTCCATCACCCGCAGCTTGAACTTCTGCTTCTGATGCACGAAAGAGAACGGGCGGAACAGCGGCGGGTCCAGCGTCAGGATACTCAGCGTCTGCAGTCGCAGTTCCTTCTGAACCGTCGCCCGGGAGACCACGGACACGCCCATACCGGCCTCCACCGCCCCCTTGACCGCCTCCGGGCTGCCCAGTTCCATCGCCACCTTCAGACCGGCGGCGCAGTCTGGCAGCGCCCCCAGGTAGTCGTTGATGACCTCGCGGGTGCCAGACCCCTCCTCGCGGCAGATGAACGGGTATTCCAGCAGATCGTGGAAGGGGATCTGGCCGCGCCCGGACAACGGATGCCCCGGCGGCACGATGGCCACCAGCTGATCCTGCTTGCAGGGCTCGACGACGAGGTTCTTGTTGCCCACCGGCGACTCCACCACGCCCAGGTCGATGGCGTTGTTCTCGACCATCGACACGATGCCCTCACTGTTGGACACCTTGAGGTGGATCGACACCTCCGGGTAGCGGTTGTTGAAGTCGCCCAGCAGCGTCGGCAGCATGTATTCGGCAATGGTGGTGCTGGCGCCGATGGTCAGCGCGCCGCTGATCTCGCCGGTGAGCTCGCGCACGCCGTTTTCCATCTCGGCATAGAGCTCGAAGATGCGATCGGCGTACTCGAACACCCGCCGCCCGGCATCCGTCAGGCTAATCCGGTTGTGCGTCCGGTCGAACAGCCGCGTGTTGAAGTGCTCCTCGAGCTGGCGCACCTGAAAGGTCACCGCCGGCTGCGTCATGTGCAAGGTCTCGGCCGCCTTGGTGAAACTCAACAGCCGCGCCACGGTATAGAACACCTGCAGTCTGCGGTCTGCCATGCACCACCCCCTCGCCTTGGTCTCGATAAGCGGAGCTTATAGCACAACGCCCAGACCTCCGGGGGGTTTCATCGACTTTCACGCGGGTTTAGCCCAGGACCCGTTCAGCTCCCGCAGGGTGCTGCTGGCCTGTGACGGCAGAAATGTCGCAAATACAACGCCTTTTGTTGAAAAGCACCACATCGCTTGAAAATCAACAACAAACTGGCGTATAGTTACCACGCCCGAGAGCGAGCTCCAGCGTGAGCACCAGAACAACCGTCGGACGCGGCAGGCCCCGGGCCGCAGCGACCAGCCCGACCACGACGAGGAGGACCTCCCTTGACAACGCATCGACGCTTTCGCCGCGCCGCTCTTCCGGCGGCTCTGCTCACCGCCCTCGCAGCCGGTCCCGCGGCACAGGCGTCCGGGTTTGCGGTGCCTGAATCCTCGGTCGCCGGCCTCGGCACCGCCAATGCCATGGTCGCCAACCCGGACGAGATCGGCGCCTTTGTCTACAACCCCGCCGCCATGGCGTTCCACGACCAGAGCTCCCTGGCCGTCGGTGCCCTGATGATCGGCCCGGACTTCAGCGTGCGCACCGACAGCGGCAGCCACGACAGCGCCGGCGCCGACTGGCTGGCCGCCCCCATGTTGCAGGCCGCCCTGCGCATCAACGATCAATGGTCGGTGGGCCTGGGCGTCACCGCCCCCTTCGGCCTGGAGACGCGCTGGGAGACAGGCACCTTTCCGGCGCTGACCAACTCCGCGCCACTGCCGAGTCCGCCCTTCCCTGCTGGCAACACGATCCCGCTGAGCCCGCAACCCACTGCCAGCGAGCTGGAGATCGTGGACATCAACCCAACCGCCACCTACCGGGTCAACCAGCATCTTGCGCTGTCCGCCGGCGCGGACATCTACTGGGGCAAGTCGGCGCAGCTCAACTCGTCCATCACTCAGCTCGAGGGTGACGGCACGGGCCTGGGCTTCAATGTCAGCGCCCTGTATGTCAAGGATGCCCTGAGCCTTGGCATCAATTTCCATTCCGCCGCCACCGTCGAACTGGACGGCACCTATTCCGTGCTCGATTCGAACCTGGTCGCCACCCAGTTCAGCGCCCCCAGCCAGAGCGGCGAACTGGACCTGGACCTGCCCTGGCGGCTGCAGCTCGGCATCCGCTACGAGGTCACGCCACAACTGGCGGTTGAAGTGGACTGGACCCGCACCGGCTGGAGCGAGTTCAAGGAGATCAAGGTCATCGGCGACCTGAACGGCGACACCATCGTGCAGGACACCAACGACTGGAGCGACGCCAACGCCTACCGTCTGGGTGCCACCTATCAGCTCACCGACCAGACGCAGCTGCGATTTGGTTACTCCTACGACGAGACCGGACAAGAAGACGACTACTTCAGCCCCCGCATCCCGGACAACGATCGTCACCTGTTCAGCCTTGGCGTCAGCCACGCGCTGCAGGATGGCTGGCAGGTGGAGGCCGGCTATATGTACGTGATGATCTCGGAGCGAGACGTCCGCGGCAGCCGGCCCTATGCCGGCGCGGGCCCTGAGATCAACGGCACCGATGCCGTGGCCGGCAAGTACGAGGCCCATGCCCACCTGGTCGGCCTCGAGGTGAGCAAGCGGTTCGATCTGTTCTGACGCCGGCCCCGATTCCCCCAACGCGCGACGCCCGTCGCGCAACCTTCAAGGCCGCCCATTGGGCGGCCTTTTTTTCTGCGCTCGGCGACGACCAATCAGCGGCAGGCGCCCGAATGATTTCGAGCAGGACCAATCGATCAGGCGGGGCATGCTGTCGGATCGCTCTGACGGTTGAAGCAGACCGACCGTGCAGACCGAACCAACGCGCCTGTTCAGATGTAGAGGCAGATATCGCTGTCGCCGGCGAACTCGAAGAAGGCCGCCGCTCCGGCATACTCGATGCCGTCGATGAAGGCCGAGGTGTCCATGTCGAACAGGTCCACCGTCATCTGGCAGGCGATGAACTTCACCTCGGCCTCCTGGCAGAGCTCGCGCAGCTCCTCGACGCTGGCGACGCCCTTTGACTTCATCTTCTGCTTCATCATCTTGGTCATCACGGACTGCATGCCAGGCAGCGCCGTGCCGAGCACCGGGAACCACTTGTCCATGCCCATGGGCATGGGCATGCCGGGATTGCCCAGCGGCGAGACCTCCAGCGTGAGATCCTTCTTCAGCAGTTGCAGGCCGTAGAAGGTGAAGAAGATCTGCGTCTGGTAGCCCAGGGCCGCGGCCGTGGACGCCAGAATGAATGGCGGATAGGCCCAGTCCAGCGAGCCCTTGGTGGCGATGATCGCCAGTTTCTTTTCATCCATCGGTGCCTCCTGATGGACCCCGACCGGGCGGAGTCCGGTTATTATGTTCCAGCGCCTGGTCAGAGTGTCCTGATCGGCTTTTTTCTTGATCAGCCCTTCTGGATCAGCTCTTCTTGATCAGGAAGTGGAACTTGCCGCCCTCTTCCTTCGACTCCATGAGCTCGTTGCCGGTCTGCTTGGCAAAGGCGTCGAAGTCCTTCACCGACCCGGGATCAGTGGCGATGACGTGCAGCACCTGACCGCCCTCCATGCCGTTGAGGGTCTTCTTGGCCCGCAGAATGGGCAGTGGGCAATTCAGACCGCTTGCATCCAGTTCCTGATCGAAGTCTGCCATGTCGTGTAACCTCCGGCGTTTTTGTGGAAAGACGCCGACACCACGCCGTCAGCGGGGCATCGGCAAAGGGTCTGGGTTATAGGCCAAACGGAAGCCGAGTGCAAGGCGGGCGCAACATGGGCGCAAGCCGGGCTCGTGCGATGAGCCCATTGCCAGCGTGGGGCGACGTCTGCTCAGGCCGCGTCAAGCCGGCCGATCTGGTAGCCGTGCCGCGCCCAGGCGATGATGCCGCCGCGCAGATTCAGACTGTTGCCGATGCCCTGCTGCTCCAGGAACTGGCAACAGTGATGGGATCGCGCGCCGCTGCGACAGTACAGCACCACGTCCTTGTCCTTCGGCAGTTCCGCGGCCCGCAGGGGGAGCAGATGCATCTCGATGTGCATCGCCCCCGGGATCGCGCCCTGGGCGACCTCGGCCGCGGTCCGCACATCCACCAGCAGCAGATCCTCGCCCGCCGCGAGCCGCGCCTGAAGGGTTTCGGAATCGATCTCGTTGACCACTAGATGAACTACCCCTTAGCCAAGTATTTCAGTATATTAATGAGTCGTGACAGAGACGGCAAGCGTGGCATCGTCGCGGCGGCGAGAAAACACCCCTCGGCCTCGCGCCCAGCCTCGCTCCCGGGCCTCGCGCCCAGGCTCCCGCGCCATGCCCCGCACCAGTGCGGCGGGGCCGATTGCCCCATTGCCCGAAATCGGTGACCCGAACCCATGGAATACCTACCCATTTTCCTCGACGTGAAGAATCAGCCCTGCCTGGTGGCCGGCGGTGGCCCGATTGCGCATCGCAAGCTGGAGAACCTGCGCCGGGCCGGCGCGCACATCCGCCTGGTGTCGCCCCGGCTGGTGCCGGAACTGGAGCCGCTGGTGGGACTGCCGCAGATCGACTGGCATCAACGGCCGTTCGAGGACAGCGACCTCGACGACGTCCGCCTGGCTGTTGCCGCCACCGATGACCGCGACGTGAATCGGCGCATCGGCGCCCTGGCGCGGGCCGCCAACGTGCCGGTGAACGTGGCCGATCAGCCCGCCGACTGCACCTTCATCATGCCCTCGGTCATCGACCGCTCGCCGGTGGTGGTGGCAGTGTCCACCGGCAGTGCATCGCCAGTGCTGGCGCGCATGATCCGGGCCCGGCTCGAGTCCCTGGTGCCGGCGGGCTATGGCCGGCTGGCGGACCTGTGCAGCCGCTATCGCGATCGCGTCAAGGACCGCTTCGTGCGCCAGCGTGACCGGCGCCGATTCTGGGACCAAGTGCTGCAAGGCGGGGTCGCCGAGCGCGTCTTCTCCGGCCATCTCGAAGAGGCCGATGCAGCCATGGAGCGGGCCCTGGCCGCGGACGGTGATCCAACCGACATGGGCGAGGTCTACCTGGTCGGCGCCGGCCCCGGCGATCCGGACCTGCTGACCTTCCGCGCCCTGCGCCTGATGCAGCAGGCCGACGTGGTGGTGTACGACCGCCTGGTGGCCAAGCCGATCATCGACATGGTGCGGCGCGACGCCGAGCACATCTATGTCGGCAAGCAGCGCAACCAGCACACCATGCGCCAGGAAGAGATCAATCGGCTGCTGGCACGCCTGGCGAAACAGGGACATCGGGTGCTACGGCTCAAGGGCGGCGATCCCTTCATCTTCGGTCGGGGCGGCGAGGAGATCGACACCCTGGCTGCGGAGGGCATTCCGTTCCAGGTGGTCCCCGGCATCACCGCCGCCAGCGGCTGCGCCTGCTATGGCGGCATCCCGCTGACCCATCGCGACCATGCGCAGTCGGTCACCTTCGTCACCGGCCATCTCAAGGATGGCAGCATGAACCTGAACTGGCCGCAGCTCGCCCAGCCCAACCAGACCGTGGTCTTCTACATGGGTCTGGTCGGCCTGCCGATCATCGTCGACCGACTGCAGCAGCACGGCGTGTCGCCGGACATGCCCGTGGCCCTGATCCAGCAAGGCACCACGCACATGCAGAAGATCTACGCCGGCACCCTGTCGAACATCATCGAACGGGTGCAGGCAGACCCGCCGGAGCCGCCGACGCTGGTGATCGTGGGCGAGGTGGTGAAGCTACGGGAGAAGCTGGGCTGGTTCACCACCACCCGCGACCCCGCCCAAGGCGCCACCACGCCGGTGCTGCCGGGGGCCTGAAGCCCCGGCGGGGCGTGCCCGGGCCGGGCGGCGATCTACTGCGCTGCGTTTGCCCCCGCGCGCACCGTGGTCAATCCTAGGGACTCCCAGGCCTGCAGGCCGCCCCGATACCATTTCAGCCGATGGGCCGGGTAGCCCATGCCCGTCAGGGCCTTGATGTTGGTGGGCGACTGACCACACCAGGGGCCGTTGCAAAAGAACACCAGCGTCTTGACGCCGTCGAAGTTCCAGATACCATCGCCACGGGCGGCACCGAACTCCAATTGCAGCAACTCGGCGATCTGCTCTGCGCTCGCATAGGCCGGGTCCAGACTGCTATAGGGGATGTTGACACTGCCGGGAATGGTGCCCCGGGCCACCTCTTCGGCACTGCGTGAGTCGATGACCAGCACGCCCTGATCCCCGTCGCCGGCGCGGCGCAGGAAGCCGATCAGCTCCAGCTCGCCGATGGTTTCGACCCCCGGCGCCAATTGCATCGGCTGGATGCAGAACGGCGGGCAGGCCCGCGAGGTCAGGCCGTAGGGCGGCTGGATGGTGTGCCCCGGGTCCTGATGACGCATCAACAGCACCGATTCGCCGGCATGCTCGACGGTCAGATGCGACAGCGACTCGGTAATGCGAACATCCAGCCGCTCCAGATCGAACACGCCATCCGACGGATCCGCCGCCTGCACCGCGGCGGTCCAGCCGCCCATCAGCAGCGACAGCAGCCAGACATCATGTATGCGTTTCATGCCCCTCCTCCTGTTTTGTTCTCCGCTCCGCCAAATGGAATGGCAGCCGGCCGATGACCCCTTCCAGCACCACACCCACCCCGCGGCGCTGGCAGCGCGCCCGCGGATGGCTCATCAATCTGCTGATCGTCATCGTCGTCTACTTCGGCATACAATGGTATCAGTCACGCTCGATGGCCAGTGATGACGCCCCGGATTTGCGCGGGACCACGCTGGCCGGCGAGTCGTTCGACCTGCGCAACTGGCGCGGGCAGCCGGTGCTGGTGCACTTCTGGGCCGTCTGGTGTCCGGTCTGCAAGCTCCAGGCCGGCGCCATCGAGGCGGTGAGCCAGGACCATGCCGTGATCACCGTGGCGATGCAGTCCGGCAGCCGGACGGAGGTGGATGCCTACCTGCAGCAGCAGGGACTCCGGTTCGCCACCATCCCGGACCCGTCCGGCGCCATCGCCAGCGCCTGGGGCGTGCATGCCGTGCCGGCGAGCTTCATCCTCGACGGCGCCGGCGAGATCCGCTTCACCAGCCCCGGCTACAGCACCGGCGCCGGCCTTCGCGGCCGGCTCTGGGCCGCCTCGCAACTGGACTGACCCGAGCCGATCCCGTCGCGCCCGCCCATTTGCCGAAGGACTCCAAGCCAAAGGACCCGAACCCCATGCACTCCCCCACCCGATCCTTGCTCCTTGTCATCGGCCTCGGTCTTGGCGGCAGCCTGCTGCTGACAGGCTGCGGCGATGACCCCCTGGGCGCCGACAACCGCATGGCCCTGCTGGCCCTGGGAAAATGCCGTCACGACCAAGCCCTGCAGATGACCGACAACGCCATCGCCCGGGGCACCGAACACAACGCCCAGAAGGCGCTGCTGCTGCAGGCGGCCATTCTGCGCGATCAGGGCGACATCGCCGCGGCGGAGGTGCTCTATCCGCGCATCGCGGCCGCCTGGGAGTCGGTAAAGGGGCGCCCGCTGACCGAAGAGCGCCGGGAGCGGGACATCCGCCTGTTCCTCGATGTGGCCCGTAACGAGCGACTGGCCAACGGCCTGCCGCCGGATTGTCGCACCGGCGACAGCAGCAGCGGCGACAGCAACGCCGCTGCACCGACGCCAGGCGCCTCGCCAAGCAACCCGGCCAGCCGGCCATGACGTCAGCGGTCGGGCCCTCCGCGGCCATTGATCCGGCATCCGCTTACCAGGCGGCCATCGCCGACGGGGCATTTCAGCCGGATCCGGCCCAGGCTGCGGCGGCGCAGCGTCTGAGCCGGCTCTATGACGCACTGCTGAAGCAGCCGTCGGCATCGAGGGCAACGCCCGGTCGGCTCGCGCGCCTGCTGCGCCGCCGGCAGGCCGACGAGCCATCCGGCGTCCGGGGGCTGTACCTCTGGGGCGGCGTCGGTCGCGGCAAGACCTGGCTGATGGATCTGTTCGTCGCCGCCCTGCCCTCAGCGGACAGGCGACGGGTCCATTTCCACCGCTTCATGCAGGGGGTTCACGCGGACCTCAACCGGCTCAAGGGCCAGCCCGACCCGCTGCGCATCATCGGCGCCGAGACCGCCAGCCGCTGTCGGGTACTGTGCCTGGACGAGATGCAGGTCAATGACATCACCGACGCCATGATCATGGCCGGACTGCTGAAGGCCCTGTTCGACCATGGAGTCACTCTGGTGACCACATCCAACATCCCGCCGGACGGCCTCTACCGGGCCGGACTCCAGCGCGACCGTTTCCTGCCGGCCATCGACCTCATGCAGCGCCATTGCGAGGTGCTGGAACTGGCCAGCCCCACGGATTATCGGTTGCGTCAGCTGGAGCAGGCCTCCACCTACCTCAGCCCGCTGAACGACGCCGCCGAGCAGGCGCTGGCGCGGCAGTTCGACGCCCTCAGCACGCCACGCCGCCGGCGTGGGGAGCCGGTCACCATCAATGATCGGGCGATTCCCGCGGTCGCCTGGGACGACGGCGTGGTCTGGTTCGACTTCGACGTCATCTGCCATATCCCGCGCTCGAAGCTGGACTATGTGGAAGTCGCGCGCTGTTTTCATACCCTGCTGCTGTCGCATGTGCGCCGGCTCGGCGACGAGCACACCAATATCGCGCATCGGCTCATCAGCCTCATCGACGCGGTCTACGACTGCAACGTCAAGCTGATACTGAGCGCCGAGGCACCGCCCGAGACCCTGTACCAGGGCCGCGATCTGGCGTTCGAATTCCAGCGTACCCGCAGCCGCCTGATCGAGATGCAGTCGCGGCAGTATCTCGCGCGGCCGCATCTGGCTTGACGGAAAGACGCCAGCGATGCGCGATCAAAAAAAATCAAACGGTGTTGATGATTTCGCTTTCACTGCCGCCGTCATGTCTGTATGCTGTACGAAAATCAAGGTGGCGTGAACCAGACGTCACGGCAAGAATAATCGAGGACATCCCCACGGTTTTATTCCCGATTTCGGCAGGCGATTCGTCGCCTCCGCAAATCCCATGCCCGATTGGCGCATCGGTCGGGCTGGGACTTCACTGTTCCTACGATGCGTGCTTTCCTAGAGAGACCTTAATCTGATGAATATCTATGTTGGCAATTTGGCCTACGGCGTTACCCAGGACGAATTACGCGAGGCCTTTGCCGCCTTCGGCGAAGTCGAGAGCGCCAATCTGATCACCGACAAGTTCACTGGCGAGTCCAAAGGCTTCGGCTTCGTCGAGATGCCGAACAACAGCGAGGCCGACGCGGCCATCAAGGCCCTGAACGAGCAGCCGCTGAAAGGCCGCCCGATCCGCGTCAACCAGGCCAAGCCGCGCAGCGACCGCGGTCCGCGCAGCGGTGGTGGCGGCGGCGGTCGCCGCTGGTAAGCACTGAAAGGCCGGGGCCGCCCGGGTCCCGTGGCCAGCTTGCCTGGCCCGGGATCCGACCGACCCCGTGCTCGTGCGGCCACCAAGGCCAGCGCAGCCACAGGCTACGCTGGCCTTTTCATTTTGGCGGTTCCGATTGCCGAAACCACGATGAAACTGCTGCTGTTGCTACTGCTGCTCATACCGGGCTGGCCGGCGGTCCTCGCCGACACCGCTGCATCGGGTTCACCATCGAATTCACCCCCGCCCCTGCAACTGGCCCTTCAGTGGACACCGCAGAGTCAGTTTGCCGGATTCTATGTCGCCCAGGCCCGGGGCCTGTATGCCAAGGCCGGGCTCGACGTCCGGTTGCTGCACGCCGACAGCGAGCGCTCCTCGCTGCAACTGCTGCAGTCCGGTGACGCGGACCTGGCTACCGCCTTTCTCGCCGACGCCCTGATCGCCGCCGCTGACACGCCGGACACCAATGGCCTGGCGCAGGTGGCGCAACTGGTGCAGTACTCCAACCTGATGCTGGTGGCCTGGAAAGGGCTGGGCATCGAACAGGCCGAGGACCTCGACGGCCGGCTGGTCAGCCACTGGCAGGGCGCCTTTTCCGCCAGCTTCGCGGCCTTTTTCGACGCTCAGGGCGTCGAGCCGAAGGTGATCCCCCAACATGGCTCCATCAACCTGTTTCTCGATCAGGGCGTAGCCGCCTGCGCGGCCATGGAATACAACGAGCTGCACCACATCTGGCAGGCGGGCGTGGACTACGACAAGCTTACCCGCTTTCGCATGCGCGACTTCGGCTTCGGCTTTCCGGAAGACGGCCTGTACGCACGCGCCGACTGGATCGCACGGCATCCGGAGCAGGCGCTCGCCCTGCGCCAGGCAACGTTGGCGGGCTGGGCCCATGCCCGGACGCACCCCGAAGAGGCCATCGACCTCGTGCTGGCACAGGCCCGGGATGCCGGCATTCCGGCCAATCGCCCGCATGAGCGCTGGATGCTCACGCACATGCTGAAGGCGATCTTCCCGCCAAGGGCCTCGGCACAACAGGCCGGCGCGCTGGACCCGGACGCCTTCGACGACAGCGTCCGCACCCTGCGTGCGGCCGGCCTGATCGACCAGCCGCCGACATTCACCCGCTTCGCTCCGCTGGAACCGGATCCCGCCGCCCGCTGACCCCGCGCCCATCGGTAACAAGGCCCGCCCAGCCACCGGGGCGGCGGCCGCCCAGAACTGGACTCGAACTGGCCAAGCGCTGCCTCAGTACTGTCGGGTTGATCCATGTCGCGTCGTACTGGTGCGGCTCATGTCACAATATGAGATTTTGCGACACTCAACCCCCTGTCGGTCATACCGTCTCGAACCCCGTCTAGAACCCAGTCTCGAACCGACACACCATGATCAAGCGCCTTCTCCTCGTCCTGCTGTTTCTCGCCGCCTTGCTCGCCGGTCTCGGCTACCTCAAGTTCCAGCAGATCCAGGGACAGATTGCCCTGTTCTCGCAACCGGCACCGCCCAAGACCGTGCTGGCGACCCGGGTCGAGACCAGCACTTGGCAACCGCGGCTGCACTCCGTCGGCGATGTGCAGGGCGCCCAGGGCGTGCTGGTTAACAACCAGGTCGCCGGACAGGTGCAGAACATCCTGTTCGAGTCCGGTGACCTGGTGCAGGCCGGACAGCCCCTGGTGCAACTGGATACCGAGGTGGATGCGGCCGATCTGGCGGGCCTGATGGCGTCGCTGGAGCTGGCCGAGACCCAGCTCAAGCGCAACCAGAAGCTGCTGCGTGACCGCGCCGTGTCCCAGGACGACTTCGACGAGATCAGTGCCCAGGTGTCCCAGGCCAAGGCCCAGGTGCAGGCCAAGCGCGCCCTGATCGAGAAGAAGACCATCCGCGCCCCGTTCGACGGCCAGCTGGGCATCCGGCGCGTGGACCTGGGCCAGTTCCTGCCCGCCGGGTCCGCCATCGTCGAACTCGAGGCCCTGGACCCGGTGTACGTCGACTTCGCGCTGCCGGAGCGGCACCTGGCCAGGCTGCACACCGGCCAGACGGTCCGGATCACCGTCACCGCCTACCCGGGGCAGATGTTCGAGGGGCAGATCCAGGCCATCAATCCGACGCTCGATCGCAACACCCGAAATGTCCGGGTACGCGCACTGCTGCAGAACCCCGAGCGGCAGCTGCGCCCGGGCATGTTCGCCCAGGTGGAGACGCTGCTGCCCGCGCGCGACCAGGTGCTGACCCTGCCGCGCGAGGCCATCACCTTCAACACCTATGGCGACAGCGTCTTCGTCATCCAGCAGAAGGACACCGACACGGAACCCCAACTGCAGGTCCAGCGGCGGCAGATCCGCACCGGCGAGGTGCACGCCGACCGCATCGAGATCCTGGACGGCCTGGAGGCCGGCGAACGGGTGGTGGCAGTGGGTCATGTGAAGCTCCGCAACGGTGACCAGGTGCGCATCGCCGAGGACGACAAACCGGCCGACCAGGCGCCGGCCCCCGCCGGGGCGCCGGCACCATGAGGTTCACCGATATCTTCGTCCGCCGGCCGGTACTGGCCAGCGTCATCAGCCTGCTCATCTTCATCCTCGGCCTGCGTGCCCTGGCCGGTATGGAGGTCCGCCAATATCCCGAGACCAGGAACACGGTGGTCACCATCACCACCGTCTATCCCGGCGCCAGCAGCGAACTGGTCAAGGGCTTCATCACCACCCCGCTGCAGCAGGCCATCGCCGAGGCCGACGGCATCGACTATCTGACCGCCACCAGCAGCCAGGGGGTCTCGGTCATCGAGGCCAACATGCGCCTCAACTACGACCCCAATGCCGCCGTCGCCGAGATCCAGGCCAAGGTGGCCAGCCGGCTCAACGTGCTGCCGGAGGCGGCCCAGAACCCGGTCATCGACTCCACCACCGGCGATGCCACGGCGCTGATGTACTTGGCCTTCTACAGCCGCGACATGGCGCTGCCGCAGATCACCGACTACCTGATCCGGGTGGTGCAGCCGCAACTGCAGGCACTGGAAGGGGTGGCCAAGGCGGAGCTGTTCGGCAACCAGACCTTTGCCATGCGCATCTGGCTCGACCCGGCGCGCATGGCCTCGCTGGGGGTCTCCGGTGACGACGTCTCCCGCGCACTGGAGGCGAACAACTACCTGGCCGGCATCGGCCAGCTGCGCGGCGACCGGGTTCAGATCGATCTCAAAACCACCACGGATGTCAGCAGCGTCCGGGATTTCGAAAACCTGGTAGTGCGCACCGAGGACGACATCCTGGTGCGCCTCAGCGACATCGCGGACGTGGAACTCGGCGCCGCGGATTACGACTCCGCCACGCTGTACAAGGGTATCCCCGCCATCTTCCTGGCGGTGGAACAGACACCGGGTGCCAACCCGCTGGACGTGGCCAAGCGCGTGCATGCGCTGATGCCAGACCTGCGCGGGCAGTTCCCCGAAGGTCTGGAGGTAAACATCCCCTACGATGCCAGCGAATTCATCGCCGAATCCATCCGCGAGGTATTCCAGACCCTGGCCGAGGCGGTGCTGATCGTGCTGCTGGTGGTGTTTCTGTCCCTGGGCTCCATCCGCGCCGCGGTGGTGCCGTCGGTGGCGGTGCCGCTGTCCATCGTCGGCGCCGGCTTTCTGATGCTGTGGATGGGCTTCTCCATCAACCTGCTGACACTGCTCGCCATGGTGCTGGCCATCGGCGTCGTGGTCGACGATGCCATCGTTGTGGTGGAGAACGTCCACCGTCACCTCGAGATGGGCAAGTCCGGCCTGGAGGCGGCCATCGACGCTGCCCGCGAGCTCAGTCTGCCTATCCTGGCCATGACCACGACCCTGGTGGCCGTCTATGCCCCCATCGGTTTCATGGGCGGGCTGGTGGGCTCGCTGTTCGTGGAATTCGCCTTCACCCTGGCCGCCGCGGTGCTGATCTCCGGCATCGTGGCACTGACCCTGTCGCCGATGATCTCTGCGCGCGTGCTGCACGCCGGCAAGGAGCAGGGCCGCTTCGAGCAGGCCGTGGAGCGGTTCTTCCAACGCCTGGCGACCATCTACGGCAAGGCCCTGCACGGCTGGCTGAGGTACCCCGGCATCACCCTCCTGCTGGCGGTGGTGGTCATCGGCAGCATCTATGCCATGTACGGGATGACCAAGAAGGAGCTGGCACCCACCGAGGACCAGAGCGTGTTGTTCTTCATCGGCACCGCGCCGCAGACCGCCAGCATCGACTACAGCGTCGAGGCGGTGCAGCAGCTGCAGCAGGTGTTCGAGCAGTTTCCCGAATACCAGGAGAGCTTCATCGTCGCCGGCATGGGCGGCGACACAACCGCGACCTTCGGTGGCTTCAAGATGGCCCAGCCGTCCGAGCGTGAGCGCTCGCAGACGGAGATCCAGCCACAGCTGCAGGTGGCCCTGGACCAGGTACCAGGGCTGCAGACCGTGGTCTTCCCGCGGCCGAGCCTGCCATCGCCGGGGCGCGGCATGCCGGTGGAGTTCGTGCTGGTGTCCGACCTCGAGATCGAGGAGCTCGACGGCTATGCCGACCAGCTGGTCGGCACCGCCATGGCCAGCGGCAAGTTCCTGTTCCTGAAAAAAGACATCGATTACACCCGTCCGCGCATCACCATCGACATCAACCGCGATCTGGCCGGTGACCTCGGCATCGACATGCAGGACCTGGGCCGCAGCCTGGGGGTGATGCTGAACCAGGACCGGGTGAACTGGTTCAGCCTGGCGGGGCGCAGCTACCAGGTGATCCCCCAGGTGGACCAGAGCGCGCGCAACGACATGACCGCCATCGAGCAGTACCACGTGCGCAATGCCGAGGGCGAACTGGTGCCGCTGTCGACCCTGGTGCAGATCCGGCAGGACGTTGTCCCGTCCAAGCGCACCCAGTTCCAGCAGCTGAACTCCATCACCCTGAGCGGCGTCATGACGCCAGGCCTGGCCCTGGGCGAGGCCCTGGACTACCTGGAGCAGACCAGCGGTGAGCTGTTTCCGCGCAACGTGCGCTGGGACTACATGGGCGAATCGCGCCAGTTCCGCGCCGAGGGCGGCGCGCTGGAGGCCACCTTCTTCCTCTCCATCCTGGTGATCTATCTGGTCCTGGCCGCCCAGTTCGAGAGCTGGCGCGATCCGTTCGTGATCCTGATGTCGGTGCCTTTGTCCATTGCCGGGGCGCTGGTATTCCTGTTCCTCGGCTTTTCCAGCATCAACATCTACACCCAGGTGGGGCTGATCACCCTGGTGGGCCTGATTGCGAAGAACGGCATCCTGATCGTGGAATTCGCCAATCAGGTGCGCCAGCACGAGCAACTGGACAGGCGTGCCGCAGTGGAACGCGCCGCCCGGATCCGCCTGCGCCCGATCCTGATGACCACGCTGGCCATGCTGGTGGCGATGATCCCACTACTCACCGCCAGCGGACCGGGGGCGGTCAGCCGCTTCGACATCGGGCTGGTCATTGCCACCGGTCTCGGCATCGGCACCCTGTTCACCCTGTTCGTGGTGCCGGCCTTCTACGTGCTGCTGGCCTCGCCGCAGGTCCGGCAGGCTCAAGACCCCGGTTGATCCTTCGCCGAACCGGCGCGCCGGGCCGTACGCGAACCGCTCAGGGGCCCGCCGGTCAGCACCGCCCGCATGGCCTGGTCCGTGGGTACATCCAGCCGGCTGACCTGGTCGGGGCGTAGATACAGGGTGTAGCCGCCTACCTGGTAACTCATGGGCAGGTAGACGGCGATGCAGCCTTGCCCGTGGTCCGCGTCCTGCTCCTGCCCCGACAGCGGCAGGTGTGCCGGCTCCTGCATGACGAAGCCCACCAGGCGCGCCCCCTGCAACTCCACCACCACCGGCCGCCCCAGGGTCTGCCGATCGCCGTTTCGGCCAAAAAACCGTGCCACGTCCTTCAGCCCCTGGAACAAGGTCTTGATCAGCGGGATGCGGTCGATGACACGTTCCGCCAGTCCCAGCAGCCAGCGCACCAGGAACAGATTGGCCAACAGCCCCGCCGCCAGGGTGATGCCGATGCCGACGGCCAGCCCCATGCCCGGCAGATACCAGGCCTCCGGCAACAGCTGCCGCAACAGCTGACCCATCCATTGCTCGGCGGACCGGCCGAGCCAGACCAGCAGCGCCAGGGTGATGGCCAGCGGCGCCAGTAGCGCAATGCCCTGCAGGAACAGGTTGCGCAACCGGGCCAGGGTCGAGGCGATACGCATCAGGCTGTCTCCCGGCGACCTCAACGCACGATCAGCAGCGGACAATGCAGCCGCGCCAGGCTCTGCCACAGCGGCTCGCGCTGCAGCAGCTGACTGTCGGCGTCGAGCATCAGCAGATCGTAGTTCCGCCCCGTGCCGCCGCCCGGGATGGAGGCCGTGTCGGCAGACACCAGCGGCACCATCTCCACGTCATCCGCCAGTTCACCCAAGGTGGTGCGGGCCTGCCGGCGCTGGCGTTCGGCGTCTTCGGCGTCCTGCGCCTGCTGCAACACCTCGAGCCGCACCGGACGTTGCCGGGCCATCTGCGCCGCCGCAGACAGCGCCCGCGTCGCCCCCGCGGAGCCATCGAAGAGCACACCGATGCGTGGTCCACGCGGGTCCGGCCACTCTGCCTGCGCGCCAGCCATGGCGCCCGCCCGTGATCCGGATCGCGGGCCCAACCGCCAATCCGGCCGCAAGCGCAACGGGGGCACCGCCCCGCGGACAGACGGCGCAAAGCGCCCTCGCGGCGTCAGCAGGAACATCTCCGCCGTGCTCACGGCGCTGAGGATCTCTCCCTCCACATCGCCGCGCCAGACCCGGAACGACCAGGCGCAACCGATGTGCTGGGCGGACGCCTGCAGCGATGCCCGCGCCCGTCGCGCCACCGCACGCAATTCCTGTTGCAGCCGTGCGGCGTCCAGCCCCGCTTCGGCGCGTGTGGTGAGCCGGAATTCGCGCACGAACGGCAGACCGACGGCCCGCAACAGCAGGTCGTTTTCGACGAACACCCCCTCCAGTTCGGCCTCGAGGGCGGCGGCCATGCCGGCGATCAGCCCCAGCAGCCGCGGGTCCTGGTCATCGGCATCCAGCACCACGCTGATCCGGCGTGGCAGCACGCGGGCGGTGGTGGTGTTCACGACGGCGTCTCTTCACCGCCACTGCCGCGCCGCCCCAGGGCTGGCGCCTGATGCGGGGCATCATTCGGGGCCTGGTCCGACAACCGCCCGTTCCGCGCCGCCGCCAGCGCCTGCAAACGCTCGGCATAGCCGATCAGCCGGGCCTCGACCCGACCGTTCAGGCTGTCCGGTGGAAAGCCGCCGTCGGCGTCCCGTTGGCCCGCCGGCAGCCCGGTGAGCAGGGCGATGCCCTGATCGACGCTGGAGACGGCGTGGACGCTGAACCGCCCCTGCGCCACCGCCTCCACCACGTCCTGCCGCAGCATCAGATGCTTGACGTTGGCGCTGGGGATGATGACCCCCTGGGTGCCGGTCAGCCCCCGGGCGGCGCAGATGTCGAAGAAGCCCTCGATCTTCTCGTTTACGCCGCCGATGGCCTGGATCTGGCCCTGCTGGTTCACCGACCCGGTCACCGCCAGGTCCTGCCGGATCGGGGTCTGGGCCAGGGACGACAACAGGGCGTAGAGTTCCGCCGACGAGGCACTGTCACCTTCCACGCCGCCATAGCTCTGCTCGAACACGAGGCTGGCGGACAGTGACAGCGGATGTTGCGGCACGTAGCGACCGGACAGGAAGCCCTGCAGGATCAGCACCCCCTTCGAGTGGATCGGCCCGCCCAGCTTGGCCTCGCGCTCGATGTCCAGCACCTCGCCGTCGCCCAGGCGGGTGCGCGCGGTGATGCGCGACGGATGGCCGAAACGGAAGCCGCCCAGGGCGATCACCGCCAGTCCGTTCACCTGGCCCACCTGGCTGCCGTCGATGTCGATCAGGATGGTGCCGCGCTCGATTTCCTCCTGGATACGGCGACGGATGCGATCGGCGCGGCCGATCTGCGCATCGATGGCCCGCTGCACCTCCGCCGCGCCCACCTGCGCCCGCCCGTGCTGGCCGGCCCAGTAATCAGCCTCCCGTGCCAGATCCGCCAGCGAGCGCATGTGTCCGCTCAGGCGCTGATTGTCCTCCGCCAGGCGGGCGCCCTGCTCGACGATGCGTGCCACGCCGGCGCGGTCGAACGGCCGCAGTCGCTCCTGCTGCACCAGCGACGCGATCAGCCGCGCATACAGGTGCGTGCTCTCGGCATCGCGCTCGAAACGGTCCTCGAAGTCCACCGCCACCTTGAACAGGGTGTCCAGTTCAGGATCGAGCATGGACAGCAGATAGTAGATGCGCCGATCACCGATCAGCACCACCTTCACCGTCAGCGGGATCGGCTCCGGCTCCAGCGACAGGGTGCTGATCAGGCTGGTGATCTGGCCGAGAGACTCGATGCGGATCTCGCCCGCCTGCAGGGCGCGCTTCAGGCCGTCCCACGCAAACGGCTGCAGCAGCAGCTTGAGCGCATCCAGCACCAGATAGCCGCCGTTGGCACGGTGCAGGGCACCGGCGCGCACCAGGGTGAAGTCCGTCTCCAGGGCACCCATGTTGGCCCGGTGTTCGACCCGCCCGACCAGGTTGTTGTACGACGGCAGGTCCTCATAGACCACCGGGGCGCCGCCGTCACGGTCGTGCGCCAGCAACAGGTTCACCTGATACCGGCGCTGCCAGGGCGGCCCCTCGTTGCGCTGCAGCTGCAGGCCGAGCAGTGCCGGCTTGTTGTCCTGGTCAGGCAGAAAGGCGCGATAGTGCTCGATGACATCGGCCTGCACCTGTTGCAGGTGCGCGGTCACCGGTTCCAGCTCGGCATATTTCTCCGCCAGGACCTCGAACAAGTGCGCGATGGCCGTGCTCGCCAGCTCGTGGTTCAGCGCCTCCACCTGCTCGTCGGTGCGTTTCTTCCACAACGGCAGCTGGTGCAGCACCCTGCGCAGGTCTTCCTGCAGCGCGGTGATGTCCTGCTCGATGCGCTTGCGGTCCTCCTCCGGCAGCTTGTGGAACTCCTGTGGCCCCAGCGGCTTGCCCTTCTGCAGTGGCGCCAGGGTGATGCCCGTGGGGGTGCGCAACAACGCGATGTCCTTTTCCTCGGCGTGCTGCTGGATCTCGGAAAAGGCCTGCTCCTGCTGCTCTTCCAGGGCCTCGTGCATGGACTGCACGCGAGTGCGGTACTCGTCGCTTTCGAACACGCCGACGATGGCGTCGCCGAGGTCGCGGATCAGCTGCTCGCTGTCACGCTGCAGCTCGACGCCCTGCCCCGGTGGCAGACGCAGCGCCCGGGGTCGGTGCATGTCGTCGAAATTGAACACATAGCACCAGTCCGCCGGCACCTTCTCCTCTGCCGCGCGCCGTTCCACCTCGCGCCGCACAAGCGCATGCTTGCCCATCCCCGACGGGCCAAGCACGAACAGGTTGTAGCCCTTGTGGCGCATGCCGATGCCGAACTGCAAGGCATCCACCGCACGCTGCTGACCCATGAACCCGTCCAGTGGGGTCAGCTCCGCCGTGGTGTCGAAATCCAGATCCTGCGGATCGCAACGCTGATAGAGCTGATCCGGGCGGAGGGCGGTGTCTGTCATGGCGGACTCGTGTGGGGCTGGAGCATGAACCGGCAATCGGCCTTTCCAGTATAGACCCGGCGTCCGTCGATTTTCGGACCAGGGCTGCCGTGGCCCGGGCAGCCCGAACCGTTACATGTGCTCCGGCCGCAGCAGCCCCGGTTCCACCCGCAACAGGAAGCCGACGATGACGGCGCTGATCAACGCCTCCACCACCGCCAGCGGAACCATGCTGATGGCGATGATCCCCGCCGCCGGCACGAAGGCCTCACCACTGAGCGCCAGGCTGCCGGCCACCAGCGCGCCGGTACCCAGCACCCCCAGGGCACCGGCCGCCGCCCCCGGCAGCCAGCCCCGACGCGGTGGCACACGCGCCAGCCAGGGCCGCAGCAGGAAGGCACACAGCAGCGCCGGCAGCGCCAGATTCATCAGGTTGACACCCAGCACCGTCACGCCGCCGTAGCCGAACATCAGGGCCTGCAGCAACAGGGCCACCGCCAGCGCCGGCACCACAGTGACGCCCAGGATGAGCCCCATCAGCCCGTTCAGCAGCAGATGCACGCTGCTCGGTCCCACCGGCACCGTCACCAGGGACGAGACAAAAAAGGCCGCCGACAGCACCGCCGCCTGCGGGATGTGGCGGTCGTCCAGCCGGCGCAAGGCCAGTGCCAGCAGTCCGACGGACACCGCGGCGCCGGTGACCAGCACCGGTGCGCTGAGCACGCCATCAGGGATGTGTGCCACCGGATGGCTCCTGCTCGGGTTGCTCCCGGCCCGGGTGCTGATATGCCGATGCGTCACGCCGGTGCAGGCGCCCGAAGGGGTCATTGAGGTTCACCGCAGGGCCCCGGCAGGAATCACTGAGCCCGCACCGCAGCCAGTGCGGTCATATTCAACAGGCCGCGCACGGTGGTGCCGGGGGTCAGGATATGGGCGGAGCGGGCCGCGCCCACCAGCAGCGGACCGATGGTGGTGCCGCCGCCCCCGGCATTGCCAAGCACCTTGAGCAGGTTGAAAGCGATATTGGCGGCGCCCTGGTTGGGCATGATCAGCAGATTGGCACTGCCATTCAGCAGGGAGCCCGGAAAACGTTCGTCGCGCACCGACTCCAACAGCGCAAGATCCGCACGCATCTCGCCGTCCACCTCCAGCTCCGGCTCGGCAAGCCGGATCAGCCGGACCGCCTGGTGCATCTTGCTGGCCTCCGCGTCCTGGTGGGTGCCGAAATTGGAGTGCGACAGCAAGGCCACCCGGGGCTCGATGCCAAAGCGCCGGACCTCCCGCGCGCACAACAGCGTGATCTCGGCAATGGCCTCGGCATCAGGCTCTACCTGCACATGGGTGTCGGCGATGAACAGCGTGCCCTGATGCAGCACCACCCCGTTCATGGCCGCCAGCCGATGGATGCCGGTGGCGGCCCCGATCACGGTCTCGATCTGCTCGAGGTGGTGGTTGTAGCGCCCGACCGCGCCGCAGATCAGGGCATCCGTGTCACCGGTGCGCAACAGCACGGCGCCCAGCGCCGTGCTGTTGTTGCGCAGATGCTCCCGCGCCTCGGACGGCGCATAGCCCCGCCGCTTGGCGCGCTGCAGGAAGGCCGCCACATGGGTCTCGTGCCGGGGATTGTGGTGCGGATCCAGGATCGACAGATCACGCTCCGGCGAGACCGACAGGCCCAGCGCCCGGATGCGCGCCTCGATGACCTCGCGACGCCCGATCAGCAACGGCCGCGCAATGCCCTGCTCCACCGCCTGCTGCGCCGCCTGCAGCACGCGATCGTCCTCGCCCTCGGCGAAGGCCACTCGCTGCAGCGCGGTGCGCGCCTGATCGAACACCGGCTTCATGGTCATGCCGGTGCGGAACACGCGGTGGTGCAACGATTGCCGGTAGGCCTGCAGATCGGCGATGGGCCGGGTGGCGACGCCGGATTCCGCGGCCGCCTTGGCGATGGCCGGCGCCACATGCTCCATCAGGCGCGGATCGAACGGCTTGGGGATCAGGTAGTTCTCGCCGAAGCGCAATTCCTGGCCACCATAGGCCTGGCGCACGATGTCCGAGGGCTGTTGCCGCGCCAGATCGGCGATGGCCTCCACGCAGGCCCGCTTCATGGGCTCGTTGATCTCCGTGGCACCGCAATCCAGCGCGCCGCGGAACAGGAACGGAAAGCACAGGACATTGTTGACCTGGTTGGGATAATCCGTGCGTCCGGTGGCCAGGATGGCGTCCGGTCGGGCGGCCTTCGCCAGTTCCGGCAGGATCTCAGGCACCGGATTGGCCAGTGCCATGATCAGCGGCCGGTCGGCCATCCGCGGCAGCCAGTCGGCCTTGAGCACCCCGGCCGCAGACAGGCCGAGAAAGACGTCCGCCCCGTCCAGGGCCTGCTCCAGGGTCCGATGCGGTGTATCGGCGGCATATTTTGCCTTGTAGGGGTCCATTTCCTCGGTGCGCCCGACGTGGACGACGCCCGCGATGTCGGTGACCAGGATGTTCTCCCGGGGCAATCCCAGCGAGACCAGCAGGTCCAGGCAGGCCAGGGCCGCGGCACCGGCGCCGGCGGTCACCAGCCGGATCTCCGACAGGTCCTTGCCCACCACGCGCAACCCGTTGAGGATGGCCGCCGAAACGACGATGGCCGTGCCGTGCTGGTCGTCGTGGAACACCGGGATGCCCATGCGTTCCTTCAGCGCCTGTTCGACGATGAAGCAGTCCGGCGCCTTGATGTCTTCAAGGTTGATGCCGCCGAAGGTCGGCTCCAGCCCGGCGATGATGTCGATCAGCCGCTGCGGATCGCGCTCGTCGATCTCGATATCGAACACATCGATATCGGCAAACTCCTTGAATAGCACCGCCTTGCCTTCCATGACCGGTTTCGAGGCCAGCCCGCCGATGGCGCCCAGCCCCAGCACGGCGGTGCCGTTGCTGATCACCGCCACCAGGTTGCCGCGGGCGGTGTAGTGCGCCGCCGTCAGCGGATCGGCAACGATCTCCTCGCAGGCGGCCGCCACACCGGGGGAGTAGGCCAACGCCAGGTCACGCTGGTTCGCCAGCGGCTTGGTGGCCTTGATCTCGAGTTTTCCCGGCTTCGGAAAGCGGTGATATTCAAGGGCGTTTTTTTTCAGTTCGTCTGACATGCGCTCTGGTCTCTGGGTGCCATGCGTGATCGGTCAAGATTGGTGTTCAACGGTATCCCTGGAGCTTGTCCAGGTATTCTGGCAGGAACAGCGAGATCTGCGGGACATAAGTGATCAGCAGCAGGAACACCAGCAACAGCAGCATCCAGGGCAGTACTGCGCGGATCACCCAGCCCATGGACTCGCCGGTGATGCCGGAGGTGACGAACAGGTTCAGCCCAACCGGGGGCGTCAGCATGCCGATCTCCATGTTCACCACCATGATGATGCCCAGGTGAATGGGGTCAATACCGAGCTGGGTGGCGATCGGGAACAGGATCGGCGCCATGATCAGCAGGATCGCGGATGGCTCCATGAAATTCCCCGCCGCCAGCAGCAGCAGGTTGACCACGATCAGGAACATCCAGGGCTCCATGCCGTAGGCGACGATGGTCTCCGCGATCTGGTGCGGGATGCGCTCGGTGGTCAATACATGCGCAAACAGCATCGCGTTGGCGATGATGAACAGCAGCATGATGCTGACCTTGGCGCCGTCGAGCACGGTCTTGCGCACCTCGTCGTCACCAACGCTGCGCATGATGGCCAGCGGCACCTGCCAGCCGTTGCGCACCAGCATGGCCGCAGCACCCTCGCCCGTCTTGCGCCAGGGCGTCGCCTTCAGCGGCCCCATGTCGCGATAGCCGATCACCGACACCAGGAAGGCGTAGACCGCGGACACCGCCGCCGCCTCGGTCGGGCTGGCAATGCCGCCATAGATGGAGCCCAGGACGATGACGATCAGCAGGATCCCGCCGGAGGCGCTGAAACCGGCGGACATCACCTCGCGCAGGCCCGGCCAGGGCTGCGACGGCAGTTGCTTGATCCGCGCCACCACATAGATGGCCAGCATCAGCAACCCCCCCATCATGATGCCCGGGATGAAGCCGGCCATGAACATCCGCGCCGCCGAGACCTCCGTTGCCGCAGCATAGACGAGCATGACGATGGACGGCGGTATCAGGATGCCCAGGGTGCCGGCATTGGCAATGACGCCGGCGGCAAAGGCCTTGGGATACCCAGAGCGCACCATGCCGGCAATGACGATGGTACCGATGGCCGCCACGGTGGCGGGAGACGAGCCGGACACCGCCGCAAACAGCATGCAGGCCAGCACCGAGGCCATGGCCAGGCCGCCCTTGATGTGTCCGACCACGTCGACGGCGAAGCGGATCAGCCGTTTGGCGACGCCACCGGTGGACAGGAACTGGGATGACAGGATGAAAAACGGGATGGCCAGCAACGTGTAGTGCGCCGACACCGCCTCGAACAGCTTCAGCGCCACGGAGGCCAGGGAGTCGCTGGAAAACAGCAGGATGGTCACGATGCTGGAAAAACCCAGCGCGATGGCGATGGGCATGCCCAGCAGCATGCAGCCAAACAACAGCAGGAACAGGACCGCCGTGGTCATCGGGCACCTCCGTCGGTTGCCGCAGGCGCGGACTCGGCACGCAGTTCATCGGCCAGTTGCATGCTCTCCTTGGCCTCATCCACCATCGCGAAACCTGTCGCGCGGCCAACGATGACCCGCCAGAACAGTTCCAGCAGCCGAATACCCAAAAATACGAAACCCACCAGCAGAATGCCGTGGGCAAGCCAGGCCGGCACCGGGATGTCTTCCAGTTCGATGCCGATCATGTGCATCTTGGCCAGGTACACCCAGGAGCCGTAGATGAACAGGCCGCAATAGGCCAGGGACAGGATCAGCGCAACCCCGGTCAGCAGCCGCTGACCCAGGGGCGCGAACAGCCGCAGGAAGGCATCGACGCCGATATGGGCGCCGACCTTGAGCCCGTAGGACGCGCCGAACAGCACGAACCAGGCGGACAGATGCAGGGTGGCCTCCTGCCCCCAGCTGACGCCGGTGCTGAAGCCGAAACGCAGAATCACCTCCCAGAACACCAGCAGCGTCATGGCCACCAGCAGCAACGAGATGATCGCCTCCTCCACCCGATTGACGATTCGAAAGAACATCCGCTCCCCTCTCCGCTGTCCCCCGGACCTCCGGCGATACCGGAGGCCGGGATTGCCTGTTCTATTGGCCTTGGGTTACTGGCCGTCGGTCGCGCTTGCCACCTGGTTGTCGGTCGTGTTGGCCGCATAGGCTGCGTCGATGAGGTCTGCGCCGATCTCCTTCTCGAACTTCTTCCACACCGGCTTCATCGCCTCGACCCATTGCGCCCGCTGCTCCGGGGTCAGTTCCAGGATCTCACTGCGACCGGATTCGGCGATCAGGCCCTTGTCCTCGATGGCCTTGTCTCGCGCGATCTGGTTGCCGAAGTCCAGCGCCTCGCGCAGGGCCGCGTTGACCTGGGCGCGTTGCTCGTCGGGCAGGCCCATCCAGAACTCCTTGGAGGTGACCACCATGTAGTCCAGCAGGCCGTGGTTGGACTCGGTGATGTAGGGCTGCACCTCGAAGAACTTCTTCGAGTAGATGTTCGACCAGGTGTTCTCCTGACCATCGATGGCGCGGGTCTGCAGCAGCGTGAAGACCTCGGAGAAGGGCTTTTTCAGTGGCGCCGCGTCAACCGCCTTGAACTGAGCCTCGAGTACCTCGGAGGACATGATGCGGAACTTGAGCCCGGCGGCATCTTCCGGCGTGCGCAGCGGCTTGCTGGACGACAACTGCTTCATGCCGTTGTGCAGATATCCCAGTCCGATCAGACCCTTGCGGCTGATGGAGTCGAGCATCGCCTGTCCCTGTTCGCTCTGCTGGAAGCGGTCCACGGCATCCAGGTCCTGGAACAGGAAGGGCAGGTCATAGAGCGCCAGCACATCGGTGTAGCGGCTGAACTTCGACAGTGCCGGGGCGGCCATCTGCACATCGCCCAGCAGCATGGCCTCCAGCACCTTGTCGTCGCCGAACAGCTGCGAGTTGGGGTAGACCTCGACCACGACAGCGCCCCCCGTCTTCTCGGCAACCAGTTCCTTGAACCGGTTGGCCATCTGGCCCTTGGGGGTGTTTTCCGCCACGACGTGGGAGAACTTGATCACGACGGGATCGTCGGCCAGCGCAACCGGGGCCGAGATGGCAGCTGCCAGACCGAGGGCGGCAAAGGGGAGTAGCTTCATTCGGAGCCTCTTCATGGTGTGTACTTTTAATAAATGCAACGCTGACGATCCAGCGGTTTCCATGCAGGCAAGTGTCGGTGTCCGTCTGCCGGGCCTGCGGCAGAATACCGCAACCGCGACAGGTTTTGTGCGAGTCTGTTGCATGGAAACCATGGTGCTTGCCGGTCACGGACGCCTTGCATCAGGCATCTTACACACTATGCAGATACCAGCGGCGCTCTCCCCGCATGTCGCGACAGATCCACAACCGCCCCCCCTCCACGGTAATGGCCACGGAGTAGTCGCGGGCCACGGCCCCCTCGCTGAGCAGCCCGATGGCCAGCACTGGGCGGGTAACGGCACGCGCTCCTTGCGCTCGCGCAGCAGCGCCAGCCAGCGCTCCGGAACGCGCGCCGCCCGACCTGAGACCCGACCCTCTCCGGATATCCGGGCGCCGGCTCAGCAGTTGCTCGAGCTGCATGACCCGGTCGCCGTCAGCCGCAACACCCCTACACCCAGCCCCTCCACCACCAGCGGCTGCCGGCGCAGATCCACAGCGATGGGCTGGAAGTCCGGATTCTCCGGCAACAACTGCACGCGATAGGGCCAACGGGCATGGCGACGAAAGCGCTTCACCGTCACCTCGTCATCGATACGCACCACGACGATCTGCCCGTTCCGGGCCTCCTGGCAACGGTGTACCGCCAACAGGTCGCCATCCAGGATGCCCGCGTCACGCATGCTTGCGCCCTGCACCCGCAACAGATAATCCGCCCGCGGCCGAAACAGTGACGGATCCACCGCATAGCGGTCCTCGACATGCTCCTCCGCCAGGATCGGACTACCGGCGGCAACCCGGCCGATCACCGGCAGCAACGCCGTATCCTCCACTTGCTCCAGCAGCCGGATGCCCCGCGAGGCCCCTGGCTGCAAGGTGATCACACCCTGCCGTTCCAGCGCCTTCAGATGATCCACCGCCGCATTCACCGACCTGAAGCCGAAGGCCTCGGCAATCTCCGCCCGGGTGGGCGGATAACCGGTCTCGCGGATGTGACGCCGGATCAGGTCCAGGATCTGCTGTTGCCGGTGTGTCAGCTGGGCAGTCGAACCGCCTGTGGGCTGCCCCGTCAACCGTGCTCTGGACTTATTGGACATGCTGCTCGCCCCGACGCGCCTTGATGCTGCCTCACTGAAAAACTGTCATTATAGACAGCTATTGCAGACAAGCAAGCCGTAGGCCGGGCGCTTCGTCTCGATCGACGGCCAACCGACGCGAACCGGCGAGCCCGTGCAATGCCGGACTCAATGAAAGCCGGCCGGCAGAAGTTTGCCGACCGCTGGCAGCCAAATGCCCTGCGCTGTACGCTATCGCCGATGAACAAGGACAAGCGCACCCAGATCTTCAGCCGCCTGCAGGCGATCAACCCCAACCCCACCACGGAACTGCACTTCAGCAGCCCGTTCGAGCTCCTGATCGCCGTGATCCTGTCCGCCCAGGCCACCGACAAGGGCGTGAACCGCGCCACCGCCGGCCTGTTCGCGCAGGCAAACACCCCCCAGGCCATCCTCGACCTGGGTGAAGACGGACTCAAGCAGCACATCCGCACCATCGGCCTGTTCAACAGCAAGGCCAGCAACATCATGCAGACCTGCCGCATCCTGGTGGAGCAGCACGGCAGTCAGGTGCCACGGGCGCGCGAAGCACTCGAGGCCCTGCCCGGGGTCGGCCGCAAGACCGCCAATGTCGTGTTGAACACCGCCTTTGGTGAACCAACCATGGCCGTGGACACTCACATCTTCCGGGTGTCCAACCGGACCCGCATCGCCCGGGGCAAGACCCCACTGGCGGTGGAAAAGGCCCTGCTGAGGCTGGTGCCCAAGGCATTCCTGCAGGATGCTCACCACTGGCTGATCCTGCATGGGCGCTACATCTGCACGGCACGCAAGCCGCGCTGCGGCCAGTGCCCCATCGCCGATCTGTGCGAATATCCGGACAAGACAGCAGCGGCTGCAGCACCAGAGGCCGTACCAAAGGCCGCGCCGGAGGCAACCGCAGCGCCTGCCCCATGAGGACAGCACGGCCTGACAACGAGTAGCGTCAACCACGATCAGCCATCGACCACAGTCTCGCCCGGGGAGACGCTGATTGATTGGCCTGCCTGATCCGATCCTGGCCAAAATCAGTGCGCGATTCGAAAACGCGGTTTCCGAATCGCTTCATTGCCAGCGGCTTACGCCGCTAAAAATGGCGGAGCATCCTGCCCTGCGCGAGAAATGCTAAATAAATCAGCATTTCCTAGAACGGATATTCCAGAACCAGTCCATGTACACCACAGACCGAGATTCATTCCGCCAGGCTTTCCTGGAGGCCTGGCGCAAGAGCAAGACCGGCGAACCGCTGCAACCCCTGGAACAGCAGATCGTCCAGATCATCAGCCAGCATCCCGAGTACCACGCCATCGTCGACAACAGCGACATGCTCGACCGCGACTGGCTGCCCGAAGGCGGCGAGACCAATCCCTTCCTGCACATGGGACTGCACCTGGCCCTGTACGAACAGGTCACCACCGACAATCCACCAGGCATGCGCAAGCTGTACCGACAGATGATCGAGAACTGCCTGGGCGACGTGCACGACGCCGAGCACCGGATGCTGGAATGCCTGGCCGAGGCCATCTGGCAGGTGCAGCGCCACGGCCGTGCGTTCAACAGCAAGGCCCTGCTCAAATGCATCCGCAAACGCGGCGGCGGCAAGCGCCAGCGCGACTGATCATGCCGGCAGACGGCGGCCACCAGTTGTTCGTCCACCAAGACCAATCAATCCAGCAGATTTTGAACGGTTGGTTTTAACCGGGGCGTCTCCATTAAACGCCCAACGCCTGCTTCGGTATGCGTACGGACCTCACCCGGACCCCTGTCCGTGGCCCGGGGCGCCGATGATCGATCACCATCCTCCCGGAGGAGATTCTCGCATGACAAAGAAACCGATTACACCCGTTGCAACCCTGGTCGGGGCCACCCTGGCGGGCAGCCTGTCCGCCGCCCTGGCCGCAGAACGGTCGACAGATCTGTTCCAGCCGGAAGCCTCTCAAGCAGCGCTGTCCGGCACAGAACTGGTCCGCGACGACCTCTTCGAGGCAACCCCCCTTGCATCTGGCTACATGCTGCTGGCCACCGGCGATACCGAAGGCAAGTGCGGTGGTGGTCAGGGTGACGACGGCAAGGACGGCGAAGGAAAATGCGGCGAGGGCAAGTGCGGCGAAGGGACCTGCGGCAGCAGCAGCTGACGAGCACCCGGCCTCCGGCCGCCACCCACCAGACCTGGCAGCATCTTGGCAACCACCCGGCTGCCAAAGGGTTTCACGTGGTGCGACACACCATGAATCCGTCCAATCGCTGCGTCAGTGGCGCCGGACTCGGTCTGCGGCGCAGCTTCATCGCCGCCGCGGCCGGGCACCCCCCGCCGGAGGTCGATTTCTACGAAGTCGCCCCCGAAAACTGGATCGATGTTGGCGGCCGGTTCGGCCGGCTGTTGCGTGCCATGACAGAGCGGCATCCGTTCGTCTGCCACGGGCTGTCGCTATCGATCGGCTCGACAGACCCGCTGGATCTCGATCTGGTGAGGAATATCAGGGCCTTTCTCGAGCGGCACGGCATCCACCACTACAGCGAGCACCTCAGCTGGTGCTCGGACAGCGGACACCTGTACGACCTGTTGCCGCTCCCCTTCACCGCCGAGGCCGTGCGGCATGTGGCCGGGCGCGTGCGCCAGGTACAAGAATTGCTCGGCCGGCGCATTGCGCTGGAAAACGCCTCGTATTACGCCGTACCGACCCGCGACATGACGGAGCTCGACTTTCTGCTGGCGGTGCTGGACGAGGCGGATTGCGACCTGTTGCTGGATGTCAACAACCTCTTCGTCAACAGCGTCAACCACGGCTACGATGCCGCCGATTTCCTGCAACGCCTGCCCGGCGAGCGCATCGCCTACTGCCACGTGGCCGGCCATCGCGTCGAGGCGCCGGATCTGCGCATCGACACCCATGGCGCCGATGTCATCGAACCCGTCTGGCAGTTGCTGGACCTCGCCTACAGCCGCTTCGGTCCGCTGCCTACCCTGCTGGAACGCGACTTCAACATCCCGCCCCTGGCGCAACTGGTCCCTGAGGTCGCGCGCATCGCGCAGTTGCAGCAACGCCATGCACGGCCGTCCGGCGAAGCGGCGGGTTTCCAGTCCGACATGATGCCGGATGCTGACCCCTGGTCCGTTCCAGCCTGCGGCCATGACGCCACCCCGCACGCATCAGCCCATGACCCTGCCCCAGTCCATGGCCGCGCCCGCGGTTGACCCGGCCATGTGCTCGGGGGCGTCGTTCGGAACAGCCTCCGGGACAGTTTTCGGGGCAGACATGGACAAAGCCGGGCTTGCACAGACTCAGCGTGAGTTCGCGCGCCATCTGCGCGATCCGGCGCACTGCCCAGCGCCGGACGGAATCGACGCGCAACGGATGGCCGTCTACCGCGATCTGGTGCTCAACACCCTGTCGGGCTTGCTGGCAGGCAGCTTTCCGGTGCTCCGGCGCCTGCTGTCGGCGTCACAGTGGCAGGCCCTGGTGCGCGACTTCCTGTCTTGCCACCGCTGTCACACCCCCCTGTTCCTGGAGCTGGCGCAGGAGTTTCTGGACTACCTGGGCAACGAGCGCACACCGGCAGCGGAGGATCCGCCCTTTCTGCTGGAACTGGCGCACTACGAGTGGGTGGAACTGGCCCTGAGCGTCAGTGACGAGGACCCAGACCCGGCACTGGCGGATGCGCAGGGTGATCTGCTGTCTGGCCGCCCGTTGCTGACGCCGCTGCTATGGAACCTGTGCTATCGCTTCCCGGTCCACCGCATCGGCCCGGACTACCGGCTGCCGCCAAGCCCTTCGCCAGACCCGGCGCCAGGCAGGGCAGCTGATGCAACCCCGGACGGCGCACCGGGCACCCCGCCCACGCGCCTGCTCGTCTGGCGCGATCAGGGAGATCGGGTCCGTTTTCTGCAGATCAACGCGCTCACCCAGCGCCTGATCCAGCTGCTGCAGGAACCCACAACCACAAACGGCCGTGCGCTGCTGGAGCAGATCGCCGCCGAACTGGACCACCCCGACCCGGATGCGGTCGTCAGCGCCGGCGCCAGGCTGCTGCTGGACCTGCGCGAGCGGCAGGTCATCCTTGGTACCTGCCGCGATCAGTCCGCCGCCCGTTCTTCGATGCGAAAGCCCAGCAGTTCCAGCACCAGCCCTGTCACCGCACCGCCGAGCAAGCCGCCCAGCATGCCGTAGGGGACATCCCCCAGCACCTGGTCGACCGCCCCGCGCGTGGCCATGTCCAGCGCCGCAATGGTGGTACCGCTGATCACCCAGATGCCCGCACCCACCACCGCGGCGATCAGCCCCGCCACCAGCGGTGCCGCAAGGCCGGCCGGCAGCCAGCCGTGACAGGCCTGCAACATCCAATGCTCATTGAGCTGGAACAGCGCGCCCACCAGGGCCACCACCCCGGCGGCCATGACCAGGGGGCCGATGGGCTGCGGATAGACCTGCAGCAGCACCATCAGGACGATGCCTGCGCCGAGACCGGCAATGAGGCCGGTCAGGGTCTCCGCGAGCGGTCGCGCATTGCGACGCCCGATCCAGGCAAATGCGGCACCCGCCACGATCCCCGCCACCCCTGCCAGGCCGGCGATCAGGGCCAGTTCGATCTGAGGGCCGAACACGATGAGATAGGCCACCGAGGCCACCACGCCCGCGGTGGCGCCCACCAGTGCAAGCTGCATGGCGCTGTAGAAGGCCGCCGTGGTCATGGCCGCCGCAACGGCGCCCAGCAGCACGGGCTGCCAGCCCGCCAGCCCGAGCACCGACAAGACCTGGTAAAGACCGATGAACAGCCCTCCGAAGACGGTGCCGGCCAGCCCCCAGACGAGCAGTGTCGTCAGAATGGCCACCAGCCGTTGTGTAATCCGCATGTTGTCGCTCCTCCGCCCTTCGTGCACTTTCTGATCGCGGAACAGGCAGCCGGAGACCGCCCACGCCAGCGCCGGGGCACGTTATTTTCATCGAACATCTCTTGTCGGCCGCCTTCCGGTCAGCCCTTTGGCCCGAACAGCAACCACAGGATCAACCCCACCACCGGCAGCAACAGGATCAGCACCACCCAGATCACCTTGCTGCCCGTGCCGGCGTTGCTCTGCACGATGCGAATCATGGCGTAGACAATCAGAACCAACCAGATCAGCCCGAACAGACCGCTGACTTCGATATGCATTGTTTCTCCAGATAATCCTCTTCCGACCCGCCAAAGCCCGCCGTCGGCATCTCCTCAACGCCTGACGGACATATTCCGGACACGGGATCGCTCGTCAGCCCGTCCGCCAGCTCTACAGGATCCGCCGGCGCGATACCTGCACTCCTGCGCCGGCTCCTTGAGCGGTTCCTGCATCGATTCCTGAAGCGGCTCCCGCAAGGGCACCGCCCGCACCGGCAATTCCAGCGTCACCAGAGCGCCGCCGTTCGGCTGGTTCTCGCGTCTGAACACACCTCCCAGCAGTTCCACCCGAGATTGCAACTGACGCAAGCCGAATCCGCCGCCTGTCAGTGCCGCCGGATCGCCGATCCCAGGCTGGGGACCGGTCTGTTCCTGTTCCCGTTCTTGCTCGGACGCCTGCTCAGATGCCGGCTCGCATTGCAGCGACGGCGTCGGCATCGGCGCATGGAAGCCGCATCCGTCATCGCTGACCGACAGGGCAACCCAATCCGGGCCGAAGCGCACGGTGATGAGGGCGCTGGCGGCGTCGGCGTGCTTGCCGACATTGACCAGCAGCTCCCTGGCGCCCTGGAACAGGATCTGCTCCAGCAGTTCAGGCAACGGTCGGATGTCGCCGATGCAGTCGCAGACCACCTGCAGCGTCCATTGCGCGCCCAGCCGTGCACCCAGCCATTCCAGGGCAACGCACAGGCCCTCCTGTTCCAGGATCGGCGGACTGAGTTCGAACAGCAGGGTTCGCAACTGGCCCATGGACTCGTCCAGCAACGCCAGCACCCGTTGATCGCGCTCTGCCGAAGGCGCATGACCCTGCAGCAGGATGCGCGACAGCGCCAGTTGCTGCAGCGTGGTGTCGTGCAATTGACGCGCAAACAGGCGCCGCTGCTGCTCTTCAACCCGCGCCATCTCCACCGACAGCCCGCGCAGCCGGTGATTGGCCTGACGCAACAGCTCGGTCTGCTCTTCCAGTTGCCGCGACAGCCACGCCAGTTGCGCCTGGGTCCGCACCCGTACCAGCAGCAGCGCCGGGTCCACCGGCTTGACCAGATAGTCCTGTGCGCCGACGTCGAAACAGCGGGCCACCCGCCTGGGCTCGGCGTCGGCAATCAGCAGCAGTACCGGCACCCTGCGGGTATCGGTCCCGGCGCACAGGCTTTGGCAGGCCTCGAAGCCAGCATCGTCCGGCGCTGCCGCATCCAGCAGCACCAGGTCTGCAGACCGGGCCACATCCGCCAGATCGGCGGCCCGGGCGCAGGCCACGACGGCATAGCCCTGCTCCCGCAGCAGGCCGGAAAGGCAGCTCCGGGTGGTGGCGTCCTGCTCCACCACCAGGATGCGTATGGCCTCTGCGGCGACGGACTCGGTGTCCATAGGGCTCTGTGCGTCTGTGCGTCGACCGGTCTTGGCAGGACGGAATCAGGTGGCCCCGTAGCGCACGGCCATGCCCGGCGACAACCAGAGCAACGCCGCATCGCCGGGGGTTTCGGGTGGCGCCGCCGCCAGCATCACAACCCCTTCGGGCAGCCGCCAGAGCAGCACGCCAGCACCCACCGGCTGCAACGGATCGCCCAGGCCGTTGCGCAGGCTGGCCTCCAGCAATTCGTGGTAGCGCTCGCGGTAGTTGAGATGCATCGAGGTCAGCAGATCGCCGCGGTAGTACAACCGCACGGTGCGGGCGGGCATGCCGTTGAAGGACGCGATCTCAGCGGCGCAGACGCGCTCGCCGAATGCGGTTTCGCGCGCCTCGCACTGGAACCGGACCTTCGGGAACAAGGTCTCGAAGTCGCTCTGGGTCACATGCTGATTCAGGTGGTCGTAGGCGATGTTGAAGCTGGGATGCCCCGTCACCTGCAGCAGGAACAGGTCACTGCGGCGCTGACCGTCCTCCGTGAGCACCAGCCAGGTAAAGGGGCCCGCCACCAGGGCCAGTGACAGGATCAACTTGTAGCTGCGTGGGATCTTGAGATTCATCATGGGTGCATTGTAGACGCAGCGGCCGCCGTTGTCCGCCAAACCCGCACCCCCATCAACACGAAGAGCGCCTCTCCCCGCCCCTTAGGGTCACGCTGATTTAGCTAGCGTTTGCTGCGCGGGGCAGGACGCCCCGCCATTTTCAGCGGCCTAAGCCGCTGAAAATGAAGAAACCTGGAAACCACGTTTTCAGGTTTCGTGCTGATTTTTGGCCAGGAGGCCAATAAATCAGCGTCTACTTAAAGCGCAGCGCGGCCCTGCCGTATACTGCGCCCATGAACAAGGACACCCCAGGCAAGCAACGTCGGTCGCCCGCTGACGGCGAAAAATCGCACACGCCAATGATGCAGCAATACCTCCGGATCAAGGCGGATCATCCGGACAAGCTGCTGTTCTACCGCATGGGAGACTTCTACGAACTGTTCTTCGGCGATGCCGAGCAGGCCGCGCGACTGCTGGACATCACGCTGACCCGGCGCGGGCAGTCCGCGGGCAAGCCGATCCCCATGGCGGGCATCCCCTATCACGCCGCCGAGGGCTATCTGGCGCGACTGGTACGCCTGGGTGTGTCGGTGGCGATCTGCGAGCAGATCGGCGACCCGGCAAAGAGCAAGGGTCCCGTCGCCCGTGAGGTGGTCCGGGTGGTGACCCCCGGCACCCTCACCGATGAGGCATTGCTGGATGAACGCCGCGAGAACCTGCTGTGCGCCGTGGCCGAGGACGGGAACCGCTTCGGTGTCGCGGTGCTGGAACTGGCCAGCGGGCGTTTCTCAGTCGTCGAGCTCGCCGGCTCAGCAGCCGCCAGCGCATCCGGGGCCGAATCCGGGACCGGTGCAGGCACGGAAGCCCTGACGGCGGAACTGGAGCGGCTGCGGCCAGCAGAACTCCTGCTGAGCGAGGACAGCAGACTGCCGGAGACCCTGCGGCTCGATGCCCTGGGGCTCGCCCGGGCGGTCACCCGACGCCAGCAGTGGCTGTTCGACAGCGACAGCGCCACCCGCGCCCTGTGCGAGCAATTCGGCACCCGCGACCTGGCCGGCTTCGGCTGCGCCGACCTGCCCCTGGCCATCGGCGCCGCCGGCTGCCTGCTGCAATATGTCAAGGACACCCAGTGCGCTGCCCTGCCGCACCTGCGCGGGTTGCAGACGGAGCGCCGGGACGACGCCGTCATCCTCGACGCCGCCACCCGTCGCAACCTCGAACTGACCACGCCCCTCGGTGGCGGCGAGGGTGCTGACCGCCACACCCTGGCCGGGGTCATGGACCGTACCTGCACCGCCATGGGCGCCCGCGCCCTGCGTCGCTGGATCAACCGGCCGCTGCGCGACAACGGCCAGATCCGCCGGCGCCATGACGCCATCGAGACCTTGATCCTGCGCGGCGCCTACGACCCCTTGCGCGACGAGCTGGCGGCCATCGCAGACCTGGAACGCATCGCCTCGCGCATCGCCCTCGGCTCCGCCCGCCCCCGGGATCTGGCAGCCCTGCGCGATGGCCTGGCCCGACTGCCGGCCCTGGGCGCCGTGCTGCAGGACCTGGACGATCCGCTGCTGCAGACCCTGCGCACGGACCTGGGCGAACAGCCGGAGACACTGGAGCTGCTCGGCCGCGCCATCCGCGAACAGCCGCCGGTGCTGATTCGCGACGGCGGGGTCATCGCCCGCGGCTACGACGCCGAACTGGACGAGCTGCGCGACTTGGCGGAGCACGGCGATCGCTTCCTGCTGGAGCTGGAACAGCGCGAGCGCGAGCGTACCGGCATCGCCACCCTGAAGGTCAGCTACAACCGCGTACACGGTTATTACATCGAACTCGGCCGCAGCCATGCGGACAAGGTGCCCGACGACTACCGGCGACGGCAGACGCTGAAGGGGGTCGAACGCTACATCACGCCGGAGCTGAAACGGTTCGAAGACCAGGTGCTGAGCGCCCGGGAGCGCGCCCTGAGCCGTGAGAAGGCCCTGTACGATGAACTGCTGGCGCAGTTGCGGCAGCAGCTGGCGCCCTTGCAGACCTGCGCCGAGGCGCTGGCCGTGCTGGACGTGCTGTGCAATCTGGCCGAACGGGCGGAACGCCTGGACTGGACCCGTCCGCAACTGGTCGACGAGCCAATGATCGACATCGACGACGGCCGCCATCCGGTGGTCGAGCAGGTGTCCGGCGGCACACAGCCCTTCGTCGCCAACGGCGTGCGCCTGGACGAGGCACGACGCATGCTGATCATCACCGGCCCCAACATGGGTGGCAAGTCCACCTTCATGCGACAGACGGCGCTGATCGTGCTGATGGCCTGCGCGGGCAGCTTCGTCCCGGCCCGCGCGGCACGGCTCGGACCGGTGGACCGGATCTTCTCACGCATCGGCGCCGCAGACGACCTGGCCGGCGGGCGCTCCACCTTCATGGTGGAGATGGAAGAGACGGCCAACATCCTGCACAACGCGAGCCCGTGCAGCCTGGTGCTGATGGACGAGGTCGGCCGCGGCACCAGCACCTTCGACGGCCTGTCACTGGCCTGGTCCTGCGGCATCGAACTGGCCACGCGCATCCGCGCCTTCACCTTGTTCGCAACCCACTATTTCGAACTCACCACCCTGCCCGAGACGCACCCGGGCATTGCCAATGTCCACCTCGAGGCGGTAGAGCACGGAGAGCGCATCGTCTTCCTGCACAGTGTGCGCGAGGGACCGGCCAACCAGAGCTACGGCCTGCAGGTGGCGGCCCTGGCCGGCGTGCCGGCGGCGGTCATCGACCGCGCCCGCAGCCGTCTGCGGGAACTCGAGGACAGCGCATTCGCTCAGACGCAGGCTCAGGCGGAGACTCTGGCGGATGGGCAGGGGCAGTACCGGCGGCAGGCACCGAGCCGCGGCGACCAGGCCACCGATGGCCGGCGAGGCCGGACCCGGAAGCCCGGCCGAAACGCCGCCGGCGAGGGGGAGATGGCGCAGCTCAGCCTGTTCCCGCCGGAGCCGCCGCATCCGGCGCTGTCGACCCTGCGGGATCTCGATCCCGACGCGCTCACCCCGCGCCAGGCCATGGAGGTGCTCTACCAGCTGAAAGGGTTGCTTTAGGAACGCGCCCAAAACAAGGTGAACACTGTAGGGCGGGTAATAGGAGCGCCGACCCCCGTGTGGGCGGTTGGGGGTGGGCGTAGCGTTTTAACCCCAACCAGGCAAACGGGT
>NZ_VWXX01000024.1 GCF_008632335.1 Thiohalocapsa marina
CCACAGGCCACAACGGCGGATGCGCTTCGCTTATCCGCCCTACAGTGTTCACCTTGTTTTGGGCGCGTTCCTTAAGGCCGCATCCCGACGCCCAGCTGCATCTGTTATTCATCCCTTTTCGACTGTTCCTCGAACCCTATTCCCGGCCGTCGCTCGTCTGCCCTTTAATCCTGTAAAGAGCCGCCAGCCGCCAGCCACCAGCCGCCAGCTGAAAGCCTTGTTTCACAGCCGATTTCCGGTCGGTTGCCTTTTGCCCAACAGCTGATCGCCCGATCCGTGAAAAAATCGGCCAAGCGCTTGATCGGGTCGCGCTGGGGGCTGGCAGCGGCGCCGGGCGGCGCGAGCGCAAGGTGCCATGGTGTCGGGACCAACACCTTAGGGGTGGTGCGGCAGTCGCCAGCGCAGGATGCGCTGATGGCGCGGCTGCTGCAAGGGTCTAGAATGAGGCTAATCCCGCCTGATCCGGCGTGCGACCTGCCGGGCAGCCGCAGGATGACAGCGTGACTGGCGCGTGGAGGGTGAGTTCGATGGCCTTATCTGCTCCAGGATCCGGACGTTTTGCTGAGCTGCTGGCCTTGGTCGGTTTGGTCGTTTTTCTGCTGGTACCGCTTGGGCCGGCCGTTGCGGACAGCGCGATGGCGCGACAGGATCCGGACATCGCGATCCCCGAGGCCTTGCGGCCCTGGGTGCCCTGGGTGTTGCACGAGGCCGATGAGCGCGACTGTCCGCTGGGTGCCAGTGCCAGTATCGGTGCCGCTGCCGCGGGGCGCATCTGTGCCTGGCCCGGGCGGCTGTCGCTGGAGGTTGACGACAAGGGCGCGCGGCTCAGCCAGCGCTGGCGGGTCTACCGGGATTCCTGGGTGCCGCTGCCGGGCGATGCCGCGCACTGGCCGCTGGACATGGCAGACGGCGAGCGGCCTTTGCCCGTGGTGGAACGCGCTGGGCGGCCCGCTGTGCGTCTGGCGCCGGGTGAGCACCAGCTGACGGGCCGATTGAGCTGGAGCCGGCGGCCGGATGCGTTGCCGATCCCGCCTGAGATAGGGCTGGTCACGCTCCGGCTCGATGGCCAGGCGATTGCGTCGCCGCGGATCGATGCCGATGGCCGGCTCTGGCTCGGTCCGGCCGATGCGGGGGCCGATGGTGGCCCGGCGTCCGCGGAGCCCGCGACGCTGCGGCTCGAGGTGATGCGCCGCGTCGAGGACAGCATCCCGCTGCGGGTTGCCACCCGAGTCGCCCTGGATGTCTCGGGGCCGGCGCGCGAGCTCAGCCTGGGGCCACTGATGCTCCCGGGCGGCATTCCGCTGGCGCTGGACAGCCCGCTGCCGGCGCGGCTGGACGAGCAGGGCCGGCTGCGGCTGCAGGTGCGGCCGGGGCGCTGGGTGCTGACGCTTGATGCGCACCATCCGGGCATGGTCTCGGCGCTGCGGTTGGAGGCGCTGCCTGCCCCCTGGCCAGCGCAGGAGGTCTGGGCCTTCGCGGCGCGGCCCGATCTGCGCCGCGTCGAGATCGAGGGCGCCCAGGCGGTGGATCCGCGGCAGACCCGGTTGCCGTCGGACTGGCAGCGCCTGCCGGCCTACCTGATGCAGCCCGGCATGACCCTGCGCCTGGTGCAGTCGAGCCGCGGCGCGCTGACCACCGACCGGCTCAGGCTGACGCGCGAGCTCTGGCTGGACCTCGACGGTGGCGGTCTCAGTCTGCGCGATCATCTCCAGGGGCAGCTGCGGACGCGCTGGCGTCTGGAGGCCGAGCCCGCGCTCCGGCTCGGCCAGGTGCAGGTCGACAGTCGGCCGCAGTTCATCACGCGGCTGCCGATGGCGGCCGGGTCCGACGCGACACCGCCCGAGTCAGCGGGACGCGAGGGCGTCGAGGTGCGGCAGGGTCAGCTGGACCTGATCGCGGAGGGCCGTGTCGAGGCGATCGGGGCCGACACGCGTCCTGGGCTGGCCATGGCTTTGCCGGCCTCGGGCTGGGCCCTGCCGTTCGACGACATCAGCGCACGGCTGCACCTGCCCGCCGGCTGGGAGCTGCTGGCGGTTGACGGCGTCGACAATCTGCCAGACAGCTGGCTCGCGCGCTGGTCGCTGCTGGACATCTTTCTGGTGCTGGTCATTTCCCTGGCGGTGGCGCGGCTGTATCGCTGGCCCTGGGGGCTGCTGGCGTTGCTCGGGCTCGTGCTGACCTGGCAGGAGCCCGGCGCGCCGCGCTGGGTCTGGTTGCATCTGCTCGCGGCCATCGCGCTGCTGCGGGCGCTGCGGCCCCAGGCCGGGCGCCCGGCGCTGGCGCGCCTGCGCGCCGTCGTGCAGCTCTATCAGCGGCTCGCGCTGCTGGCGCTGGTGCTGATCTTGCTGCCCTTTTCGGTGGTCGAGCTGCGCGATGGCCTGTTCCCGCAGCTCGACCGTCCGGGGGCATTGACCCTGTCCGGACTCGGCGGCGGCCTCCTGGGCGCGCGCGTGCCAGCGCCGGGATCTGTCGACGCCGACCTGGCCGCGCCGCAGGTCCGGATGGCCAACGAGCGCCCGGCCAAGCAACAGGTCTGGCAAGAGGACCGGCCTGACGCGCTCAAGCAGGCCCCGTCCCTGCCGACCATGGATCCGGATGCGCGGGTGCAGACCGGCGCCGGCGTGCCGGACTGGCGCTGGCGGAGCGTGCAGCTGGACTGGAATGGCCCGGTATCCGCCGGCCATGAGGTCCGGCTCTGGCTGCTGCCGCCTGCGGCCGCCCTTGGCCTGGCGCTGCTGCGGGTCCTGCTGCTGGTGACGCTCGGCCTGCGACTGGCCGGCTGGTTGGGCTGGTCTGGCTGGGGGGCGGGTCGACAGCCAGCCACGAGCGCCTCTCTGCTGGTCTTCGGCACCCTGTTGCTTGGCGGCGGGTTGCTTGGTGCGCCCGGCCAGGTTCAGGCCCAGGTGCCGGTCCAGGCTTTGGCCCAGGATCCGGTTCAGGATCCGGCCCAGGCCCGGATCGAGCACCAGCGCCAGGCGCAAGGTCCGGAGCGGGCGCAAGCCCTGTTCCCGGCGTCCGCGATCGGCGCCTTTCCGCCGCCGCAGCTGCTGGACACCCTGAAACAGCGCTTGCTGGCGCCCCCGGACTGTCTGCCCAACTGCGTGGACATCGCCGAGCTGTCGCTGACGGTCTCCGGCGATGTGTTGCGTCTGGAGCTCAGCGTCGATGCCGCGGCCGCGGTGGCCTTGCCGATTCCCGGCGGCAGCGAGGCCTGGCGGCCGCGCGAGCTGTTGCTCGACGGGGAGCCCCTGGACGGGCTGCGCCTGGACCCTGAGGGTCGTCTGCAGGTGCCGCTGCCCGCCGGACGCCACCAACTGGTGCTGCTGGGCGCCCTGCCCGCGGCGGAGCAGGTGGATCTGCCATTGCCCCGGCGACCGCACCGGGTCGTCGCCCGGGTTGATCCGGCCTGGCTGCTGGAGGGACTGGACGCCGACGGCCGCCCGGCCGATCAACTGCGCCTGTCGCGGGTCGAGGCGGCGGCGCCAGGGGGCGATGCCGATGCCGGTGCCCAGCTGCCGCCGCTGCTGGAGGTCAGGCGAACGCTGCGATTCGGGCTGGACTGGACGGTCGAGACGCGGGTGGAACGGCTGTCGCCTGCGGTCTATCCGGTCACGCTGCGCCTGCCGTTGCTACCGGGCGAGGCCGTGACCAGCCCGAACCGCCAGGTCAGCGACGGCCACATGCTGGTCTCCCTGCCGCCGGGCCGGGTCACCGACGCCTGGAGCAGCACGCTCGAGCCGGTCGGGCGTCTGCGGCTGGTGGCGAGCGACGATCCGCGGCTGACCGAGATCTGGCGGCTGGAGTTGAGTCCGCTCTGGCATCTGCAGACCAGCGGCTTCGCGCCAGTGCAGCAACTCGGTCCGGCGGAGCGCTGGCTGCCGACCTGGCGCCCCTGGCCGGGCGAGCGGCTCGAGCTCCAACTCAGCCGGCCCCTCGGCGTGCCGGGCCCGACGCTGACGCTGGACCGCAGCCGTTATCACCTGACGCCGAGCCGGCGCGGTGTCGAGGCCGCGCTCGAACTGACCCTGCGCAGCAGCCAGGGCGGCCGGCACATGGTAAAGCTGCCGCCCGGGGCCGAGCTGACGCGCTTTCGCATCGACGGCCGCGACCAGCCCCTGCCGCTGGTGACCGATGCCATCGATCTGCCGCTGGTGCCCGGCACCCAGCAGGTCGTGCTCGGCTGGCGGGAGCCGGCGGGCCTGGGCCGTCTGTACCAGCCGTCGTCGCTGGATCTCGGCATGCCGGGGGTCAACGCCGAGACCCGCATCCGCCTCGGCGCTGACCGCTGGGTGCTCTGGACGGCCGGCCCACTGATGGGGCCAGCGGTCTTGTTCTGGGGCCTGCTGGCGGTGCTGGCGCTGGTCGCGCTGATCCTGGCGCGTTCCGGGCTCACGCCGCTGGGCTTCGCCGACTGGTTCCTGCTCGGCGTCGGGCTCAGCCAGGCCGGGGCCTGGGTCGGCGTGCTTGTGGCGCTCTGGCTCATCGCGCTGGGGCTGCGCCGGCGCCAACAGTCGGAGGTTGCGGCCTGGCGCTTCAACCTGGTTCAGGTCGCGCTGGCGGTCCTGACCCTGGCCGCGCTCTGGTCGCTGCTGCTGGCGGTGCAGCAGGGGCTGCTCGGCAGTCCGCAGATGCAGGTGGCCGGCAATGGGTCCACGGCGACGGAACTGCGCTGGTATCTGGATCGCAGCGCGCCCCAGACGGCCGAAGTCACCCTGGTGTCGGTGTCCATCTGGGTCTACCGGGCGCTGATGCTGGCCTGGTCGCTCTGGCTGGCCTTGCGCGTCCTGAGCTGGCTGCGCTGGGGCTGGCAGGGCTTCGCCGCCCCCGTGCTCTGGCGCGAGCGGGACCGCAGATCCGCCTCGGCGGACTCGGGCCAGGCCGGAAACCAGACTGGGGGCCAAGCTGGGGGCCAGACGGTGGACAGGCTACGCGACGACGGGGATCTGACGCTGGACCTTTGAGGCCACGCCCTGCGCACAAACCTGAACCACACCCGACCGATCCCGGCTGCCTGCTGTTTGTGGGGCGAGGCTGAGGCAGGGCTACGGCGGCAAAGGCTGGCACACCCCGCTGGACGCGGTGCTGAAAAACGATGTGGCCGCGCATCGGTGAGACGGCAGCTCCCGGCCCGCTGGCGCTGTAACAGAGGCAAGACAGCAATGCCGCTGGAAGCCTGAGGCTGGCGGCCCCATCTCAGGTTGGTTAATATCACCGTTCGCAAGCTGCATTCTCACGAGATGTCCCGCAAACTCTACATTCAGACCTACGGCTGCCAGATGAACGAGTACGATTCGGCGCGCATGGCCGACGTGCTGCGGGTCTCCCATGGCATCGAGCTTGCCGAGCGCCCCGAGGAGGCGGACATCCTGCTGCTGAACACCTGCTCCATCCGCGAGAAGGCGCAGGAGAAGGTGTTCTCCCAGCTCGGTCGCTGGCGGCCCTGGAAGGCGCGCCGACCGGAGCTGGTGATCGGCGTCGGTGGCTGTGTCGCGAGCCAGGAGGGCGAGGCCATTCGCGAGCGCGCGCCCTACGTCGACATCGTCTTCGGTCCGCAGACCCTGCACCGGCTGCCGCAGATGCTCGATGCGCTGCAGCAGGACCGGCGGGCGCAGATCGATGTCTCCTTCCCCGAGATCGAGAAGTTCGACTGCCTGCCGCAGCCCCGCGCCGAGGGCCCGAAGGCCTTCGTCTCGGTCATGGAGGGCTGCTCCAAGTACTGCACCTACTGTGTCGTGCCCTACACCCGTGGCGAGGAGATCAGTCGCCCCTTCGATGACGTGATCGCGGAGGTCGCCGGCCTGGCGGAGCAGGGCGTGCGCGAGGTCAATCTGCTCGGGCAGAACGTCAATGCCTATCGGGGCATGATGCACGACGGCGAGACCGCCGACCTGGCCCTGCTGATCCGCTGGGTGGCCGCCATCGATGGCATCGAGCGCATCCGCTTCACCACCTCGCATCCGATCGAATTCTCCGACACGCTGATCGAGGCCTATGCCGAGGTGCCGGAGCTGGTGAGCTTCCTGCATCTGCCGGTGCAGAGCGGCTCGGACCGCATCCTGTCGCTGATGAAGCGCGGCCATACGGCCATCGAGTACAAGGACAAGATCCGTCGACTGCGTCGGGCCCGGCCGGACATCAGCATCTCGTCGGACTTCATCGTCGGCTTTCCGGGCGAGACCGAGGCCGATTTCGAGGCCACGCTGCGCCTGGTGGAGGAGGTCGGCTTCGATCAGTCCTTCAGCTTCATCTATAGCGCCCGGCCGGGCACGCCGGCGGCCGACTATGTCGACGACGTGCCCCACGCCGTCAAGCAGCGGCGCCTGGAGCGGCTGCAGCAGCGTATCAGCCACCAGGCTCAGCTCATCAGCCGGCGCATGGTCGGCGAGGTCCATCGGGTGCTGGTGGAGGGACCGTCGCGCAAGGATCCGGCCCAGCTGTCCGGGCGCACCGAGAACAACCGGGTGGTGAACTTCACCGGCCCGGCGACGCTGATCGGCGGCCTGGTTGAGCTGCGTATCACCGAGGCGCTGCCCAACTCGCTGCGCGGTGAGCTGACCGCCCCGGCATCGGCGACGGCGTCGGTGCCTGCATCAGCGCCAGCAACCCTGGCCAACGCTGTCTAGACCCGCTTGTCCACTCAACCCGAAAGCCTCGACCTCGAGCTCGCCCCGGCCGACAACGTGCGGCTGAACAGCCTGTGCGGCCCGTTCGATCAGCACCTGCGGCTGATCGAGCGGCGCCTTGGCATCGAGATCGGCAATCGTGGCGTCAGCTTCCGCCTGATTGGCGATGCCGCGGCCATCGGCGCCGGCGAACAGGTGCTGCGCGCCCTCTACGCCGCCACCGAGCACGAGGCACTGACCGCTGAGCAGGTCCATCTGCAGTTGCAGGAGGCCGGCGTCGATGCCCTGCAGGGGCAGGTCAGCGCGGATCTGCCGGAGGTGGTGATCAAGACCCGGCGCGGCCTGATCAAGGCGCGGGGTGCGATGCAGCAGAGCTATCTGCACGCCATGCTCACGCATGACATCAATTTTGGCGTCGGTCCCGCCGGCACCGGCAAGACCTATCTGGCGGTGGCCTGTGCGGTGGAGGCGCTGGAAAGTGAGCGCGTGCGCCGGGTGCTGCTGGTGCGCCCGGCGGTGGAGGCCGGCGAACGGCTCGGCTTCCTGCCGGGGGATCTGGCGCAGAAGATCGACCCCTACCTGCGCCCGCTGTACGACGCCCTGTTCGAGATGCTGGGCTTCGAAAAGGTGAACAAGCTCATCGAGCGCAATGTGATCGAGGTCGCGCCCCTGGCCTACATGCGCGGACGCACGCTGAACGAGGCCTTCGTCATCCTCGACGAGGCGCAGAACACCACGCCGGAACAGATGAAGATGTTCCTGACCCGCGTCGGCTTCGGCTCCTGCGCGGTCATCACCGGCGACGTGACCCAGGTCGACCTGCCCCGGGGACAGCCCTCGGGCCTGCGCCAGGCGCTGGAGATCCTGCGCGGCGTGGATGGCATCAGCTTCAGCTTCTTCAGCGCCCGTGATGTGGTCAGGCATGCCCTGGTGCAGCGCATCGTCAATGCCTACGACGCGCACGATCGACAGCATGGCACCGAACATCACTGACGGCACGGCGTCGGTGGCGCTGACACTCGACCTGCAATGGGCCAGCGATGCGCCGGAGCTGCCGTCCGCCGAGCAACTGCGCGCCTGGGCCGAGGCGGCGCTGGATCACTCTGGTGCCCCCTCGCCGGCGCAGCCGGAGATGACCATTCGCATCGTCGACGAGGCGGAAGGCGCCGAGCTCAATGCCGCCTACCGCGGTCGTAGCGGCGCCACCAACGTGCTGTCGTTCCCGTTCGAGCTGCCCCCGGGTCTGGACGCCGCGGGCGCCGCCGATCTGCCGGACCTGCTTGGCGATCTGGTCATCTGTGCCCCCGTGGTGCAGCGCGAGGCGCTGCAGCAGGGCAAGCCCCTGGCGGCCCACTGGGCGCACATGGTGGTGCACGGAACCCTGCATCTGCTTGGCTACGATCACATACAGGCGGCGGAGGCGGCGCGCATGGAGGCGCTGGAGACCGACATCCTCCGTCGTCTTGGTTTTTCCGCACCATACGAGGCATGAATACCCCCCGATGACGAGCGATCGATCTAGCAACGGCTCGAGGCCTAAGGGCTGGAAGAAACGTATTTGCCAGCTCCTTGGCAGCGAGCCGCAAACCAAAGAACACCTGGTGGAGGTTCTGCAGGACGCGGAACGCCGCGCATTACTCGATCACGATGCCCTGGGCATGCTCGAGGGCGTGCTGCAGGTGTCGGATCTGCGCGTTGGCGACATCATGATCCCCCGTGCCGAGATGGTCTCGGTGCGACGCGACGACCCGCTGGAGCGCATCCTGGAGACGGCGGTGGAATCCGCCCATTCGCGCTTCCCGGTGACTGGCGACGACAAGGGCGAGGTGCTGGGCATCCTGCTGGCCAAGGACTTGCTGGCCTTTTGCACCGAGGGCGGTCGACGGCAGACGTTCAACATCCGCGACCATGTGCGCAGCGCCGTCTTCGTGCCCGAGAGCAAGCGCCTGAATGTGCTGTTGAAGGAGTTCCGCTCCAGCCGCAATCACATGGCGATCGTGGTGGACGAGTACGGCGCCGCATCCGGGCTGGTCACCATCGAGGATGTGCTGGAGCAGATCGTCGGCGACATCGAGGACGAGCACGACCACGACGAAGGGGCCTTCATCTTCAAGCGTGGCAAGGGCGAATATACGGTGAAGGCCCGCACCACCGTGGAGGATTTCAACGAATACTTCCACAGCGCGCTGGAAGGGGGCGATTTCGACACCATCGGCGGCCTGGTGGTGAACGCCTTCGGCCGGCTCCCCGCCCGCGGAGAACGGGTGGAACTCGACGGCTTTCGCTTCACCATCATGCGGGCAGACAGCCGCCGGGTGCATCTGCTGACCGTGCGCCCGAGCCCGCCATTGCAGGGCCGGGCGCCGGATCAGTCCTCTGTCTGAGCGGCCCCGGCCCCGGCACCAGGTCCTGGGGGCCGGCCGGGGCCGAAGGGCGGCGGTCAGACGTGACGCGCTTCCATCATGCGCTCGATGATCGGCTGCAGCACCACCTCCATGGCAAAGCCCATCTTGCCGCCGGGCACCACCATGGTATTGCGCCGCGACATGAAGGAGTCATGGATCATGCTCAGCAGGTAGGGGAAGTCCACCTGCAGCGCCTCGGGATCCTTGAAACGGATGATGACGAAACTCTCGTCCGGCGTCGGGATGTCGCGGGCGATGAACGGGTTGGACGTGTCCACCGTGGGCACGCGTTGGAAATTTATGTCGGTCAGGGAGAACTGCGGTGTGATGTGGCGGATGTAGTCCGGCATCCGGCGCATGATGGTGTCGACGATGGCCTCGGCGGAGTAGCCGCGCTCCAGGTTGTCGCGGTGAATCTTCTGGATCCACTCCAGGTTGACGATGGGCACCACGCCGACACCCAGATCCACATGCTGGGCCACGTTGGCCTCGTTGCTCACCACCAGGCCGTGCAGCCCTTCGTAGAACAGCAGGTCGGTGCCCTCGGGCACGTCTTCCCAGGGGGTGAACTGGCCGGGGGTCAGGCTGGTGCCGAGACGGGCGTTGTGCTGCTCCGCCTCGTCGGCGCTGTGGATGTAGTACCGCTTCTTGCCGCCGCCGGTGTCACCATAGGACGCGAACAGCTCTTCGAGCAGATCGAAGCGGTTGGCGTCCGGGCCGAAGTGGCTCAGGTTGCGGTGCTCCTTGGCCGCCTTGGCCATCTCTTCCTTCATCGCCGCCCGGTCGTAACGATGGAAGCTGTCACCCTCGATCACCGCGGCCTTGATGCCGTCGCGGTAGAAGATGTGCTCGAAGGCGCGTTTGACCGTGGTGGTACCGGCGCCGGACGACCCGGTGACCGCAACAACCGGATGTTTCTTTGACATGATTGACTCCCCGTCTGTTTGCTCTATGAGACACACCCGCGGCAGCGGGACTGCGCCGGGCGTGTTGCGCGTTGGCTGAACACACCGCTCACTTGGCGTATCGACGCAGTGATTCGAACATTCGAACTGACTAATATACCACGAGCCACCCTGCGGCGGTCGACCCCGCGGATCGGGGTTTCGCTCCGGATCAGGAGGCGACGGGGCGGGGGGCGGTCTCGGGCGCCGGCTCGGGTGCCGGATCGGACACCGGCTGGCGCTGTCCGGCGCGTGCCTTGCGCGCCCGCTGCACGCGCTTGTCGATGATGTTCTTCAGCGCGATCAGCATGCCAAGGCCGATGAAGGCTCCCGGCGGCAGGATGGCCAGCAGGGCCCCCTGGAAGTCGTCGCCCAGGGTCAGGCTGAACCCCCGGGCCGCGTCCCCGAGCAACAGATGGGCCTGGTAGAACAGGGTCCCCTGGCCCAGCAGTTCCCGCAGCGCGCCCAGTCCCACCAGGACCAGCGTGAAGCCGATACCCATGGCCAGGCCGTCCACCACGGCGCGGTCCAGGCTGGTCTTGGACGCAAAGGCCTCGGCCCGGCCGATGATGGCGCAGTTGGTCACGATCAGCGGGATGAACAGTCCGAGCACCAGGTACAGCTCATACAGCAGCGCCTGCATGCTGAGCTCGACAGCGGTGACGAAGGACGCGATCACAAGCACGAACACCGGCAGGCGGACCTCCGGGCGAACCAGATTGCGGATCAGCGAGATGGTGGCATTGGACAGCACCAGCACGGTGGTCGTGGCCAGGCCCATGCCCAGCCCGTTGGTCGCCGTGGTGGTGACCGCCAGCAGCGGACAGAGTCCGAGCATCGCGACCAGGGCCTGGTTGTTGCTCCAGAGCCCGTCGCCGATGATCGGTCCATAGCCCCGCCCTGCCATCACGAGGTCTCCGGCTGCATCGCCAGGCTGGCGTGGGCGCCGGCGTGGGCGCCGGCGTGATCGTCGGCGTAGGGGGCGGCGTCGGCAGTTGGACCGCCGATCGGGCTGCCAGTCGGATCAACGACCGGATCAGCGTCCGGGTTGGCGGCCGGCATGCTGTAGAGCCGGTCACCCTGCTGCTGCACGAACAGCAGGGTGTTGCGGACCGCGTGGACCACCGAGCGTGGCGTGATGGTGGCACCGGTGAACTGGTCGAACTCGCCGCCGTCGCGCTTCACGTGCCACTTGTCCGGCGTTGGATCGTTGAGGGACTTGTTGGTGAACTGCTCGATGATCCAGTCGTCCTTGCGCTCGTCGATCTTGTCGCCGAGGCCTGGCGTTTCGTGGTGCTCCAGCACCCGCACCCCGCCCAGGGTGCCGTCCGCCAGCACCGAGACCAGCAGGCGGATCGGTCCGGCATAGCCGTCCGGCACCACGGGCTTCAGGATCACCGCCACCGGCTGTTCGCCGTCGCGCACGCGGTAGACCTCGGTGGCGGCGGCCCCGAGCAGGGCCGGATCGCTGACCGTGATGCTGTCGGCGAGGGGATCGTTCTGCACCCGTCCCGCCGGCACGATGGAGCGGAGCTTGGCCAGCATCGCCTCGCGCTGGTTCTCCGCGATGCGGGCATCCGTCATGGCGTGGGTGACCGCCACCAGGCCGACGCCGCCCACGGCAAAGCCGCCCAGGATCAGCGCCGCCACAAGTACAGGGACCTTTTTCATTGCATCTCTACTCATTCTGAAGAAGACGCTGATTGATGGGCCTCCTGGCCAAAAATCAGCACGCGATTCGAAAACGCGGTTTCGGCTTTCGCGGGTTGTCTGTTGATCAGGCCGCGCCGGCGATCAGGTCCGTTTCTGGCCGAGCTTGTGCCCGAACACCCGCGGCTGGGTATAGTGATCGATGGTCGGGGCGGCGATGTTCAGCAGCAAGACCGCGAAGGCGACGGCGTCCGGATAGCCGCCCCAGGTGCGGATGATGAATACCAGTGCGCCGATGGCCGCGCCGTAGATCAACTGGCCGCGCCGGGTGGTGCAGGCGCTGACCGGATCGGTGGCGATGAAGAAGGCGCCAAAGATCGCCGCCCCGGAGAACAGGTGGAACGCCGGCGATGGGTGGGTCTGGGGGTCCAGCAGCCAGAACAGGCCCGCCATCACCAGCAGGCCGGCCAGGAATGCCGCCGGGATGTGCCAGGTGATCACCCGCCGCCACAGCAGGTACAGGCCGCCCAGCAGGAACCAGTTGCCCACCCACTCCCAGCCGCGACCGCCGAAGTCGCCCCAGAGCGGACTCTGGCGGATGACGTCGATGGTCGAGCCCTGATCGAGTAGCGTGCGCATCTCGTCCAGCGGCGTTGCGGTGCTGATGGCGTCCCAGTCCAGTCCGGCGGGCAGGGCGCCGGTGAAGATGAGCCGTGCCGACTCCATGAACGACAGTCCCACCACGCCGCGCGCCTCCAGCAGGGCCGGCACATCCGGTGGCAGCCAGCTGGTGGTGGCCACCGGATAGGAGATCAGCAGGAAGACATAGCCCGCCATGGCCGGGTTGAAGGGGTTGTAGCCCATGCCGCCGTAGAGCTGCTTGACGATGACGATCGCAAACAGGATGCCGAGCAGGGTCAGCCACCAGGGCAGTGTCGGCGGCACCGTCAGCGCGAACAGCAGTGCCGTCACCACGGCGCTGTAGTCGCGGATCGCCGGCAGGGCGGGGCGCCCGCGTAGCTTCATCACTGTCGCCTCGGCCAGGACCGCGAACACAACCGCCAGCGCCATGTTGATCAGCACGCCCCAGCCGAAGAACCAGACCAGGGCCGCGGTCCCCGGCACCAGCGCCAGGCAGACCTGCAGCATGATCCAGTCCACGCGGTTGTTGCGGGCGCCGTGGGGCGACGAGGTGATGGTCGGGCCCGCGGACATCAGCGTGTCTCTCCGGCGTTGGTTTCCTGGCCCGCGTTGGCCGTTGGCGGCGGGCTTGCTGCGGGGTCGGCGGTTGCGGCCTTGGCCTGGCGACGCTCGGCGGCGCGTTTGCGAGCGGCCTCGATGGCGGCCTGCCGGTCTGCGTGCTGGCTCGCCGTTTTGGTGCCCGCCACAGCGCCGGTCTTGGCGCCAGTTCGGGCGCCGGCCTTCGCACCGGCGGCGGTGGCCTTGGCGGGCGCCGCAGCCTTCTTCTGCCGCAGTCGGGCCTGGCGTTCGCGCTCCAGGCGCTGCAGGCGGGCCTCACGGGCGGCGTGGCGCTGGCGGGCGTGCTCGGCAGCCTGCTTTTCGCGTTCCCGCGCCCAGCTCTCGGTCTTGGCGTAGCGGTAGTACTGCACCAGCGGGATGTGCGACGGGCAGACCAGGGCGCAGCAGCCGCATTCGATGCAGTCGAACAGGTTGTAGTCCTGCACCTTGTCCAGGTCCTTCGCCCGCGCATGCCAGTAGAGTTGCTGCGGCAGCAGCCTGGCGGGGCACACCTCGGCGCAGCGCCCGCAGCGGATGCAGGGCTGCGCCGGACCCGGATCCGGACTTTCCGCCGAAGTCAGGGCGAGGACGCAGTTCAGCGACTTGGTGACGGGGATGGCGTCGGACTCGACCGCGTAGCCCATCATCGGCCCGCCGATGACCAGTCGGGCCTGGTCCGGCCGATAGCCGCCGCTGGCCGCCACCAAGGCCGCCGCTGGGGTGCCGATACGCACCCGGAAGTTGCGCGGATGCGCCACGCCGCGCCCGCTGACGGTGACCAACCGCTCGATCAGCGGCCGTCCGCGCAGGACCGCATCGGCCACCGCCATGGCCGTGCCGACGTTCTGCACCAGCAGGCCGATCCGGGCCGGGATGTCGTGGCTGGGCACTTCCTTGCCGGTCAGTATCCGGATGAGTTGTTTTTCCCCGCCGCTGGGGTACAGGGTGGGGATGCACACCACCTCGATCAGCCGCTCCAGGCCTGCCGCCGACACCGCCTGGCGCATGGCCGCGATGGCCTCGGGCTTGTTGTCCTCGATGCCCACCAGGCAGCGCCGGGCGTCGAGGATGTGCAGCATGATGTGCACGCCATCGATGATGTCCGCGGCGTGCTCGCGCATCAGCCGGTCGTCGCAGGTGATGTAGGGCTCGCACTCGGCGCCGTTGATGATCAGCGTCTCCACCGGGTGCTCTCCCCCCGGGGCGAGCTTGACGTCGGCCGGAAAGGACGCGCCGCCCATGCCGACGATCCCGCTCTGGCGGATCCGCTGGCGCAGGTCGTCCGCGGCGGTCTGCTTGAACGCAGGAATCGGCGGCGGCAATTCGGCCCACTGGTCCAGTCCGTCGGCGTCGATGATCACGCAGGGCGCCTGCAGCCCGGACGGATGCGGCACCGCCCGCGGCTCGATGGCCGTGACCACGCCCGAGGTGGACGCATGCACCGGGGCGCTGACAGGACCCTGGGGCTCGCCGATCACCTGCCCCGTACGGACCCGATCGCCCACCGCGACACAGGCCCGGGCCGGGGTGCCGATGTGCTGCTGCAACGGGATCACCAGCTGGCTCGGCAGCGGCAGAGGTGCCGCGGGCTCCGTGTTGGACAGGGTCTTTTCGTCTGGCAGGTGCAGGCCGCCGTGAAACTGCCACAGCTTGCGCTGGCGGGAGCCGGCATGGAAAGGGATGAAGTTCATAACGGGGTCTGCTCGCAGCCGTTCGCCCGGATCACGCGGCGGGCCGATGGGCGTCGTCTGGCGGGCCCACATCCGGCACGGCGGCTTGCGGCTGCCACTGCCCTGATGGGTTCGCTGACTGGTTCACAGGCTGGCGCGTCGGCCGCGGCACGGGATAGGGCCACTTCCAGGTCGCGGTGGTCTCCGGGACCGGCTCCAGGTGGATGCAGTCCACCGGGCAGGGGTCGATGCAGAGCCCGCAGCCGGTGCATTCGCTGGCGATGATGCCGTGCAGCTGCTTGGCGGCCCCGACGATGGCGTCCACCGGGCAGGCCTGGAGGCACTTGGTGCAGCCGATGCAGGCCTGTTCGTCGACGATGGCCACCATGGCCGGCGGCGCCGCCTGGGCGTCGACCTCCACCGGCTCGCGACCCAGCAAGTCCGCCAGGGCCAGCATGGTGGCTTCGCCGCCGGGGGCGCAGCCGTTGATCTCTGCCTCACCGGCGGCCACGGCCTCGGCATAGGGGCGGCAGCCCGGATAGCCGCACTGGCCGCACTGGCTCTGGGGCAGCAGCGCGTCGATCTGGTCCGCGATGGGGTCGCCTTCCACCCGGAAGCGGATGGCCGAATAGCCCAGCAGCAGCCCGAACAACGACGCCAGGGCAGCGATGGCGGCAATGGGGATCAGCATGGCAAAGTCCTGACCGGTCGGGAGATGTGTCGCCGCGTCATGTCAGATCACCACCAGTCCGGCGAACCCCATGAAGGCCAGCGACATCAGGCCGGCGGAGATCAACGCGATCGCCCCTCCCTGGAATGGCTCGGGCACGTCCGCCACCGCGACCCGCTCGCGCATGGCGGCGAACAGCACCAGCACCAGCGAGAAGCCCAGCGCCGCGCCGAAGCCGTACAGGGCCGACTCCAGAAACCCGCGCTGTTCCTGCAGGTTCAGCAGGGCCACCCCCAGCACGGCGCAGTTGGTGGTGATCAGCGGCAGGAAGATGCCCAGCACCTGATACAGTACCGGGCTGGTCTTGTGCATCACGGTCTCCGTGAACTGCACCACTACGGCGATCACCAGGATGAAGGCGATGGTGCGCAGGTACTCGATACCCAGCGGCACCAGCATGAACTCGTTGACCAGCCAGGAGGTGACGGACGACAGCGTCAGCACGAACGTGGTCGCCAGGCCCATGCCGATGGCGGTTTCCAGCTTCTTGGAGACGCCCATGAACGGGCACAGGCCAAGAAACTTGACCAGCACGAAATTGTTGACCAGCACCGTGCCGACCAGGATGAGGGCGTATTCTGTCATCGATTCCCAGAGCCAACGACCATCAGCGTTCGGTTGGGGAAACCGATCGCCGAACGCAAACGGGTATAATAGGGCGCGGGGTGCAACGCAACAACCGCAGCAGGCGCAAGGATAGCGCCGGCATTGCTGCAGCAAAAGGGTATCAGCCGCGACAGTGATGGGCGTTGATGCTCATCATCCGGTCATCAGGTATTCAATGTCTCCTCCAAACGAAGCCGCCGTGAAACCGACGCTCGACCTGTCCGTCTATCTGGTGACCGATCCTGTGCTCTGCGCCGCGCGGGGTGTCATCGACACGGCCGTCGCCGCCGTGCGCGGTGGCGTCCGCGTCGTGCAATTGCGCGACAAGCAGGCCAGCGATGTCGAGCTGATCCGGCAGGGCCGTGCGCTCAAGCAGGCCCTGACCGGCTCGGGCGCCCTGCTCATCATCAACGACCGCCTGGAGGTGGCCGCGGCCGTCGGTGCCGACGGCCTGCACATCGGCCAGGACGACGGCGACGCCCAGGCGGCCCGCGAGCGCCTCGGCGACCAGGCCATCATCGGTCGCTCCATCCAGACGCCGGAGCATGCCGCGGCAGTGGAGCGCGACAGCGTCGACTATGTCGGCATCGGGCCGGTCTTCGCCACCGGCACCAAGCCCGACCATTCCCGGCCGCTGGGGTTCGACGGCCTCGCCCGCATGTGCGCCCTCAGCCCGGTGCCCGTGGTGGCCATCGGCGGACTCGGCATGCCGCACTGCCAGTCGGTGTTCCAGGCCGGTGCCCAGGGCCTGGCAGTGGTCTCCGCCATCTGCGGCGCGCCTGATCCCGAGGCCGCCGCCCGTGCCTTGGTCGAGGCCGCCCGGAGCGCCGGTTCGGCAGGGCGGCCCGCACCGCCATTCAGCATGGCTGACTGAGCGGGCTGGGTGTCGCCTGATGTCTCGCAGGTGATCGCTACCAGCGCCCACACTCGATCAGAACGCATTGCGCATGCTGTCAGCACGCCGACTGCATTGCGGTATTTCATGAACTGTCACGGAATGAGAGCGATGTTATCCGCACGATGGCATTGCAGTATCATGTACACTGTCACCTTATTGTTGGTTAAATATACTGTCCCTGGAAGTGTGAGGGCATTGCCATGACCGTGAACATCCTCAGCATTGCCGGGTCGGACCCGTCCGGCGGTGCCGGCATCCAGGCGGACATCAAGGCGATCTCCGCCAACGGCGCCTATGCCATGGCGGTGATCACCGCACTGACGGCGCAGAACACCCGCGGCGTGGTGGCAGTACGGCTGCTGGAGCCGGATCTGGTGGCGGCGCAGATCGATGCGGTGTTCGACGATATCCGCGTGGATGCGGTCAAGATCGGCATGATCGGCACGGCCGCCATTGCCGAGGCGGTGGCAGAGGCCTTGCAGCGCCATGCCGCTCGCAACGTGGTACTGGATCCGGTGATGGTCGCCAAGGGTGGCGATCGCCTGCTGGCAGCGGAGGCCACCGAGGCCCTGATCGCGCGTCTGCTGCCCCTGGCCGATGTGCTGACGCCCAATCTGCCCGAGGCCGCGGCCCTGCTCGGCATTGCCGAGCCGCAGCACCGCGACGCCATGCCGGAGCTGGCCGAACGGCTGTGCGCCCTGGGGCCGCGTAACCTGCTGCTCAAGGGCGGTCATCTGCCGGCGGAAGATAGTCCGGACTACCTGCATACCGCCTCCGGCGGCCACTGGCTGGACGGGCCGCGCCTGCCCACCCGCAACACCCACGGCACCGGCTGCACCCTGTCCTCGGCCCTGGCGACGCACCTGGCTCGCACTGCCGATCCGCTGGCGGCGGCGCAGCGGGCCAAGCGCTATGTGGCGGGGGCCATTGCCCATGCCGACGCGCTCCAGGTGGGTTCGGGTCATGGCCCGACCCATCACTTTCACGCCCTGTGGCGGTCTGCGGACTGATCGGGCCCGTCGGGCAGCGCGAACAGCGCCGATTCCGGCCGCTGCAGATCGACCCCGGAGCGGCCGGCGAACAGCCGCAGGTCGTCGCGGATATGCCCCCAGCAGGTGGGGCCGAGGCGTTCCGGCGGGCCTGAGAGTTCACTCTCCAGACAGATGTGACGCTGGCGCCGGAACAGGCGCACCCGCAGTTGCAAGGGTGCATCCGGCCCGGTCGTGAGCGGGGCCGGGTGCAGTTCCACCTGCAGTTCCACCAGATTGCTCGCGATGCGCGGCCGGCCGGTGGCCACCCGCTGCAGGCCGCAATCGGGGTCGCGGCAGCGCTCCCGCAGGGCGAAGGTGAACTCGCGCTCGAAGAACACGCAAAAGGCGTATTGCAGGTCTTCCAGCTGCCGCTGTAACCGGCGCAGCCGCTTGGGGTGATCCGCCTGCTCCCGGATCTGGCGCTGCAGCAGCCGACGCAGCCGGTCGAATCCCTTGGGCAGGGCGCCGCTGTGAAAGCCCCGGGTCAGCAGCGCGCGCACATCTTCGCCATGACTGCCCACGGTGGCCGGCTCCACCGCCAGCGCCACCTCGTCCTGCGCGTCGTCGCTGTCGATGTCCCTGCCCCGCAGCCCGCCCCGGTGATTGGCCTGATACAGCTTCCAGTTCTCCTTCAGCTCCCAGACCAGGAAGCCGAACAGCCCCGGCAGCAGCAGGATGGTCAGGGTCACTAGCGGATAGGCGATGACCTTGGGCAGCACGGATTCGCTGATGTCGATGAAGGTCGCGGTGATGGCCGGCAGGAAAGGCAGCAGCAGCTTGTGCCCGATGCTGACGATGGGGAAATGCTTCACTGGGTTGATCTGCGGCTCCACCAGCACCGTCACATAGAACTCGATCAGTGCCTCCGCCAGGCGCCAGATCGGTGCCAGTGCGGCCTTCAGTAGCAGGCTCGGCGGGGTCTCGCCCAGGTGGTGCGTCAGGGCCTCGTCCACCCGGTGCAGCAGCTGCGAGAAGCGCCGGGAGACCTCCTTGAAGAAGTAGATCAGCTGCTGGATCAGACCGATGAACAGCGTCTGGTTGATGCGGCGCAGATAGAGGCCGAGGTTGGTGGACAGATCATCCAGGAAGCGCCGGCCCGCGGGGGTGTTGCGTGCCAGGGTACCCAGGGCAAAGGCCAGTCCGGCCAGCCACAGGCCCGGCTCGATGGGGACCTCCTCCACCAGCACCGCCAGCGCGATGATGGGCGTCAGCGGCACCACGCCGATCAGCATGGGGGCCACCAGATTGCGCCCGAGGGCGCGCGCCAGGCCCGTCTTCAGGAATCCCGCCACCGGCGGCCAGCGCAGCAACTGGCGCACGCCGTCATACAGCACGAAGCGCAGGGTGGCGGTGAGGGCATGCCACAGGGTCCGGGCCAGGTGACGGCCGATGCCGCTGTACAGACCGATGTTGGTCAGCAGCCCGATCAGGATGATCGCCGCCGGCGTGGTGAAGGCGAATGCGGCGTCATGGGTCGGCAGCAACGCCAGCAGCAGGTCCAGGCTCTTCAGCACCAGGTAGGCGCCGCCGAAGGGCAGCAGCAGGTGTCGCAGGATGCTGCGTCCGGGGCCGGTGCCGAACAGCGGCGCCCCCAGTTGCTGCAGTCCCTTGATGTAGAATTCGCCGGGGCGATAGACGCCGGGCAGGGCGCGGGCGGCGGTGCGGTCGAAGCGGCGCAGCCGGTCGCCGCGGAAGAACTCGCCCAGGGTGGGATCGGGCAGGCGCAGGATGTTGCGTGCGACGATATCGCGCGCATCGGTGAACTTCAGATGCCGGCGGTGCTTGATCACGTCCAGCAGTTCCAGGCGCATCTTCTGCGCCGCCACCACCTCGCGATGCCCACGCGGCACGAAATCCGCCTCGCGCATGGCCTGCTCCAGGCGCGGCATGATCTGCACATCCAGCCGGCGCGTGATGCGGCTGTTCAGCTCCTCCAGCGCCTCGCTGAAGCGCTCCAGATCGGCGATGGGCCAGGGCAGGTCTTCCAGCCGCTGGCGACCGGTCTCCAGTGCGCGCAGGGCCTTCAGCAACGGCTGGAACGGCAGCACCTGTCGCACCCGACCACGCCCCGGATGCCGCAGCCAGGGCAGCAGCCGCAGCCGCAGCCGATAGTAGTCGTAGCGCCCCTCGTACAGGACCTGGTCCAGCTGCGACAGCAGGGCCCGCGCCGACGGGCTGCCGGGCCCGCGCCGATCATCCGTCGCCAGGCGTGCCACCAGGGCATGGATCTCCCGGGCGGTGGCCGGCGGCAACTTCCACTTGGCGGCGAGCAGGTTGGCCAGCTGTTCCTCGGCGCAGGATTCGCGCTCGGCAAGGATCCGCTCCACCGCCGGCAGCGCTGACGGCGGCCTGCGCGTCAGCCGCCGGCACAGCCGCCTGGCCTCGGCGAGCCAGCGCAACGCCCGGGCGAGACGCCCGTCGAGTTCCGCCCGCTGGGCGCACGCCATGGCCCGCTCCAGCAGGTGCAGACTCAGCCGGCCCCGTGTGCCCTGGGCCGGGTCCGACGGCGTCGGGTCTGCCGTCGTCAGCGGGCCAAAAGCCAGGTGCCGGAGGCCGGGCAGCAGCAGCACCCGAAGCAGGGCGTGCTCGCCGACATCGCGACTCCAGCCGCCGGCGCGCCGCAGCCAGCCCCGGCGTCGCCGCAGCATGAGGCCGCGCCGGATGGCGTCCAGGCAGGACTGCTCCGGCGCTGAGGGCGCCTCGGCATTGGCCTGGTCGGCCGATGCGTCAGGCGCGGTGATGGATGGCGTGACGACCGACAGGCTGTCGGATGATGCGGCATCGGGTTCGCCGGATGTCTCCAGCGCCCGCAGCACCTGGGGCAGATCCGGGTCGGATGCGGCGTAAGGCAGCGCCAGCGGCAACAATGGCGGTGTTGCAGGCAGGTCCGAGCCGGCACCGGGGCGGCTCTTTGTCAGCAGCATCGGCAGCCGGTTGTTCTGCAGCGGCTCCGGCAGGTCCAGTCCGCTGGCCGCAAGCCACTGGTCCACCTCGGCCCATGCGCGGGTGGCGGGGAAGAAGAACCCGCGGGATCCCGGCGCGAAGTACTTCAGGCGGACCACCATGGCGACGAAGCTGCGGCAGATCAGGTCGTCTTCCCACACCGGCAGGATGACGCCGTCGCGGTCCAGCACGTCGCGCACCTCGGCAAAGGCATGGCTGCCGATCAGGGCCTGCAGCGCCTCGGCCCCGAACTGCTCGACGTCGTGGTTGTCCTCGCGTGCATTCTGCCAGGCGCGTGCCACCTCGGCCTCGAACGTGCGCGCCCAGTAGTCATGGCGCAGCGGGCGCAGGCCGTGTTCCTCGATCCGTTGTGCCGGCGGGCTTGGCAGCAGGACGACGTAGTTCGGCAGCCGCAGCCCCTCGATGACGGACAGGGCCTCGGCGTTCTCGCTCTCCAGGCCGTACAGGAAGTCCGCCCGCGGCATCAGGTAGTAGGGCAGGTCGGGGACGGAAACCCCCTGCAGCTTGGCGCCAAGCTGTTCTTCGATCAGGCGTTCGATGGCCCGGGCATGGACCAGGAACACGCCGTCGGCGGGTTTCAGGATCTGCTGTCGAAAGACCTTGGCGGCGGCGGTAGACATGCGGACGATAGGACTCGCACCCGGTACTCGGGGTTCAGTACTCGATGAGATAGTCCGCGACGGACATGGACCACGGCCGGGCGGCGTGCTGCTCGTCCAGTGACTGCTGCAGGCGGGCAAGGATCCGATCGACATCCACCGCATCGGCCTGAGCCTGTCCGATCACTGGGCCTGCCGCCGACCCGGCGGCCGGTCCTGTTGACGGACCTGCGTGCGGCCAGGCTACCTGGGCCGCGGTCAGTGTGTCCGGGTCGACTGGGAGCGTCGACAGAACGGCCACAAGATGGCCTCGGCCCGACGGCTCGGCAGCGGTGAAGCGCAGACCCGAGTATGGGTCTGGTATGACGATGGACCCGCCGGCCCGAATCTGGCCCGAGGCGCCGTCCGCCGGCGGGGCCGGCCCCAGGGGATAGACCTGTGCCACCTCGCCGAGGGCGTTGATGTCGATGACCGTCAGATAGCCTGGCGCCTGGCTGGTGATGCGTATGCGCATCTCTTCACCCAGGCGTAGATGCGGGTGGGGCAGGACGGTGATGGCCAGTCGCGCGGGATTTTGCTCGATCGGGGTCCGGCGGGTCACCGCCGTTGCCGCTGTCGTCGCCGCTGTCGTCGTCGCCACGGTGACCGGCTGCGTGGCCGATGCCGGCGCCGGAACGGGCGCCGGTGCCGGACCGGCGAGCTTGCGCGCCAGCAGGGCGATCTCGTCGGGGATGTCTTGCCGGTTGCGGGTCTTGACCTCTGCCGCCTCGCGAATGATGCCGGTGCTGGTGTCCACCAGTCGGGCGACGATGGAGATGGTCTCGCCCCACTGCAGCACGGTACCGCTGACCACGGCCTCCACGCCGTAGAGTCGGCCCGCCTCCGCCGCCAGGGTGGATTCGTCCGCGAGATAGCTGGTTTGCAGTTCCTGTTCCTCGATCACCTGCTGCAGCAGCACCCGCTCCATCAAGGTGAAGCGGTTGGTGGCCTCCAGTGCGCTGATCATCCACTCGGCGATGATGGCGCCGGCATCCGGTATGCCCAGGTTGCCGCGGATCTTGAATGCGTAGACCGCGATCCGGGGTTTTTCCGGCGCGGCCGGCTCGGCCGCGTCGCCGGTATCCCAGCCGGCATCCCGCTCGGAGTCCAGGTCCGATTCCCAGCTGCCGTCGTCCCGATCGAATTCCGTCAGGGCCTCGATGGTGACGCCACCGGCGCCGCCGGCTGCCTGCTGACCCTGGCTGACCAGCGGCAGCAGTGGCAATACTACGGCGATGAGCAAAGGGGTGAGCCCATGGGTGGCCCGGCGCGACGATGGGGCACCAGCGGCGTGCGGGTGCTTGTGAGTGTGGCAGCAGACAGGCTTCATGGCGCGGTGTACAACCCCTGCAGACCGAGTTGGCGGCGACCCTGCCGTGTGATCGCAAGCACGGCCTCTATCGCCTGCCTGGCCGCCCGCCGGCCGTCGATGGCCTTGAGGTCCGCGGCCAGTTGATCCAGTGACGCATCACTGGCCACGGCAATGATGTGATCGGCACCGAAGGGCGGCGTGACCTGGAACTCCACCCGCACCGGCCGGCCGGCCGGCAAGGTGGGCGGATCACCCGGGAAAGGGTAGTGGAAATGCACGGTCCCGTCACCCGACAGACTGAAGAACACCAGGTAGGGTAACAGGATATCGTCGATCTCGAAGGCAATGGTCCGCCCCCGGTGGTGCAGGCCGTCGTCCGGGAATACCCGCATGGACAGGCGATCACCCAGGCGTTCCAGCTTCAGCCGCTCCACCCCGCGCCAGGCATCGATCACCGACTGCAGCGCCGGCCGAGTCGGATCCAGGTCCCGGGCGAGGATGTCGCCGCGGCCGGACACGGCCTCGCGCCGGCGGATGTCAAACACCAGGTCCACCGCATCCGGGCCAGCGGCAGGCACCGTTCCGCTCAGGTCGCGCAGCAGCGCGGCGGCGGAGGCCGCGTCCGTCCCCTCGATGCGAAGCCGCGCCTGGGGCAGCGCCGTGGAGCCGGGACCGGAGCGGGCCGACGCACCCGCCAGCGGCACCACCACACGCGTGTCCGCGGCCACCGGCAACAGGTTCGGTGTCTGCCGGGAGTCGGCAATGGCGCGGACATTGGCCCGCACGAACCGGTTGAGTTCCTCCCGCGTCAGCTGGCCGTCGCTGTCGCGGTCCGCCGCCCCCTCCAGCGCGCGGGCAAAGGCCCAGCTCAGGGCGCCGCGCCGCGCGCGCCGGCCATCCACGTCGAACAGGTCCACCTCCGGCACCTGTTCGTGCTCCTGGCCGGCGGCGAGAAAGGTCAGTCCCGGCAGATCGCCAGCGTCCCGCTCGCTGGGGGCAGGCGGCATGTCCAGTTCGAGCAGGTCGTCGGACACCGAGTAGGCGGTGTAGCGGGCGGACCCCTGGCCCGCGCGCGGGTCGATGTCGCGGGTCAATGTGCCAGAGTGGCACGAGTCGGCCACGAACAGGACATCGAGCCCGCGCGCCGCGGCATCGCGAAACCACTGGTTCAGCTCGTCGTCCGGGATGCGCTCCCTGGTGCCCGCACCGTTCTCGCTGACCCCGCCCAGCAGCAGCACCTCGTCCTTGCCGTCGTCTTCGTTGCCGGCGATCCGCTCCGGCTCCTGAGTGCCGTGACCGGCAAAGCTGAAGACCAGGCGGTCGCCGGGCTGCGCCCGGTCCATCAGCGCCTGCCAGTCCGCCGTCAGCCGTTCACGGGTCGCGTCGGCGTCCAGCCGCAGCGTCAGGTCCGACACCCCCGCCCGGCGCAGCGCCGCGGCGATGTCCTGCGCATCGGCAACCGCCCCGTGCAGCGGGCTGATATGCTGATAGGCGTCGATGCCCACCACCAGCGCGCGGGTCTCCGCGGCCGCGGCCGGAGCGAACAGCCAGGCCGCCAGCAGCGCCGGCAGCAGCAGGTGTCGCAGCGGGCCGTCAGTGATGTCGTTGACCATATGCCGGCCCCCGTTTGTATCAGTGCCGTACCAGTTCGACCCGCCGGTTCAGCGCCCAGATCTGCTCCTGAGAGTAGAGCGCCGGGTCCGACAACTGGATGGGTTGCGACTCGCCGGCGCCCTCGGTGTGGATGGATCCGGCGTAGCCGGCCTGCTGCAGAAAGCGCGCCAGCGCTTCCGCCCGACGCCTGGACAGCCGCTGGTTGTCACGGTCGGAGCCGCGCTCGTCGGTGTGCCCGATCAGCGTGATCTCGGCGACCCCCTGCCCTCGTAGATAGGCCGCCAGATCGCTCGCCGCGGCCTCACCCTTGGCAGTGAAGCGGGTGGAGCCGGTCTCGAAGGTCACCGGGATCGGCACCCGCTGCACCACGAAGCCCCGCACCGACGGCAGCGCCAGACCCTCGGCGGAACCCGAGCGATGGTTCACCGGCACCGCCACATAGGCCTCGGCCAGCATGCGGCTCTCCGACGCCTTGCGAAAGATGCCCTCGATCACCGGCTCCGGCGGTGCCTGCGGGGTCACCACGGGGTCGTTGATCAGCCCCAGCGCCTCCTGGTAGGCAAGGGTGGCCGCGGCGTAGTCCTTGCGCCCGGACTCCAGGTCGCCGAGCATGGCCAGCGCCTGCCAGGTGCGCGCGCTGCTCAGGGACTGGCGCAGCAGCGGCTCCTGATCGGCCAGGTCCGCGCCGGCCGCCAGGCGGCGCTCCACCTCGCGCAGAAAGCCGTAGGCCGCCACCCGCGCGAGCTTGACCCGATAATCGTCGGCGCAGGTGGGCTCCGACGGGATCTGTGCCGCGTAGTCCGACAGGCGTTGGATATCCCCCGCCTTCGAGGCGGTCTGAACCCCCTGGGCCAGGCTGGCGCAGTCGGCCTGGCTGGGCGTCGCAACGGGCAGACAGACGAGCAACAGGCACAGGGCCGGACCCCGGCCCGAGGATGCGATGGACATTGTCGAACTCCCTTCTGTCGATATTGGCCTTGTTGTGCGGCGCCGCCGGCCACCTCGCTGGCGAAACCACCGCCGTTGCCTATAATAATAGCGTCGCGGCGTCGCACACGTCAGGCTGGTGCTTCGGGCGCTGCATTCGCATCCTGCAGATTCGACCGGCGCAACACCGGGAATCCGTGGGCTACCGCCATCAGGAGAGACTCGATGCGTCGCGCCCCGGGCATCCGCCGGACCCTCAGCACCCTGCTTGTCGTCTTCGTCTGCCTGGCGCCCCTGCACGGCCAGGCCCTGCCCACCGAGCCGATGCTGCGCCTCGAGACGGGCATGCACACCGCCCAGATCCGACGCATGGCGCTGGACACCACGGGCCGAAGCCTGGTGACGGCGTCGGACGACAAGACCCTGCGGCTGTGGTCGGTGGATGACGGTCGGCTGGTCAGGACCCTGCGCATTCCCATCGGTCCGGGCAACGAGGGGCGCCTGTACGCCGCCGCGCTGTCACCGGACGGTCGCTGGATCGCCACCGGCGGCGCCACCCAGGCCGTGACCGAGGGGCCGGGCAACTATCACATCTATGTGTTCGATGCCGCGAGCGGCGAACTGCGCCGGCATGTCGCCGGCCTGCCCAGCGTGGTCAATCACCTCTGTGTCTCGGCTGACGGACGCCATCTGGCCGCCAGCCTCGGCGCCGAGGGCATCCGCGTCTTCGCCACCGACGACTGGCGGCAGGTGGCGGCGGACAGGGACTACGGCGACGCCAGCCACTGGTGCGACTTCGACCGCGACGGCCGGCTGGTCGCCAGTTCCCTCGACGGCCAGCTGCGGCTTTACGACCAGCGATTTGAGCTGATCGCACGGCAACCGGTGGCGACGGGCAGCTTGCCCTTTGCCGTCGCCTTCTCTCCGGATGCGGCGACCATTGCCGTTGGCCTGGCTGACCAGGCCGTGGTGGCGCTGCATTCCGGCGCCAATCTGAACCCCCTGGGACAACCGGACAGCCGTGGTCTGGACAACGGCGATCTGAGCAAGGTCGCCTGGTCAGCAGACGGCCGGCGGCTGTTTGCCGGCGGACGCTTCCAGCGCCGGGGGACCTTCCCGGTGGTGGTCTGGGAGCAGGCGGGGCAGGGCAAGCGGCACTTCTGGTCCGGCACGGACAACAGCCTGACGGACCTGCGCGCCCTGCCGCAGGGCGGCCTGATCGCTGGCACCGACGACCCCGCCTGGCTGCGCTTCGACACCACGGGCCAGTTGATCCGGCAGCGACACCCGGTGGCGCCAGACATGCGCGACAAGCTGGGTGAGCACTTTCGGCTGTCCGCCGATGGCCGGCGGGTGGTCGTCGGGCTGGGCTACGGCGGCGAGCGCTCCATCCTGTTCGACCTGGACAGTCGGCGCCTGTTCGAGGGCGACATCAACGAGACCTGGCTGCTGCAGCAGGAACTGGACGAGGCCGGCTTCGACCCCGGCGCCATCGACGGGCAGATGGGACCGAACACCCGCCAGGCGCTGTCCGACTGGCGCCGTCAGCAGGGCCTCGGCCCCGGTGGTCTGGATGCGGCAGCCAGGGTGGGTCTGGGCATCACCCCGCTGGCGCCGCCGCTGACCCGGGCCGCCGGCCTGAACGTGACGCAATGGAAGAACAGCCAGCATCCGCGGCTAAACGGCAAGCCGTTGCCGCTGGCCCCCTATGAGACCGCGCGCGCGCTGGCCATCGGCCCCGATGGACACGCAGGCGACAGGGGGCTGTTGCTGGGCACCGCCTGGTATCTGCGTCGTTTCGACCAGGCCGGCAACCTGCTCTGGCAAGTGCCCACCCCGGACACCGTCTGGGGGGTGAACATCAGCGCCGACGGACGGCTGGCGGTGGCGGCGCTGGGCGACGGCACCCTGCGCTGGTATCGCTATGCCGATGGTGTGGAACTGCTGTCGCTGTTCGTGCACACCGGTACCCTGGAATGGGTGCTCTGGACCCCCAACGGCTACTACGACGCCAGCCCGGGCGGCGACCGGCTGGTGGGCTGGCACCTGAACCGCGCCGAGCGTGCAGACGGCCTGGCGGTGCAGCATGTGGTCCCCGGCTCCGCCGCCGAGGCGGCCGGCCTGCTCGCCGGCGACCTGATCGAATCCATCGACGGGGTCGCCATCGTCAGCAAGGCGGACCTGGTGGCCGCCATCCGGCAGAAGCCGGCCGGACAGTCGCTGCGCTTCAACATCGTCCGCGGCGACGACTACCTGTATCTGGATGTCCTGCCGCAGCGTCCCGATCCCAACGGCCCGCCCAGGCTGGGCACCGTGGTCGGCGCCGCCCTGGCGCGGGCCAATGCCTCGGATTTCTATCCCGTGAACAGCTTCCGCGAGCGCTTCTACCGCCCGCAGGTGGTCACCGGCATGCTCGATACCCTGGACGAGGGGCAGGCCATCGCCCAGGCCGCCCGGCGCGGCGAGCGGGTCCAGGCGGAGCAGACCGTGGCCAAGTCCCTGCCGCCGCTGATCACCATCCTGAGCCCGGGCGACGGGGAGCGCTTCAGCCAGGCGCAGACGCGGGTGCGCTACCGCGTGAAGAGCCCCGGCGGAGAGCCGGTGCAGCAGATCCAGGTCCTGGTGGACGGCCGGCCGCTGAGCACCCAGCGCGGGCTGCAGCGGATCGTTCAGCCGACAGACTCGACACCGTCCGCCGGAGCGGACACAGGCGCGTCGCAGACGGCGTCGTCAGACCTGGCGCTGGGGCAGGAGGGCGTGCTGGAGCTCGACCTGCCGCTGCGCGACCTGAGCCTGACATTGGTGGCGGAAAATCGCTTCGGCGCCTCGCCGCCGGACACGGTCAATCTGCGCTGGGAGGGGGGCCAGACGGAGGGATTCGTCATTCAGCCCAAGCTCTATGCCCTGGTCGCCGGCGTCTCCGATTACCGCAACGACGCGCTGGATCTGCAGTTCGCCTACAAGGATGCCGAGGATTTCGCCACCGCCTTGAAGGCCCAGTCTGGTGGTCTGTACCGCGATGTGGTGGTCCGCGTGCTCGAGAACCCGGACAGCGACGGCCTGCTGGACGGCCTCGACTGGTTGCGTGACGAGGTCACCAGCCATGACGTGGCGGTGCTGTTCATCTCCGGTCACGGGGTGAACGACCCGGACGGCAACTACTACTACCTGACGCAGGAGGCGGACACGGAGCGCCTGAGCCGGACCGCCGTCCCCTATTTCCATGTCCAGCAGACCCTGTCCGCGTTGCCGGGCAAGGTGCTCGCCTTCATCGATACCTGCCATTCCGGCAACATCATGGGCGCCCGGCGCAGCGTGGCCAACATCACGCCGATCATCAATGACCTGGCCTCGGCGGAGAACGGCGTGGTGGTGTTTGCCAGCTCCACAGGCAATCAGTATTCGCTAGAGAACCCGGAGTGGGGGAATGGCGCCTTTACCAAGGCCCTGGTGGAGGGCATCAACGGCAAGGCGGACTATACTCATGACGGCAAGATCACCATCAACCAGCTGGACCTCTACCTGAGCGAACGGGTCAAGGAGCTGACCGGCAACAAGCAGACACCCACCACCACCAAGCCCCAGACCGTTTCGGACTTCCCCATCGCCGTGCTGCGATGACCCATGCCGCCCTGCCATCGCATCGGCCAACCGTGCACACGACACAGGAGCAAACACAATGAGAATCCGACTGTTACTGATCGCGCTCTTTGCCGGCCTGGTGTTGGCCGGTTGTCAGACCATGCCCGCGGGCGGCGGCACTGCGACGGATTACTACGAACGCGGCCGCAGCGCCTACACCGCCGGCAACTACAGCCAGGCCATCGCCGAGTTCCAGCAGGCCACGCGACTGGACCCACGGTTCGCCGACGCCTATTTCGGGCTTGGTCAGGCCTATGAGGCCACCAACCAAGATCGGCAGGCACTCAGTGCCTATCTGAGCGCCATCCGTATTCAGCCCAGCCATGGCGAGGCTCAGGCCAGGGCCGGCATCATCTACTTCAGACAGCGCCAGTACGGGCCGGCGGAAACCCATCTGCTGAGGGCCACCACCCATGCCCCGGCCGATCCGCTGCCGTTCTACTACCTGGGCGAGATCTACCGCATGCAGGGCAAGTGCCAACCCAGCGTGAAGATGTTCCGCAAGGCCCTGGCCCTGGATCCGAACCTGCTGGATGCCAAGGACGGCCTGCGTCGGGCCCAACGGGAGATCTGCGGCGGCTCCGGGGCCAGCAGCAAGCCGAAGCCCAAGTATGAGAAGGCGTCGGAATTCACCGGCGGCGGACGGGCGCTGACCCCAGACGAGTGGTGAGCGGCATGCGCACCTTGCCCTTCGGGCTCCTGCTCGGCACGCTGCTGGCGGCAACACCCGCCGCCGTGCTGAGCGGCAACAAGGCGCTGATGGAGGCCAATGCTCAGGCGTTGATCGAAATCAACGAGGCCGTCCTGGAGCAACTCCAGGTGGGAGATCAGGACGGGCAGTATCGGCTGCTGGCCCGGGTGGTCGAGCGTGAAGGCGAGCGGGTGATCCGGGTGGAGCGCCTGGAGCGCAGCGACGTTGCTGCCGAGCCAATCCTTTCGCCAATCCCTGCGCCAACGCTTGCCCCAGCGCCTGTGCCAACGCCCGTGCCGACTTCCTCACCAGCGCTCGCGCCAGCCGCTCCGGTCCTGGACCCGGACCCAGACCCAGCCTCTGCGGCTGTCCCTGTCTCATCGTCGGCGCCTTCCGGCGGTGCCACCGTCCGTTATGGCCCGATCCCGGACTACAGCAGCGGTGCCTTCCACAACGGCACGGGTCGTGGCGTGAGAGCCGCAGCCCTGCCCATTCCTGACAGCGTCGGCGAGCAGCGGCGTCTGCAGGTCCTGTTCGATGCCCACCCGGACCTGCAACTGATCGAACTGACCCCGGAGGAGATCCGGCAAATCCCCAAGGCCGGTGCCATCGCCCCCGGCGGTGGCGCGGCGCTGCTGTTCTGGTAGCCCGGGGCAATGCAGAGGCAACGCAGAGGCAACAACCGAGAGGAGAACACCATGAATCACCGATACGTCCGTCTGGCAGGCCTGGTCGCGTTGGCCATGCTGCTTGCTTCCCAGACCGCCGTCGCTGGCAACAAGAAACTCATGACCGTCAATGCCGCCAAGCTGGTGGCCGAGCGGGCCATCGTCGAGAGCGTCATCGGCATCAAGGTCCGCAGCCGCGAGCAGGTGGACAATCTGGTGGCCGAGGGGGTGTCGGTGGATGCCAAGACGGCCGCATCCATCAAGGGCATCGAGTTCACCGACATCATCTACGATCCGGAAAAGGACATCGCCCAGGCGGAGGCCTCCATCAGGCTCGGGCGCGTCAGCAACATCGTCGGCAGGAACATCGACTTCGGCGGCCAGACCATCCGCCGGGTCGGCTTCGCCACCTCCACGCCGGCCATGGCGGGGCCGCTGCAGGCACTGCGGGCGGCGGAACTGGACGCCTACAAGCAGCTGGCGAAGATCGTCGTCGGCTTCAAGCTGGACAGCCGCAGTTCGGTGCGTGATTACATCCTGGAGTCCGATTCCGTCCGGGCGCGCATGATGGCGGCCATCTATGGCGCGGAACTCGTCGGCTACCGCTGGGACGAAGACGGTAACGCTTACGTGAACATGCGTCTGCGCTTCGGCGCCGTGCAGGACGTGCTCAAGCAGCGGATCCTGTATGACAACGAGGTCATCGAGGTGGAGGGCGTCGGCGCCCAGATCGACGACTTCAATGCACCCGTGGAAGGCTTCGGCGCCGGCGAGTTCAAGGGTCGCGCGGCCATCCGCGAGGGTGTCATCGATGTGCCCGTGGGCATGCCCCCGATGGGAGTCCGTCCGGCGGAAGTCCCGCCAGGTGGCGGCGCCGACCTGCATTGATCAAAACGATGCCGACCCGACCGGTCAGGGATGACCGCGTCGTCGCCGGCTTGGAAGATCCAGTTTCGAGGGTGAGGACCATGGGTACAACCGCCGCCAACCGCCTGCTGCGCTGCGTCGTTCTGGCGCTGGGGCTCTGCAGCCTCAGCGCCGGCGCCGCCGAGACCATGACGGTGACCGCCGAGGGGCTGGCGGATCCCAACGCCGAGACCTACCAGCGCGACAAGGGCCTGCTGATCGACGATCTGCGGGCGGATGCGCGGCGCCAGGTGCTGGAAAAGGCGGTGGGCGCCTTCGTCGAGAGCGACACCCTGGTGGAGAACTATGTCCTGCTCGAAGACCGGGTCTTCAGCCGCTCCTCCGGCCTGATCAAGCGCGTGATCAAGGAGAGCAGCCCCTGGCTCGGCGAGGACGGCTTCATGCACATGCTGATGCGTGCCGAGGTGTACATCACCGGTGTCGAGGACGCCCTGCGGGAGATGTCGCGTTCCTCGCGCATCGGCTATATCCGGGAGTACGGCGATCCCAAGATCTCGGTGGCGGTCTTCGCGCAGGATGCGGAACGCGGCAGCTGGGAGAGTCGCTCCGAGATCGCCGAGAACATCCTCAAGCAGCATATTTCCGACTTCGGCTACCGCGTATGGTCCGAAGAGACCACCGAGACGCTCAAGTCGGAGATGATGGAGTCATCCACCCTGGACAATCGCGTCGAGACCACGGTCTCGGTGTCCCACCTCAAGTCGTCGGATTTCTCCATCCAGGGGCGGGTCAAGTTCGATGTGCGCAGCGTCACACTGCGGGCCTCGGGCATCACCGTGAAGAAACATGTCATCACCTCCTGGACCGTCAAGTGCGTCGACAACCACACCGGCGAGGAGATCTACTTCAACAACAAGGTGCCCCGCCGCAACAGCTGGGCCACCGAGGACGAGGCGCTGCAGGACATCGGTCGGCTGATCGGCTCGGAATTCTCCAAGGACTTTTTCGAGCAGCACCTGATGCGTCCCAGCAAGATCTACGCGCTGCATGTGGCCGGTCTGCCCAGCTACGACATCGGCGTGCTGTTCAAGAAGGAACTCATCGGCCTGCGGCCGGTGCTGCAGGTGGATTTCCGCAGCTACACCACCAACGGCATCTCGATCTACGAGGTGGACTTTGCCGGCGATGACAACAACTTTGCGCAGCTGGTCAATAGCGTCATCATCAAGCCGCTGAATGCCAAGTTCGGCGATGAGGCATTTCGCCTGGATTCGGTGGAGCGCGGCGTGGTGCGCGTCTCCTTCCATAGCACCGCCGACCCCGCCGACCTCATCGCGCAGTTCAACCAGGGTCCGCCCGCCGCGCTGGCATCCGCGACACCCGAACGCCTGCGCCACATTGCCCGGGACGACAGCACGCTCGACAAGCTCCAGGCCATCAACCCGCAGGCCGTCGCCGTGCTGCGCGGCGGCAGCGCGCCGCAATCCGAGGCCTTTCAGCAGATCAGCGACTTCTGACGACGTTTCCTAGGGAGGCGCTGATTTATTGGCCATCCTGACCAAAATCAGCACGCGATTCGAAAACGCGGTTTCCGAATCGCTTCATTTTCAGCGGCTTGCGCCGCTAAAAATGGCGGGGCTTCCTGCCCCGCACGGGAAATGCTGATCTGTTCAGCATTTAGCCCCTTGTCGTGCGTCGGTTTTGAGTCCGTCGTGACGCATCCAACGACCGTTAGCCTGGCCAGGCCGGTCTTGATCATCGTTCCGTGCCACCTCCCGAAGCGGAGCATATAACACGTAGGGTGGACAAGCGCAGCGCCGTCCACCAGCGCCAGCACGGGGTTTGGTGGACGGCGCTGCGCTTGTCCACCGGCTACCGGCCGGCGCGATGATCAAGGCCGCCAGGCCGATGCTGGCCGCGGTAAGCATCATCCGCATCTGCACTGCTCCCTGGGCCGGGCGTCGCGGATGCCCGGCCGGTTTCAATCGACAACAAGTGAGCGTCTATGCCCGGCGTCGCGCCGCGATCAGACCGCCTCGCTCCAGCCGGAGGACGTTTTGCACGCGGTGACCTGCCCCTGGTAACGCTGGCCGTCCTTGTTGGCGACCTGATCCACGTTACGACACTGCTGCCCGGAGGCGTTGGTGAAGACCTCGCCGGCCACCACGTAGCCGGTGGTGGGCTCGGCCTTGGTTGTGCTGCCCGAGGTCGTTGTCTTGGCCGGTTTTGCCGGCGCCTTCCAGGCAACCTTCTTGTTCGGCTCCGCCTCCAGCGCCCGCTTGGTCGCGGCCGCCATGGCCTTGCGCTCCTGCTCATCCAGCGCGGCCCCGATGGCGTTGCCGATCAGGCCGCCGGCCATGCCGCCAATCAGCGCCCCCACCCAGGCATTCTGTCCCGAGTTGTCCGCGATCAGCGCACCCAGCGCAGCGCCGGCCGTTGCCCCCACCGCCGTGCCGGTGGCCTGCTTCGAGTCGCCCGTGGTCACGCAGCCCGCCAGGCCGATGGTGATCAGTACGGTCAACGCCAGTGTCTTGAACTTTGCCACGGTCATGTCCTCTACCTTGATAACCTCTAGATCGCATCGGGCCCGACTGCATGTCGACACCATGAAAAGAGTAGTCGACCAGCCCGTGGATGACTAGCCCGACTCATACGGGGACGGTATATGTGTTAGCCCTGTTTTGGCTGAGCTGGGGATCGTAAGTAGAACAGCGCCGGCTTAAATTCGCCAAAACCAACCCCCTGTTTGCAAGGGGCATGACGCGGATGTGCTATTCCAGAGTCGCCGGCAGCAGGTCATGGGGGATCTCCCGCAACAACCGCCTTACCAGGCCCGGGCCGCCGTAGATCAGGCCGGTGTAGACCTGCACCAGATCGGCCCCAGACTCGAGCTTCGCCACGGCGCCCGCCGGGTCCATGACGCCGCCGACGCCGACCAGCACCGGGCTGGGCCCGATGGCGTTGCGAATCAGGCGCAACATCTCTGTGCTGCGTTCGAATATCGGCTGGCCGGACAGGCCGCCGCTCATGCCGGTGGTGTCGCTTTGCAGACCGTCGAAACAGGTGCTGGTATTGGTCAGGACCAGACCATCGGCGCCGGCGTCCAGCGCCGCCAGGGCGCACTCCACGGCATCCGATTCGTTAAGATCCGGTGCCAGTTTCAGCAGCACGGGCCTGGGTCTGGGCAGCCGCTGGTTGGGTTCCTGCACGGCGTCCATCAGGGCCTTCACCTGCTCTACCGTCTGCAGGTCTCGCAGGCCGGGGGTGTTGGGGCTGGAGATGTTGACGACCACATAGTCCGCGAAGGGCGCAAGCCGCTGGAAACTGCGGCGATAGTCATCCGCCGCCTGTTCCGGGGGCGTGACCTTGGACTTGCCGATGTTGACCCCAAGCGGGATCTGCAGCACGTCCCGTTCGCGCAACCGCTGCAGACGCTGTGCCACCACATCCGCGCCGCTGTTGTTGAAACCCATGCGGTTGATCAGCGCGGCGTCTGCTGGCAGCCGGAACAGGCGTGGCCTGGGGTTGCCCGGCTGCGGCAGCGCGGTGACCGTGCCGATCTCAACGAAGCCGAAGCCAAGGCGCTGCCACAGGGGTACCGCCTCGGCGTCCTTGTCCAGCCCTGCCGCGAGCCCGATGGGGTTGGGGAATTCGAGTCCGATCGGCCTCAGGGTCTTGCGGTAGATGGAATCGCGGGCGATATCCTGCGCACCGAGCCGCCCCGATGCCACCGCTGACCAACGCCGGGCCAGCCCCAGGGTCAGGCGATGGGCCGTCTCTGCATCCAGCTGGAACAGCAGCGGGCGGAGCAACCGCCACAGGCCTGTAACCGGCAGGTCGTTCATGAACATTGCCTCCGCGCGAACCGCGCCCCGTAGGACCACTGGCAGACTCCCGATGTGTCGTTGGTGCTTGACGCCACCGCGGTGCGAGGGTACCATTCTCGATCTTGTTTGGCTACGTAGCTCAGTTGGTTAGAGCGCGGCACTCATAATGCCGATGTCGCTAGTTCGAATCTAGCCGTAGCCACCAAAAAAAGCAGACAAAACAGCCGCTTATCAGCGGCTTTTTTTATGCCTGAATGGCGTGCTTGCGCGTCGCGCTCTTGCGGTCAGCTCACGGTCAGCAGATTTTTCGGTCAGGGCCAGGCTCGCCACCTTCCCCGTTACTGGATAACGGTCTATCCTTGTCGTTACCCAGTAACGAATGAGGGCGGGCACCATGGCCTTGAGCAACGCTGAACGGCAGCGCCGGTATCGGGAACGGATGCGCGAGATCGACACGGACGACACGCCACAGGTGAAACTGAACGCCGTGGTGGATGTCTCCACCAAGGCGCGGCTCAAACGGATGGCGGTCTATTGGGGGATCACGCAACGGGCGGCGCTGGAGCGGATCATCGGTGAAGCCGAGCGGGCAGTGGTCGATGCCCTGCCGCACCGGGACCAGCCGAAATACTACGATGGTGCGTTACGGGGTAACGGAGCAGAGGCAGGTCAGGCCGGGGGCGACCTGCGTACCAGCGCCCTTTACGAGGTCCGGGGCGATGACATCGAGCGCGTCACGGAGTTCTACTTCCGGGACCGGCGTTAGGATTCGGCCCTCACCACCTCACCGCCAGCCAGCTTGAGGCCGACTGAGGCGCGGCCTGCTGGTGTCGGTGAAGGGCACGCGCGCGGGCGGCGGGGTCTTGCGGCACGCGCTCAAGTCCCGCTTGACCTGTCCAGCGGTAGATGGACGCAGTGTATCTGTGCACAGGGCCGGATCGCGTCTCCTTGCCGGCTCGCTCCAGGTCGCCAGCAGCGACGGCAATGCCGATAGCTGGGCGAACGCATCGCTCTGGCACCGCGAGCATGTGCGCTATGTCGTGGGTGGCGAAAGCCGAATCGCGGTAGTGGGTGCGCACGATGTGCAGCACGTCCTCTCTTGTCACCATACGGCCTTATGACGGACTTTCAGGTGAAGGATATCCCCCGGCCTTGCGACCGGGGTGGGGTGGCGGCAGTTAGCCCAACAGGACTCGGCGCGGCGGCTTCACGGGGCGGAAGGTTGCGGTATCAATTCGCGGAGTCGGCGGGAGCTTCGGGCGCTTGTTCTGCTGGGCTGGCTGCGCCTTCGGTTGGGTGGCGGGACGGCGGCTTTTCATGACGGTCTACCTCTAAGCGGCGCGGGACGCATATTGCACGGCGAACAGATGCTCGACAAAGCCCCTGTCTTGCGGCTCGTAGCGGCGACTGCCGTGCGCGTGCATGACATCGGCGGTGGCGGACAGGGAGCGTTCGAGTATGTTCGCCGCGGACTGCATTCCGGCCTGCACCGTGCGTGCGCTCTCACCATCCCACCGACGCTGGGCGAGGCTATATGCCTCTCGTGCAGCGGTGTGCTCCAGTTCAGCGGCAGCGAGAACCTGCTTGGCGTCCATGCGGGCGCCTTCCCGCCACCTCCTCGATTTCTCGGCGCTGCACCGGGTAGATGAATCCGCACTCCGGGCACTCCGGCGCTGGACTATGCACCGCACCGCACTGGTCACACTGGCGAACGGGCGCAGCAGGCTCCCCCTCGGTCTGCCGGGTGCGCTTCGGTGCGTCGAGCGCCCAATCGCGCGGAGTCTCAAGCAATCCGTGCCGGGCGCTGTTGCCGACGTGATCCAGGATGATGGTGCGCTCCTTGCCGGGAAATGGGCGCAGTGCTCGCCCGCCCTGCTGGAGATACAGGGCCAGGCTTTGCGTCGGCCTGAGCAGGATCGCGGCGCCAACGATGGGGATGTCCGTCCCTTCTGAGATGATCTCGCAGCTCGTAAGCACATTCAGCTTGCCGGCGCCCAGGTCGGCAATGCGTGCGGCGCGGGATTCGGGATCGAGCGTGCCGTCGATACTGGCGGCCTGATACCCGGCGCGGCGGAATGTCTCGGCCACGTGCTCGGCATGGGCGACGCTGACTTTCGCGTAGTCCCCGCCAACGGTGCGGATGCCGGACAGATCCAGCGCAATCCTTGGCGCGAAGGTGGTGGGGCGCGACAAATAGCAAAGCTCGATCAGTTCCGCCACGCTGGGGCCGAGGATCATGGCGTCAAAGAATCCGCCGGCGTTGACACCCAGCCCCCGCCCGTCCAGCCGTTGCGGTGTGGCGGTGACACCCAGCACGCGGGCCGACGGGAAGGCGGCGAGAACCCGCCCGTGCCCGGTGGTGGAAACCGCATGATGCGCCTCGTCCACAACGATCAGATCCGGCGCCCAGCTCATGCGCTCAAGGCGGCGCACAAGGGTCTGCACGCTTGCCACCTGCACCAGGGCGTCCGTCTCTGGCTCCCCGGCGGCAATGCGCCCGTGCGGCACCCCAAAGGCGTCCAGCGTTGCGCTGGTCTGGCTCAGCAGCTCACGGCGGTGGACCAGGATCAGCGTGCGGTTGCCCTTGGCGCTGGCGTTAGCAGCGATGAAGCAGAAAGTGATGGTCTTGCCGGACCCGGTGGGCGCCACCAGCAGCGGCGCGCGGTGGCCCTTGGCATAGGCGCGACGGACCTCGTGGAGCATCCCGGCCTGATAGTCGCGCAGGATGATCTCAGGCATGGGCCGCCTCCGGGGGGCGACTGTACGCCACGCCAGATCCACGTCGGGCCTTGAGCAGGGCGCCGGTGCCCAGCAGCTCCACGATGACTCCTCCGGCCTGCTCGCTGCCGATGCCCAGCACCTCGGTCAGACGCTGCCCCAGGGCGCGGAGACGAGCCGCACGGGCGGCTGCGCGGATCGCCTCGGCATATCGCCCGCAATTGGCTGCGGTGGCGCCCTCGGTGGCGAGTTCTGCCAGCAGGTCATGCTGCGGATCGCGGAGGCGCCCGATGACGGCGGCGAACTCGGGCAGCTCCCTGGCGCGATGGCAGGCAATCATCGCGGACCAGGTTTCCGACAAGTAAGGGTCGCTAATGTCATGCGGGTCGAGCGCGTCCGCGTATTGGCCGATGCACGCTGGCTCAGCAAAGATGCCCGCCAAAAATGCGCGCTCAGTGGTATAGGTCGTGCGGTGGTGCCCCGTGGCGCCGGGGCGTGCTGATGAGTTAATATCCATGTCGATCACCCGCTCTAGTGGTCACGTCGATGTCCTGTCCCCGCGCCCTGCCCGGATCGCTCCCGGTCAGGGCGCAGTCAATTGCGGGGTCCATTAGGCCGCCCGCCGCGCATCGGACTGGGCCTGCTGGCGCTCGATCCATGCCTGCTCGTCAGTGTCCAAGATCCGCAGTTGCCCAGCGATCTTGATTGCACGCGGCATCAGATCGCGGCGCCGATAGAAGGTGGCCTCGGATATGCGGTGACGGGCACAAAAATGCTCGACACTATCGGATGTCGGCCTGGGTGTCGGTGTCATATTTCTATACCTCCGCATCAGTGCCAGCGGGTGCTAGCAATGCATGCCTGATGCGATAGCGCTAGTTGACACTACACTCCTGAGCGAATGAAACCGACGCAATTAGCGAATCAATAGATTCGCATTGATTCGCTTTTTCGCGGGCATAAAAAAAGCCGCCAGTGCGGCGGCTTGGTGTGGTATCGGTTGGGGCGATTGCAGCTTGCGCCGCTGTCGCGCCTTCCTGATTCTGGCGTCAGCGCTTGCGGTAGACCTTGCTCCGATGGCCGACCTTGACCACAAGAATCAGTAGACGCTGATCCTGAATCTGGTAGATGGCACGATAGTCACCGCTGCGGATGCGGTATAGGCGATCCTCTCCAGGCAGTTTGACGACACCAGCGGGGCGCGGATCGTCGGAAAGCGCCTCAATGGCATCGCTCAGTTGGAGCTTCACCGATCTGGATAGCCTGTCGAATTGGCGCTTGGCCGCCTTGGTGAAAACGACGTTATAAGCCATGTTCGGCCTTCACGGCTTCCCACGGGATGATGTCCTCTTCGCCGCGCTCGATCTGGGCCAGCGCATCGCGGGCATCCTCCAGGTCTTGCAAATCTTCAAGACGCTCCATCAGGGATTCATATTCAGCGATCGGCAGCACGACAGATAGCCGCTCGCCGTCCGGATCGGTCAGGAATTGCGGGTGTAGCTCGGTCATTCTGGAACCTCGTCTGGGCGTCTCGGTGGCTATAGGGCTTTCGCTTTTTGCCTTTGGTTTCGGATTGTCGCGGCTATGCTGGCGGCCTTACCCTTCGGATCGTGATGGCCTGGGAAGTGTCGAGAGCAAGTCCTCGGTCGTCACCTGGGCGTAGTGCAAGCCGGTCACGTCGCCAGTGGTCTTGTGGTTCAAGGCCGCCTTGATGTTGCGCTCGGTCGGGTGGCGCTGGGCGATCTCCTGCAATGCCTTGCCCGCTTCCCGGCGCAGCTCGAACAGCTCGCGAACGCGCGCGCTGATGGGCAGGGTGTGATCGTCGCCGTTCTTGGTGGCGCGCACGGTGAAGGTGCTGCGCCTCAGATCAACGTCCTCCCAGCGCAAGAAGCCAGCCTCTCGGCGCCGAAGTCCGGTCAGCAGGATTAGCTCCAGGTAGGCCGCTACGCGCTTCCAATCGCCGTCTGAGCGTTTCTGGTGCGAGGGCAGGTTGCGCACAGCGGTAAGCCAGGGTGCCAGCTCATCGACCGCTAGGCGTCCGGTGCGCGGCTTGCTTTGGGACCACTTGCGCTGAATCTTGTTGATCTTGTCCACGGGGCATCTGCCGAACGGCAATTCAGCGTCGTCGGTGCCGTAGAACTCGGTGGCGAAGCGGTGCGTTGCGCGTAGTACCTGCATGGCCCGCATGGCAACGGTCGGTGATGCGCTCTTGCACAGCTCGGCATGACGGGTGACGGCCATGGCGCCGGAGATGTCCTTCAGCGGCTTGTGCTTCCATGCCTCCAGATCGCGGTTGATGGCCCGCTGGTAGCCGTCGAGCGTGGCCGGGCGCAACTTCTTGAGATTGCCTGCAACTGAATGATAGCAGGTAAGAAGCGGGAAATCCAAGCCAGAACAGTCGTTTAGGTGGAAATTGCTAGTCAGATCAGCGACCTGGGCAAACCTCTTTGATCGTTCTCATAATGCCGATGTCGCTAGTTCGAATCTAGCCGTAGCCACCATTCATCAGTCTTCCAAGATCAAAGACGCACAAGCCGCTTTCGAGCGGTTTTTTTGTGCCCGACATGAATTTGGTCTTGATCGTCGAAGGATCGCGGTGCCATCATCAGGAATCAGACTTGCGGTGAAGCCTCCTGCTGAGGTGGAGGATGAAATGACTGATTCGATTCTGAGTTACGAAGAGCGGATGTGGCAGTTGACCGAGGCCACCAAGAAGGCCATGCCTGATCTTGCCGACGCGTACTATGGGTCGGTCAAAGCAGCAGTCTATCGAGATGGTGCGATCGATCTCAAGACCAAACGGCTGATGTCGCTGGCTGTGGCCGTGCAGGCGGGATGCAAGGATTGCATGATCTCCCAAACCGCCAAGGCGCTGGAGCTTGGCGCGTCTGTGGAAGAGATCCTCGAGACCTGCGCCGTCGCCATCAGCATGGGCGGGACGCTTGCCTGGAGCAAGGCGCTCGTGGTTGCAGACTACTTGAAAGCGCAGGACGCACTCGATTGAGGTGCTGCTGCCAGCAATTTCAAATTTGCGGCTTTGCCGCGGATCGATTAACCACAGAGTCGCAGAGAACGCAAAGCGCACGCAGAGAAGCCTTATGAAAACGCTGGTTGGCCTCTGCGTTCTCCGCGCCTCTGCGGTTTGAATTTGGAATTGCTGTGCTGCTGAACGCTCGCACCGGCTTACCGGTTTCGCGGGTTGGGTATCGGCATTCTGGGGTCGCTGTAAACACATCCTTGTGGGCTTCACGATCGCATCCCTGCGATCGAGACCCCAGACTGCCGACAGCCAACCCGCTCAAGCTCGGTTCGACAGCGGCTCGGTCCCGGCTCAGTCCCAGCTCAGGCTGCCGCCGGTCTGATATTCGGTGACGCGGGTCTCGAAGAAGTTCTTTTCCTTCTTGAGATCGAGCACCTCGGACATCCAGGGGAAGGGGTTGGTGGCGCCGGGGTACTGCTCCGGCAGGCCGATCTGGGCGCAGCGGCGGTTGGCGATGAAGCGCAGATAGTCCTCGAACATGGGGGCGTTGAGGCCGAGCACGCCGCGCGGCATGGTGTCGTGGGCGTACTGGGACTCCAGCTCCACGGCATCGCGGATCATCTCGATCAGCTCCTGCTTGAACGCCTCACTCCACAGGTGCGGGTTCTCGATCTTGATCTGGTTGATGACGTCGATGCCGAAGTTCATGTGCATGGACTCATCGCGCAGGATGTACTGGAACTGCTCCGCGGTACCAGTCATCTTGTTGCGCCGGCCCATGCTCAGCACCTGCACGAAGCCGACATAGAAGAAGATGCCCTCGAAGATGACGTAGAAGGCCACCAGCTCGCGCAGCAGCTTGCGGTCGTTCTCGGGTGTGCCGGTGTGGAAGTGCGGATCAGCCAGGTACTGGGTGTAGGGCAGGGCCCATTCCGCCTTGCGCGCCACCGACGGCACCTCGCGGTACATGTTGAAGATCTCGCCCTCATCCAGTCCCAGGCTCTCCACCACGTACTGGTAGGCGTGGGTGTGCAGGGCCTCTTCGAAGGCCTGGCGCAGCAGGTACTGGCGGCATTCCGGATTGGTGATATGGCGGTAGACCGCCAGCACCAGGTTGTTGGCCACCAGCGAGTCGGCGGTGGAGAAGAAGCCCAGGTTGCGCTTGATGATGGTGCGCTCGTCGTCGGTGAGGCCGTTGGGATCCTTCCACAGGGCGATATCCGCGTTCATGTTGATCTCTTGCGGCATCCAGTGGTTGGCGCAGCCGTCGAGATATTTCTGCCAGGCCCATTCGTACTTGAATGGCACCAGCTGGTTCAGGTCGGCATGGCAGTTGATGATCCGCTTGTCATCCACGCGCACGCGCCCGGCACCCACCTCGAGGGATTCCAGCCCGGTGGCACCGCCGGTATGTTGCTCGGTGTGGTTGTGCCCGGATGCGGGGACCGGTGCACCATCGTCGAGCAGGGTCGGCTGCGCCGGCACCGGATTGGGATTGACCACCGGTGCCGCGCCGGCGGTGGACATCAGCGCCGCGTTGCCGACCAGGCCCTGTCCCGGGCGGACGTGGTCGACGGTCTCGTGGGCGCGCAGCCGCAGACCCTGGCTCGGTGCCGGGTCGGCTCGATGGCCTGGAGTCGGGTCAGCGGTGGGGCGCACCTCGGCGTCGTCGCGGTCGCTGTCCGGCGAGGTGGGCGGCAGATGCCGGCTGCCGCTTGCGGTGTGCGGGGTGGCGTTGGCGAGCGGGTCGTCCCAGTTCAGCATGATGCGATCTCTTCTGGTTGTGTTGGCGTATGGGGCGAAGGGGCAGCGGCCGCCGCGCGATGGGGCCTGCGCTGCCCGTGCCGGGTCATTGGCAGCTTTCGCACTCCGGGTCGAGGATGGAGCAGGCCTGCGGCGCCTTGCCGCTGCCGTTGGAGCGGGCCTTGTCCATGCTGAGATAGTTGCCGCCGACGGCGCTGAGCCGGTTGGCCTTGCTGGCGTCGTCCATGGTGGACTTCTCTACATGGGTGGCGCCCATGGAGCGCAGGTAATAGGTGGTCTTCAGGCCGCGCACCCAGGCCAGCTTGTAGAGGTTGTCCAGCTTCTTGCCCGAGGGCTCGCTCATGTACAGGTTCAGGCTTTGGGCCTGGTCCAGCCACTTCTGCCGGCGGCTGCCGGCCTCCACCAGCCAGCGGGGGTCGATCTCGAAGGCGGTGGCGTAGAGCTGCTTCAGGTCGTCCGGCACGCGCTCGATCTGCTGCACGCTGCCGTCGTAGTACTTCAGGTCATTGACCATGACGCTGTCCCACAGCCCCTGGGCCTTGAGGTCTTGCACCAGGTAGGGGTTGACCACGGTGAACTCGCCGGACAGGTTCGACTTGACGAACAGGTTCTGGTACGTGGGCTCGATGGACTGGCTGACCCCGGCGATGTTGCTGATGGTGGCGGTGGGGGCGATGGCCATGCAGTTGGAATTGCGCATGCCGACGCTGGTCACGCGCTTGCGCAGGCGCTCCCAGTCCAGGCTGGTGGCGGTATCCATCTCCAGATAGCCGCCGCGGCCCTCGGCCAGCCGCTGGATGCTGTCGATGGGCAGGATGCCCTGGCTCCACAGGCTGCCGTCGAAGCTCTGGTAGCGGCCGCGCTCCTCCGCCAGGTCGGTGCTGGCGCCGATGGCGTAGTAGCTGAGCAGTTCCATGCTCTGGTCGGCAAACTGCACCGCCTGCGGGCTGGCGTAGGGGATACGCAGCTTGTACAGGGCGTCCTGGAAGCCCATCAGGCCCAGGCCCACCGGGCGATGGCGCAGATTGGACTTGCGCGCCTGGGGCACGTTGTAGAAGTTGTAGTCGATGACGTTGTCGAGCATGCGCATGGCGGTGCCGACGGTGCGCTGCAGCTTGGCGGTGTCCAGCCCCTGTTCGCCCACGTGGTTGGCCAGGTTCACCGAGCCGAGGTTGCACACCGCGATCTCCTGGTCATTGGTGTGCAGGGTGATCTCGGTGCACAGATTGCTGCTGTGCACGGTGCCGACGTGCTGGTTGGTGTAGCGCAGGTTGCAGGGGTCCTTGAAGGCGATCCACGGATGCCCGGTCTCGAACAGCATGGCCAGCATCTTGCGCCACAGGTCCACGGCCTTGAGCCGTTTGCTCACCCGCAGGTCGCCGCGTTCGGCGCGTTCCTCGTAGGCCAGATAGGCCTGCTCGAAGGCGCTGCCGGTCAGGTCGTGCAGGTCCGGCGTCTCGTCCGGCGAGAACAGCGTCCAGTGCTGGTCTTCGGCCACCCGCTTCATGAACAGGTCCGGCACCCAGTTGGCGGTGTTCATGTCGTGGGTGCGACGGCGGTCGTCACCGGTGTTCTTGCGCAGGTCCAGGAACTCCTCGATGTCGATGTGCCAGGTCTCGAGGTAGGCGCAGACAGCCCCCTTTCTTTTCCCGCCCTGATTCACGGCCACGGCGGTGTCGTTGGCCACCTTGAGGAAGGGCACCACGCCCTGGCTCTTGCCGTTGGTGCCCTTGATGTGGGCGCCCATGCCGCGCACGCGGGTCCAGTCGTTGCCCAGGCCGCCGGCAAACTTGCTGAGCAGGGCGTTGTCCTTGATGGCACCGTAGATGCCGTCCAGGTCGTCGGGCACCGTGGTCAGGTAGCAGGAGCTGAGCTGGGGCCGCAGGGTGCCGGAGTTGAACAGCGTCGGCGTGCTGCTCATGAAGTCGAAGCTGGACAGCAGCTCGTAGAACTCGATGGCGCGCTCTTCGCGGTCGATCTCGTTGATCGCCAGGCCCATGGCCACGCGCATGAAGAACGCCTGCGGCAGCTCGAAGCGGATGCCGCCGCTGGTATGCACAAAATAGCGGTCGTACAGGGTCTGCAGGCCCAGGTAGTTGAACTGCAGGTCGCGTTCCGGTCGCAGCGCGGCGCCGAGGCGGTCCAGGTCGAACCGGGCCAGTTGCCGGTCAAGCAGCTCCAGGTCAGCGGCGCGCTGGATGTAGGCGCTGAAGTAGTCGGCGTAGCGCTCGCCCATGTCCACCTGGGTCTCGACGCCGACGGCCATGTCCAGGAAGCCCAGCGCCTCGCGTCGCAGGATGTCCAGCAGCAGTCGGGCGGCGGCGCGGCCGTAGGCGGGCTCGCGCTCGATCATGGCGCGGGCCGACATCACCAGCGCCTGGCTGACGTCGGTCTCCTTCACGCCGTCGAACAGGTTGCGCAGGGTGTCCTTCAGGATGGCCTCGGCATCGACGCCCTCGAGTCCGCGGGCGGCCTCGTCCACCAGCCGGGCCAGGCGCTCGCGGTCCAGCGGCCGGCGACTGCCGTCGGCCAGGGTGACCTGGAGGCCGTGCGATTCGGCCTCGGCGGGGGTGGCGGCCGCGGCCTTCTCGGCGCGCTCTCGGGCACGGGCATCCCGGTAGAGCACATAGTCGCGGGCGACCCGGTGCTCGCCGGCACGCATCAGCACCAGTTCCACCTGATCCTGGATGTCTTCGATGTGTACGGTTCCGCCACCTGGAACCCGCCGCGTCAGCGCCGCAACCACCTGCTCGGTGAGCTGCTCCACGGTGTGGTGCACGCGGCTGGAGGCGGCGGCATTGCCCCCCTCGACGGCGAGGAAGGCCTTGGTCATGGCCACCTTGATCTTGTTGGCGTCGAAGTGGGTGACCTTGCCGTTGCGGCGAATGACCTGGACCGTGCCGGGGGTGTGGGCGTGGATGTCCGCGTCCGGCGCCTCGCGCGGGGCCGCCGGGGGCGTTGTACGCAGGCCCGCGGTGGCCGGTACCTGTTCCCGGAGCTCCGATGCGGTGGTTTCGGGGTCGCGTGCAGAGTCCGGCGATGTGGCGGCGGCCATGAGTCACTCCTCTGGAATTGTCTGGTTGTGCGATACCCGAGGAAGCTGTCCACAAGGCTGCGTGGACATCCGGGTCGACGATTGGGGAGGCTCAATATATACGCTGTGGCGAGGCTGTCAACCACTAGATGTTGTGGTTAAGCCTGTTCGAAGTCGGTGCGAACCCTGTTGATAACTTGTGCATGAAGGGGCCCGGCCCGCGTCCCGCGCGGCCTCGACGGACGCGGACCGATGGCGCCGGCCTGCATCGGGATCGAGCCTCGGCAAGGGGTGGAAGGGCGGTGTCAGGATGGTGTCGGACGTGCGAGACAGGGCGCGATGGGTTTGCGATACTTCGGACCGGTGGCCCGCCACGGTCGGGCGCCTGCAACAACCAGACAACACGCTGAATCGATGGAGGCCGGAGGACGCCCATGAAGACCAAGACCGCTTCCGCGAGCATGCTGCTGGCGCTGGCCGCCGCCGTTGGCGCCTCTGCCGCGCCGGCTGCGACACCGGCTGCGACACCGGCGGAGCAAGCACAGGCGGAGTACGACGAGGTGATGTCCAGGCAGCCAAACCTGGAAAATGGCCGCCGGGCCTATCTTACCTGCGCCGTGTGCCACCTGCCTGAGGGCTGGGGCTCCGTGGACGGCTCCTACCCGCAGATCGCCGGGCAGTTGCGCACGGTCATCATCAAGCAACTGGCGGATTTCCGCGCCGGCAATCGGGCCAATCCGCTGATGTATCCGTTCTCGGTGCCGGGCATCCTCGGCGGCCCGCAGGAGATGGCCGACGTCGCCGCCTATGTGGCGCAGCTGCCCATGACGCCGCACAATGGTATCGGCCCGGGCGCCGACCTGGATCTGGGGCGCCGGCTCTACGAGGAAAACTGCGTCGACTGCCACGGTGCCGCCGGCGAGGGCGATACCGACAAGCACATCCCCGCCATCGCCGGTCAGCACTACGCCTACCTCATGCGCCAGTTCGACGACATCCGCGACGGCCGGCGCAGGAACTCCGATCCGGAGATGGTGGAGCAGATCCAGGGCTTCACGCCCGCACAGCAGTCCGCGGTGCTCGACTACACCGCGCGGCTGCGTCCGCCGGCGGAAAAGCTGGCGGCAGACGGCTGGGTCAACCCGGACTTCCCGCACTATGTGCGTGACGCCATGGGGATCCGCGCGCATCCGCCGGCCCCGCCGCCACCGCCACCAACCCAATGGTGAGCATAGGGGCGGGGCATTTGTCCGTCCGTTGCGGTTGCGCTAACGTTCGGCCGCGAGACAACGACATAAGTCAACGATATCACCGGCGGCGCCTTCCCCGATCGCCGGGCCTACCATGAGCAGAGGCGACAGCATGGGCGAGCAACAGCAAGGCGGCAGCTATCAGGCAATGTACGAGCGTTCGATGCGGGATCCGGACGGTTTCTGGGCCGAGGCCGCCGAGGCCCTGCACTGGGAGCAACGCTGGGAGCGCGTGCTCGGCGAGGCCGAGAGCCGCCACGGCGGCAGCTTCTACCGCTGGTTCGAGGGCGGGCGCATCAACACCTGTTACAACGCCGTCGACCGGCATGTGGAAACCGGCCGGGGCGATCAGCCCGCCATCATCCACGACAGCCCGGTCACAGGCACCAAGACCGTTCTCACCTATGCGGAGCTCAAGCAGCGCGTGGCGCGCTTTGCCGGTGTGTTGCGCGATCTGGGCGTGGCCAGGGGCGACCGCGTCATCGTCTACATGCCCATGGTGCCCGAGGCGGCGATTGCCATGCTGGCCTGTGCGCGCATCGGCGCCGTGCACTCGGTGGTGTTCGGCGGTTTCTCCGCCCATGAGCTGGCCACGCGCATCGACGACGCCAAGCCCAAGGTGATGATCGCCGGCTCCTGCGGCATCGAGCCCAACCGCACCGTGCTGTACAAGCCGCTGCTGGACGCGGCCATCGACAGCGCCGCCCACAAGCCCGAGCGCTGCGTCATCCTGCAGCGCGAGCAGGGCCTGGCAGAACTGATCCCGGGGCGCGACCTGGACTGGGCCCAGGCCGAGGCGGCCGCCACCCCGGCGGACTGCGTGCCGCTGGAGGCCACCGATCCGCTCTACATCCTGTACACCTCCGGCACCACAGGGCAGCCCAAGGGCGTGGTGCGCGACAACGGCGGCCATGCGGTGGCGCTGACCTGGAGCATGAAGCACATCTATGCCATGCGCCCGGGCGAGGTGTTCTGGGCCGCGTCCGACGTGGGCTGGGTGGTGGGGCACTCGTACATCGTCTATGCGCCCCTGCTGTACGGCTGCACCACCATCATCTACGAAGGCAAGCCGGTGGGCACGCCGGACGCCGGTGCCTTCTGGCGGGTCATCCAGGAGCACGGCGTCTCGGTGCTGTTCACGGCGCCGACGGCGTTCCGTGCCATCAAGCGCGACGACCCCAGGGCGGAGCATCTGCAGCACTATGACACCAGTGGCCTGCGGGCGCTGTTCCTGGCCGGTGAGCGCTGCGACCCGGACACCCTGCAATGGGCCGGCGACATCCTTGGTGTGCCCGTGGTGGACCACTGGTGGCAGACCGAGACCGGCTGGGCCATCGCCGCCAACTGCCTCGGCATCGAACAACTGCCCATCAAGGCCGGCTCACCCACCCGAGCGGTGCCTGGGTACGACGTGCAGGTGCTCGACGACGCCGGCGAGCCGGTGGCTGCCGGCGACATCGGCCGCATCATGATCAAGCTGCCGCTGCCGCCGGGGTGCATGACCACCCTGTGGGGCAACGACCAGCGGTTCGTCCAGTCCTACCTGGCCACCCAGCCGGGCTATTACCTGACCGGCGATGCCGGCTACCTGGACGAGGACGGCTACCTGTTCGTCATGAGCCGCATCGACGATATCATCAACGTTGCCGGCCACCGCCTGTCTACCGGCGGCATGGAGGCAGCGCTGGCAGGCCATCCGGACGTGGCCGAGTGCGCCGTCATCGGTGTTGCCGACCAGCTCAAGGGCGAACTGCCGCTGGGGCTGGTGGTGCTGAAGGCCGGCGTGACACGGCCAACGGCGGAGCTGTGCGCTGATCTGGTGCGGCTGGTGCGCGAGGAGATCGGCCCGGTGGCCGCATTCAAGACGGTGCTGGTGGTCGATCGGCTGCCCAAGACCCGGTCCGGCAAGATCCTGCGCGGCACCATGAAGGCCATCGCCGACGGCAAGGAGTACCGGATGCCGGCCACCATCGATGATCCGGCCATCCTGGATGAGATCGGCCAGGCCCTGTCCGCGGCGGGGTATGCCCATAGCGCTGGCTGAGGCTCTGTGACCGATGGGCCAGGTTCGAGCCTCAGGTCTCGAGCCTGGCCCCCGCTGTCTGCCGCATCAGCCGTCGCCCGTCGGTGAGGGCGACCACGGCCAGGTACAGCAGCAGCAACAGGGTGCCGGCGGCCAGTCCGTTCCAGTCGGCGGCATCCGTGAGCCAGCGGCCGGCGGCGTAGAGCCCGAGGCCGAGCAGGATGTAGGCCGCCACCCGCCGCAGATCGTAGGGCACCGGGTAGTAGCGCCGTCCCAGCAGGTAGGACAGCACCACCATCACCGAATAGCAGACCAGGTGCGCCCAGGCCGCACCCTGATAGCCGTAGCGCGGCACCAGCAGCCAGAGCATGGCCACGGTCACCGCGGCGCCGGTCAGCGCCACCCAGGCCCCCATCAATGTGCGGTCCGTGAGCTTGTACCAGACCGACAGGTTCACATAGACCCCCAGCAGCAGATTGGCCAGCAGCAGGATCGGCACCACGCCGAGGCCCTCGCGGTAGGCCGCGCCGACAAAGTACTGGAACAGATCCAGATACAGGGTCACCAGCAGGAAGATGAACACGCAGCAGATCACGAACCAGTTCAGCACCAGGGCATAGATCTGCCGGGCGTCGCGCTCCCGGGCATAGGCAAAGAAGAACGGTTCGCCGGCATAGCGAAAGGCCTGGATGAACAGCATCATCAGGATCGACAGCTTGTAGCTGGCGCTGTAGATGCCCAGCTGGGCCATGTTGGTGGCGTCGTCATGGGGCAGCAGGAACTTCAGCGCGGCGCGATCGAGCATCTCGTTGACGATGCCCGCCAGACCGATCAGCACCATCGGCAGCGAGTAGCGGATCATGCGCCGGAACAGCGCGCCGTCGAACACCGCCCCCAGCCCCGTCAGGCCGTCGCGCAGCAGCGGTGACAGCAGCGCCAGCTTCAGCCCGCTGGCGGCCAGGTTGGCCAGGAACACATAGCCGATGCCGATCGCCGGGTTCCACAGCCGGCCCAGGGCCGAGTCTGGATCCGCCTCCCAGGCCTGGCGGCAGAGCACGATGAAGAACAGATTCAGGCCGATGTTGGCGCCGATCTCGATCAGCTTGATACCGGCGAAATGCAGCGCCCGGTTCTCCGCCCGCAACCGGGCGAAGGCGATGGCGCCCACCGAGTCCATCGCCAGGATGGCCACGGTCCACCAGATGTACTGGGGGTGGTCGCCGTGGCGCAGCAGGTCGGCGATGGGTTGTTGCAGCAGCACCGCTGCCAGCAGCATGCCGCCGTTGATCAGCAGCAGGAAGCGCAGGGCCGTGGCGAAGACCAGGTTGGCCGGTCGGTCGTCGTCGTTGCGGAAGCGGAAGTAGCCGGTCTCCAGGCCGAACACCATCAGCACCGCCAGGAAGCCCATGTAGGCGTAGAACTCCGCCACCACGCCGTAGTCCGCCGGTACGAAGGTATAGGTGTACAGCGGTACGAGCAGATAGTTCAGAAAGCGACCGACGATGCTGCTGACACCGTAGACGGCGGTCTGCGAGGCGAGGCGTCTGAGCGGGTTCAAGGCCTTGGTTCTGAGAATGGCGGAACAGTGGTACGCGATGCGTCGCGCTCCACGCCTGGCGTTTCAGGCGCGGAGCGCAGCGGTGGCGGCCGCTAGGACAGCACGCCAGGGTCGAGCGACAGCCGGCCCGTGTCGGCAGCGCCGCGGCCGCTGGCTGGCGGCTCGGCGCCGCCCAGCGACACCAGCACCTGGGCGTTGCTGGCCAGCACGTCCACCTCGGCCCCGGAGGCGATCAGCTGCTCTGCCTCCATCACCTCCATGACGGCGTTCAGCACCTCCGGGTCCTTGCCGGCGATGGTGTTCAGGGCCTCGCCCACCACCGACGGGCGGGTGGCGGCGGCCTCCGCCATCTGCTGCGATACCTTGTAGGCGGTCTGGCTCTTGATCAGGCCGACGCGGTTCTCGCCGTCCTGCTTCATGGCGCTGGTCACCTGCACCAGCCGCTTCACCACCTTGTCGGTGATGTTGTCCACCATCTGCCGGTCGGTGAAGGAGACCTTGCGGATGTAGACCGAGCCCAGCTGGTAGCCCCACTTTTCCGATTGCGGCGACACCGTGGCACGGACCCGATGGCTGAGCTGGTGGCGGTCTTCCAGCAGCTTGTCCATCTCCAGGTTGCTCAGGGTGGAGATGGTGGCGCTGGCCACGTTGGCCTGCAGCGAGCCCTCCGGATCGGCGTTGTTGAACAGGTAGGCCACCGGGTCGCTGACCTGCATCTCGTACCAGATGCCCACGCCCATGGGCGTGCCCTCCTCGGAATTGACCATCTGGTCGCGCAGATAGCGCTGGCGCAGCATGGTGCTGACCATATGGCGCTTGCCGAAGAACGGCAGCAGCAGCGCCTTCGGGCCGAAATGCAGCAGCGGAAAGCGCAGCCCCGGCTCGTCCAGGGTGCCCACCACCTTGCCGAACAGCGTGAACACCTGGGCCTCGCGTTCGCGCACGACCGCATACAGGCCGAAGGTGCGGGCCAGGTTGAGCAACAGCGGGATGAACAGCAGGCCGAAGACGAAGGCGACGAGGGGTGCGATGGCATCGAATGGCATGGCGTGTCCCTCCTTAATGATCCGCAACGGCGGCCGGGCGAGTGCCGGTGACGGCGCTCTGCACGATGCGCCGGGCGCGCCCCAGCAGCGGAATGCGCATGTTGCGCACATAGGCGGCCAGCGCCTGCGGGCCGCCGCTGGCCTTGATCTCTGCCAGGGTTCCGGCCAGCTCCAGCAGCGGCGCCACCTCCGCCTGGGCGTTGTTGCTGGCGATGTCCACGGCGCGCTTGCTCATGGTGATCTGCTGCTCGGCATCGGCGCGGGCGGTGCTGATGTCTGCCGCCACCTGGTTGCGGGTGCTGTTGATGGCCGACAGCGCCCGGTCCACCGCCGGCGGCGGATCGATCTGGGTGATCAGGGCCGCGTCCAGCTCGATGCCGTAGCGGGCGCCGGTGGAGCGGCATTGCTGCTCCATGTAGTCATTCAGCAGCGGCAGGTTCTTGCGCAGGTCATTGATGGAGACCCCCTCGGAGAGTTCAGCCGCGGCGCTGCCGCCTTGCTCCGCCAGTTCGGTGCCGTCCACCAGGCTCTGGCCCTTGGGGTCGACGAAGTTCGCCACCCGCTCGCGCAGCACCGAGATGAAGTAGCCCATGACGTGCTCCAGCGGGCTGTCGACGCCGAAGCAGTAGGCATACAGGTGACTGGCGGACACCCGGTAGCGGATCTGGCCGTCGACGCCGGTGGTGAGGTTGTCCTTGGTCACCGCCTCGATGGTCTTCTGGTGCTTGGTGGGGTCCCAGGTCAGGTCGATGGACTGGGTGGCGATGTCTACCTTGTGCACCTCTTGCCAGGGCCATTTGAAGTAGGGGCCGCCGGGGCCGATGGTGCGCAGCAGCGGATAGCGGTAGCGCTGCTGTTCGTCCGCGTTGAGGTTGGGGTCCTGTACCGCATCCTCGCTGATGCGCTGGGCGCGGCCGAACGATGTGATCACCGCTCGCTCGTTGGGCTTGACCACGTAGAAGGCGCGAACAAAGACCTTGAAGATCACATACAGCAACAGGCCGATGATGAAGGCAAACATCATGATGAGTCCTCCGGAAGGCGGGTCTGCAGGGGCCGACCGCCCGATGGTACCCCAGTGCGCCGGCACATGCGCACCCTGTCTCGGAACAGTTGTGTCAGTCCGGCGCCGGCAACCGGGGGGCGTTCACGCACTCGATGTTCGGCGTCGGGTAGCCGTGACGGATGCGCGAGATGCCGGCGTAGTCGATGCGAATGCGGTACCAGCGCTTCGGGGGCGCCTGCAGCACATGGCCGATGAGGGCGCGGGACACGCCGGCGTGGCAGACGAATAGCAGATGGCGGCCGGGCCAGAGCGCCGCATGACGCTCATACACCGCCGCCACCCGCGCCTGCAGTGCCAGCAGGCCCTCGCCCCCCGGCGGACGATGCTTCAGCGGGTCGCGCACGAAGGCCTGGTAGCGGGCTGCATCCAGCCGCGCCAGTTCGCTGCGCCGTCGGCCTTCCCAGGCGCCCATGCCGATCTCGCGCAGGGCCGGTTCCACCGCCAGCGGCAGACCATGTCGCTGCGCCAGCGCAAGGGCGAACTCCCGGCACCGGGCCATGGGCGAGGAGACGATCTGGTCCCAGGGGCCGTTGTCGCCAAGGGCCTGGCGCATCTGCGTCCAGCCCAGCGGGCTCAGGGCATGATCGCAGCCGTTGCCGCGAATCATCTGGCCGCCGACCGGCTCGCCATGGCGGATCAGATCGATGAGGGTGGCTTGCATCGGCAAAGCTCTCCGTGTTGGCGGTGATGGCTGTTGACTGGAGACTGTAAGCTGGCGGCTGGCGGCCGCCTGTCACCTCTTTCGGTGTACAATGAACGTCCATTCACCACGGCCCCGCATCGATCCGGCATGGCGAATTTCCAGGCGCACCTCATCGGCGGTGCGATCGCCTCCAGCACCCTGTCCCTGGGCTGCTTCGACCAGGGGCTCACCGACAGTAGCGAGACCCTGGGGCTGTTCGTCCTGGGGGTGGCGAGCAGCCTGTTGCCGGATATCGACGCCGACGACTCGAAGCCGATCCGGGCGGTGTTCGACCTGGGCGGCATCGTGCTGGGCTTCCTGGTCGCCTTTGCCTTTGCCGGCCGACTCAAGGTCATCGACCTGCTGCTGCTCTGGTTCAGTGTCTGGGCGCTGACGCGCTGGCCCCTGCGCCTTGCCTTCGCCCGGCTGACCGTGCACCGGGGCATCTGGCATACGCTGCTGATGGCCCTGGTGCTGGCCCTGCTGGCGGTGGTGCTGGCGGATACGCTGCTGGGCGCCGATGCCCGACTGGCCTGGCTGGCGGGCGGCTTCACGCTGCTGGGCTATGTCACCCATCTGGTGCTCGACGAGGCGGCCAGCGTCGACCTGTTCGGCCGGCGGGTCAAACGCTCCTTCGGCACCGCGCTCAAGCCCTTGAGCCTGCGCGCGTGGCCCGCGTCCCTGAGCCTGATGGCGCTGGTGTACGTGCTCCTGGGCCTGACCCCGGATCCGGGGCCGGTGCTGGCCGTGGCCGGTCACCTGGGTGTCGATGCCCAGCGCCTGGCCGATGTGTGGCCGCGCTGGTAACGCCGAATATGAGTGCACTTTTGGTATCATGGCGTCAGCGCCCTGACCCGCTCGAAACGCTGGTCGGTTCATTGGCGGGAAATAAAAAACTCTAGAGGACACATCTATGGAACACGGTACCACGATCACGCAATTCATCAGCGAGGAGCAGCGTCGGTCTGCGGGCGCCACCGGCGAATTCACCGCCCTGCTCAACGACATCGTCACCGCCTGCAAGATGATCTCCAACCAGGTCAACCATGGCGCCCTGGTCGGCGCCCTGGGCAGCGCCGGCAGCGAGAACGTGCAAGGCGAGACGCAAAAGAAGCTGGATGTGCTGTCGAACGAGATCTTCATCCAGTGCAACGAGTGGGCCGGCCACCTGGCGGCCATGGCCTCGGAAGAGATGGACGACGTGTACCAGATCCCGTCGGAGTATCCCCGGGGCAAATACCTGATCACCTTCGACCCGCTGGACGGCTCGTCCAACATCGACGTGAACGTGTCCGTGGGCACCATCTTCTCCATCCTGCGCTGCCCGGGTGGCGCCGAGCAGCCCGGCGTGCGCGACTTCCTGCAGGCGGGCACACAGCAAGTGGCCGCCGGCTATGCCCTGTACGGCCCGTCCACCATGCTGGTGCTGACCACCGGCAACGGCGTCAACGGCTTCACGCTGGACCAGAACATCGGCGAGTTCATCATCACCCATCCGTCCATGAGCATCCCGGCAGACACCCGGGAGTTCGCCATCAACGCCTCCAACATGCGCTTCTGGGAGTCGCCCGTTAAGCGTTATGTCGACGAGTGCCTGGCCGGCAAGGAAGGCCCGCGCGGCGAGGACTTCAACATGCGCTGGATCGCCTCCATGGTGGCCGAGGTGCATCGCATCCTCACCCGCGGCGGCGTGTTCCTGTACCCGCTGGATTCCAAGATGAAGGACAAGGGGCAGGGCGGCAAGCTGCGCCTGCTGTACGAGGCCAACCCCATGTCCTTCATCGTCGAGCAGGCCGGCGGCGGCTCCATCACCGGCGCGGAACGCATCATGGACCTGCAGCCAGAATCGCTGCACCAGCGCGTCCCCGTCATCCTCGGCTCGCGCAACGAGGTAGAGCGCATCCAGCGCTACCACACGGAGTAGCGGGGCCTCCAGGTCCGGCATGGGCGTGGGCGTGGTGGACGGCGCTTCGCTTGTCCACCCTACCGTTTACATGTCAACGGCATGATGGGGTTCTTGGGTGGCGTGGTGGACGGCGCTGCGCTTGTCCACCCTACCGTTTATAGATCCACGGTTTGATGGGGTTCTTGGGTGGCGTGGTGGACGGCGCTGCGCTTGTCCACCCTACCGTCTATACGTTGACGGTTTGATGGTGTGATGTGGTTCTTGGGTGGCGTGGTGGACGGCGCTGCGCTTGTCCACCCTACCGTCTATACGTCGACGGTGTGATGGGGTTCT
>NZ_VWXX01000025.1 GCF_008632335.1 Thiohalocapsa marina
CTTCTTCTGTTCAACAGCGATTTCGCTCTTGCATCGCGGGGCGGACCATATATGGACAAGCGCAGCGCCGTCCACCAGCGGCAGCGGCAGCGCGGGGTTTTGTGGACGGCGCTGCGCTTGTCCACCCTCCGGCTACCGGCCGGCGCGATGATCAAGCCCCACAAGTTCCGCCAGGCTGCCAGATCATCTGACAGTACATTAAATCCGTGTCACGGCAACAGGTTCGAAAGCACGGTTTCCGAATTGCTTCAATAGTCAGCGGAGTGTGGCGCTATAAATGGTAGGGCATCCTGCCTCGCGTGGAAAATGCTGCATAAAGCAGCATTTCCCTAGCCGCCAGGCACTGGCGAGTCTGGTCAAAAGATCGGGATACTCGCGTAGCCCTTGGACTGATAGCCGATCTGCGAGACGAAGGTGTTGCCGACGAAATCGATGCCGGGCAGCAGCGTCTCGGCTTCCACGCCAAACAGACGGGCAGCGATCGAGCAAGCCTCCATGCGAACGCCGGGCTTTTGCTGCAGCGCCGCGATCTGCTCGGCCACCGCCTCATAGTGCTCGATCTCATCCAGCGGAACGTCAGCATGTTCGCTGGAGATCAACGGCAGGGAAGGCCCCCGAAAGGTGAAGACCATATCCGGCTCCACGCCCTGGCGCTTGAGATCGTCGTAGGTCTCGGCCATGACCTGCAGGTACAGGCGCAACTTCTTGGCATCGCCCATATTGATATCCCAGGCGACCTTGCCGGTCTCGACGCCCGCAAGCGCTTGAGTGTCCGCGGGCTTTTCCGCCAGCACAAGCGTGGGAAGCAGGCTCAGCAACCCGATCAGACAGGCGTAACGAAGGTGTGCAGCCATGGATGGGGCCTCCTTTGGTGAATGGGTCTGGTTGTGTGAGGAAAACGCTGATTTATAACGTTTTCAGCCAGCGACTGGGCTTGTAATGAATATACCGTCACCGTAACTGAGGGTGCTGCCGAGGGAGTCCAAAGACGGGACGGTTTATGTTTCTGGCCAATGATAGGGCTTGTCTTTCAGAGAGCATCATCGCACTTTGGGTCTTGTAATATATAAACTGTCGCTTTGATTTGCATTCAGTATACTGTCATTTTAAGAGTGCAATCGAATGATTGTCATGTTCATTCAGCAATAAATACACTGTCCCTGCGGTTGAGGGTCACCGGGATTGGCAGGTGAGCCTGATGGCGTGGTATTCGAACTGGATGCTTGGGTCCTGTCGGACTTGGTCGAGTTCGGCCTGCAGCGCGTCCATCAGCACCTGATCGGCGACGCCGGCGTGTTGCAGGTGCTCGGCGCCGGACAGCAGCAGGTCTTGTATGTAGTTCAGCAGCAGGTTGCGCCGTTCGGGGAACAGGCTGCTGGAGACCACGGGGAGGTCGCATGTGCGGACGTGCTGGCAGCGGTGGCGGCGCGCCAGATCCGCTAGACGGCGGCCGATCTCGGGGTCGCCGCCGTGGCGTTGCTGTGCGCAGAACAGGTCCCACCAGGTGCGAATGGCGGGTTGCTCCGGCAGAAAGCGGAAGGTGGTGTTGTCCACCTCGGTGCAGATCAGGCGGCCCCCCGGGGCCAGCACCCGCAAGGCCTCGCGAAACACGGCGTCTGCATCGGCCACGTGCTCCAGCATCCAGATGGTGATCACGGTATCGAAGGTGGCGTCGGCAAAGGGCAGGCAGGCCCCGTCGCCGCGGGCGAGCAAGGCCGCGTCACCGAGATGCCGCTGCGCGGCGCGCAGGTGGCTGATGCTCAGATCGATACCGGTGAGTTGCAACCCGGGCCAGCGCTCGGCGATGAGCGCCAGTTCGGCGCCGACGCCGCAGCCCAGTTCCAGCAGACGCCCGGCCTGCGGCAGCGTCAGGCCGTTGAAGACCACCGGCGCCAGCACCGCGGCCTGTTCCCGCAGGCGTTGTTCTTCCACCGGCCCGAAACCGTGGATATATTGCTCGGCCTTGGTGCGCATGGTTGATCCTGGAAGTCGCCGTTGAACCGCCGTGACGCCAAGTGCGCCAGCGAAGGCGCAGTGTGAGGGGTGAAGCGTGAAGGGTAAAGGGGGACAGGAAACTCCCACTCGAGTCTTGAACTTGCAGGCAAGGGATAGCGGTTCGCAGTTGAAAGCCCCGACCCCAACCCTGGTACCACCTCCGTTTTCGATTAGACTTGCAGTCTGACACATCGTCTTGCCATATGGAGTCCGCGCAGGTCTGACTCGCTTGCCGATCGTCGCGCCTGCTGGCCTTGTTGCGCCGGACGATTTCGGACGATTTCGCCAGCGAGCAGTTTCTGAACCAGCACGAGGCGGTGTGGTGTGTTCAGATCCATGCACAGTGCGCGCCCGTTCCCGAGGCCGTGCGCGACTACGATTTTGCCTCGCTGTTCGTTCGGCTGGGGCAGGCGGCGGGCCCGCGGGGCGGTGTGTCATGAGTCGGCGTGTACCGACGGCGTTGCGTTCTGGAGGTTGCTGTCAGTGATTATTGGTGTGCCGAAAGAGATCAAGGAGCAGGAAAACCGGGTCGGTGCCGTGCCTGCCATGGTGCATGATCTGGTGACCGCTGGTCATCGGGTGCTGGTGCAGGCAGGGGCTGGCAGCGGTGCCGGGATTTTGGATGACCAGTTTGCGCAGGCCGGCGCCGAGATCGTTGCTGACGCGGCGGCGGTGTATGGCGCAGCGGAGCTGGTGGTGAAGGTGAAGGAGCCGCTGCCGCAGGAGTATCCGCTGCTGCGGCCCGGGCAGATGCTGTTTACCTATTTCCACTTTGCCGCCAGCCGTGGACTGACGGAGGCGATGTGCGCCAGTGGAGTGCACTGCTTCGCCTATGAGACGCTGACGGTGGCCGGGCATTTACCGTTGCTGACGCCCATGAGCGAGGTGGCGGGGCGGATGTCGGTGCAGATCGGGGCCTTTTTCCTGGAGGCGCACAAGGGCGGTCGGGGCATCCTGCTGGGTGGGGTGCCGGGGGTTGAGCCGGCGCGGGTGCTGGTGCTGGGTGGCGGTCACGTGGGGGCGAACGCGGCACGCATTGCGGCGGGTCTGGGGGCGGATGTGCTGGTGATGGATGTGGATCTGCAGCGGTTGCGCTGGCTCAGTGACATCATGCCGGCGAATGTGCGGACGCTGGCGAGCAGCCCGTATGCGTTGCGTGAGCAGTTGCCCTCGGCAGATCTGGTGATCGGGGCGGTGTTGGTGAGTGGTGCCCGGGCGCCGATGTTGATCCGGCGGGAGGATCTGAAGCTGATGCGGGATGACGGGCCGGTGATCGTGGATGTGGCGATCGATCAGGGGGGCTGTGTGGAGACGAGTCGTCCGACGACGCATGCGGAGCCGACCTTTGTAGTCGATGGTGTGGTGCATTACTGTGTGGCGAACATGCCGGGTGCGGTGCCGCGGACGGCGACGTTTGCGTTGACGAATGCGACGGGGCCCTATGTGCGTTTGCTGGCGGACCTGGGGATGGCCGCTGCGGCGGCGCATCCGGTGTTGCGGACGGCGGCGAATGTGCTGGCGGGGCAGGTGACGCATGCGGCGGTGGCGGAGGCGTTCGGCCTTGAGTTTCGGGCGCCGGGTGATGTGATTCTCTGACGGGTTGTTCTTTTTGTTGGCTGTCTCGACTTCGTTCGAGACCCCCGCCCGCCAGCACCCAGCCCACCGGCCCTGCGCAACCAGCAGTTGGACGCGTGAGATGGTCGCGGCGGCTGTCGGCTAATGGCTGTCGGCTGGCGGCTTTAGTTTTGTTGGAGACGGGCTGGCGGGCTGGGTACCGGCAGTCGGGGGACGCCGTGAATCCATCCCTGGAGGCTTCACGATCGCATCCCTGCGATCGAGACCCCCGACCGCCGGTACCCAGCCCACCAGCCCTGCGCAACCAGCGGTTGGTGGCGTGAGATGATCGTGGCGGCTGGAAGCTAATGGCTGGCGGCTGGCGGCTGGCGGCTGGCGGCTGGCGGCTGGCGGCTGGCGGCTGGAGACTGGTGGCCATTGACACGTAACAAAGTCGTCCCGGCCGGGAAGCCGGGACCCAGGCCAGGGAGGGCAGGCACGTGCCGGCAGCGGACCTTTCGAACCCTGCCGATGCCACCCTCCCTGGCACTGGATTCGGGCATCCTGCCGGTCAGTTCCGCGCTGTCTGCTCTGCGACTCTGTGGTTGATCATGCCGCGGCCAGGAGCGACATGCTCATGTTGAGCGACTGGGGACTTGCGACTGGTGGCTGGTGGCTCTCCACTGACATCTTTCATCTTTGGGGATTTTAAATGACTGAGACTATCGGTTTTATCGGGCTGGGGATCATGGGGCGTCCCATGGCGTTGAATCTGGTGCGGGCGGGGTATCCGCTGACGGTGTATGCCCGGCGTCAGGTGTCGATGGTGCCGTTGCTGGAGGCGGGGGCGACGGGCTGTTCGAGTCCGGCGGAGGTGGCGCGCCGGTCTTCGATTGTGTTTGTCATGGTGTCAGATACGCCGGATGTGGAGCAGGTGGTTCTGGGCGATGAGGGTGTGATCGAGGGAGTGCGGCCTGGTGCGATCGTGGTGGACATGAGCACGATCTCTCCGTCGGCAACGCGGGCGATGGCGGAGCGGTTGCGCGAGGTGGGGGCGGAGATGCTGGATGCGCCGGTGTCCGGCGGAGATGTGGGCGCGGCGGCGGGGACCTTGTCGATCATGGTGGGTGGGTCGGAGGACGCGTTTTTGCGAGTGCGGCCGTTGTTCGAGGTGATGGGCCAGAACATTGTGCATGTAGGGGACAATGGTGCCGGTCAGGTGTGCAAGGCGTGTAACCAGGTGCTGGTTGCGCAGACGATTGCGGCGGTGGGTGAGGCGATGTTGTTGGCGCGTGCGTCGGGGGTGGATCCGGCGAAGGTACGGGAGGCGTTGCTGGGCGGGTTTGCCGGCAGCCGGGTGCTGGATGTGCATGGCCGGCGGATGCTGGAGTCGGACTATGTGCCAGGGTTCAAGGCGGCGTTGCACCAGAAGGACATGCGGATTGTGCTGGAGGCGGCGAGTGAGCTGGGCATCGGGTTGCCTGGTGCGGCGCAGGTGACGCAGTTGATCAATGCGCTGGTGGGTCAGGGTGAGGGGGATCTGGATTCGGCCGCGCTGCATCGGGTGCAGCAGCGGACGCATGGTAAGGCCTGAAGCTGCCGGTAGCGGTACCAGTGCCGTATGCTATTGGTAGACGGCGTCGGCAATGCCATTGACGACGGTGACGCTGGCGAGCCCTTGCTGGCCCTGGGGGCAGATGTAGTTGACGATGATGATGCGCTGCACGTCGGCGTCGGTTTCGCTGTCAGGCAGTTGGCTGACGCTGCTGCTGTTGTTGAGCAGGCAGCCGCAGGCGGTGAGTTGGTCGATGGTCATGCCGGGCTTGAGGGTGCAGTAGTGCCGCTCGGTCTCGGGGTTGGAGCCGCAGGCCGCGAGGCTGAGCGCGGCGAGCAGGGGCGGCAGGGTGCGGTAGGGAGTCACGTTGGGGTGTGGGCCTTGACGGTGTCGTTGACGGCGGTTTGCAGGGCGTCGAGGATGAGGCGGCTGGCTTCCTTTTCGTCGAGTTCCGGGATGTCCCAGCTCATGATGCGGCAGTATTTTTTGACCAGGTGCTGGACGTCGTGTTCGAGTTCGCGCTGGTAGCGGCTCATTTCGATCTGTTCCTGGCTTGGCATGGGGATGCTCCTTTGTCGGGCCTCTGGGTATGTGATTCTCGGGGCTGGCTTTGGGGCTGGCTTAGGGGGGTGGGCGAGCGGGGGGGGGGGCGGCCCGGGGGGGGCGCCCGGCTATAAAAACTTGGTGGATAATTTTAAGATAAAAGGCATAAAAAACCACCCCCCCCCGCCCCCCACACCCCGCGGCCCCCGCCCTCTGGGTATACCCCCCCCGCTGGGGGGGGGGGCCGGGGGGGGGGGGCGCGGGGGGGGGGGGGACGCCGTGAATCCATCCGTGGAGGCTTCATGATCGCATCCATGCGATCAAGACCCCCGCTCGCCGGCCCCCAGCCCGCTGGCCTTCGGGCATTGTGCTGGTGCCGCGCTGGTGTGCCTCATGTTGTCGATACGCCCGCTCGCCTTCGGGCATTGTGCCGGTGGCGTGCCTACCGGTGACTGAGGTGTTCGTGGTTTGGCCTTGTACCCACGCGCTGCATGGGCAGGCATCGGCACTATGCCGCCATGTACGGCCAGGCGTTGATTTGGTCCAAGAATGGACGAAAGTTAATCTGGCGGCAAGGGCGGGGTAACGGCGGTGGAATTATCCTGTTTGCTGAGTTGTTCCGCCGCCCTACCAGGTGAGGGGCGGGGCTGTTGCCGCCAGGCGGCGATTTCTGTTCTTGAGAGGGTGAGGGTAATGCGATTTTCATCGGTGTCGAAGGGAGCTGTTGCGGATCCGGGGCGGCAGATGCTGTCGGTCGAGGGTGCCGGTGTGCGTGCCGGTGTCGGTGCAGATACGCGCGGCGCTTTGCGTCGGCGGGCACTGGCAGTTGCGGTGGCTGTGACCTTGGGTGTCGCGGGGGCGATGGCGGTGTCTGATGGCTGGCGTGCGGCCCAGGCTCAGGGGGCCGAGGCGACGGTTCAGGGCGCGTTGTCGCGGGCGCCATTGGCGCAGCCGGCGGGGCCGCCGAGTTTTGCCGATGTGGCGGAGCGGGTGACGCCGGCGGTGGTGAATGTGACGGTGGAGCAGAAGCCGTTACGGCGGATGTCGATGCATGGTGTGCCGGAGGGCTCGCCGATGCATGAGTTTTTCAAGCAGTTCGGGTCCGTGCCGGAGATGATGCCGAGTCCACGAGAGGGCGAGGGCTCGGGCTTCATCATCGGTCCGGACGGGTATATCGTGACCAACAATCACGTGATCAGCGGTGCTCAGCGGATCGAGGTGACGCTGAATGACGGGTCTCGTTACGACGCCCGTGTGATCGGCCGGGATGCGAAGACGGATCTGGCGTTGATCAAGGTGGATACGGACAAGGCGCTGCCTTACGTGGATCTTGCGGACAGCAGCGAGGCGCGCGTGGGTGACTGGGTGCTGGCCATCGGCAATCCATTCGGTCTGGGCGGTTCGGTGAATGCGGGCATCATTTCGGCCCGCGGTCGGGATATCCAGTCTGGCCCCTATGACGACTATCTGCAGATCGATGCGCCGATCAATCGTGGCAATTCGGGTGGTCCGTTGTTTGATGCCCGGGGTCGGGTGATTGGCGTGAATACGGCGATCTACTCGCCGAGCGGCGGCAATATCGGGATCGGTTTCGCCATTCCGGCGGAGACGGCGGCGGACATCGTTGCGGAGTTGCGTGCCAAGGGTCGCGTGGAGCGGGGCTGGCTGGGGGTGCAGATCCAGTCGGTGACCGAGGCAGTGGCAGAGAGCCTGGGGCTGGATGAGGTGGCCGGCGTGCTGGTGGCGGATGTGTTGCCGGATAGCCCGGCGGAGGCCGCGGGTGTGCGCAGCGGGGATGTGATCGTGCGCGCGGCGGGTGAGCCGATGGTGGGGCATCGGGATCTGACGCGGTTGATTGCGGGGATCGATGCGGGCACGGAGGTTGAACTGGAGGTGGTGCGCGGCGGCAAGACGCGGGTGATGGAGGTGCGCATCGGTCGCATGCCGGGTGAGTCGCTGGCGGGCCGGGGCGCGCCGGAGGCAGTGGCGGATGGGCCGCGTATCGGGCTGATGCTGGCGCCGTTGACCCCGGAGCTGCGGGCGGAACATGGTCTGGAGGCGGATGCCTCGGGTGTACTGGTGGCGCAGGTGCAGCCGGGGAGTCCGGCGCAGTTGGCGGGCATCCAGGCGGGGAGCCTGATCTCGATGGTGGGGCAGCAGTCGGTGTCGACGCCGGATGAGGTTGCGGCAGCGGTGCGTGAGGCGTCGCGGCAGGAACGGGGGTCGGTGCTGTTGCGGGTGGAGCAGGGGGGCAAGCTGCGGTTCGTGGCCGTGCCCTTTGCTTGAGGTTGGTTGCTCTTATTGGGTGACGGCGAGCGGGCCGGGCCGGCTGGTGGCTTGACCTTCCTTGGAGGCGGGCTATCGCTTAGCGCTTCTTTGGGGACGGGCTGGCGGGCTGGGTGCCGGCGGTCGGGGGACGCCGTGAATCCGTCCCTGGAGGCTTCATGATCGCATCCCTGCGATCAAGACCCCCGCCCGCCGCCACCCAGCCCGCCAGCCCTGCACTGCTATTGGGCCCTGCACTGCTATCGGTTGGTGACTCCTCTGCGCGTTTTCTGCCCTGCGCGCTCTGCGACTCTGCGGTTAATCAAGCCGGGGCCAGGAGCGATATGAGTATCTCGAGCGGCTGGAGGCTGGAGGCTGGCATCTTGTGAATAGAAACCTATGCGCGTTCTGATCATCGAAGATGATCCGCAGCTGGCGGCCTATCTGGCCAAGGCCTTTGGTGAGCTAGGGGCGACGGTGGATCAGGCGGCGGATGGTCGCGAGGGATTGCTGCTGGGCGCGGGCAATGCGTATGACGTGATGGTGATCGATCGCATGTTGCCCTCGCTGGACGGGCTGGGCATCGTGCGGACCTTGCGCGCGTCGGGCAATCAGACGCCGGTGCTGATCCTGAGCGCGCTGGGTGAGGTGGATGATCGCGTGGATGGATTGCGCGCGGGCGGCGATGACTATCTGGTGAAGCCGTTTGCCTTTTCCGAGCTGCATGCGCGGGTGGAGGCATTGTTGCGTCGGGCCAAGCCGGGGGATCAGCCGGAGACGCGGTTGCAGGTGGCGGATCTGGAGATGGATCTGCTGACACGGGAGGTGATGCGGGCGGGGCAGCGCATTGCGTTGCAGCCGCGGGAGTTTCGGCTGCTGGAGTATCTGATGCGTCATGCGGGGCAGGTGGTGACGCGCACGATGTTGCTGGAGCAGGTCTGGGATTACACCTTCGATCCGCAGACCAATGTCATCGATGTGCATATCAGCCGTCTGCGGGGCAAGATCGACAGGGATTTCGAGCCGCCGTTGTTGCACACGGTGCGCGGGGCGGGCTATGTGATGCGTGACGCTACGCGGCATGGCTGAGTCCGGCGGGGCCGGGCTGGGGCCGTCAGCCCCGGCGCGTTCGGCGCGTCGCATCCTGTCCAGTTTCACCTTCCGGCTGGTGCTGTTGTACGTGCTGCTGCTGGGGGGCTCTGCCGGCATTCTGCTGGGATTCATCTACTGGTCTACCGCCGGCTACATGGCGCGGCAGACGGATCTGACCATTGGGGCTGAGATCCAGGGCCTGGCGGAGCAGTATCGCCGGCGCGGGCTGTCGGGGCTGTCGACGGTCATTGCGGAGCGGGTGGCGCGTGATCCGTCCGGGGCGATGGTGTATCTGCTGGCGGACGGCAGTTATGCACCGCTGGTGGGCAACATCGATACCTGGCCTGGCGTGGAGCCGGACCGGGACGGCTGGATCGAGTTCCGTCTGCGGGAGGCGGCGGCTTCGGAGCTGGGCGGCGCCGGCCGCGAGCACCGGGCGCGGGCCAAGGTGTTCCGATTGCGCGGCGGGCAGCGGTTGCTGGTCGGCCGGGATGTGCGCGAGCTGACCGCCACGCGGGACCTGATTCAGGAGGCGCTTGCCTGGGGGCTGGCGATCACTGCGGGCCTGGCCCTGCTCGGGGCCTGGTTTCTCAGCGGTGGTGTGCTGCGTCGCATCGAGGCGGTGAACCAGGTCTGCCGCGAGATCATGGAGGGGGATCTGTCGCGGCGCGTGCCGACGGACGGCAGCGGCGACGAACTGGACCGGCTGGCGCTGAACCTCAATCGGATGCTGGCGCGGATCGAGGAGCTGATGAGCAGTGTGCGGCAGGTCTCGGACAATATCGCCCATGACCTGCGCACCCCATTGAGCCGCTTGCACACCAAGCTGAGCCAGTTGCGGGATGCGGCCTTGCCGGGGGTGGCTGCGGCTCAGGTGGAGGCGGCCATCAACGACGCCGAGGAGCTGTTGTCGGCGTTCAACGCGCTGCTGCGTATCGCGCGGGTGGAGTCCGGTGCGCGGCGGGCGGCCTTCGGCGATCTGGACCTGGCGCCGCTGCTGTCGGATGTGGCGGAGTTCTACGAGCCTCTGGCGGCGGACAAGGGGCAGCAGTTGCGGGTGGAGTTGGCCGGTGCCGGTACCGGTGTCGGCGCCTTGCGGGTGCACGGGGACCGCGATCTGCTGTTTCAGGCGATTGCGAATCTGCTGGACAACGCCATCAAGTACACGCCCGCTGGGGGGCGCATTGGCGTTCGGGCTATGCGGGAGGGCGACCGGGTGCAGGTGGATGTCAGCGATTCCGGCCCCGGTATCCCGGCGGAACTGCGCGACAAGGTGCTGCAGCGTTTCTTTCGCGTGGATGCCAGCCGCAGCGCTCCGGGGCATGGACTGGGGTTGAGTCTGGTGCAGGCGGTGGCGCAGTTGCACGGCGCCGAGCTGCGTCTGGATGCGGCCGGACCCGGATTGCGGGTGAGCATGCGATTGCCGGCAGTGGCAGATGTCGTGCCTGATGGGCCCCGACGTCAGGCCAGTGGGCAGGACGGGATGCGCGCGGGGATTGAGGCGGGGCTCAGGTAGTCAAGGCCGCCGGCGAGCACCGGCGGCCTTGGGGGCGCCCTTGGAGGCGCCCGTACGGCCGGGGCTTATTCCGCCGCCGCGCGGGCCTGCTCCAGCCAGGCGTCAAAGGTGTCGCGGTGGGCCTTGATCCAGGCGTCGGTGTGGCGCTCGATGTCCCGGGCGCTATCTTCGCCGTCGCGCATGCGCAGGTTCTGGGCACTGATGTCGTTGTTGCTCAGCTCCATGATCGCGAACAGCCTGGCGGCCGCGGGATTGGCCTCGGCCCATTCACGATTGGCGATGATGTGCTGGGTGTTGGCCTGGAAGCCGTAGTTGGAGCCGTCCGGCAGCGAGGTGTCCACATCGGTGCGCTCGCCGGGCAGCGCACTGAAGGGCACCTGCAGCCAGACCACGTCCTTGCCGGGCACCAGCACGCCGCTCACCCAGTAGGGGGTCCAGGTGTAGTAGAACACCGGCTCGCCCTGCTCGTAGCGGGCAATGGTGTCGGCCATCACGGCGGAGTAGCTGCCCTGGTTGTGGGTGACGGTGTCGCGCAGGCCGTAGGCATCCAGGTGGTGCTCGATGATCTTCTCGCAGCCCCAGCCCGGGGTGCAGCCGGCCAGATCTGCCTTGCCGTCATCGTTGCTGTCGAACAGCTTGGCGATCTCCGGATCCTTCAGTTGCTCGACGTTGGTGATGCCATGCTTGTCGGCGGTGGCCTTGTCGATCAGGTAGCCTTGCAGCGCGCCGGCGGAGTAGACGCCTTCGCGGAACAGCTTCTCGTCACCGCCGGCGGTCTCGTAGAAGTCGATGTGCAGCGGATCCCAGTGGTCGGCCATGAAGGTGGCATCGCCGTTGGCCAGGGCGACGTGCCCGGCGGCGTACTCGATCTCCTTGATGTCCTCGACCTCGTAGCCAAGCTCTTCCAGGGCCTTCATCACCAGCAGGGTCTGGAAGGTCTCCTCGGCGATGGAACTCTTCAGTGGCTGGACCTCGATCCCTTCGCCGGGCAGCTCGCTGGCGACTGCCGTGCCGCCGGCCAGGCAGACGGCGGAGAACAGGGCGGTTCGCAAGCGGGGGTTCAGGTTGAATGCGGTTGGCATGGTTGGGTCTCCGTTGGCTGTTGAAGGCAAGGATGCTGAATGGATGGGAGTGGTACGGATGGGTCTCAGGACTCGGCGCGCCCCACCAGGCGCATGACCACTCCGGCGGGGCCGGTCAGGTACCAGTGCCGGGCCGGCTTGGTGCGGTCCGACTGGCCCACGGCCTGGGTCATGCGGTCGAGGATGATGGCCAGCAGCACGATGCCGATGCCGCCGATGGTGGCCAGGCCCATGTCGAGCCGGCCGATGCCGCGCAGCACCATCTGGCCGAGACCGCCGACGGCGATCATGGAGGCGATGACCACCATGGACAGGGCCAGCATCAGCGTCTGGTTGACGCCGGCCATGATGGTGGGCATGGCCAGGGGCAGCTGCACCTTGAACAGGAGCTGCCGCGGCGAGGCGCCGAAGGAACGGGCCGCCTCGACCAGATCGGACGGGACCTGACGAATGCCCAGGTTGGTGAGCCGGATCAGCGGCGGCAGGGCGAAGATGATGGTGACCACCACGCCGGGCACGTTGCCGATGCCGAACAGCATGACCACCGGCACCAGGTAGACGAACGCGGGGGTGGTCTGCATGGCGTCCAGCACCGGGCGGATGGTGGTGGCGGCGCGGTCGCTGCGGGCCAGCCAGATGCCGGTGGGCAGCCCGACCACCAGGCAGAAGAAGACAGAGGTCAGCACCAGCGCCAGGGTGACCATGGCCTCGGACCAGGCGCCGATCAGGCCGATGGTGAGCAGCGACAGCACGGCGCCGATGCCCAGCCGGCGGCCGCCCGCCTGCCAGGCCAGCAGGCCGATGAGCAGGATCATGAGCACGTCCGGCACGGCCAGCAGGGTGGCCTCGATGCTGCTGAGGGTGCCGTCGATGGGCCAGCGTATGGCCTGGAACACCGGCCGGAAGTTGTCTACCAGCCAGTCCAGGCCGGAGTCGACCCAGTCGCCGACGGGGATCACCGCGTCCTGAAACGGGTGCAGCAGGTCCAGGGCCGGTTCCGCTTCGCCGGCGCCGCTGCTGGCCAGCCAGTCGCCGGCGGTGTCGGTGGCGGCGTCATCGGGGCCGCCCCAGGGGTTGGAGGCCCCGGCAGGTTCCTGCGCTTCTGCCTGGGGCGGCACGGGCGGCGCTGCGTCAGCACCGGACCAGGGGTTAGATGCGTTGTCTGCTGACGGGCTTGCTGCTGCCCAGGGGTTGGATGCGTTGTCTGCTGACGGGCTTGCTGCCGCCCAGGGGTTGGTGTCTTCAGCCATGGTCAGGGTGTCTGCTGTTGTTGGGTGCCCGTGGCCGTCGGTGCCGGGGCACCGCTGGCCGGCGGGTCACGTCGATTCGGGCGAGTCGGGCCGGTGCAGGCGTGGGTTCATCCTTCCCGGTCCAGCGTTTCGAGCAGGCTGGCCTTGGTGATGACGCCGCGGTAGCGATTCTGCGCGTCCACCACCGGCAGGCCGCAGGCGGTGCTGGCCACCACCCCGAGCAGGTCGCTGATGGGGGTGTCGGCGCTCAGTGTCGGCACCTCCGGCAGGTAGGCGCGACTGAGCCGGGGTGCGCTGCTGCGCAGTTCCGTCTGCAGCGAGTCCAGGGAGACCACGCCGTGGAAGCGCTGCCCCTTGTCCACCACATAGCCGTATTCGCGGTCGTGCTCGCGCAGCAGCGACAGCGCTGCGCGAACGCCCTCGTCGTGGCGCTCGATGACGGTCACCTGCTTCTTGCGGGCGATGTCGCCGGCCTTGAACACCGCGGCCACGTCGACGCCGCGGAAGAACGAGCGCACGTAGTCGTCGGCGGGATTGCGCAGGATCTCATCGGGGGTGCCCACCTGCACCACGCGCCCACCCTCCATGATGGCGATGCGGTCGCCGATGCGCATGGCCTCGTCCAGGTCGTGGGAGATGAAGACGATGGTGCGGCTGCTGTGCTCCTGCAGTTGCAGCAGCTCTTCCTGCATCTCGCTGCGGATCAGCGGGTCGAGGGCGGAGAAGGCCTCGTCCATCAGCATCACGGACGGGTCGTTGGCCAGGGCACGGGCCAGGCCCACGCGCTGCTGCATGCCGCCGGAGAGCTCGTCCGGATAGCTGTCGGCCCAGGCTGCGAGCCCCACCTGTTCCAGCGCGGCCAGGGCGCGCTTGTGGCGCTCCGCGGCGCCGACGCCGGCCAGTTCCAGGCCGAAGGCGGCGTTCTGGCACACCGTCAGATGCGGCATCAGCGCGAAGGACTGGAACACCATGCTCATGTCGCGCCGGCGCAGCTCCAGCAGCTCCTGCGGGCTGATGGCGGCGATGTCGCGACCGTCGACGATGACCTTGCCGGCGCTGGGCTCGATCAGCCGGTTCAGCAGCCGCACCATGGTTGACTTGCCCGAGCCGGACAGGCCCATGATGACGAAGATCTCGCCCTTGCGGATGGAGAAGCTGGCGTCGCAGACGCCCACGGTCTGGCCGGTGCGGTCGAAGATCTGGTCCTTGTCCACCCCTTCGCGCAGCAGGCGCAGGGCCTCCTCCGGCTGGTCGCCGAAGATCTTGTACAGATTCTCGACAACGACCTTGACCTCTTGGCCGTTGCCGCTGGATGCATTGGATTCGTTGGTGCGTGGCTCGTGGTGAGCCGCTTGTTCGCGTCCGCTCATGGTCGGGAGACGCTCCGGTTTGCGATGACAGCGCGCCGATGCCGACGGCCGATGGGATCGGGAGGATGTTCCCGGCGAAGCTTGGCTGGTGACTGACAGGGGGCCGGCAGCATGGTGCAGACTGGCCCGGTACGACTCAGGCTAGAGACCCGGTTGCACCATGTCAAATCAGCCCCGTCCGCGGCGCGCGCACGTACCGCGGACGAGTTGGCTCAGAAGTAGTAGCCGAAGTTGATGTTGAAGCGGAAGTTCCAGCGGTCGTTGCCGTTGGCACCGAAATCGCCGACACCGTCAAGGATGTTGCTGTAGTTGTCACCCTTGCTGCCGACAAAGTAGTTGCCGTTGGACCAGGCCGCGTCGGTGTAGATGTACCAGCCCTGGCGTGCCCAGGCGGCGCCGAGGACGAACAGCTCGCTGTCGTTGAAGCTGCTGTCTTCCTTGACGATGCTGCTGTACTCGACATAGGGCCGCACCGAATCCAGCCAGGGGATGCGGTTGGCCTGGTACAGGTAGCTCAGCGACACGGCCGGCACCCAGGCATCCGTGGCGGCGGGCCAGGCGAAGTCGAATGCGCCCATCGGGATCAGTTCGTCGGTGCCGAGCAGGTTGTCGTCATCGATGTTGAACTTATAGCGCGTCAGCTGGGTGGCCAGCAGCCAGTTGTTCCAGCTGTTCTTCATGTGCACCGAGGCGGCCCAGTGATCGCCGTCGTCGGCGCGGCGGCCATGGAGCTGGCCATACTGCAGCGAGACGCCGATCTCGGTGGGAATGGCGATGTCGTCCAGGCCGTAGATGGCGCGGATGTTGAACTGGTTGCGCTCTTCGTAGCCGTTGGGGGCGGCACCGATGACATTGCCGTCGGCGTCCAGCGCGGACTCCCAGATGACCGAGTCGTAGCTGTAGCGGGCGCTGTCCTCGCTGGTGCCGTTGCCGTTCCACTCGCTGCGGGCGTAGTAGGCAAAATCCAGGTCCCAGTCGCCGATGCTGGTGACGTACTTGATGCCCACATCCATGTCGTCCGCCAGGCCAAGGTAGTAATGCTGGTCGAAGAACCAGCTCTGCGAGACGCCGTAGGCGCCGGGGCCAAAGGGCACGCGGTTGACGCCGACCTGCACCTGGCTGCCGTTGTCGAAGTTGTAGCCGACCCAGCCGGTGTGCAGGAAGTTGTAGCCGTCGTACCAGCGGTACTCCAGCTTGCCCACGATGTTCTCGTAGTTCAGGTCTACGTTGATGCGGAAGACGTCCAGCTCGAAGTTGCCGCCGTTGCCGCCGCGGGAGGGGCCGCTGCCGCCGCCGGGGTAGTCGCCGTTGACGTAGTTGGCGCGGATGGCGCCGCCGACGGTCAGGGGGCCGAGGGTGATCTTGTCCGCCTCGGGCTTGGCCTTGACGGGCTCGGGACAGCGGCCGGCCTCGTCCGGGCAGACCGTTTCCAGGGTCATGCGGGCATCGGCCAGCTCGCGCTTGGCCTGTTCGAGTTCTGCCTGGAGCTCGGCGATGCGCTGTTCCAGCGCGTCGGTGGTGGCGGCAGCCAGCGGGGTGGCGCCAACCAGGGCCAGGGCGGGGAGGGCAAGCAGCGCGGCCCTGGCGGGACGCGTGCCATAGGTCGATGGTGTAACGGGACCTGCCCGTCGTGCGTTGGAAGACATAGGCGCCTTTCGGGTTGCGGTTGCATCAGAGGCGTCTGCGAGCTGTTGCGCTCTCGCGACGCCTTTTTCAAAATAACGCCATCTGTTGCCGTGATGCAACTGCCGGGCCAATCCCCAGACTGCCGTCTCATTCGCAAGGCAATCCGCATGAACCCTCTGATCGACGGATTCGTCGCCAGCCACTGGCATCTGCTGCTGGGCGCACTGGTGGCCTTTGTCCTCTGGCAGGTCGCCGTGCGCCTGCTCGGTGATCCGCCCATGAGCGAACGCTTCCCCCGCGCGCTGGCAGCGCTGGATGTGCTGCTGCTGCCGTCGGCCTGCCTGATTGCCGGTGGCCTGCTGCGGCTGGCCGGCGCCGGTCTTGCCGCGCCGTCGTTCGAGGCCGGTCTGCGCGGCGCGACCTGGCTTGCGGTCTACCTGGCACTGGCCTGGTCGCTGGGCCACCTGCTGGCGGTCTCGCTGCATCAGCGCGCCAGAGAGGCGGGTACGCAGCGGGTACCGAAGCTCATCGTCGGCCTGGTCTACGGGGTGCTGCTGCTGTTTGCCCTGGGGCTTTTCATGTGGCAGCGCGGTTACTCCTTCGCCGGGCTGTGGGTGTCCACCGGCGTGGCCGCGGCGGTGCTGGGCCTGGCGTTGCAGAAGACCCTGAACGACCTCTTCTCCGGGATCGCGCTGGGGCTCGAGGGGCCGTTCAAGATCGGCGACTGGCTCGAACTGGGCAACGGCACTCTCGGGCAGGTGGTGGACATGAACTGGCGCGCCACCCATCTGCGCGGCTGGGACAATGCCACTCATGTGATCCCGAACGCCCGCTTGGCGGGCGATGCGTTCAAGAACCTGCACGGCGAACGCCACCTGTATGCGCCCTGGTATTTCGTGCAGATACCGGCGGACGTGGATCCACGCTTTGCCACCGCGCTACTGCTGGATGCGGCGATGCGTTGCGAAAGCGTGCTCAAGTTTCCGAATCCGGTCGTGCGGCTCGCCGATGGCGCGAGCCTGCCCTACCGTTACATGGTCTGGGTGCACCTGAAGAACTATCCGGCCATGTTCCGGGCGCGCGAGGAACTGTTCCGTGAGATCCACCGGGGCTTGCAGGAGGCGGGCATCGAGATCGCGCCCCAGGTGCAGGAGATGCGCACCCGCCGCGCCCGTGTCATGACCGCGGAGCCGCCCACCATCGCGCTGGCGCTGAAGGGGCTGGATCTGGCAGCGAACCTCACCGACGACGAACTGGCCCGGATGGCGTCCAGCAGCCAGTACTGCCACTTCAACAGCGGCCATGTACTGGTTGCCGAGGGGGCCATCAGCGATGCCTTCTACATCATTGCCGGCGGGCTGGTGGATACCGCGGTGCGCTTGCCGGACGGCACGCGCAAGATCGTGGAAACGCTGGAGCCGGGCAAGTACTTCGGCCTGGCCGCGATGCTGACGCCGGAACCGAGCTTTCTGGAGTATGTCGCCAACACCGACGTGACGCTGATCCGTGTGGATCTGGACTGCGTGCGCGACATCGTGGCCGCCCGGCCTGAACTGTCGGACCGGCTGGCGGCGGTGGTCAAGGCCCGGCTGGATGTGGCCGAGGCCGCGCGTGCCGTGAGCCGTCGGGATGCACGGCGTCTGTCACTGCGGGATATCCGCGCCAGCGTCGAGCGGCGGATCCGCGGAACCGGCCGCGGCGGTTCCGATCGCCGACGGTGAGGCCGGGGCGGGCTGGCCTCAATCGGAACCGCCCTGTGCATTTGCTGCGGTTGTGGTTCGCCGTGGGGCGCCCCATCTGCCAGGGCAGGGGGAGGTAGGGTCACAGTCCGACGCCCCCGACTCGGTCCATCACTGCTTCCCGGCTTAGCCGCCGCCCCGGAGACGATCATGCGCAACCGTTCCGCCAATCCATTCGCCGCTGCCCTTTTGCCATTAGGCCTGACTCCCGGCCTGACGCTTGGTCTCATCCTTGGCCTGATGCCCGGACTGGTGTTCGCCCAGGTCGCTGGCCAGCCATCAGCCCAAATGTCTGGCCAAATGCCTGCTGCGATGTCGGCGGGCCACACCGGCTGGGCGCTGGACCCGGCGCGCTCCCATGTGGCCTTCGTCACCATCAAGTCGAAGGACGTGGCCGAGGCGCACAGCTTTGCCGATGTGGCCGGAAGCGTCGACACCGACGGCAAGGCCACGGTGGTGCTGATGCTCGATAGCGTCGAGACCCTGGTGCCCATTCGTAACGAGCGCATGCGCGAGCTGTTGTTCCAGACGACGAACTACGGCGACGCGGCACTGACGGCCAGGATCGATCCGGCGCTGCTGGCCGGCCTGCGGACCGGCGACATCGAGGCCGTTGCCGCCGAGGGGCAGTTGTTGCTGCACGGCCAGACCCAGCCGGTGGTGCTGGACATGCAGGTGGCCCGGGTAGCGGATGACACCTTGATGGTGGCGAGCCGCAAGCCGCTGCTGATCGAGGCGGCGGACTTCGGCATGGCTGACGGGGTGGAGCGGCTGCGAGAGATCGCCGGACTCGACAGCATCAGCCATGCGGTGCCGGTGAGCTTCGTGCTCACCTTCGTCGGCATCGCCGATTGATTTGCCCGGGCTTGCGCACAGGCCGGCTCGCCCAAAGCGAGTCGTCCAAGACGTTGAATATTAACCGCTGAGGCGCAGAGGACGCAGAGGTTACGAAGAGGGTCTGGAGGCGCCCGAGGAGTAGGTTGCCCAGCGCGCATACAAACCGTGCAACGCTTGACGAAGTCTTGTCTTGCCTCCGTGTTCTCTGCGCCTCAGCAGTGGTCAACGGCCAGGCCGCGACGGAGGCAACTGCCGCGTCAGGCGGGGTCCGTGTTGTCTCCGCCGACGCAGGGGTGACGCTCGATGCCGGCCTCGGCCATGGCCACCGCGCGGAAGATTGCCCGGCCCTTGTTCATGGTCTCCTTCCACTCCAGCTCCGGTACCGAGTCGGCAACCACGCCGGCGCCGGCCTGGATGTGCAGCGTGCCGTCCTGGATCACGGCGGTGCGGATGGCGATGGCGGTGTCCATGTTGCCGTTGAAGGCAAGGTAGCCCACGGCGCCTGAATACACGCCGCGCTTCACCGGCTCGAGTTCATCGATGATCTCCATGGCGCGGATCTTGGGCGCGCCGGACACGGTGCCCGCGGGGAAGGTTGCGCGCAGCACGTCCATGGCCGTCATGCCGTCCTTCAGCTCGCCGGTGACATTGCTGACGATGTGCATGACGTGAGAATAGCGCTCCACGATCATGCGGTCGGTGAGCTTGACGCTGCCGATCTTCGCGACCCGGCCGCAGTCGTTGCGGCCCAGATCGATCAGCATCAGGTGCTCGGCCAGTTCCTTCGGGTCCGCCAGCAGTTCCTGCTCCAGGGCCAGGTCTTCGTCTTCCGTGTAGCCGCGCCGGCGGGTGCCGGCGATGGGGCGCACGGTGACCACCCCGTCTTCCAGTCGGGTAAGGATCTCCGGCGAGGAGCCGACGATCTGGAAGTCGCCCAGATCGAGAAAATACATGTACGGCGAGGGGTTCAGGCCGCGCAGCGCACGGTACAGGTCCAGCGGCCGGGCCTGGAAGGGGATGGACAGGCGCTGGGACAGCACTACCTGCATGCAGTCGCCGTCGAGGATGTAATCCTTGATGCGTTCCACCGCCTGCTTGAAGCCGTCTTCGGTGAAGCCCGAGACGAAGTCGGTCTCCGCCACCGCCCGCCCGCCGGCCTCGGGATGGCGCGGCGCGCCGCGCTGCATCTGCGCCACCAGCGCATCCACCCGGGCCTGGCCGGTGGCCGGGGTGTCGCCCGCGGTGGGATCCAGGTGCACGATGATGTAGATGCGCCCACGCAGGTTGTCGAACACCACCAACTCTTCCGACACCATCAGCAGGATGTCGGGGGTGCCCATGCGATCTTCGTTGGGGCAGGGCATCAGGCGCGGCTCGATGTAGCGCACCGTGTCGTAGCCGAAATAGCCCACCAGCCCGCCGGCGAAGCGCGGCATGTCCGGGTGCTCGGCGACGTTGAAGCGTTGCTGGAAGCCTTCGATCCAGGCGAGCGGGTCCGCCGCCTCCGCCTCCTCAACGCGCTGGCCGTCGCGTTCGATCAGGATGTGGTTGCCGAACACCTTCAGCACGCTGCGGCAGGGCAGGCCGATGATGGAGTAGCGGCCCCACTTCTCGCCGCCCTGCACGGATTCGAACAGGTAGGAGTAAGGCCCCTCGGCGAGCTTCAGGTAACAGCTTAGCGGAGTGTCGAGGTCCGCCAGCACCTCGCAGACGTAGGGGATGCGATTGCGGCCCTGGGCGACGAGGGCATCGAATTGTTCCGGACTCATAGTTCGCGGCTCCAGACGGATGAATGCAGTGACGGGGTTAGTGGGCGTGCCGGCAGCAACGCCATCGACGTCCAGGATTCATCGCGCTTGCGGAGCCTCTGCTCGGTGTCATGGGACGCGGTCGTCAGTCTGTGGCGGGAGAGAGCAGGGTCGGCAACTGGGTCATGCTGTCAATGACGGCGTCGGGTCCGGCACTGCGGATGTCCTGGCCATGGTTGTAGCCGTAGCTCATGCAGATGATGCCGAGAAAACCGGCGGCGCGGGCCGCTTTCACGTCACTGACGGAATCTCCCACCATCAAGGCCCTGTCGGGCGCGACCCCAAGCTGGCGGGCCGCATGCAGCAGGGGCGCCGGGCTGGGCTTCTTTTCCGCCAGTGTGTCGCCGCTGACCACCAGTTCGAAGGCATCGCGTATGCCCAGATCGCGCAGCAGGGGCTCGGTGAACTGCGCGGCCTTGTTGGTCACGCAGCCCAGCCGGTAGCCGTTGGCAGCCAGCCAGTCGATGCCCTCGCGCACGCCCTCATACAGGTGCGAGCGTTTGCTGGTGTTGTCGGCGTAGAGCTCAAGGAATAGCGGGTAGGCGCGATCGAAATCGGCGTCGGTGGGTTCGCCGTCCAGGGTGCCGCTGAGCGCGCGGCGCACCAGCCGCTCCACGCCGTTGCCGACCCAGGTGCGCACGGCGGCCTCGCCCCGGGGCGGGCGACCGAGCTGCTGCATCATGGCGTCGACGCAGAAGGTCAGGTCGGGCACGCTGTCCACCAGCGTACCATCGACGTCGATCAGGACCATTTCGGGGCGAATCGGGAACTGCATGCTGGCGTCTGCCTCGCAACCTGTGTGGATCGGCGTCTGACCAGGTAACGCTGGAGTACTCAGCGTTACCCGTGCGGGGCGAAAGCCCCGCGCTGATTTTGGGCAGGATGGCTGAAAATCAGCGTCTCCCTAGCGCTGCACGTCCGCCAGGGCGGCGCGCATCTGGGCGATGATGCTGTCGTAGCGGTTCGGATCGCTGTCCTTGCCTTTGCCGAAGATGCCGGAGCCGGAGACGAAGGTGTCGGCGCCGGCGGCCTTGATCGCGGCAATGTTGTCGGCCTTCACGCCGCCGTCGATCTCCAGGCGGATGTCGCGGCCGCTGGCGTCGATCAGTTCGCGCACCTGGCTCAGCTTGTCCAAGGCCGACGGGATGAAGCTCTGGCCGCCGAAGCCGGGATTGACCGACATGAGCAGGATCATGTCGATCTTGTCCATCACGTACTCCAGGCAGGTCAGCGGCGTGGCGGGATTGAACACCAGGCCGGCCTTGCAGCCTTCGGCGTTGATCAGCTGCAGCGTACGGTCGATGTGCTCGCTGGCCTCGGGGTGGAATGTGATGTAAGTGGCACCGGCCTGGGCGAAATCCGGGATGATGCGGTCCACCGGCTTGACCATCAGGTGCACGTCGATGGGGGCGGTGACGCCATGCTTGCGCAGGGCCTCGCACACCAGCGGACCGATGGTCAGGTTCGGTACGTAGTGATTGTCCATGACATCGAAGTGCACGATGTCGGCGCCGGCGGCCAGGACATTGTCCACTTCCTCGCCGAGCTTGGCGAAGTCGGCCGACAGGATGGATGGGGCGATCAGATCGTGCGCTGCTGGCATCGGAAACACTCCGTTTGGCGGTGCCCACGCCGCGTCGGGGCGGCGCGGAATTGAAAAACGCAGGAGTAAAAAACAAGCGACGGAGTATAGCGCAAAGCGGCCCGCTTTCGACGCCGAGAGGCTGCGGATGCATCGCTGTAAACTCCGAGTGATCGATGTTCCGCCACATTCCGAGTGAGGTGGCTAGGCGCCGCATGCCGACCGGCCTCCTTGTCCGCAGCATTATCCGCTCCCCGTCCTTTTCGATCTGGACGGCAAACTGGCCGGATCTCGACATCGAGATCGCGCGGGCGCCATGCGAGGCGGCGCGGCTGGAATTCGGGCTGGTGCCCACTGACTGGCCGGACCTGCTGCCCGGGCTGGCGCAGCGTCAGCTGGACGTGGTGGTCGCGTCCGTCTCCGATTACCTGAATTCAAGGCCGAGGTCGCGCTGGCGGCGATCCAGGGCGAGCGGTCTTCGCCCAGCTGTAGCAGTTCTCGGTAGTGGGTGATGATCGCCCGGGTCAGCTCGGCCTGCTCCGCCAGCAGGTCGCATGCCACCGCCGAACATGGCCCCGGATTCCTTCCTTCTTGTCTACTCCCCCTCCTCGCTTCGCGGCGCCGCATACCAGGCCGCCAGCTCGATGATTTCGTCGTCGGTGAGCTGGCTGGAGATGAAGCGCATGCGCGCATACTCGTCGTTCTGTCGTTCGCCGGTCTTGAAGGCCTGCATCAGCTCGACGAAGTGGTCCACCTTCTGTCCGCTGATGGCCGGCACCTCGAAGCCGAGTCCTTCGCCCTGCTTGCCGTGGCAGACGTCGCAGGGCAGCAGCAGCCGATCGAGATCACCCCGGGTGACCAGCAGCGGCGGATCATCGGTGACGGCCGCGGGCTCCGGCGGCAGGGTCTCGAAATAGGCCGCCAGGTCGGCCATGTCCTGCACGCTCAGGCGTCGCGTGGCCTTTTTCATGTCGCGGCTCTCCCGCACCTCGGTGCGGTAGTCGATCATCTGCTTGAAGTTGTAGGCCGCGCGTTGACCGGCGATGCTGGGCGTCTCGTCGTCTTCGGCGATGCCGGCCTCGCCGTGGCACTTGCTGCAGCGCCGGTCTTCGGCAACGGCGCGGCCGCGCTCCGCGTCGCCAGAGGCGATGACGGCCAGGGTCTGGCTGCTCCAGGCGAAGGGAGCCGGTTCGTCCGCGGCCTGTGCGGCGCCGGTCAGCAGCATGGCGACCAGGACGCCGGAGGCCAGCCTGCCGTGGATCAGCCCGAAGGATATCAGCTCGAGGGGGATCAGCTTGCCGGTAGTCGGTCTTCTGGGCTGGACATCGATGCAATGGTTCATGGGTGTTCTCCTGCCGTGTGCGTCTGCCATCAGTGCCCGGCTGTGTCAGCGGCCGTCTGTACGGCTGTTCGGGCGGCTGTCTGGGGCCCGTCGACGCCGGCCATGTGCAGGGACTCCACCGGGATGATCTCCTCCACCGAGACCATCTCCACCGACGGCACCGTGATGGCGTCTTCACCCAGCAGCAGATCGGCCAGATGCTGGCTGAACGAGCGGTAGTGCAGCTTGGCGCTGACCCGGATCTCCTTGGCGTCGTCCGGCAGGTTGAAGTAGTACTTGCCGTACTTGTAGCCCTTGGGCGGGATGGTGTTCACGTCGGTGAAGCGCGTGATCTTCCACGGTAGCGCCGTGTGCTCGCCGTTCTCGTCGACGGCGTGGGCGTTGAACACGACCGTGTCCGGCGGCAGTTCGTTATCGGCATCCAGGGTGCCGGAGCGCATCAGTTCGCGGCCCTGGTCGTCGGTGACCACCACCTCGAGCCAGACCTCGCGCACCTCGGTCAGGCTGGTGGGCAGGTGGTGTCCGGCGCGCTCGTTGGTGACCCGCACCTTCACCCGATGCAGCGGACCGTTGCTGTTGCTGACCGAGACCTTCAGCGAGGCCACGCTCTGCAGGCGCTTGACGGCCTCTTCGTAGTTGCCGTCGCGGCCCAGGTCCTCGGGCCGGTCGGAATCCTTCGCCCCCATCACCGAGGTCAGCACTGCGTTGCCGCCGACGAAGCCGTGCTTGTGCCTCAGCTTGCGCCAGGGTCCGCCCAGGCCGACGAAGCCGTCGAGCCCCTCGAGATCCAGGTCTTCCGGTCGGGTCAGGGTGTCGGCCACGCGGTTGGCGACCTCCACCGGCATCATGTGGCAGTCCTGGCACTGGATGTCATTCTGGGCGTAGATGGAATACTTCCATTCGTCGTAGGTGCGCTCGATGGGGAAGTTGTTGCCCGGATGGAAGATGTTGTGGCAGTTGCCGCAGAAGTCGGATTGGGCGTGGTGGTCGGAGTAGGCCGTCTCGTGGTAGGTGGAACTGGCATCCGCCAGGGTTGCACGCTTGACGTTGCCGGGATCGAGCACGTAGGAGGAGTTGCCGTGTTCGAGCACCGCGGTGTCCATCAGGTTGTTGCCGGAGATGGTGTGACAGACGTCGCAGGACACGCCCATTTCCGCCACCGGCGGGGCGCTGAAGGTGCCGTGCAGGCCCCGCTCGGGGTGGAACTCGATGCTGTTGGTGGACACGCCGATGGGCGTGTGGCAGCCGCCGCAGTGGTTGCGCAGATCCGGGTCATCCTTCTCCGCCAGCGCCCAGAGCGCCTGGAACACCGGGTCCTTGAACGAGTTGGAATGCATGGAGCCGTTCCAGCCCTCGTACTGGTAGGTGTGACATTGGCCGCAGATGCGCGGGTCGGTCCACTCCTCGGGGCTGACGTCCCGATGTCCCTCGGTGGTGATGTACGAGGGCGGGAAGCGCCGTTCGTCATCGGCTTCCTTGCCCGGCTTTGGCTGGTCGGCGGATGCGATGCCCCAGGGCGCGGTCAGCGCCAGGACGAGCGCCGCTGTCGCGGTGCCGCGCGGGATCTGTAGTGCCATCGATGTGCCTCCTTTGGCGTTGATTCAGGGCGCGAACTTCGGATGGCTCGCTGACGCTGCGTAAAAGGAAGCAAGCATTTTCCGCGCCATTGATGGCGCGTTTCGTAAAACAATCCCTTACAAGCGATGGAAGGGATCAGGCCGTTGCAATTTCCGTTGCAGTGCAACGGATGTTGCCGGGCCTGCATCGCCTCGCGGCTACCCGGGGCATCTTCAGGGAAACGCTGAGTTATTCAGCATTTCCCGTGAGGGGCAGGAGGCCCCGTGCTGATTTTTGGCCAGGATGGCCAATAAATCAGCGTCTTCTCAGGTGTCGCCGGCGTTACTCCGGCGACGCTATGCCAGGCCCAGGCGCCGCATGCGTCGCCACAGCGTGCTGCGGTCGACGCCCAGCAGTTCTGCAGCCAGACGGCGGTTTCCATGGGACTGATGCAGTGCCTCTTCGATTGCTTCGCGCTGGCGGGTGTCACTGCCGTCCGGCGGCGAGCAGGCCGCGCTGCCGGTGCCATATCCGGCGCCATGGCCGGAACCGGCGCCGATACCAACGCCGGCACCAGCACCGGAATCGATGGCCCGGGACCGGTGCATGCGGATGTCGATGGGCAGGTCCTCGGCGCGGATCGCGCCCCCGGTGGCGCAGATGACGCCGTGCTCCACGGCATTGCTGAGTTCCCGCACGTTGCCAGGCCAGGGGTAGTCCAGCAGCAGTCGAAGGCTGTCGTCGGCCAGGCCAGGCACGCCACTGCCCCGGGGCGACGACAGTTGGCCGATGAAGTGCTCGGCGAGCAGTTTCACATCGCCGGGTCGCTCCCGCAGTGGCGGCACCAGCAGCGGGATGACCGCGATGCGGTAGTACAGGTCGGCGCGGAACAGGCCGTGATCCACCAGCGGTCGCAACGGCTGGTTGGAAGCGGTGATCAGGCGCACGTCCACCGAGGTGGTGCGGTCGGAGCCCACCGCCTCGAACTGGCCGCTCTGCAGCACCCGCAGCAGCTTGGGTTGTAGTTCCAGCGGGAACTCGTTGATCTCGTCCAGGAACAGGGTGCCGCCGTCGGCGGAGCGAAAGCGGCCCAGTCGCGCCTGGGAGGCGCCGGTGAACGCCCCCTTGACGTGACCGAACAGCTCGGACTCGATCAGTGACGCGGGGATCGAGGCACAATTGACCTCGACGAACGGCCCGCCGGCCCGCTGGCTCCGGGCATGGATGGACTGGGCCAGGGTGGTCTTGCCGGTGCCGGATTCCCCCTGCAGCAGCACCGAGGCCTCGCTCGGCGCAATGGTGCGGATGCGCCCGAGCAGGGCCAGCATCTGCTGGTCGCGGGTCAGCAGCGCGGCCTGGGCGCGGCTGATCTCGACATCGGTCAGGTACTTGACGCGGGTGATGTCGCGCAGCATCACGATGCGCAGGTGGCCCTGGTCGCAGGGCAGGTCGACGAAGCCGCTGCGGACCTGGATGAAGCGCGGCTCCTGCTGCCGCCCGCCGAGCTGCAGTTCCAGCTCTGACGCGTCACGACAGCCGGAGGATGCCGCTGTGCCGCCGGCGTCCGGCGCCGCCGCATCGGCATCCGGCCGCGCGCACTGCTCGATGCGCCCGAGCAGGTCCAGCCCGTTCAGGTTGCGCAGGCTCTCCGGCTCGTCGGCGCTGTCCAGCCCCAGGATCTGGCGGGCCATGTCGTTGCACAGCAACAGCCCGCCGCTGGCGTCGGCGAACAGGATGCCGAGATCGATGCGCGACAGGATCGGGCGGAACAGCTCCAGGATCTGGGTGCGTGTATAGGGCATGGCTGGCCTAGGTTCCTCCTTCGGTCGATGTCCGACTCGCCCGGCCGTTGCGCCTGGCGGTTGCGCTTGGCAACTGGGGCGCCGGCACTGGGGCATGGTCGTGTAATCATTGTGCCGATAGATGGGTGCGTGTCCCGCCAAAGTCCAGTGTGTGGAGGAGCGCAGGGAGCAAGCGTCATGGGGCAGCGGCAGATGAACGAATGTTCATGTTTCCGCATGCCCCTGTTCATGGATTGCCCGCTAACATAGGTGCATCGCGAACCAGACTTTACCGGGGCCGGGCGCCCCAGGGACGGCAGCATGATCGAAAACACCGGTGTCGAGGGCGACGCAGCGCCCCTGTCCCGCGCGGAGAGTCCGGCACAGGCGGCGTTTGCCCGTCTGCGCGCGGATCTGGGTGAGCGCATCGTCGGGCAGCAGGCGCTGATCGAACGGCTGTTGATCGCGCTCCTGGCCGAAGGCCATCTGCTGGTGGAGGGCGCGCCGGGGCTGGCCAAGACAACCGCCATCAAGGAACTGGCGACGCGCATCGAGGGCAACTTCCAGCGCGTGCAGTTCACGCCGGACCTGCTGCCCGGCGACCTGACCGGCACCGATGTCTACCGCCCGGAGAGCAGCGATTTCCAGTTCCAGCCCGGCCCACTGTTCCACAACCTGGTGCTGGCGGACGAGGTCAACCGCGCCCCGGCAAAGGTGCAGTCGGCGCTGTTGGAGGCCATGGGCGAGCGCCAGATCACCGTCGGCGGCCGCACCTATGGCCTGCCGGACCCCTTTCTGGTCATGGCCACGCAGAACCCCATCGAGCAGGAGGGCACCTACCCCCTGCCCGAAGCCCAGCTGGACCGCTTCCTGATGCATGTGCGGGTGGACTATCCGGACCCGCAGACCGAGCGCCGCATCCTCGACATCGCCCGCACCGAGGCCCGCGGCCGCTTGCACGCGTCCGGCGAGCACCCGCCGCTGATCCTGCGCGAGCAGATCTTTGCCGCCCGCGATCAGGTAATGGACCTGCACATGGCGGACAATCTGGAGGAATACCTGGTGCAGCTGGTGCTGGCCACCCGTGACCCGGCGCCCTATGACGCCGGCCTCGCGCGCCTGGTCGACTACGGTGCCAGTCCGCGCGCCACCATTGCGCTGGACCGCTGTGCCCGCGCTCGCGCCTGGCTGCGCGGGGCCGACTATGTCACGCCCGACGACGTGCATGCGGTCGCCCACGACGTTCTGCGCCACCGCGTGCTGCTCAGCTATGCCGCCGAGGCCGAAGGCGTGACGCCGGACGACTTCATCCGCGAACTGATCCGGCAGGTACCGACCCTGTGATGGCGAGCTGGTGAACATGGATCCGGACATCCAGGTCAGCGCCGAGGATCTGATCGCGCTGCGCCAGCGCGCGGCGCGGCTGCGGCCGGTGCGTCGACAACCGGCGCGCTCGGCCCTGGCCGGTGCGCATCGCTCACGCTTTCGCGGGCGCGGCATGGACTATCGCGAGTCGCGCCACTACCAGGCCGGCGACGACATTCGCAACATGGACTGGCGCATCACCGCCCGGGCCGGCCATCCGCACATCAAGGTCTTCGATGAGGAGCGCGAGCGCCCGGTGGTGGTACTGGCGGACTTCGGCCCCAGCATGTTCTTCGCCAGCCAGGGGGCATTCAAGTCCGTGGTCGCCGCCCGGCTGGCGGCGCTGATCGGCTGGTCTGCCATCGGCCATGGCGACCGCATCGGCGCGCTGCTGTTCAACGGCGAGCACAAGGAACTGCAGCCCGCCGGCGGACGCCGTGGCCAGATGCGCCTGATCCGCGCCCTGACGGAGGCCGGTGACCCGGCCCGTGGGCTGGCGGAGTCCCTGCCATCCGATGGCGGCCAGTCCGGCAGCGGCCCGTTCGGCGGTGAACCGTCTGGCGTCGAACGATCCGGTGACGAAGCGGCCGAAACGCACCGCCAGGGCGCGCTGACCGAGGCCCTGGCGCGGCTGCGGCGGGTGGCCCGACCCGGCAGCCTGGTCTTCCTGATCTCCGATTTCTACAGCATGGATGCGGGCACCGCCCGGCTGCTGGCCCGGCTGGCAGAGCACAGCGACCTGACGGCGTTCCAGATCGTCGATGCGCTGGAACTGGCGCCGCCGCCCCCAGGCCGCTACGGTATCAGCGACGGCCGCCGTCGGGGGCTATTCGATGCCGCCAGTGCGCGCCAGCGGGCGCGCTACCAGGACTACTTCCAGCGGCACCACGCGGCCGTGCGGCTGCTGGTGGAAGGCAGCGGTGCGGCCCTGCTGCGATGCACCACCACCGATGCACCCGACGAGTGCCTGGCTGCGGCCCTGGCCCTGCGCGGTCGGCAGTCCGGCGCCGCGGTGGCCTGACGGTCCAGGAGCTGATGCCCGATGGACGGATCCCTTGCGCACAACAACGGCCAGCTGCAGGGCCCAATCGGCCAGTTCGGCCAGCCAAAGCAGCTTCGGCCGGGCCAGATCCAGCCAGATCCGATCGGGCAGCTCGACCTGCGCGATGTGCACGTGCCGGCGTCCGCCGGCCTCTGGCCGCCGGCCCCGGGCTGGTGGCTGCTGGCGATCCTGCTGCCGTTGGTGCTGGGGCTGCTGGGCAGGCAAGGCTGGCGGGCCTGGCAGCGCCGGCGTCGGCGTGGGCGTATCCTGGCGGAACTCGACGCCCTGGCGGCGCTCGAGCCCGGGCCGGACCTGGCCGCCGGCCTGTCCGCCCTGCTCAAGCGGCTGGCGCTGAGCCGGTTTCCGCGCCAGCAGGTGGCCGCACTGACCGGCGAGGCCTGGCTGGCGTTCCTCGATCGCACCGGGGGCAATGGCCGCTTCAGCGCCGGGCCGGGCCGGGCGCTGGCCCTGGGGCCCTATGCTCCGGCGGCGCAGTGCGATGCCCAGGCACTGCTGGCCCTGGCCCGCGACTGGATCCGGAGCAACGCATGAGCCTGCAGTGGGCACATCTCTGGGCGCTGATTGCGCTGCCTTTGCCGCTGCTGGTGTGGCGGCTGCTGCCGCGGGCGCAGACCCCCACGGGGCCGGCGCTGCGGGTGCCCTTCTTCGCCGCGCTGGAGCAGGGCCGGGCCGATGCCGCGCGGCCGCGTCGCTGGCCGCTGCTGCTGGCGGCGCTGGCCTGGCTGCTGCTGGTGCTGGCCGCCGCCCGGCCGCAATGGGTGGGCGAGCCGATCCCGCTGCCGGTGGAGGGGCGCGATCTGATGCTGGCGGTGGACATCTCCGGCTCCATGGTGGAGGAGGACATGGTCATCGGCGGCCGCGTGGTCGACCGGCTCACCGCGGTCAAGGCGGTGGCGGGAGACTTCATCGAGCGCCGCGAGGGCGACCGCATCGGCCTGATCCTGTTCGGCCAGCAGGCCTATCTGCAAACGCCCTTGAGCTTCGACCGCGAGACCGTGCGCACCCTGTTGTTCGAATCTGCCGTCGGTCTGGCCGGACGCGAGACCGCCATCGGCGACGCCATCGGCCTGGCGGTGAAGCGGCTGCGCGAGTCGCCGAGCGAAGAGCGCGTGCTGGTGCTGCTGACGGACGGGACCAATACCGCCGGCAACATCGCGCCGCTGAAGGCCGCCGAGCTGGCCGCCGAGGCCGACGTGCGCATCCACACCATTGCCATCGGCGGCGACCCGCGAAGCGCCTTCGGCCTGACCCTGGGGCGCAATCCGCTGGACGAGGGCACGCTGCAGGCCATCGCCGAGGCCACCGGCGGGCGTTACTTCCGCGCCCGCGACCTGCGTGAGCTGCAGGCCATCTATGGCCTGCTCGACGAGCTGGAGCCGGTGCAGTCCGAGCAGCTGAGCTTCCGCCCGGTGCAGGAGCTGTTCGCCTGGCCCCTGGCCGCGGCCCTGGTGCTGAGCGCGCTGGCCACGCTGGTGCGCATCGGCCTGCCGGTCAGGACCGGGCAATGAGCGCCAGACATCCGCTCGGTGCGTTGCAGCCGCCAAGGCGCCTGGTGCGCTACAGATATTCTGGTCGCCTATGCCACGGCAAGTTGTTCATGAACGGTTGCTCCAGCTCTGCGTCTTCTCCGCGTTCTCTGCGTCTTTGCGGTTCCATTTACGTGTCCTAGGATGAACGATCTCCATTTCCTGTCACCGCTCTGGTTCCTGGCGCTGCTGCCCCTGGGCCTGCTGCTGTGGCTGGCGGCGCGCGCGGGCTCCGGCGTCGATGCCTGGCGTCGGGTGGTGGATCCGCGTCTGCTGGCGGCGCTGTCGGTGTCCGGTGGTGATGCCGGCGGTCGCTGGTGGCCGTTGGCGCTGCTGGCTTCCGGCTGGATCGTCGCCGTCGTGGCGCTGGCCAATCCGACCTTCGAGCGCGCGCAGATCCCGGCCTTCCGCAGCGAGGCGGCGCGGGTCATCGCGCTGGACCTGTCCCGCTCCATGCTGGCGGCGGACCTGACGCCGACGCGGCTCGACCGTGCCCGCTACAAGGTGGCCGACATCGTCCGGCGCAGCGCCGACGGGCAGGTGGGGTTACTGGCCTTTGCCGGCGAGAGCTTTGCCGTGGCGCCTCTGACCGACGACGGCGACACCCTGCTGGCCATGCTCGATGCGCTGGCGCCAGCGGTAATGCCGGTGCAGGGCAGTCGGCCCGATCTCGCGATTCTGCAGGCGCTGGACCTGCTGCAGCAGGCCGGGGCACGGGGCGGGGAGGTGGTGCTGCTGACGGACGACGCCGGCGATGAGCGCGCCCGCGCCGCGGCCAGAACGCTGCAGGCGGCCGGCCATCGGCTGGCCGTCATTGGCGTCGGCACGGCCGAGGGCGCCCCCGTGCCCGGCGTGGCCGGCGCCGACGGGCCGGTCATGGCGCGACTGGACCCGCAGGCCCTGGGCGAGCTGGCGGCAGCCGGTGGCGGTGACTATGCGCCGCTGGCCGTGGATGCGACGGATCTCGACCGCGTGCTACGGCAGCCGGGCCGCGCCCTGTCCGACCTGGCCGCGACCGATCCGATGCGCACCGAGGCCTGGAAGGAACTCGGCCCCTGGATCGTGCTGGCGGCCTTGCCACTGGCGGCACTGGCCTTCCGTCGCGGTTGGCTGCTCACCGTCGCGCTGGTGTGCGTCGGCCTGGGGCCGCCGGGGGCGCGTCCCGCGCTGGCCCTGGGCTGGGACGATCTCTGGCAGCGCCGCGATCAGCAGGCCGATGGTGCCCTGGCCGCCGGTGATTACGAGCGCGCGCGTGCGCTGGCGCCGGATCCGGCCCGCGCCGGCGTGGCCAGCTATCGGCTGGGCGATTACGAGGCGGCGATCGAGGCGTTCGGCGCCGGTGACGATGCCACGCAGCACTACAACCGGGGCAATGCGCTGGCCCGGGCCGGTCGGCTGGAGGACGCCATCGCCGCCTACGACACGGCCCTGTCCCGCGACCCGGACATGGCCGATGCCGCCTACAACAAGGCCCGCATCGAGGAACTGCTGCGGCAACAACAGCAACAGCAGCAACAGCAGAACGGCCAGCAAGGCGATCCCGCCGACGACGAGCAAGACGGCCCCGCTGATGGCCAGCCGCAGGCCGGTCAACCGGAGCAGTCGTCGGGCGGGCAGGAGCAGCCGGCTGCCGGGTCCGAAACGGAGTCGTCGTCCGCCGATGCGGCGGGGCAGGGACAGAGCCCGGGCGAGGAGCCGACCGACGACCAGCCTGCCGATGCGGGCGCGGACCAGGCCCAGGCCGAGCAGGCCGCCGAGGCCTATCGCGAGGAGGCCGCCGAGGCCGCGCAGCCGGATCCATCCTTAGGCACCGGCGCCCCGGCTGGTGCACAGGGTGATGAACCGACTGGCGAGGCGGCTAACGGCCAGCCTGGCGAAGCGGTGGAAGATCAGGCCAGGGAGTCGGCGGACCCGTCAATGGCCGAGCCGTCCCCAGCTGATGCGCCCCCGGCCGCGCTGTCGCCCGAGCAAGAGGAGGCACGCCAGGCCGCGGAGCAATGGCTGCGCCGCATCCCGGATGATCCGGCCGGCCTGCTTCGGCGCAAGTTCCTGTACCAGTACCGCGCGCGTGTCGGCGACGGCGCCGGCGCGACGAGCGGTGACCCCTGGTGAGGGAGGTTTGGCTTGATCTGAAGACCTTGGCGTCCGCTCGGTTTCGACCGCCGCATCCACCATGAAGCATCTACAACCTTTCATCCTGTTGCTTGTCGGCCTGTGGCTGCCCCTGTCTGCGCTGGCGGAGCTGCGGGCGTCGTTCGACCGCCCGCAGGTCTACGAGGGCGACACGGTCACGCTCACCATCGAGGCGGAGGGCTTCCTGCGTTCCGACCAGCCGGATCTCGGCGTGCTGGCGGACGCGTTCGATGTGCTGGGCAGCAGTCAGGGCCGCCGGCTCGAGATCATCAACGGCCGCCAGAGCGCCACGGTCAGCTGGCAGATCCTGTTGTCCCCCAGACATCAGGGCGAGATCCAGGTGCCGCCGATCCCGGTGGGCGACGAGCAGACCCCGCCCCTGCGTCTGCAGGTGTCGGAAGCGCCGACGGACGCCCAGGGCGGACCGGGGGATGACGTCTATGTCGAGGTCGAACTCGAGGTGGACGGCGACAGCGTGCTGGTGCAGCAGCAGGTGCCGCTGGTGGTGCGCCTGTTCAGTGCCTTGCCCATTCGCGGCGGCGAGCTGTCGGACCCCCGCGCCGAGGGGGCTGTGCTGGAGCGGCTCGGCCCCGATTCCCAGTACAGTACCCGGCGCAACGGCCGCGAGTATCAGGTCATCGAGCGGCGCTTCAGCCTGAGCCCGGAGCGCAGCGGTGAACTGCGCATTGCGCCCGTGGTGTTCCAGGGGGAACTGCGCACCCGGCGACCGGCGCGCAGCCCGTTCGATCTGGACCCGGGGTTCGACAGCCTGTTCGGCGACAGTCCGTTTTCGCTGTTCGAGCGCGGCGAGCCGGTGCGGGCCCGGAGCCAGGCCATCACCCTGCAGGTACAGGCCCGCCCGGACGACTTCGGCGGCGCGCACTGGCTGCCGGCGGAGGCGCTGACCATCGAGGACAGCTGGGCGCAGGATCCGCCCCGGTTGCGCGTGGGCGAGCCGGTCACGCGCACGCTGAGGGTCACGGCCCAGGGCCTGGCGGGCAACCAGATTCCGCAGCTCGACATCCCTGTGCCGGCGGGACTGCGCGCCTATCCGGAACAGACCGAGGCTCAGAGCCGCACCGATGGCAGCACACTGTTCGGGGTCAGTGTCCAGCGGCTGACGCTGATCCCCACCCGCGGTGGGTCGGTGGAGTTCCCCGCCATACGCGTCACCTGGTGGGACACGCTGGTGGGGCAGGAGCGCACCACCACCGTGCCGGCACTGCAGCTGGATGTGGAGGGGCAGGCCGCGGGTGAGGTCGACGCCTCCCCGATGCCGGATGCGTCCGCCGTTTCACCGTCGCCGACGGAGTCGGCGACTGCATCGCCGGAGCCTCAGTCCGGCACTGCCGCGACAGCCGATGGCAATCCCCAGCTGAGCCGGTTCGAGCACTGGTTCTGGTTTTTGCTGGTGCTTGCGGCGTTGCTGGTGCTGATCGGCGGGCTCATCGGCCTTGGCTGGCGTCGTCGACGGGCCGGTGGGACATTCCGGACGCAAGCGGCTGATGCGTCCGCAGCCGACCGCGTCGGGGCGCAGTCCGGAACGCGCTCCAAAGGCGCGTCGGCGGCCTGCCGCGCCGGCTTTCAGCGGGCCTGTGCCGCGAATGACGCCCCCGCCGCGGCCAAGGCGCTGCTGGCCTGGGCGCAGGCGCTGCAGGACGAGGCATCCGGCGCTACGGCCTCGGCCGACGCCCCGGCGAACCTGTCGGCGCTGGCAGCACGGCTGGACCAAGACGGTTCGCCCGCCGACGCCGCGGCGGAGCAGGTGCGGGCGCTGGAGCGCGTGCTCTACGCGCCGGATGCAGCGACATGGACCGGCGAGGCCCTCTGGCGCGCGCTCGGCGACCGGCTGCCGACGCTGATGCGCAATCGGCCCGGCGAGGGTGCCGGGGCCCGGGGCGCTGCGGAGCCGCTTGCCCCGTTGTATCCTGAGCGTCGTTGAACCAGGCAGGTGCAGACCACATGGACCGGGAACAGGATCACAGCCAGGCCGGAACCGGAACAGGAACCGGAACAGGACCAGGGGACGAAACACCCATGATCGATGCCGAAGCCCTTGCCAGTTACTGCACCACTCTGCTGGAGGCGGAGCGGATCAGCGATTACTGCCCCAATGGCCTGCAGGTGCAGGGTCAGCGGCCGGTACGGCGGCTGGTCAGCGGCGTCACCGCCAGTCGGGCGCTTATCGTGGCGGCAATTGCCGCCGACGCCGATGCCATCCTGGTGCATCACGGCTGGTTCTGGAAGGGTGAGGCGCCGTGCCTGGTGGGCATGAAGGGTCAGCGGGTCGGCCTGATGATGCGCGCCGAGCAGTCGCTGCTGGCCTACCATCTGCCGCTGGATGTGCATCCTGTCCTGGGCAACAACCGCCAGTTGGCGGAGGTGCTGGGCATCGAGGCACCTCGACCGGCGACCGACGACGGACTGATCTGGCAGGGCCGGCTGCCGCAGCCGATGCCGGCGACGGCCTTCGCCGACGCGGTCGGTCGGCGGCTCGCCCGGGCGCCCCTGCATGTGGCCGCCGTGGATCGCGCCATCGAGCAGGTCGCCTGGTGTACCGGCGCGGCACAGCGCCATCTGGCCCAGGCGCATGCCCTGGGGGCGGACCTCTTCATCAGCGGAGAGATCTCCGAGCAGACGGTGCATGAGGCCAGGGAACTGGGCATCGACTACCTGGCGGCCGGACATCACGCCACAGAGCGCTACGGCGTCCAGGCCCTGGGCGAGCATCTGGCGGAACACTTCGGGCTCGAGCACCGCTACATCGAGCTGGACAATCCTGTCTGAGACTCTTCGTCTGTCTGAAAAACCTTGTTTTTCAGTGGTCTTTGCGATTTGTCGTCGTCGCGCGCGCGGTCTTCGCGTGTAATGTCACCAGGCGCTTGATGGCCGTACCATGGTCACCTGTTGAGCATCAGGTGAGCACCGAATGAGCACCGAATGAGCATCGGATGAGCGTCAGATGAGCACCGAATGAGCATCAAATGAGCACCCAATGGGCGCATGAAGGCCGCTTTCCGGAAACGGTGGGCACCGATTCATCCGGACGGGTCGGGGTTATCCTTGACCTGAAAGGTCGCAATCACAGACAATGGTTGATCTACGATCAAGCGCATTCGGATATTCTAATTTTCACTTTCCTCAAAGACTGCCCGATCCTCTCGCTGCGAGGGGACATCGTGCATCGAGCCTAGCGGGAGTCGATCAGACCAATGAACACACAAGGTGTGGATATGAAGCGGCGGCGTACGCTCGTGGCCGCCACCAGCGTGGTTGGCGCCATCGGCGCCGGCTTCATCGCAGTCCCATTCATCTCGTCGATGAACCCCAGCGCCAAGGCCCGCGCCGCCGGTGCACCGGTGGAAGCGGATGTCAGCAAGCTGGAACCCGGCGCCCTGCTGCGCGTCAAATGGCGTGGACAGCCAATCTGGGTGGTGCACCGCACCCCGGCCATGCTGGAGTCGCTGCCGACCCTGGACAGCCGGCTGGTGGACCCGGAGTCCCTGGTGCCCCAGCAGCCGAGCTACTGCCAGAACCCGACGCGGTCGATCAAGCCGACCTACTTCGTGGCCATCGGCATCTGCACCCACCTGGGGTGCTCGCCGACCTATCGTCCGGAAGTGGCGCCGGACGATCTGGGCGCGCAGTGGAAAGGCGGTTGGTTCTGCCCGTGTCATGGGTCCAAGTTTGACCTCGCGGGCCGGGTTTACAAGGGCGTGCCGGCACCAACCAATCTGGTGATTCCAAAGCACATGTACCTGTCTGACACCACCATCCTCGTCGGCGAGGATACGGGAGCGGCCTGATGAGCATTGAGACTGCACAGCCGGTACCGACCGGGGTCCTCGGTTGGTTCGACAAGCGATTTCCGATCGTGCGGGTGTGGAACGAGCACCTTGCCGAATACTACGCGCCGAAGAACATGGGCTTCTGGTCCTTCTTCGGCTCCCTGGCGCTGGTGGTGCTGGTGATCCAGTTGGTCACCGGCATCTGGCTGGCCATGTCGTACAAGCCGTCGGCGGCGGAGGCCTTTGCCTCGGTCGAGTACATCATGCGCGACGTGAACTGGGGCTGGCTGATCCGTTACATGCACTCCACGGGTGCCTCGTTCTTCTTCATCATGGTGTACCTGCATATGTTCCGCGGGCTGATGTGGGGCTCCTACAAGAAGCCTCGCGAGCTGCTGTGGATCATCGGGGTGATATTGTACCTGGCCATGATGGCAACCGCCTTCTTCGGCTACCTGCTGCCCTGGGGGCAGATGTCGTACTGGGGCGCGCAGGTCATCGTGAACCTGTTCGCGGCCGTGCCCGGCGTCGGCGAGGACCTGTCCGTCTGGGTTCGCGGTGACTACGTGATCTCCGATACCACGCTGAACCGCTTCTTCGCCTTCCACTTCCTGCTGCCGTTCGTGCTGGCGGCGCTGGTGTTCCTGCACATCGTCGCGCTGCACCGAGTGGGTTCCACCAACCCCGACGGCATCGAGATCAAGGAGAACAAGGACGAGAAGGGCATCCCGAAGGACGGCATCCCCTTCCATCCGTACTACACCGTGAAGGACCTGGTGGGTGTGATCGTCTTCTTCGCCATCTTCTCGCTGGTGGTGTTCTACGCACCGGACTTCGGTGGCCTGTTCCTCGAGGCGCCGAACTTCCAGCCCGCTGATCCGCTGAAGACGCCCGAGCACATTGCTCCGGTGTGGTACTTCACCCCCTTCTACGCCATGCTGCGCGCAGTGCCGCCCATTGCGGGTTCGCAGTTCCCCGGCGTTGTGGTGATGTTCGCCGCCATCGCGATCCTGTTCCTGCTGCCCTGGCTCGATCGCAGCCCGGTCCGCTCGATCCGCTACAAGGGCATCCTGTCAAAGGTGTTCCTCGGCGCCTTCGTCGTGTCCTTCGTCGTGCTGGCCTACCTGGGTCTGATGCCGTCGAGCGACCTGTACACCTTGCTTGCGCAGATCTTCACTGTCGTGTACTTCGCCTACTTCCTGCTGATGCCGATCTACACCAAGCTGGAAAAGACCAAGCCCGTTCCGGAGAGGGTGACCCTATGAGACGCTACATCCTAGCCTTCGCCCTGCTGCTGACCGCGCCCCTGGCCGCCTTCGGCGCCGGCGGGCACGGCCCCGAACTGCAGGAGGCCGACATCGACCTGAAGGACCAGGCCTCGCTGCAGCGCGGTGCCAAGTACTTCGTCAACTACTGCATGGGCTGTCACTCGCTCAAGTACATGCGCTACAACCGCATGGCGCAGGATCTGGGCATCCCGGACGACGAGTTGCGTCGCAGCCTGATCCTTGGTGATGCCAAGCCCGGCGACGTGATGACCAATTCGCTGCGTCCGGAGGACGGCGTGAAATGGTTCGGCACCGAGATCCCGGACCTGACGCTGGTCACCCGCTGGCGTTCCCCGGACTGGGTCTACAGCTATCTGAAGGCCTACTATCTGGACGACAGCCGGCCCTACGGCGTCAACAACCTGGTGTTCCCGGACGTGGGCATGCCGCACCCCTTCGTGCATCTGCAGGGGCTGCAGCAGCCGGTCTTTGCCGAGGGCCACCTTGCCGAGGGTGAGGCCGGCCACGTCATCGGCGTCGAACTGGTCGAGCCCGGTCAGCTGACGCCCGAGGAATACGACACCATGGTGCTGGACCTGACCAACTTCCTCACCTATGTCGGCGAACCCTACAAGCTCGAGCGCCGTAGCCTGGGCCTGTATGTGCTGCTGTTCCTGGGCTTGATGTTCATCCTTGCCTACTTCCTGAAGAAGGAATACTGGCGCGACATCCATTGAGCCGCCGGTACCGCTGCGGCGGTGCCTGATGCTAGATGACGCAACATGACGCCGGCCACCTCACGAGGGATGGCCGGCGTTTTCATTGGGAGACAAGTTGCCCGCACGGGGCCGGAATCGGTGTATCCTTGTCGGGTTCGATGACGCGAGCCAGACGGCGCCGGGGTGCCGCATTGGCCGCTTGTGCGAATTCTTGTCCCCGTGGCCCTGAGTGGACCCCCTGCCATGATGCTCTTTACCGACCCGACCTGCCCCTACTGTCACCGCGTGCGCATGGTGCTGGCCGAGAAAAAGATCGGCATCGACGTTGTCGACGTCGACGCGCATGACCTGCCGGAGCAGGTGCTGGACGCCAACCCGTACGGCACCGTGCCAACCCTGGTGGATCGTGATCTGCGCCTGTACGAATCGCAGATCATCATGGAATACCTGGACGAGCGCTTTCCGCATCCGCCGCTGATGGCCATCGACCCCGTGGCGCGGGCCAATGCCCGGCTGTTCATGTACCGGATCGACCGGGACTGGTATAGCCTGATGGGCCGGATCAAGCTGGGCGACGAGGCCGATGCAGAGCAGGCACGTGCAGATCTGCGGGAGAGCCTGACCACCACCGCGCCGCTGTTCGCCGCCCATCGGTTCTTCATGGGCGAGGAGTTCTCGCTGATGGACTGCTGCGTGGCCCCGCTGTTGTGGCGTCTGCCGGCGCTGGGCATCAACCTTCCGGCCTCGGCCGTCGCCGTCACCGAATATGCCGCACGCATCTTCGAATGGCCGTCGTTTCGGCTCAGCCTCACCGAGGCGGAGCGCGAGATGGTGTCCGATCTTGCCTGACAAGAGACCCGACCGGCACGGACCCGGCTCCGTACGCCGGCATCTGATGGGATGAGACCTTGATGACCTCGAACCGCCCGTACCTGATCCGCGCCATCTTCGACTGGATCATAGACAACGGCATGACGCCGCACCTGCTGGTGGATGCGGATCACCCGTCCGCCAGCGTGCCGCGCGGCTTCGTTGAGGACGGCCGCATCGTTCTCAATGTGGCGCCGCAGGCCGTGCATGGGCTGCAACTGGGCAATGACGCCATCCGCTTCTCGGCCCGGTTCGGCGGCAACCCGTTCAACGTGGAGCTGGCGCCCCAGGCCGTGCTCGGGCTATACGCCCGGGAGAATGGCCACGGCATGCTGTTCCCGGACGAGGAGCCGGCCGCGGATGAGCACACCGAGTCCGAAGGGATGGGCAAGGGTCCGGGCGCGGACGGCGGCGGTGCGCCGAAGAAGCCGCAGCGACCGGCGCTGCGGGTGGTGAAGTAGGGCCCGCTCAGGTCAGTTCAAGGGCGCTGCTCTGCCCCTGAATCCGGATCCGGCGCCAGGTGCTGGCTCAGATGCTCGCTCATATCCAGGGTCAGGGATTCCAGCCGCAAGCCGGTCAGGATGACATGCCCCTGGCGGCGGCCGATGCCTTCCTCGCTGAATTCGAACCGATAACGCCTGTGCACCCGCACTCCCTGCCGGGTCCAGCGCAGGCTCAGCCGGCGCAGGGCCACGGCCTGGTCCAGTAGCTGGACACCGCTCTTCGCGCAGGCCCGCCTGGCCAGTCCGATGGCCATCTCCCTGGCCCGCAGGGCATCCAGCCAGGCCCATCCCAGCAGCAACAGCAGCAGGTTCGCGATCAGGTTCTCCACCGTCAGGCTCATGCTGAAGGGCCACCGGCCGGCGCGGTGAAGGCCCCGAGGAGTCGGCGGTGTGCGGTTGCGCGGGTCATGGTTGTGCGTCGAACAGGTCAGGCATGGGTTCCAGGGGCATGTCCGGCTTTGTGCTCCCGACCTCGCCCAGGGGCGGCTGCAGGCCGAAGTGCTGATAGGCTGTGCGCGTGGCCATGCGACCGCGCGGGGTGCGCATCAGAAAGCCCTGCTGGATCAGGAAGGGTTCGAGCACGTCCTCGATGGTGCCGCGTTCCTCGCCGATGGCCGCCGCCAGGCTCTCGACCCCCACCGGGCCGCCGTCGAACTTGTCGATCACGGCGCGCAGCAGGCGCCGGTCCATGTGGTCGAAGCCGTGCCCATCCACCTTGAGCATGCCCAGGGCCTGATCTGCCACGGCGCGGGTGATGCGCCCGTCCGCCTTGACCTGGGCGAAGTCGCGGACCCGCCGCAGCAGGCGGTTGGCGATGCGCGGCGTGCCCCGGGAGCGACGCGCGATCTCGCCGGCGCCGTCCGGCTCGGTGTGGATGGCCAGGATCTGCGCCGAGCGTCGGACGATGTGCGTCAGGTCTTCGGCCGAGTAGTATTCCAGCCGCTGCACGATGCCGAAGCGGTCGCGCAGCGGCGAGGTCAGCAGCCCGGCCCGGGTGGTGGCCCCCACCAGCGTGAACGGCGGCAGGTCCAGCTTGATCGAGCGCGCCGCCGGGCCCTCGCCGATCATGATGTCGAGCTGGAAGTCCTCCATCGCCGGATACAGCACCTCTTCCACCACCGGGCTCAGACGGTGGATCTCGTCGACGAAGAGGACGTCGTGCGCCTCCAGGTTGGTCAGCAGGGCGGCCAGGTCGCCGGGCTTCTCCAGCACCGGGCCGGAGGTCTGACGCAGGTTCACCTGCATCTCCTGGGCGATGATGTTGGCCAGCGTGGTCTTGCCCAGGCCAGGCGGGCCGAAGATCAGGCTGTGGTCAAGGGCCTCGCCGCGGGCGCGGGCGGCGCCGATGAAGATCTCCATCTGCTCGCGCACCGCCGGCTGGCCGACATAGTCGGCGAGTCGGCGCGGGCGGATGGCGCGATCCAGCGCGCCGTCTTCGGTGGCGGCATCAGGGGAGATCAGGCGCTCGGGCTGGCTCATGACATGGTGGCCTTCAGTGCGGCGCGGATGATGGCCTCGGAGGTCTGGGCGCCGTCGTCCACCGCGCGGGCCATGCGGTTGGCGTCGGCGGGCTTGTAGCCCAGGGCCACCAGGGCGCCGACGGCCTCGGTCAGGGCGTCGTCCGCACCGGCGCCGGCGGCCGGCAGGGCGCCGCTGACCAGGCCCGGGGTGGCGCCCAGCTCTGCCACACGGTCCTTCATCTCCATGATAAGGCGCTGGGCGGTCTTCTTGCCGATGCCGGGGACACGGCTGAGGGCGGTGATGTCCTCCTGCTCCACGCACAGGGCAAAGCGTTTCGCGTCCATGCCGGAGAGGATCGCCAGGGCCATCTTGGCGCCGACGCCGGTGACCCGCAGCAGACTGCGGAACAGGGCGCGGTCCTGCTCGCGCAGGAAGCCGTAGAGCACATGGGCGTCCTCGCGCACCACCAGGTGCGTGACCAGGGTGACGCGTTCGCCCACCGCCGGCAGGTCGTAGAAGGTGGACATGGGGGACTCGATCTCGTAGCCGACACCGCCCACGTCGAGCAGCAGCTGGGGCGGGTGCTTGGCGGCGAGCTCGCCGCGCAGCCGGCCGATCATGGGCGGAAGTCCCGCCACGAGGCCGCGGCGCGCTTGCGCTGCGGGATGCCCATGGAGTGGGCGTGGCACAGGGCGATGGCGAGGGCGTCGGCCTCGTCCTCGCCGGGTTCGCGATCCAGTGTCAGTAGAATGCGCACCATGTGTTGTACCTGGCTCTTTTCCGCGCCGCCGCTGCCCACCACGGCCAGCTTGACGGACTTGGGGCTGTATTCATGCACGGTGACACCGCCCTTGAGGCCAGCGCAGAGGATGGCGCCTCGCGCCTGGCCGATCTTCAGCGCTGCCGTGGGGTCGCGGGCGAAGATCAGCTGCTCCACTGCCATCTCGTGGGGCTGGTGCTCGTCCACCAGCGCCGAGACGCGGTCGAAGATCAGTCCCAGCCGCTCCGGCCAGGGATGGCTGCCGACGCGGATGCAGCCGCTAGCGATCTGCACGCTGCGCTGGCCGTCGGTGTCGATCACGCCATAGCCGGTGTTGCGCGACCCCGGGTCGACGCCGAGGATGCGATGGCGGAGCCGGCCGGTCGCCTGGGACGGGGGTCTGTCTGTTGGCATGGTGCGGGAGCGCTGCGGCCGGCCGTCCGGGACGGTGCCTGCAGCCAAGGGGTCAGGCCTCCAGTTGTTCCATGATCTCGTCGGCGATGTCGGCGTTGTTGTAGACCTCCTGCACGTCGTCCAGGTCTTCCAGCGCATCCACCATCTTCTGCAACTTCTGCGCCGTCTCCAGGTCCAGTTCGGCCTGGGTGGAGGCGGTGTAGGTGACCTCTGACACGCTGGTGTCGAAGCCCGCCGCCTGCAGCCCGTCGCATACCTGGCTGAATTCGTCCGGGCGGGTGATCACGTCCAGCGAGTTGTCATCGTTGACCACGACGTCCTCGGCCCCGGCCTCCAGCGCCGCCTCCATCACTGCGTCCTCGTCCGTGCCGGGCTGGAAACTGATGATGCCCTGCTTGGTGAACAGGTAAGATACCGAACCGTCGGTGCCGAGATTGCCGCCGTGCTTGGTGAACGCGTGCCGCACCTCGGACGCGGTCCGGTTGCGGTTGTCGGTCATGCAGTCCACCATCACCGCGACCCCGCCGGGGCCGTAGCCCTCGTAGCGGATCTCCTCGTAGCTCTCGCCGTCATCCGCGCCGGCGCCGCGCTTGATGGCGCGCTCCACGGTGTCGCGCGGCATGTTGGCACCGAAGGCCTTGTCCATGGCCAGGCGCAGGCGGGGATTGCTGCCGGCATCTGGGCCGCCCTCGCGGGCGGCGATGGTGACCTCGCGGATGAGCTTGGTCCAGATCTTGCCGCGTTTCTTGTCCTGGGCGGCCTTGCGGTGCTTGATGTTGGCCCATTTGCTGTGTCCGGCCATGAAACCCTCGTTGTCGGATGCTGAATCGAATACCCTGTTGCGCATCAAGGTCCACCGGGACCCCGCGCGAAAGATCGCAAGTTTAGCACTTCGGTCCGCATCATCGCTGTAGCTCGGTGCTGCAGGCCGCCAAACGCTGCCCAGTGTCACCAATCGCCACCGATCGCAACCGCCCCAGTCCATAGTCCGGAGGAAATGTCCGTGTCCAACCCGCAGCTCTTCGAACATCCGCTGAACGAGCGCGTGCGCACGTTCCTGCGTCTGGAGCACCTGTTCGAGAAGGTCAACTACTTTGCCCCACTGCGCGAACCCTGGGACACCCGCGCGGCGGTGGACGCGCTGCTCGAGATCATCGCCATCACCGCCCGGGCCGACATCAAGACAGAACTGCTCAAGGAGATCGACCGCAATCTCAGCACCCTGATGCGCATCGGCAATCAGCCGGGCGTCGATCAGGGCGCTCTGAAGCAGATCATGGCAGAACTGGAGCAGGCCGCCGGTGACATCCATGAGCTGTCCGGGCCCATCGCCTCGGACGCCCGCGAGGACCCGCTGCTGAAGGCCATTGCCCAGCGCAGCGCGATCCCCGGCGGGGCCTGCAGCTTCGACGTGCCCCTGTTCCACCACCTGCTGATCCAGTCGCCGGAGCGGCGTTCCGCGCGCCTGCAGGACTGGCTGACGCCGATGGCGCCGGTGCACAAGGCCGTCGCCCTGTTGCTGTCGCTGGCCCGCACCAGTGCGCGGCCGCGGACCCTGACTGCGGAGCAGGGATTCTTTCAGGAGGCCCTGGACGTTCAGGCGCCGGCGCTGATGATCCGCGTGGGGCTGTCGTCCGAACTGGGGCTGTTCCCGGAGATCAGCGGCCACAAGAATCGCTTCAGCATTCGTTTCATGCATGCCGACGGCGGCGGCAGCCGTTCCTCCCAGAGCCGCGAAGACGTGCCGTTCCAGCTCACTTGCTGCATCTTCTGACGCTCCTGGCCGCACTGCGACAATTTGTCGCATCCCGTCGCGGCGCCCGCGTGCTTGATAATTCGCAACTCTGGCAGCTCACCCGCCGCTTCTGACCGGCGGGTGGCATCTGCGCCTGCATAGGCGCAACACGCCATGCGTTTTCAAGATCGAGATCGGGGGCATCAAGTTGAAGGGGTATCGTCTGCATCCGCTCACATCCGCGGTGGCCATGGCCTGTGCCATGTTCGGCATCTGGCAGGCTGCCGAGTCCGTTGCCATGGCGGAAACCACGCCCGAAGCCGGCGTCGAAACCGCCGTCGAAGTCGCTGCTGGCAGCGCAACCGAGCTGACGGAAATCCTTGTCGAGGCCGGGCACTCCGTGCCCTTTCCCGGGGCGGGCCAGGTGGCGGGACCAGCGCTGCAGTCGGCGCGGGTCGGCACCAGCGACACCGCCCGGTTGCTGCTGCAGGTACCGGGGATCAGCCTGTACGGCGCCGGCGGGGTCTCCAGCCTGCCGGCCATCCATGGCCTGGCGGACGATCGGGTGCGGGTCAAGGTGGACGGCATGGACCTGATCGCCTCCTGTCCCAATCACATGAATCCGCCGCTGTCGTACATGGACCCCACGGCGGTGGGTGCGCTGCGTGTCTTCGCCGGCATTGTGCCGGTCAGCCTGGCGGGGGATCACATCGGCGGCGCCATCATCGCCGAGTCCGCGGCCCCGGAGTTTGCCGGACCTGACGCAGGATCCGGCGCAAACTATAGTGTCCGGGGGGAGGTCGGCGGTTATTACCGCAGCAATGGCGACGCCTACAGCCTGAACCTGGCCGCCAGCGCGGCCACCGAGACCTTCCGCATCGGCTACACCGGCTCCACCGCCAGCGCCGACAACTACACTGCGGGCGGGGACTTCAAGACCAGTACCGTCACCGGCCGCGCCGGCCATACCCTGGCGCTGGACGAGGTGGGCTCCACCGCCTACGAGACCCGCAACCAGTCCCTGGATCTGGCCTGGCAGCAGGCCAACCACCTGCTGCAGGCCCGCTTCAGTTACCAGGACATCCCCGAGGAGCTCTATCCCAACCAGCGCATGGACATGCTGGGCAACGAGGCGAAGCGCTTCAACCTGGACTACAGCGGCGAGTATGGCTGGGGGCGTCTGCAGGCCCAGGCCTACTACGAGCAGGTGGACCACTTCATGGACTTCGGCGCCGACAAACGCTTCTGGTACGGCCCCGACTCCGGCAAGATGGCCGCCAACGGCATGCCCTGCGGCCCCATCAGCAGCACCTGTGCCGCCGGCATGCCGATGGACACCGAGGGCAAGACCCTGGGCGCCAGCCTGGGCGCCGACATCGATCTGACCGAGGCCCAGGTGCTGCGTCTGGGGGCGGAGTACCAGCGCTACCGGCTCGACGATTACTGGTCGCCCTCAGGCGCCAACATGTATCCCGGCACCTTCTGGAACATCCGCGACGGCGAGCGTGACCGCCTCGCGCTCTACGGCGAGTGGGAGGCGCGCCCGACGCCCCGGTGGCTGACCCTGCTCGGTGTCCGCTACGAGCGCGTCGACATGGATGCCGGCGACGTGCGTGGCTACGACACCGCGCCAACGGCGCCGGGCAACCAGGCGGCGGAGGCGGCGGCCTTCAACGCCCGCGACCGCCGGCAGACCGACCACAATGTCAATCTCACGGCCCTGGCCCGCTACGCGCTGGACGAGACCCGGAGCATCGAACTCGGCTTCGCCCATCTGGTGCGCTCGCCCAACCTGTATGAGCGCTACGTTTGGTCGAGCTGGCCCATGGCGGCATCCATGAACAACGCCGTGGGCGACGGCAACGGCTATGTCGGCGACATCGACCTGGAGCCGGAGCAGGCCAACACGGTGTCGCTGACCTTCGACTGGCATGCGCCGGATCGCCGCTGGGAGTTCCAGGCCACACCGTACTTCACCCATGTGCGCGACTTCATCGACGCCGTCCCCTTCGATGCGGCGACCTGGAAGCCCGACCAGTTCAACGTGCTGCAATACGCCAACCAGGAGGCCCGGCTCTACGGCATCGACCTGGCCGGCAAGATTCCCCTGTGGCAGGGCGACCTGGGTCGCTTCGGTCTGCAGGGCCTGTTGAGCTACACCAATGGCGAGAACCGCGACACCGGCGACGGCCTCTACAACATCATGCCGCTCAATGCCACGCTGACCCTGACCCACAGGCGCGGCGGCTGGGACAACGCCGTGGAGGTGGTGATGGTCGACGCCAAGGACGACCTGTCCGGCGTGCGCAACGAGATCGAGACCCCCGGCTACACCCTGGTGCATCTGCGCGGCAGCTATGCCTGGCCCCGGGTGCGGCTCGACTTCGGCGTCGAAAACCTGCTCGATCGCCTGTACGACCTGCCCCTGGGCGGCGCCTACCTCGGCCAGGGCCGCACCATGGCGCTGAATCCCACCGACGGCACCCTGGCCTGGGGCACCGCCGTTCCGGGCATGGGGCGCGCCTACTATGTTGGCCTGAATCTGGCGTTCTGAGCAGGCGTCCCTTGTCCGTCGCCTCTTCGCCGGCGTCGACCGGCTCCGGCAGCGCGTCAGGGGCCGGGCAATGGCGGGCAGGCGGTCGGGCGGCGCTTGCCCAGCTTGCGCTGCAGGGTGCGCCGGTGCATGCCCAGGGCGCGGGCGGTGGCGGTGATGTTGCCGTCGTGGGCGTCCAGCGTCCGCTGGATGTATTCCCACTCCAGATGGCGCACGCTCAGGGGCCGGTCCGGCACGGGGGCAGTGGCGGCCGGCAGCGGTGGCTCTTCGGTCAGGGCGCGCAGGATGTCGGCCACGTCCGCCGGCTTGGCCAGGTAGTGTACGGCGCCCAGCTTCATGGCGCTGACCACGGTGGGAATGCTGGCGTAGCCCGTCAGGATCAGGATGCGTGCGTCTGGCGCCAGCTCCAGCAGGGGCTGGATCAGGTTAAGGCCGGACTGGCCGTCCAGGTTAAGATCCAGGATCACATATGCCGGCGGCTGTGCGGCGCAGCAGGCCAAGGCCTGCTCCGGCTGCCCGGCTGCGGTCACGTCGAAGCCGCGCCGGGTGAGGGAACGCGCCAGCACCGAGCGAAACGGCGCGTCATCGTCCACCAGCAGCAGTCGCGCGCCCTCAGCGCTCATGTGTCGCCACCGCCAGTGTGGTTGTTGATCTGGATGCGGCTTCAGACAAGGAACCGGACGCAGAATCTGACTCGGACAGGGGCAGCCGCAGCCGGGCGACGGTGCCCGTGCCGCTGTCCGGCCGGGCGAAAGTCAGACTGCCGCCGCGCCGCTCGATGGCGATGCGGCCCAGCAGCAGTCCGACGCCGAGCCCCGCGGCCGAGTCCTGCGGCCGGCGCCGGGCGAAGGCCCGCAGCGCCGCCGGCGACATGCCCGAGCCATTGTCCGCGATCTGCACCGCGAGCATGCCGTTCTGACGGACGGCAGTGATGCGGATGCGGCTGGCCCCGGCCCTGACGGCATTGTCCAGCAGGTTGGCAAGGGCCCGTTCCAGCACGCTGTCCGCCCGCAGCAGCAGGGGCGCGGGTGATTCCAGGGCCGGATCGATCGCCCACTCGAACGCCACCGCCTTGCCGGGATACCGGTTTCGCCAGTCCAGCACCAGGCTGCGCAGCCAGGGAGCCGGCGGACGGTCCGGCGCCGCGCCGTCGGCCCTCGGGCCAGCATCAGGAGCAGCCCCCGAGTCGGCACCCAGGCCGGCACTCAAGTTGTCACCCAAGTTGTCAGTGGGATCAGCACGAGCGGTCAGATCCCGCAGGGTCTCCCTGCAGCGTTGCAGCTCCGTCTTCATGGCCTGCACATCCGCCGCCAGCGCCGGCGCCAGGCGCGCGTCGTCCAGCAGGTCGTCGGCGAGGATGTTGAGACTCGCCAGCGGCGTGCCCAGGGCATGGGCCGCGGAGGCCGCCTGGCTGCCCAGCGCGATCAGCCAGTCGTCGCGGATGGCCTGTTCGCGGGCATCCGCCAGGGCGCGGTCACGGCGCCGGATGCCGTCGGACAGATGCAGGATCACGCCCACCACCAGCACCGCGGACAGGGCGAACACCAGCCACATGCCGAGCAGGTGCAGCGTGCCCGCCCGCTCAAAGTCAGCCACATGCAGCGGCACGTGCACAGACCAGAGCACGGAATACAGCAGTACGGCGGCGGCGGCCAGCATCCAGGCCTGGCGTGGCGACAACACCAGTGCGCCGATCGCCACCAGCGGCAGAAACAGCGAGATGAGCGGGTTGGTCGCCCCGCCGGTGAGAAACAGGTAGCCGCCCCAGGCCAGCAGATCGAGCCCCAGTTGCGCCGGCGGAGACAGGAACCAAGGCCGGTCGGCCTGGCCCCGTTGCGTCCGCAGACGCGCCAGTTGGGCAAGTGACAGATTGAGCAGACCGACGGCGCCGGCGTAGCTCAGCAGCGCGGCCATGAGCCATGAAGGCCCCAGCAGGAAGGGGCTGGCCACGGCCGCCAGCGCCATGGCCGCCACGGACAGCCAGCGCAGTTGCAGCAGGGACTCGTGCACCATCTGGCTCAGGCGACCCGGCTACGCCCTTCGCCGTGCCGGAAGGCCGTGCTGTTGGCGGGGATCCTATTCACCGTCGGTGGCGACGGCGTTTCAGCAGGTCCAGCCCCAGCACGATCAGGCCACTGAGCGACAGGGCGCCTGCCAGCGCCGCCTTGCCGCCGTGGCGTTGCAGATAGGGCGTCGCCTCGAACGACTGCGACAGCGAGCAGGTCCAGGTCTCGTAGTCGAACGAGCCACCGCGGTCCAAGCAACTGTCTGCAAGAAAGACTTCGTAGCCATAATGCCCCGCCAGGGCGAGCAGAGGCAGCAGCAGGAGCAGGATGCCGCCGGGTGGCGGCCGGTTGAGTGCAGTCATTGGGTGCATCCGTCCGGAGTATCGATCCGTCGTATGGTCATCGCTTTGCCCCCGGACCGCAACCCCGGCGTCCCCGTCAACCAAGATGGCTACATCATGGTGACGGCTACATCATGGTGACAGATCTATTGATCTGCCGGCCTATGCTGGGGTCTATCGCAGATACTGTCATTTCTCATACCCCCATTCGTAGCGATAGAGTCGCCAGATGTGTTGCCATTGGTCGCCGCAGGAGCTTTCGTGTTCGCCGGCTGGACCCTGGGTGATCTGCAGGGGGTGGCCGCCGCAGTCGATCAGGGTCCAGTCTTGCCGGGCCGTGAAGCCGGGGATGTCCGGTGCGGAGAACTTGCGCGCCAACAGCCAGAAGCCCTGGTCTTGCAGGTCCTGTAGTGCCGGGATCGGGACGATGCTGCCGCGGCCGTACTCCGACGGCCGGGTGATGCCGGGCCATTGGGTGGCGGCGATGTCCGGCCGGTAGAAATTGAGCATGGCGGCGTAGGGGTAGCGGTCGGTGAAGACCGGGCCGGGCAGGTCGGCGATGTGCTCCGCCAGCGCGGCATAGCCGTGGGTCTCGCGCAGGATACGCTCGGCGGCGTGCGGCAGCGGCAACACGGCGGTGGCGGCGTGCAGCGCGTACAGGCTCAGCAGCAGCAGGTTGACCGCGGCGGCGGCGACCAGCCAGCGGCTCAGCGGGCGCAGCGCAACCGCGGCCAGTGGCGCGGCGCAGACCAGATAGAGCACCGACCAGTTGGCCTCCACCTCGCTGAACCAGGCGACGGTGCCGAAGAACAGCAGCGGCAGCCCCAGGCCGATCAGCAACAGCCGCCGCGCTGGCGTCGGCAGGGTCTCGCGCAACCGGCGCCGCATCCCCGCCAGGCCGCCGGTGGCAAAGGGCGCCGCGGCCAGCGGCAGCAGCAGGGCGCCCCAGAACAGCAACTGGCTGCCCAGATATTCACCCAGGCTGCCAAGGCGCTGCCCCAGGTCCATGGGTTCTGGTGCGGCTGGCTGATAGGCGTGCAGGCCGACGGCGGCCGGCAACCGGTCCGCCGCCAGCGCGATCGCGCCGGTGTCGGTGGAGAAGCCGTGGCCGAACTGAAAGCGCATGGTCAGCCAGTCGTGCTGCGCGTTCCAGAGGAGGTGCGGCAGGAACAGCAGCAGCGCCAGGGCGGCACCGAGATAGGGCCAGCGGGTGCGCAGCGCCCGGGGATCGATCAGCAGGATGGCCAGCAGCAGCACCGGGCCGATGATGACCATGGTGTACTTGCCGAGCAGGCCGAGGCCGCAGGCGATGCCCGCGGTGATCCAGCGCTGGCGACGGCCTTGCAGTGCAGCGAGGGATTCGTGCAATGCAAGTAGCCAGAACAGGTAGAGCACGGTGTCGGGCGTGGTGACGACGCCGGCCACCAGCCCGGGAAAGGTGGCCGTGGCGATGACTAGCGCCAGCAGTAGTTCCCGCCCGTGCAGTCCGCAGGCGCGATAGAGGCGCCACATCACCAGGAACGACAGGGTGCCGCAGAGCACGGCGCCGAGTCGGGCGGCAAACGCGGAGCCCGGCGCCAGCAGGGTGCCGATGCCGATGAGCGCGACCCCGGGCGGGTGGTCGAAATAGCCCCAGGCAAGGGAGCGGGCCCAGTTGAAGTAGTAGGCCTCGTCCTGGGTGACCGGGACCGTGGCGGCGATGAGCAGCCGCCAGGTGGTGAGCCCCAGCAGCAGGAGCCAGGGCCAGCGCCAATGGTCGAGGCCTGGGGCGGCCGTCGGGCCGATGCGCGGCGCGACGGTGTCCGGTGCGGGCGATTGCATGTCGGGTGTCGCCGATCAGCGCGTGCCTGGCCGACTGCGGCAGCCGTTGTCCTGCAACTGCCGCCGCACCAGCGCCTGGATGCGTTGCTGCTCCTGCTGCAGTTCCGTCGGCGGCGCGGGGGAGCGTTGCAACAGCGTTCGCGCCTGGTACAGGTCGGCGCAGCGGCGCGTCTGCTCGGCCTCCAGCGCGGCCCGGTAGACATGTGCCGAGGCCCCGTAGAGGAAGCCCATGGCACTGTCCGGCGCATCGCGTCGGGCGGCCGCGGCGGCGCTCAGCAGCAACTCGTTGGCGGCAGCGAGCTGTTGCCGGTCGGTGCCGTCCATCAGCCGGTTGCGCCGCTCGCTCAGGGTCAGCAGCAGGCCGCCGTGAAACGAGATGCGGCTGGTGGAACTGCTGGATGGCTGTCGCTCCAGGGCGCTGCGGTATTCTGTTTCGGCGCAGTCCAGCAGCTCGCGAATGCGTGCGTCCTGGGCCGAGGCACTGCCAGGCTGCTGGATGACCAGCCGCAGACAGGCATCCGCCCGGGTGGCGTGTCTTGCGGCGCAGGCATCGGTCTGGGTGATGCACAGCACCGGGATGGCGGCGATGGCGGACCAGTCGCCGGCGGCGATCATGCGCTCCAGTTCGCTGTTCTCCATCTCCGTGGGCAGGGTCAGTACGCAGCCGGAGGCGAGCGCGCCCAGCGTCAGGGCCATCAGCGGTCCGGCGTGCTTGCCCATCGAGCGTTTGATGGCGTGCCCGGGCCGGGGGCTGGCAAGGCACCGGGTCAGGCATCCAGCCAGGCGCCGAATCCGGTGTCCGATCAGACTTTGGCAAGGCCTCGCAGTCACCTCGGCCGCCCCCGCACCGTGCCGGCGGCATCGGCGACCCGGTTGCCGGCCCCCAGTAGCAGATGGTGCAAGACGAGATAGCCGAACAGCACCAGAAAGCCTGAGGTGACCACGTCGCTGACGAAGTGGCCGCCGGCGGCAATGCGCGCCAGGCCGACCAGCAGCGCATACAGCGTTGCCAGCAGCACCCAGCCGGAGTGCGGCCCGCTCAGCACGGCAGCCACGCCGATGAGATAGAAGGCCGCCGCCGCATGACCGGAGCTGAAGGCGCCGCCGCGCTGGTCGCTGCGGACGAAGGGCGGGGTGAATGTGCGCTGGCCGCCAAACTCCGTCACCTGTACCGGGCGTGCCCGGCCCCAGTGTTCCTTGAACACCTGGTTCACCAGCAGCCCGGGCAACAGCGCCAGCAGACACAGCAGCAGCACCAGGCGGCGGCCGTCGAAACCGAGCAGGGCCCGCCCCTTGACACGGTTGAACAGCCACAGGCCGATCAGCCCGAGATTGACCGTGACCATCAGCACGGGCACGGAATGGTAGAGCAGCTGCTCCCAGGCCTGGCCGCGCAGCGTGAAACCGGCGCCGGGGGTGTAGAACAGTCCGCTGAGGGCCAGGTCGATCTGCGGGAAGGCCAGCATCAGGTCTGCGAAGGCAAAGAATGCGATCAGCGCGGCTATCGGGATGCCCAGCAGGCGAGCGCTGGCGCCTTGCGCTCTGGCGGCCGTGGGTGTCCGGCCGGTAGCGCTTGAACCGGCGCGGCGCAAACCGGCGTTGCTCAAAACAGCGTGTAGATGAAGGGCGCCACCGCAGAGCCCTGGGCCAGCACGATGAGCGCGCCGAGCAGCAGCATCACGATGATGATCGGGGCCAGCCAGAACTTCTTGCGTGCGCGCATGAAGCCCCACAGGTCTTTCAGCAGGTCCAGCATCAGTAGGGATTCTCCATGGAATCGGGGGTGTAGGGGCGGCTTGGCTCGCGGTAGCTGTCGCGCTGCGGCGCGGGGCGCCGCCGCATCGGGTCGTACCGGGTGAGGCGCATCACCAGCCCCGCCGGGACGAACACCAGAAAGAACACCAGGCCGAGGATCAGCGGCGTGGTGACCCGACTGAGCAGCAGGCCGATGCGCATCCAGCCGCGGTAGACCGGCCGCAGGCTGTTCGGCGCCAGCAGGCCCCAGAGCACCAGCACTGCCGCCAGCGGCCAGGGCCAGAGCGGAAAGCCGAAGTCGAAGAGCCAGGGCAGCAACAGGCCGAACAGGCCGGCGACGATGGCCCCGGTGGTCAGCGCGAACTGACGCAGGCCCTTGCGGTCGAGCTCAGGGATGACGTGCTGCATGGCCTTGGCCTCAGTCCAGTTCGAAGGTGCGCTGCCAGTCGTCGTCCGCCGGCGCCGGCGGCTGATCGGCCTTGAGCAACAGGCAGTTCTCCAGCACCAGTGCGTCCATCTCGGTGCGCATGAAACAGCGGTAGGCGTCCTGCGGCGAGCCGACGATGGGCTCGCCGCGGACGTTGAACGAGGTGTTCACCAGCAGCGGGCAGCCGGTGCGCGCGGCGAAGGCCGAGAGCAGCCGGTGGAAGCGGGGATTGGTCTCGCGGTGCACTGTCTGCAACCGGGCGGAATAATCCACATGGGTCACGGCCGGCACCTCGGAGCGCGGCACCTTGAGCCGGTCGATGCCGAATAGCTGCTGTTGAGCGTCGGTCATGGGCAGGCGCCTGGCCTCGGCCACCGGCGCCACCAGCAGCATGTAGGGGCTGGGGCCTGTGTGCTCGAACCAGTCCGACACCTGCTCCGCGAGCACCGCCGGTGCAAACGGCCGGAACGACTCGCGGTACTTGATCTTGAGGTTCATCACCGACTGCATGCGGGGGCTGCGTGGATCGCCGAGGATGGAGCGCCCGCCGAGGGCACGGGGTCCGAACTCCATCGGCCCCTGGAACCAGCCCACCACCTGCTCGTCGGCCAGCAGCTGGGCCAGGCGGTCCATCAGCTGGTCGTCGTCCAGGCGCTGCCAGGGGATGTCGTTTGCCTGCAGGTAGGCCTCGATGGCGGCGTTGCTGAACGCCGGACCGAGATAGGCGCCGCGCATGCGATCGGTGTCGCTGCCGGTGCGGGGTTGTTGCAGGTATTCGTGCCAGACCGACAGGGCGGCACCCAGGGCGCCCCCGGCATCGCCGGCGGCGGGCTGGATCCAGAGGTCCTTGAACGGTCCCTCGCGCCACAGGCGGCCGTTGGCGACGCAGTTCAGCGCGACGCCGCCGGCCAGGCACAGGTGGTCCACGTCCAGTTCCCGCTGCACCGTGCGCCCCAGGCGCAGAACGACCTCTTCGGTCACTGCCTGCACCGATGCGGCCAGGTCCATCTCGCGCTGGGTGACCGGGGATTCCGGCTGCCGCGGCGGGCCGCCGAACAGGCGGTCGAAGGCCTTGCTGGTCATGGTCAGCCCGTTGGCGTAGTTGAAATAGCGCATGTCCATGCGGAAGGTGCCGTCGTCCTTCAGTGCCAGCAGGTGGTCCAGGATCTGGTCGCGGAACCTGGGCTCGCCGTAGGGGGCAAGGCCCATCAGTTTGTATTCGCCGGAGTTGACCTTGAACCCGGTGAAGTAGGTAAAGGCGGAGTAGAGCAGGCCGAGTGAATGCGGAAACGGGATCTCCCAGCAGGGGGTCAGGCGGTTGCCTTCGCCGAGCCAGACCGAGGTGGTGGCCCATTCGCCGACGCCGTCCATGCACAGCACGGCGGCGCGCTCGAACGGGCTGGGAAAGAAGGCGGATGCCGCATGGGCCTGGTGATGCTGGGTGAACAGCAGCGGCGGCAGGGCGTCCTTGCGCAGGTCGCCCAGGGCGGCCAGTTCCTGCTTGAGCAGGTCCTTGAGGAAGAGTTTTTCTTTCAGCCAGATCGGCATGGCGGTCAGGAACGAGCGCAGGCCGCGGGGGGCATAGGCCAGGTAGGTCTCCAGCAGGCGCTCGAACTTGATCAGCGGTTTGTCGTAGAAGACGACGTGGTCCAGGTCGGCCAGCCGCAGGCCGCCCTGCTCCAGGCAGCAGGCGATGGCGTCCGCGGGGAAGCCGGCGTCGTGCTTCTTGCGCGAGAAGCGCTCTTGCTGGGCGGCGGCGACGATCTCGCCGTCGCGCACCAGGCACGCAGCGCTGTCATGGTAGTATGCCGAGATTCCGAGGATGTTGACTGCCATGCAGGCTCGCTGGGGCTGGAGTCTTACGGGATGCGGGGGCCAAGGCTGGCAGAGTATACCTGAGATCGCCGGCCGCGGCGCTTGCCGGCTGAAGTTTGAAGTTTGAAGTCCCGGAGGCTGGTGGCTTAAGGTTCCGAGGGGCGGTCTGCCGGGCTGGGTGGCGGCGGTCGGGGGACGCCGTGAATCCGTCCCTGGAGGCTTCACGATCGCGTCCTGCGATCGAGACCCCC
>NZ_VWXX01000026.1 GCF_008632335.1 Thiohalocapsa marina
ACGCACGAGCCGGTCAAGCAAGCCATGAATCGGATCCGCGAACTCAGCGCGGATGAGGAGGCGCGTCGCCTGGCGTTTGTGCGCGAGCGCGCCTTGCACGACGAGGTCTCGCTCATCAACGAGGCGAAGCGAGAAGGCCGTGAAGAAGGCCGTGAAGAAGGCCGTGAAGAGGTCGCGAGAAATCTGCTGTCCATGAACCTGCTCAGCGACGAGCAGATCGCGACGGTTTCAGGGCTCACGCTGGCAGAAATCCAGGCGCTTCGCCAACACTGAAACGGTTGGCGGCAACCTCAGCAGCCCACTCCCGCGCCTTCGGTCTGGCGACCGGATTCGCCGCCAGATTCACCGAACAGGGTCGCCAGCAGGGCGAGACTCACTTGGTACTCCGACTACTGAACCGCCGTGTCGGGTCAGTGCCGGACGCGTATCGGCAGCGCATCGAATCGCTCCCGGTCGATCAGATCGAAACCCTCGGCGAAGACCTGCTGGACTTCACCGGCCCCGCTGACCTCGAGGCCTGGCTCGCCCGCCACTGACGCACTGTTCGCCAACACTGAAACGCTTGGCGGCAAGCTCCGTCGCCAACACCCGCGCCTTCGGGGCGGTGTGCCGCTGTGCGGGGGACGCTGCGAGCCCATCCATGGGACGCTCGAGCATCGCCATCCCTGGCGATGCACGCCCCCGACAGCGTCACCCCGCCCCGAATGCGCTCCCGTGGTCACGCGCATGAATGCCCTCTGCTCAGGCCTGAATGCGCTCACGCCCGCTACCCTGGCCGCCGCCGACAGCGTCCACACGAAAGGCACGACCAGTCCTTGCAAAACCTGACACCCGGATGTTCTAATACACGCCTTTCGTTTCGGCCGCGAACGCCAGAGCGACACAATCCGAATCCCACACAGCCCATGCCGGCAAGTGACCAGGCAGGGCGGTAGCGTGCCTGAAACCTCGCCCCCGCCGTAATGATCAAAGACGAACACCAATACCGCCTCCTGCGCCACCTGGAACAACACCCCGGCGCCAGCCAGCGCGAGCTGGCCAAGCTGGTGGGCTTGAGCCTCAGCAGCACCAACTACTGCCTGCGCGCGGTGATCGAGAAGGGCTGGGTGAAGATGGAAAACTTCACCCGCAGCAAGACCAAGCAGCGCTACCTCTACCTGCTCACGCCCGAAGGCGCCCAGGCCAAGCTCAGGGTCCTCAACGCGCTCATCGCCCAAAAGCGCCAGGAACACGCCGAGCTGCAAGCCTTCATCGAACAACTGACCCGCGAGCAGCAGGCCCAAACGCAATCACCGGCAAAAGACCCGCTGCCGCAGCAGCGCTAGCCGCCGCGTCAGGAGACAACACCCAATGGACGTCATCAACACACTCAACACCCGCGAAGCTTGGCCCGGCAACCCCAACGACAGCACCTGATGCTGGCGCCAAGCAGGCCCTGGCGGAAAAATTGCGCCGACGCACGTCAAGAAGCCAAATTAGAATCCCTTGAATACCCTCAAGAAAATCCTCGACCTCTTAACCCCCCCACGAGCGTAAGCGCGCGGGGCTGTTGCTCGGCATGATCCTGGTGATGGCGCTACTGGACATGCTCGGCGTGGCGTCGATCATGCCGTTTATGGCGGTGCTGGCGGACCCTGGGCTGGTGGAAACCAACGCGGTCCTCAACACCGCCTACGCCGCCGCAAGCAACTTCGGCGTTGAGACCCCCGAGCAGTTTCTCTTCGTGCTCGGCATCGGCGTCTTTGTGCTCTTGGTCAGCTCGCTGGCCTTCAAGGCGCTGACCACATACGCGCAGCTGCGCTTCACCCTGATGCGCGAATACAGCATCGGCAAGCGGCTGGTCGAGGGCTATCTGCACCAGCCGTATAGCTGGTTCTTGAACCGCCACAGCGCGGATCTGGGCAAGACCATCCTCTCGGAAGTCGGCATGATGAGGTTTCTCTTGTCAACAAAGCTGCCCCAGATGTAGTATTACAATGTAATATTACATTTGTTTCTGCCAAGCTGGGAATCAATTTTGGAGGTGCGCGATGTCGACGTTAGCGAAGTTATTTATGAGTGGGCGCAGTCAAGCCATTCGCTGGCCAGCAAAATTGCGCATTGCCGCGAGCGAAGTCCTGATCGAGCAAGTGGGTGATGCCTACCTGATCAAGCCCCGAACGGAACCGACGCAGAATCTTGGAGAATGGTTGCGTGGGTTTTACGCCTCCACTGAATCGCTCCCGGAAGAGTTTCTAGCGAAACGCGAGGATCCGCTGCCGCAGGATCGTGACTGGTCTTAAGAAATGCTGCGTACGCTTGATACCAACATATGCAGTTACATCTTGCGAAAGAGGCCCGAGAGCATGATTGATCGGTTTTCTGCGCTGAGAGCGAGCGAAGTATGGATTTCAGCCATTGTGGCTGCCGAACTTCGTTTTGGTGCGACGAAACTCGGCTCAGATAAATTCGAAACAGTGATTGAGACGTGGCTTGCGGGATTTGAAGTGCGTCCTTGGCCTGTTGAGGCGTCCAATCACTACGCTGCAGTGCGCTATACGCTAGAAAAACAAGGGCAACCGATCGGCAATATGGATCTAATGATTGCAGCGCATGCGCTTGCGGAAGATACGGTTGTGATCACCAATAACGCGCGTGAGTTTTATCGTGTGCCGGGCCTTGCGGTTGAAGAGTGGAGCCACTGAGGCGAGCTGCCTTTGGCAGTGGACTGCCGCGGGCCTTAGGCCCTCGCAGTGACGTGATTTGTCGGTAGGCCGTCATTGTGAACGCAGCGAAAATCGCGCAGCTGCAAGGCCTCATCGACGAAGCGCTTGAAGGCGGCGAGGGCACGCGCAGCATGGCCGAGATTCAGGCCGAAGCCTTGGGGCGTATTGCAGGTCAAACGTGAAGTACGTTCTCAGCAAATCCGCTGAAGAAGATCTGATTCAGATTTACATTGCAGGCGCCCAAGATTTCGGGCTTGAACAGGCGCAGCGCTACCATCATGCGCTGGAAAGCCGGTTTGATCTTGCTTACAACCGAGGCCATCGTCCCGCACCTGCGCCCCGGCCAGATCGTCTCGCTGGAGAGCACCACCTGGCCCGGCACCACCGACGAGGCGCTCAAGCCCCGGCTGGAAAAAAGCGGCCTCACCCTCGGCCAGGACCTCTTCCTGGTCTTCTCCCCCGAGCGCGAAGACCCCGGCAACCCCAATTACAGCACCCGCACCATCCCCAAGGTGCTCGGCGGCCTCACCCCCGCCTGCACCCGCGCCGGCCAGGCCCTCTACGGCCAGGTCATCGACCAGGTAGTGACACTCAGCTCCACCCGCGCCGCCGAGATGACCAAGCTGCTGGAAAACATCCACCGCGCCGTCAACATCGGCCTGGTCAACGAGCTCAAGATCGTCTGCGACCGCATGGACATCGACATCCACGAGGTCATCCGCGCCGCCGCCACCAAGCCCTTCGGCTTTGGGGTTGAGAAGAACGTCGACGACCGCCGCGAATCGCCGTCCATCGCGCTCATGGAACTGCTGCAGGCCAAGGGTGCCGAGATCAGCTACTCCGACCCGCACGTGCCGCGCTTCCTCAAGATGCGCCGGCACGACTTCGACCTGGCATCCGTGCCGCTCACGCCCGAGACCCTGGCCGCCGCCGACTGCGTGCTGCTCGCCACCGACCACGATCGCTTCGACTACGCGCTCATCAAGCGCCACGCGCCGCTCATCGTCGACACGCGCGGGCGCTATCAGGAACCGGCCGAAAACATTGTCCACGCATAAACCAGCGTCACCGGCCCCGCCGACCTCGAGGCCTGGCTCGCCCACCACTGAATCGCGTCCTTGCCGCGAAAGTGCTCGCCATTCCACTGTCCTGGCTTCGACGTCGACCCCGCCAGCGGCGAGCCAGCTGAAAAGAGTGTGAACGCTTAACCTGTTTCCCTTGTCCACATGACGCATTCCATCCATCCGCTCTCAGACGTCCAGACCCACCGGATCGGCGAGGGCAGCCGCATCTGGCAGTTTGTCGTCATCCTCCCCGGCGCCCGGATCGGCGCCGACTGCAACATCTGCGCGCACTGCCTCATCGAGAACGACGTGGTCATCGGCGACCGGGTCACGGTCAAATCCGGCGTGCAGTTGTGGGATGGCCTGCGCATCGAAGACGATGTCTTCATCGGGCCGAACGTCACCTTCACCAATGACCGCTTCCCGCGCAGCAAGCAGTACCCGGACCGCTTCGCCACGACCATCGTCAAGCGCGGGGCCTCCATCGGGGGGGGGGCGGTGATCCTGCCTGGCCTGACCATTGGCGAGCGGGCGATGGTCGGCGCCGGTGCGGTGGTCACCCGGTCGGTGCTGGCCGGGGCCACCGTGGTGGGCAATCCGGCACGGATCATCGGCACGCTGGAGCCGGGTCATGACTCCGGCTCCACGGATCCTCAAGGCGCGACAGGTGATCGGTAAGACGCTGATCTTCAGAGACGCGATGCCGGAAGATGCCACCTTTATCCTTTCGCTGCGTACCGACGAGAAAAAATCGCGTTATCTGAGCACCACCGCGCCAGACCTCGATGCCCAGCGATCCTGGCTACAGCGCTATGCAACCGCGACCGACCAGGCCTACTTCATCATCGAGCACCAGGGCAACCTCACCTTCATCGAAGGCGGCAACCACATCCCCTTCGACATCCAGCGTGTCTACTACCTGTACGACGTGCCGGGCGGGGCAGAGCGGGGCGGGCATGCGCACAAGGCGTTGCAGCAACTCATCATCGCCATGTCCGGCAGCTTCGACATCGTTCTTGACGACGGCAAGGACAAGGTCCGCTACCACCTCAATCGCTCCTACAGCGGCCTCTACGTCTGCCCTATGATGTTGCGCGAGCTGGACAACTTCTCCTCCGGCTCGGTCTGCATGGTGCTCGCCTCCAACCGCTACGACGAGGACGACTACTACCGCGACTACGCCGAATTCATGCGCGCCCGTTGGGGCGGTGCGTGAGGCGCTACGAGCGCCAACAGCTGAAGGTGTCACAACACAGGGGATGACGCATGCAAGCAATCGAATTTGAAGCCAACATTCAGGACGGGGCCATCAAGCTACCCAGTCAATACCATGCAATGGAGTCGAAGCACGTCAAGGTGGTCGCATGGGTTGAAGATTCAGTGGCAAACGACCAAACCGCAAAGCCGCATCAAGAACAAACACCTTTTTTTGCCGATGGCTATATCGATCAGCACTGGCGCGAGCTCATCATCACCACCTCGCCCAATCCGCTAGAGGATGACGACGCGGTGTTACAAGAAGACTATGGGGCCTACCTCAGTGCAAAACATTCTTCTTGACATCAACATCATTCTCGACTGTTACGATGCCGAGCGTTTAAAGCGCTTCCCATCATCAAAACCCGCATTTAATCTGGCTACGCAATCCGCTAGCTATCGGCCTTTTATCTCCTCCTCGAGCCTGGATAACCTTGAGTTCCTCAAAAGTAGAGCCTTCAAGCAAAGCTACCCGCAAGCAACGGCAGCAGAACGCCAGCAACTGACCCTGTTTTTCATCAAAGACGTCTTAAATCAGGTCGCGCTCGCCAAAACGCCCGCTTATCTGGAGATCGATGACAACGACATCGAAGATTCGCTCATCATTGCATCTGCCAAGGCCATCGACGCCAAGGTCATCACACGCGATGCCGGCATGCTGGATCAGTATCCCGAGATCGCACTGACCGCCGACAGATTCATCCAGTCGCATCAGAAACAACCAACGCAGGTTCCCTTTCTCGATCTCAAGGCGGCAACACAGGAATTGACCGCTGAGATCGAGCAAGCCACCGACCGCGTCCTCAACTCCGGCTGGTACATCCTCGGCGAGGAAGTCGAGCGCTTCGAGGCCGACTTTGCCGCCTACTGTCAGGCCGCCCACGGCGTCGGCGTTGCCAGCGGGCTCGATGCCCTGCAACTGGCCTTGCGCGCCTGCGACATCGGCCCCGGCGACGAGGTCATCGTGCCCTCGCACACCTTCATCGCCACCTGGCTCGCCGTCTCCCAAGTCGGCGCCACCCCGGTGCCGGTGGAGCCCATCGAAGCCACCTACAACATCGACCCGGCGCGCATCGAAGCGGCCATCACCCCGCGCACCCGCGCCATCCTCCCGGTGCACCTCTACGGCCAGCCGGCGGACCTGGACCCCATCCTCGCCATCGCCCGCCGCCACGGGCTCAAGGTCATCGAAGACGCCGCCCAGGCCCATGGCGCGCGCTACAAAGGCCAGCGCATCGGCGCGCACGGCGATGCCGTCGCCTGGAGCTTCTATCCGGGCAAGAACCTCGGCGCCTTCGGCGATGGCGGCGCCGTCACCACCAACAACGCCGACCTGGCCGAACGCCTGCGGCTGCTGCGCAACTACGGCTCGCGCGAGAAATATGTCAACCAGGCGCAGGGCTGCAACAGCCGGCTCGACCCGCTGCAGGCCGCCTTTCTCGGTGTCAAGCTGCGCCACCTGGATGCCTGGAACGACCGCCGCCGCGCCTTGGCCGAAGCCTACCTGCAAGGCCTGGCCGACAGCCCGCTGACCCTGCCGGTCGTGCCCGAGTGGGCCGAACCCGTCTGGCACCTGTTCGTGATCCGACACCCGCAACGCGACGCCCTACAGCGCCAATTGACCGAGGCCGGCATCGGCAGCCTGATCCATTACCCCATCCCGCCGCACCGGCAGCCCTGTTACGCCGATGCCGGGTATGATGATGGCCGCTATCCCATCGCAACGCGGATGGCGGGCGAGGTGCTGAGTCTGCCGATGGGGCCGCAGTTGACACGGGAGCAGGCCGCTGATGTCATCTCCGGGATCCGGAAAACCTGAGATGGTCGAAAAGCGTACAGCGCCAGCGGTCGATTGGCTCCGCCGACCTGTGCACCATCATTGCAGGCCCGTTTCATGCTGACATCCATTCAACTGACCAATTTCAAGAGTTATCGGCAGGCAAAGCTGACGCTGGCTCCGCTGACCTTTCTGATCGGCCCCAATGCCTCGGGAAAGAGCAACGCGATCGAAGGCATTCGGCTGCTCAACTGGTTGGCCAAAGGCAAGCGCCTGGACGATATCGAGCGCGATATCCAGGGCGGTGATGCGGTCGTCCGGGGGCAGGCGCGAGACCTGTTCCGGGATGCCACAGCGCCGTTCCAACTCGAAGCGCATTTGGCTGATGCCCCGCAAGGCTGGTGCGATTTTTCCATCAGCATCGGTCAATTGAATGACCAGCTTGTCGTGACCGGCGAGCAAATCACCAACCCCGAACAAAAAGTACCGCTGTATCGAGTCGATAACGAACCCAATGCGCACAGTGATGAGATCAGCGTCGCCTACAATAATTTCCGACGCGGACGAACCAAGCCACACATCCCTTGCTCCAATCGCCAGGCGGTCTTTTATCAACTGGAAACCCCCGGTCGCTTTCAGCAGGCGCACTCCGAAGCGCAACAATGGATACCAGCCGTCAGCCGCGTCTTGCGCGAAACGCTGCGCGCCATCGTCTTTCTCGACCCGCGGCCTGCACAGATGCGCGATTACGAATACGCGGGCGATCGGCAACTCAAGGAAGACGGCAGCAATCTTTCGGCGGTGCTCTATCAGCTCTGTCAACAGAAAGACAGCAAGCAGGCATTGCTCGATTTCATCCGCTCGCTGCCCGAGCAGGATATTACCGACATCCGGTTCATCGAGACGCAGCGACAAGACGTCATGGTGCAACTCGAAGAGACATTCGGCGAAAAAAGCCGCCTCGTCGATGCGCCATTGCTCTCGGATGGCACATTGCGGGTGCTGGCCGTCGGCGCCGCCTTGCTGTCAGCCCCCGAGGGTGCGCTATTGATCATCGAAGAGGTCGATAACGGCGTCCATCCCAGTCGCGCAGACCTGCTGGTGAGACAAATCCGCGACCTGGCCAGCCAACGCCGGCTACGTGTGCTGATGACCTCGCACAATCCCGCGCTGCTGGACGCCCTGCCGGATGCCGGCCTGGCCGATGTGCTGTGCTGCTACCGCGACCCGCAACTTGGCGACAGCCGCCTGATCCGTCTGGCAGACCTGGAGCGTTACAGCGAACTGGTAGCTCAGGGTCCGCTGGGGCAATTGATGACGCGACGGGTTCTGGAGCGGTTTCTCAAGGATGAAACCTCCCCGGCACAACGCCGAGAGGCCGCGCTGTCCTGGCTGGATGCGCTGACGCAAGACACAGCATCCGCCAAATGAGCGCCATCTGTCTGGTCGACACGACTGTGTTCGTGGAAATCCTGAATGTGCCGATCAAGGCCAAGCGACATCAGGAAACGCTTGCGCAACTTCGCGAACGGATTGCCAGCAACAGCGAAGAACTCTTTTTGCCCATGGCCACCGTGCTGGAGACGGGCAACCATATCGGCCAGAATGGCGATGGCCAGCAGCGCCGTCAATGTGCTGAGCGTTTTGTCGAGCAAGTGCGCTTGGCGCTTGAGGGAAAATCGCCTTTCAAGCCACTTCGCTTTCTGGATGAACCCGATTTTCTGGTCTGGCTCCAGGACTTTCCAGAACATGCAAGCCGCGGCAGTGGCCTGGGCGATCTGTCGATCATCCAGGATTGGCAGCGTTTATGTGCGCAAAATCCGCACCGCCGCGTCTACATCTGGTCGTTTGACCGGCATTTGATCGGTTATGACCGCAGCGTGTGATGAGTTAACGAGATCTCTCCTGAGCATGAGCAGTACCGCCCGCGACATCCCGCATTACCTGCGCATCTTCCAGACCTATCTGGGCGCGCGTATGTACCTCATCTTCGCGCTCACCCTGGTCGCGGGGCTGGCCGAGGGCGTCGGTATCCTGATGCTGCTGCCGCTGTTACAGACCCTCGACGCCAACGGCGCCGAGACCGCCCCGGCAGAGCTCAGCGGCATCAGCGCCTTTCTCAACAACGCCCTCGCGGCCTTCGACCTGCAAAACGCCACCGTCGCGGTGCTCCTGGTCATCACCGTCGCCTTCATCGTCAAGGGCGCGCTCACCTTCGGCGCGCTCGGCTTCAACGCCTACCTGCGCGGGCAACTGCTGCGCCAGCTCAAGGCCCGGCTGTTCAACGCCTACAGCAAGATGAACTATGGCTATTACGCCAGCCGCGACACCGGCCATTTCATCAACCTGATCAACGACCAGATCAATCGGGCCCTGCTGTCATTCAACAGCTTCAGCGGTCTGGGCACCCAAATCATCAGTGCAACCGTCTACATTACGCTCGCCTTCATGGTTGCCTGGCGCTTCGGCCTCATGGCCTTAACCATCGGCATGGTATTGCTGGCCTTGTTCCGCTGGATCAACAGCTACGTGCGCACCCTGTCCCGAAAGACCGCGACCGAGACCGGCCACCTGGCCAAACAACTCATTCAAACCCTGCACGGTTTCAAGTACCTCACCGCAACGGGACAAAACACCAAACTTGGTCAAAGTATCAACGCCTCGATTGGCCGGTTGACAGGCTATCAGATCCGAACCGGTATCGCCCAGGCCTTTACCGATGCCGTGCGCGAGCCCATCGCCGTGGTCTTCATCATGGCCATCGTGCTGGTGCAACTGATCTATCTGCAACAGCCGCTGGCGCCCATCCTGGTCTCCATCCTGCTGTTCTACCGTGGTCTCAACGCCATGCTCGCCATCCAGGGCAGCTGGCAGGGTACCCTGGAACAGATCGGCAGCATCGAGCTGGTGCATCAGGAATTCGCCACCCAGCGCCAGCATCAGGAACCCGACGGCACGCGCCCGATCGGCCCCCTCAGCCAAGGCATCCGCCTGCAGAATCTCCACTACAGCTACGACCCGCAGCTGGGCGACGTGCTCAAGGACATCAGCCTCGAGATCCCGGTGCGCCACTCGGTGGCCTTCGTCGGCGAGTCCGGCGCCGGCAAATCCACCCTGGTCGACCTGCTCACGCTGATGCTCAAGCCACGCGAGGGGCAGGTGCTGATCGACGGGGTACCGGGCGATGCCATCCAGTTGGCCAGTTGGCGCCAGCAGATCGGCTATGTGTCGCAAGAGACGGTCGTCTTCGACGACAGCATCGCTAACAACATCAGCCTCTGGGCGGGCGATCACCGACAGGACGCGCTGCTCGAGCGGGGTATCCACGAGGCTGCACGCCAGGCGCACATCGCCCATTTCATCGAGACCCTGCCCGACGGCTACGACACCTTGGTCGGCGACCGGGGCTTGCGCCTCTCTGGCGGGCAGCGCCAGCGGCTGTTCATCGCCCGCGAGCTGTTCCGTCGGCCCAACCTGCTGATTCTGGATGAGGCCACCAGTGCGCTGGACTCGGAATCCGAGCGTGCAATTCAGCAGAGCATCGATGCGCTGAAAGGGCAGATTACGGTCGTGATCATCGCCCATCGCCTCTCGACTATCCGCAATGTCGATCGGGTCTACGTCTTCGACCAAGGCAGCCTCATAGAGCAGGGCAGTTACGAAGGGCTGCGGGATTGCGACGAGTCGCGCTTCGGCAAGCTCATCGCAATGCAAGCACTCTAGTGCCGATTGTTTCATCGCGTGTGCGGTACGCAATCACCCCTATGTCGCGGAATGGAACTGCTTGGTTACTGTAACTCACATGCCGTGGTGCGATCATTGAAGCCAACATCTGTTAGTCCAGAACTGTTGGGTTGGAATGCGCAGGCTCGGCTGCCGGTATTTCGGCGGCGCAAATCATGAAATTGCAGAGTCAATCGTTCCTATGAAGTCCGGGTCTGTCATCGCACTTGAACTGACGCCCAAGTCAGGGTTACGCGAGGCCATCGCCGTTATCGATCGAGAAGCCGTGCAGATTGCCTTGGTCACCGATGAGCAACACCGCTTATTGGGTACCATCACGGATGGCGATATCCGGCGGGCATTGTTGCGCGGCGAGGATCTCGACACACCGGTAGAACGCATCATGTTCCGCAATTTTCGCTCGTTGCCGGCGACAGCGACCGATATGGAAGCACTGACCTTGATGCGTAAAGCGTCATTGCATCAGATCCCGGCGCTGGACGAGCAAGGACGTGTGACTCGCCTGTTCAGGCTTGATGAACTGATCAAACCCAAGACCCTTTCCAACCCCGTCGTCATCATGGCCGGTGGCGAGGGCAAGCGTCTGCGGCCACTGACACAGGATTGCCCCAAGCCCATGTTGCGCGTCGGCGGCAAGCCGCTGCTGGAAATCATTCTTGAGCAATGCATCGAGGCCGGTTTTCGGGAGTTTTATCTTGCCGTTAATTATCTGAAAGAGCAGATTCAAGACTATTTCCAGGACGGGGCGCACTGGGAAGCACGGATTCGGTACCTGGAAGAGGACAAGCCACTGGGCACGGCCGGCGCTCTGAGCCTTCTCCCCCAATCGCCAACCGAACCACTGCTGGTGCTCAATGGTGACGTGCTGACGCGAGTCGATTTCAAGCACCTGTTGCGGTTCCATGCAGAGCACGAGGCAGCAGCAACCCTCTGCGTGCGCGAGCACACCACGCAGATTCCCTATGGCGTCGTGCGCCTGGATGATCTGCGCGTGCTCACACTCGAGGAAAAGCCGGTGCTCAGCCACTACGTCAATGCTGGCATCTATCTGCTCGATCCGGAGTTGCTGAAACTGATCCCGAACGACTGTTTCTTCGACATGCCGCAACTGCTCGATCAGGCCGTTCGGGCGCAGCATCGCGTCAGCGCATTCCCCATCCATGAGTACTGGTTGGACGTGGGCTTGCCAGAGACGCTCGAGCGGGCGCATGGAGAGTGGCAGTGAACTCGCGGAGCGTCAGACGCGTCGCGCTCGTTGGCTTGGGCAGCATCGGTCGGCGCCATCTTCGGCTGCTGAAGCAGTTGCGTCCTGACATCGACGTCATCCTGGTGCGCTCCGGTCACGGCGGACGCTGGCCCGAGGAGGCACTCGCTGCGGAGTCCGTCACCTCGATAGACGAAGCCATGGCCATGGGCATCGATGCAGCGATCATTGCCAGTCCTGCCCCCTATCATGTCCCGCAGGCGCTTGAATTGTTGCGTACTGGCATCCCGTTGCTGATCGAAAAGCCCTTGTCGCACAATCTGGAGGGCGTGGCAGAACTGGCGGAATTGGCCGAACAACGACAGGTCCCTGTGCTGGTCGGCTACGTCCTGCGCCACTCGCCAGACTTGCGCTGGTTTCATCAGCAACTGCGCGAAGAGCGGGTAGGGAGGCTTGTTGGAGTCACCATTGACTGCGGCTCCTACCTACCCGACTGGCGCCCCGAGCAGGATTACCGCAAGACGGCATCAGCACGTGCCGAATTGGGGGGCGGTGTGCTGCTGGAACTGAGTCATGAGTTGGATTACGCCCACTGGTTGTTTGGTCCATTCGACAGCATTGACGCCTCGCTGACGAACAGCGGCACACTGGGTATAGCAGTCGAAGATACCGCTGACTTAATGCTAACCACCCGGGCAGGCTTGACCGTCACCATTCATCTGGATTTCCTTCGGCGAGAGGCAATCAGGCAGTGCATCGCGCATGGTGCGGATGGTGATCTTGTCTGGGATGGTGTCAAGAAGACCGTTCGCTTGCAGCATGTGTGTGAAGAATCCGTGCAGTGGCCGTTCGAGCTGGAGCGGGATGCCATGTTCAGAACGCAACTCATGCATTTTCTCGCTTGTATCGAGCAAGATGATGCACCCAAGGTCACACTCGCCGACGGGATCGCTGCGCTGACCCTGGTCGAAGCCGCAAGACAATCACAACGACAAGGCCGCGTTATCAATTTATGAGAACCTTTGCCTTCGTGTTCGCACGCGGCGGCTCCAAGGGCGTGCCTGGCAAAAACATCCGGCCACTCGCCGACAAGCCGCTGCTCGGCCACGCACTCAGCATCGCCAAGCAGATTCCGGAGATCGAACAGCGTTTTGTCTCCACTGATGCCGCCGAAATTGCAGCGGTTGCCGAAGACTATGGTGCCACCGTCATTATGCGACCGTCGGAAATCGCCCAAGACGACAGTCCCGAATGGCTTGCTTGGCAGCATGCGGTCGAGTGGGTTCGAAAAACGGTGGGTGACTTCGATGGCTTTGTCAGCCTGCCGGCAACGGCACCCATGCGCCTAGCGCAAGACATCCGAGCATGCATGGCGGCACTGGATGCCGATACCGACGCGGTCGTCACCATGACGCCGGCCGCCCGTAGCCCCTGGTTCAACATGGTGAAGGCGAATGCTGAAGGCCAACTCAGTGTCCTGGTGAATAGTGGGGGCCGAATCGTGCGGCGCCAGGACGCGCCTCAGGCCTTCGATCTGACGACGCTCGCCTATGTCATGCGGCCAGAATTCATCATGTCCCATGACAGCCTCTGGCAGGGTCGCGTACGAGGCGTTGTGGTTCCACAAGAACGCGCCATCGATATCGACACGGAATTCGACTTCAAGGTTGCCGAGTTTTTGATGCGAGAGCGCGTCACGCTGGAGAAGATGCATGCTGAAAGATAAAGTCGTCCTGATCACGGGCGCGGCTGGGAGGATTGGCGCGAGTGCTGCGCGCGGTGTCATCGCGCACGGCGGATCAGTCGCGCTTGTTGATGTCAACGCGGAAGGGCTCGATGCACTGCAAGCAGATTTGCCGGCCGAGTGTGTCCTGTCTTCGCTTGCCGATGCGGGGCAGCCCGAGGAAGCGGATCGATGCATTGCCGAGGCCGTCGCGCGGTTTGGCAGGGTGGACGCAGCCATTCATTCAGCGTATCCACGCTCAAAGGGTTGGGGAACGGCGTTTGAAGACCTTCAGCCAGAATTTCTGTCGGAAGATCTGTCCAGACATCTCGGTGGCGCTATCCTGTTCTCGCAGCGGATGCTGCGTCATTTCAAGCAACAAGGGCATGGCAACCTGATTCATGTCTCTTCGATCCAGGGTGTTGCGGCACCTAAGTTCGAGCACTATGCAGGCACAAAGATGGTCTCGCCAATCGAGTACAGCGCCATCAAGGCCGGGCTGATCGCGATGACCCGCTATTTGGCCAAGTACTACAAGGGTAACCACATTCGGGTGAATTGCATCAGTCCGGGTGGCATTCTCGATAATCAGCCGAAAACATTCCTGGATCAATACCGGGCTTCCTGTAATGACAAAGGGATGCTTGAGAGCGAGGATGTCGTAGGTACGCTCCTTTTTCTTATCTCGGAGCACTCGAGATTTATTACGGGGCAGAACATCATTGTTGATGATGGGTGGTCATTGTGAAACGGGCTGAATTCAGCGAGATACTGCTGGCCAGGCTTGGTTCTGAGGTTGAACTTGATGAAGAAGAAGTAATGCTGCTTGAGCAGGTTAAAGTTAATGCTTTTGAGTGTTTTCTCGAAAATCATAACTCTATTAATAATAAATATAGCGACATATCTGTTTATAATGTTGATCAGTGCATCCATTTTTTCATATTTTTGCAGAAGCTTCTGTTTCAAGAAGGGTTTGTGAGCCTTGCTGAAAAAATTTATTACTTTACCAGGTTGAAGTTCAACATTGACATATACCCGTCAAGACGCCTTCCCCAGCATTTTTTGTTTGTGCATCCTCTCGGTTCTATTCTCGGGAATGCAAGCTATGGTGATTGGCTTGTTATTTATCAAGGGGTTACAGTTGGCGGCAACCCAAATTTAGAATACCCCTCGCTCGGGGGGGGGTGCATTCTGTATGCTGGCAGTAAGGTAATCGGACGTTCCGTGGTTGGAAAAAATTGTATTGTAGGAGCAGGCGTAATTCTCAATAATGTAGAAATACCTGATAACACGATCGTTTATTTAGATGGCCGCCAAATCCGCAGAAGCAAGTCGAATTCTAGAGAAAATCGCAGCAGGTATTTTAAATGATTCTTGTCACCGGCGCCGACGGCTTCATTGGCTCACACCTGACCGAAGCACTTGTCCGAGCGGGGCATGATGTCAAGGCCTTCGTCCTTTACAATTCCTTCAACAGCTGGGGCTGGCTCGATCATTGTGCCGATGATGTCCGCGGCCACTTCGAGGTCTTTGCCGGCGACATCCGCGACCCCCACGGTGTGCGCACCGCAATGGCCGGCTGTGATGCCGTGCTCCATCTGGCCGCACTGATCGCGATTCCTTATTCCTATCACTCACCGGACACCTACGTTGATACCAACATCAAAGGGACCTTGAATGTGGTGCAGGCAGCGCGGGATCTGGGTGTCCGCAAAGTCGTGCATACCTCAACAAGCGAGGTCTATGGCACCGCGCGCTTCGTGCCCATTACCGAGGCTCACCCGCTGCAGGGTCAGTCGCCTTATTCCGCCAGCAAGATCGGCGCCGACCAGATTGCCCAATCGTTCTACCTGTCCTTCGGCACACCGGTCGTTACGCTGCGCCCGTTCAACACCTACGGCCCCCGGCAGTCGGCGCGCGCGGTCATTCCGACCATCATCACCCAGATCGCCAGCGGCCAGCGGCGGATCAAGCTGGGCGCCGTGCATCCGACACGCGACTTCAACTTCGTCGCCGACACAGTACAAGGCTTCATCAAGGCACTGGAGGGCGACGCCGGCATCGGCGAGGTCATCAACCTCGGCAGCAATTTCGAGATCAGCATCGGCGACACCGCCCGCACCATCGCCGAGGTGATGGATGCCAACATCGAGATCCTGACCGACGAGCAACGCCTGCGCCCGGACAAGAGCGAGGTCGAGCGGCTCTGGGCGGATAACACCAGGGCGCGCGAACTGCTCGGCTGGACGCCCAACTATGGCGGCCTGGACGGCTTTCGCCGCGGGCTGGCGAAGACGGCGCAGTGGTTCGCGAATCCAGCCAATCTCGGGCGCTACAAGGTAGATCAGTACAATCTATGAGCCCACTGCCCGCCGCCATCGTGGATGCCTTGCGGACGGTACTGGGCGATGGTCCGGCACCTTTGCACGAGCCGCGCTTTCAAGGCAACGAACAGCGCTATGTGCAGGACTGCATCGCCTCCACCTTCGTCTCCTCGGTCGGCGCCTATGTCGATCGCTTCGAGCAGCAACTGGCTGACTACACTGGCGCACGGCGCGCGGTTGCGGTGGTCAATGGCACGGCAGCCCTGCAGGTTGCGCTGCGACTGGCCGGTGTGCAATCCGGCGACGAGGTCCTCATACCCGCCCTCAGCTTTGTGGCGACCGCGAATGCCGTCCACTACCTCGGTGCGGTGCCGCACTTTGCTGATAGCGCTGAAGCGACCTTGGGGCTTGATCCCGCACCCTTGCGTGACTGGCTGAAGGGCATCGCGGAACCTGCTGGCGGTGGCTATCGTCACCGCCACACAGGTCGACGCCTAAGCGCGCTGGTGCCGATGCATACCTTCGGTCACCCGTGCGACCTGGATGGACTGCTGTCGCTTGCCCATGACTACCGGCTGACCCTGGTCGAGGACGCCGCCGAATCCCTCGGCAGCCGCTATCATGGCCGCCACACTGGCACCTTCGGCCGCCTGGGCATCCTGAGCTTCAACGGCAACAAGACCATCACCACGGGTGGGGGTGGCGCCATCCTGACGGACGATGAACGCCTTGCCGACCACGCCAAGCACCTGACGACTACGGCCAAGCGCCAGCACCGCTGGGAATATGTGCATGACGAGATCGGCTACAATTTCCGCATGCCCAACCTCAATGCCGCACTCGGCTGCGCTCAGTTGGAGCAGTTGCCCGACTTCCTGGCCTCCAAGCGCCGTCTGACTGTGCGCTATCTGGACGCCTTCGCGCGCCTGGAGTCGGTGCGACTGATACAGGAACCGCCGGGCTGTGAGAGCAACTATTGGCTGCAGACGCTGATTCTGGACGAGGCGGTGGCCGATCAGCGCGATGCGGTTCTGACAGTCACCAACGACGCCGGCCTCATGACCCGCCCAGCCTGGACGCTGATGCATCGTCTAGCACCCTATCGTGACTGCCCGCGCGCGCCACTGCCGGTCGCGGAGTCGTTGGTGCGCCGGATCATCAATCTCCCGAGCAGCGCGGGGTTGGCGTAAAATGAGACGAGTTCGGTGCCTGGTTGGACTGGCGAGTGTCCATGAGTCCATGTCGAGGCCGATGCAATGACAACAGTCTTTCGGAATCCGCCGCTGATCGAGATGATCGCGGAATTGCGCTGGTCCGGACGGGCACAGGCCGGCATTCCGGTCATCCCGCCCGGGGCGAACGGTCCCGCTGAAGACATGTTTCTGCAGTGGACTGCCCGCATGGGTGCGTTGGGCTACGAGCATGTCGAGCGCTTGGTGCCGCCTGGATTCCCGTTGCCGCTGGATGCGCCGACGTTACGGGTCAAGCAAAAATCCGGCGCGCCTCAGAATACCCTGTTTCAACTCGGGCCACGGCTCTTCACGGCCAACGCGACCCCACCGTATCTCTCCTGGACGGAGTTCGCGCCAACGGCTCGCAAGGGCGTCGAGGCCCTGTTGGCGGTCAGGCCCGAACCTGAGGCGACCGCCCCCGTCCAGGTGGCCCTGCGCTACATCGACGCCTTCCGCGAGCCATTGCTCGATGGGCAAACGCCGATGCGGTTTCTTCGGACAACCCTTGGGGTGGCGGTCGGCATCCCGCCCGCCATTACTCGGCATGCCAAGCCAACCGCAGAACCGGGTACGCTGGTGCAGCTTAGCGTGCCCCTCGCCGATGGGACGATGCGGATTCAATTCGCGGAAGGGCTTGCGGGCGATGAGGCGGCGCTGATCATGGACATGAGAGTCTCTCAAACCGAATCAGTCGAGCCAGACGCGGAGGCCATCATGCGCGCGCTTGGCCGAGCGCGCTCGATAACCCATGCGGTGTTCATGGAACTTTCCGTGCCAATTGCGGACCTGATGCAGCCGCAAGCGTACGAACAGGAGGAAAAGTGATGAATCATCCAGTGAGCAGACCCGCGGTGCAGGAATTCGCGTCCTCCGGCTGCGCCTGGCTAGCCTATGCTGAGCCGGACCGAACGATCGCGGGCTTTGCCGAAGCGCGGTTACGTCAGGTCGCCACTCCCGCCCAGCTGCGGTGGACCGCGAGCGCTGGTCAGACCTACCTACTGCTCGACCCCCAACCGATCACACGTCGCGATCGAACCGCTTCGCACCAGCTTCTGGAGCGCGCCGCCGCGAAAACCGCTGCTAAACTCGGGGCACAGGCCGCGCGGCGACTGCAGCGACTCGCGACCTACCCCGATGGCTGGGATCAGGGTCAGGGGCGCGCACTGGCCGATGACAGCCTGCTGGGACTGGAGCGCTTGCTGGACCTTGCCGACTGGTCGGGCCTGGACGTTGCGCTCTTCTTGTCCCGAGATGGACAGGTACTGGTCAATTGGCCAGACGCACAGGGCGAAGTCGTGGAACTGGAGATCGCAAGGGACCACTTTACCTGCTTCATGGCATCGACCGGAGATGAGATCGAGCTGCCGATTGAAGCGAGGGCGGTATCGGATGTGCTCGCCCGGTCGCGTTGAAGAATCCGCGCCGGCATGACGGATGCTGAAGACAACCCAGTAGATCCGCGGCTAGCGCGTCCACGGGTAGCCGATAAGGAACTGGTTTTACGCGCCCTGCACGAGCCCTTTTGGGATGCCGAAAAGCAGCGCGCCACGCCGAGCGCCTTTGGCAATGGCAACTGCTTCTCGCTGAGCCGCCCAGCGGTGTTGCCCGAGGCAGCGATCGTCGAACGCTGGCGCGCAGACTTGGAACGACCTGACAGGCGCTTGGAGGCCTTGGCCGAAGCGCGTGTTGCCGATATCCTGGCCTGCTCGCCGCCTGAAGACGCGCAGTCGCTGCGACTGAACGTCTTTGCTGATCCGACCGACCAGAATCCTGCCCATGCCGAACTGGTTGGCTCCGACCAAGCAGGCACCCGATTGCGCAAGATCACGCGCGGCGTCGGCAGCCAGATCCTCAAGCAATGCCGCTTCAGGACACTATGACCGACCAAGCCCGCTTGTTGACTCCTATGACAGCGGTGAGGGCATTGCCTCTTGGGATTTGCCTGCGCACGCTGCTGCCTGAAGCGGCGTCGCTGGCACGGCGGATCATCAATCTGCCGACTAGCGCGGGGTTGTTATGAACCCCTCCCTTTATGGGCGTTGCGATTATGGGAAATACCGCTCTATAGAAAATATCGCCATAGTTTCTCGTAGGAAACATTGAACGCGAATGTTGGTAAGGATTATGTCTAAAGAACAAAAGATCGTTGTCGTAACTGGTTCTGCTTCTGGCATTGGCTTAGGTTTGTGTAACAGATTGATTTCTGAAGGCAGCTATCTTACTTATGGCATTGACAAGCAAAACCACCCAGGAGTTATAAAATCGGAAGACTATGAGCATATCGTTACAGACCTAAGGGATTTTTCGCAAACATTAAGTCGCATCACTGAGAGCGGAGTTTTGAAAGAACGAGTATTTGCGCTCGTAAATGCAGCAGGTGTAATGCCAAGCATGTTGGTACCCGCAATGGATCCCGACGTTGCTACAGATGCATTTAAGGTGAATTGTGTGGCTCCTGTTTATCTAAGCAAATTGATGCTGAAAGCACTAGCCCGAAGCAAGGGGTCGTCGATTATTAATATAACTAGCATAGCTGCAGATATAGACATACCCGGCGAAACTATTTATTGCGCTTCTAAATCAGCCTTAACGCATGTTACGCAATCAATGGCAAAAGAGCTAGCTCGCTTCAAGATCAAGGTCAATAGCATTGCTCCGGCGCTAATAGCAACTAATATGACCGCGCATCTGTCCGAAGCGCAAAAGGCGTACATGCTCCAAAAACAGGTCTTAAACAAAGAAATCACGGTAGATGATGTAGTAGAAATCATCATTAATGTTATGAATACCTCTGACTTGGTAACAGGTTCTACGTTCTACGTCGGAGGCGTAGTAAAGTGAACATTAATGAGCGATCGATAGATAGATTTATTATTGGTTCATCCGGCTTCGCAGCTGAAATTTTTAGTTGGTTGTCTTCTTCTGTAGACATTTCATCAGTGAGTTTTGTTGTTGGGGACCGAGAGCCATTACTTTCGCCTGTGGCAGAAATATCTTGTTGCAGAGATTCTGATCTTGTTGGCCGATCAGGGTTTGCCTACATGGCAATTGGCAATTCCGAGTTAAGACAAAAAATAGTAGCCAACCTAAAGAAAAAGTCTCGTTTGGAGTTCCCAAACTTAATTCATAATTCTGCAATTGTTGATCGCGCAGCAGTCCTAGGCGAGGGGAACTTGATCTTGCCTAATGCAATTGTATGTCCTATGGCAAAAATAGGTTCCTTTTCGATATTGAACTTATTTGCTTCCTTAGGTCACGAGGCAAAGATCGAAGACTTCGTTACTCTTTCCCCTTATGCCACACTCAACGGTAAGGCTGAGTGTAAGAGTTTCTCATTCCTTGGTACTCACTCAACGGTGGCTCCTGGCGTTACTATAGGTGAATCTGCCACCTTATCAGCTAACAGCTTTGCTAACAAAAATGTTCCGAACAAAGCACTAGCTTATGGTGTGCCAGCAAAAATCGTAGAAAGGAAATAAAATGCTATCAACCCTAATAATAGCAGAGGCTGGCGTAAACCATAATGGGCAGATGGATCTTGCTTCGGAACTGATATCACAAGCCGCGAAAGCGGGTGCTCAACTTGTAAAATTCCAAACTTTTCGGACTGAACTTTGTTTAGCTCGGCATGCCCCAAAAGCTAGATATCAAGTCGACTCCACCGTTTCTGATGAGTCACAGTACGAAATGGTGAAGAAACTCGAGTTGAGCGATAACGACCATGAGTATCTGGTTAAAGAATGTGAAAAGGTTGGCATCGGCTTCTTCTCCACCGGCTTTGACATTCCAAGCCTGGACTATCTCGCTTCGCTCGGCGCCGAGCGCTTCAAGATCCCCTCCGGCGAGATCACCAACCTGCCGTATCTGCGCCATGTCGGCGCCTTCGGTAAGCCCGTGATCCTTTCCACCGGCATGGCCACGCTTGGTGAGATCGAGGCCGCGCTCGACGCCCTGGAGACCGCCGGCACCCCGCGCGCGCGCATCACCGTGCTGCACTGCAATACGGAATACCCCACGCCCATGCCGGACGTGAACCTGCGCGCCATGTGCAGCATCCGCGAGGCCTTCAAGGTCGCCGTCGGCTACTCCGACCACACCCCCGGCATCGAGGTCCCCATCGCCGCCGTGGCCTTGGGCGCGACCGTGATCGAAAAGCACCTGACCCTCGATCGCAACCTGCCCGGCCCCGACCACAAGGCCAGCCTGGAGCCCGACGAGTTCACCGCCATGGTGCGCGCCATCCGCAACATCGAGCAGGCGCTCGGCGACGGCATCAAGCGCCTGAGCCCGAGCGAGGCCAAGAACAAGCCCATCGCCCGCAAGTCCCTGGTTGCCGCAAAGCCGATCCGCGCCGGCGAGCCCTTCACGCCGGAAAACGTCACCGCCAAGCGCCCTGGTACCGGCCTCTCGCCGATGCGCTGGGATGAAGTGATGGGGCGGGTTGCCGGGCGGGACTACACGCTTGATGAGTTGATCGAGCTTTGAGGTAAAGACACATGAGAGGCGAAATTTGCACAACGTTTTCCAGACGAAAGTCTTAAAGTAGGATACCAGCTTGATTCAACTGAAGAATAGATGATGATGTCCCACCAAACGGGCCCTGAAGCCATACCATCCGTGTTCGCACTTGAAGTCCGCAAGAGGCTGGGTGCGCACCTGAAGGAACTGCGACTATTTGGCTCGCGTGCGCGAGGCGACGCTCATGTGAATTCCGACTATGACATGTTGGTGATCGTTGATACGCGCTCCCCGGAAATCCTCGCGGCAATTCTCGACATCGAAGTGGACTTGATTGATCGCTACGAGGCCTTGGTAACATCCATTGTCAGGAGCGAAGCCGAGTGGGAGCAGCGGCAAGGTACACCGCTGGCCCTCAACATCGAGCGTGAGGGACGGCTGTTGTGATGCCACAAATCGATGCCGTACTGCATAAAGCCGCGGAAAAGCTTCGCGTCGCGGAAATGCTCGCTGCAAAAGGTGCCTGGGATGACGCGGCATCGCGCGCCTACTACGCATGCCTTTCATGCCATTAGCGCCTTGCATCTTTCGCAAGGCAATGCATTTTCTTCTCACGCTCAGTCGATTGGAAGATTCAATAAGGATTTTGTGCGGACAGGCATTTTTCCTATCGAGTTCACCGCAATCCTGACGCGACTGTTCGAGGACCGACAAAGTGGCGATTACGATTTGATCGGGTTGGTGAGTGCAGAAGACGCCAACAGAGATGTCGAGGATGCGAGACGCATGCTTGAAGCAATTGAACGTTATTTTCAATCCCAGACTCAGACCGAATGATGCCTGCTGAAAATATCAGTTGTGATGGATTAGCGATAGCCTCTCCCGCTATCGTTGTCACTGACCCTGATGCAGCCTAAACGTATCTGCGTCGTCACCGGCACCCGCGCCGAATATGGTCTGCTGCGCTGGGTGATGGAAGGCATCCGCCAGTCGCCCGTGCTGGAGCTGCAGCTCATCGCCACCGGCATGCATCTCTCACCCGAGTTTGGCCTCACGGTGGAGGCGATCGAGGCTGACGGCTTCCAGGTCGACCGCAAGGTTGAGATGCTGCTCAGCTCCGACACAGCCGTCGGCGTGACCAAGTCCATGGGCCTGGGGATGATCGGCTTCGCCGACGCCCTTGCCCAACTACAGCCCGACCTGCTCCTGGTGCTGGGCGATCGCTATGAGATCTTCGCTGCGGCCGCCGCGGGCATGATCGCGCGCCTCCCCATCGCCCATTTGCATGGTGGCGAAACGACAGAGGGCGCCTTCGACGAAGCCATCCGGCATAGCATCACCAAGATGTCGCATCTGCATTTCGTCGCCGCCGAGGAATACCGCCAGCGGGTCATTCAACTGGGCGAGCAACCAGAGCGCGTCTTTCTGGTCGGCGGGTTGGGTATCGACAACATCTTGCGTCTGAAGCTGCTGACACGCGAAGCACTGGAGACCGCGCTGGATTTCAAGCTGGCGCCGCGCAATCTGTTGATCACCTTTCATCCGGTGACGCTGGAGCACAATACCAGTGCCGCGCAGATGGATGAACTCCTCGCGGCACTGGCGGAACTGGACGATACCGGCCTGATCTTCACCATGCCCAATGCGGACACCGAGGGAAGGGTGCTTTTCCGTCAGATCCAGGATTTCTGCGTGCGTCACCCAAATGCACGGGCCTACACCTCACTGGGTCAGTTGCGGTATCTCTCCTGTATTCAGCATGTCGATGGCGTGGTGGGTAATTCCTCCAGTGGCCTGGCCGAGGTGCCGAGCTTCAGGAAAGGCACCGTCAATATCGGCGATCGCCAGCGTGGGCGTTTGCGAGCCGAAAGCGTGATCGACTGTGCGCCGGAACGTGCCGCGATAGGCAATGCACTCGCCCGCCTGTTCTCAAACTCATTTCAGGCGCAACTGCCAGGGGTGCAAAATCCCTATGGCAATGGGGGTGCTAGTGAAGCCATCGTCAAGGTGTTGGAGCAACGGTCCTTTGGAAGCCTGTTAAAAAAACAGTTTTACGATCTGCCTGCGCAATGAGAATTCTGTTTATCGGTGCCATCGAGTTTTCTGCGCGAGCGTTACGCGAGCTTATCGCTATGCAGGTCGATGTCAGCGGTTTCATGGAGTGGAACCTGGAACTGATGCGACTATATGCATCGGACCCGCGCGACGAATAACGCCCAAATTCGGTAACCCTCATGATCACGCTACACACAATGCAGATCGATAAAGACGATCACCTCTGCCTGGATCCTGATCAGATTGGCTTGCAACCGGGGCTGTACGCTCGACTATTTGGCCGTCGCTTTGGTGCTGATGACCGCGGACAGCCTTGGCGGCGGGGTATCGTACGGGTGTCGTATCGTCGCCCTGGCGAAGCGACGCGATCGGTTCGCCTGCTGTTCCGTGGGGTGAGCATCGAGGGCTTGACGCAAAACCAATGCCTGCTTCCAGGTCGGGCCTGCCAGCAGTTGGGTCTGGGCAATGAAAGCGCTGAGATCCACGTCTCCGTGGAGCCGAGGGCTTGGTCTCGGTTTTGGTTTTATTGGAGTCATCCCGTTGATGCTACTCGGGTAGCATTCAAGCTAGGTGCTGTGGCGATCGGTATTGCATTGATGCCGATAATTATTCCAATCATTCTGTAGCGTTAACCCAAGTTGTCAGGCGCACTACATCTACATACTTTTTTGAAACGTGGCGGTGTGAATTCATTGGATGCGGACTAGGCGGCAAATCATTTGTCGAACTATCGATCTTTCGATGAATTCGTACATGAGGGCCTACGGGCTGACGGCATCTATGATTGGGTTCATTTCAGGCCGCAGACAGATTTCATTGCTGATGCAAATGAAAACTTTATAATAGCTTAACTATACAGATAATGAAAGAAGGCTTGTGGTATGCATTTGAAGAATTTAATAAAGTTTTTTGGTGGAAATAGCGTATTGGGTTTTTTGCGAAAAAAATTTCAAAGCCCTTATGTCCCTGTTTCGAAGTTTTTGGGTGATTTTCAATTTGAATCTTCTTGCGTGAAAGATATTAAAGATGACATACGGAAAAAGTATCTTTATGATGGTGATTTGTTAGAAATATTCATATCAGGAAATTCAGGTGCTATTAATAAGTGGCATCACTACATACCGGTGTATGATCGTTATTTATCAAGGTTTACAGGTAAATCTCCTCGGGTGCTAGAGTTGGGTGTCGCCAACGGCGGCGGGTTACAAATGTGGAGACGATACTTCGGCGAATCGGCGGTGATTTTTGGAGTTGATATTAGTCCTGAGTGTGCTTCTTTTGATGGTATGTCAGCTAGTGTAAGGATTGGCTCCCAAGCTGATGAAAAATTTTTGCGTGCTGTTGTGGATGAAATGGGGGGGGGTGGACATTATTATTGATGACGGAAGTCACAATATGAAGCACATTCGGAAATCGTTAGAGACCCTATTCCCGTTGCTGAGCAAAAATGGAGTTTACCTAGTTGAAGATTTGCATACAGCTTACTGGCCACCTTATGCAGGTGGTTATCACTCATCTAAAAATCTCTTTCGCTATACCTTGCAGCTGATCCACGATATGCACCACTGGTACCACGGTAAAGCAAAGATACACCCTGAGATCAGCTCATATTGCGATGGTATACATGTCCATGATTCACTGCTCATTATAGAGAAAGGTGAAGGGCATAAGCCGGTTTATTCACGTATAGGTTGAGCTTCCAGTTAGAATATCGGGAAATTAGCCTTCTGGGGACCGGTTCGTCGAACTGATCTTGCCCAGCAACAGTGGACACTGGATTAAGCCGCATTCCGAGTTGGCCCTGAATATAACTAAAATTCACTCATGCCAGAACAAAAATGTTCATGAAAATGAAAAAACTCGTACGACTTGCTCTCTCGAAATATCAAAAAATTCGTGCAAAAGCTGCTTTCCGAAAACAGAATTTGAAGTCGGGTGTCATGGCCTTTCAACGAGCTCTGGATTTGGATGACAATGCTCGGCTATCCATGCTAAATCGTATCCTACCGAATTCTTGGGGGAGGGTAGATGCAAAATTGATAGAGCCTCTGAAGGAAACCTACTTGAAGGAGGGTGAGGCCTATTTGGCCGCCGGTGAAGATGATGTGGCTGGCGAAAAGCTGGCTGCAGCTATTGTATTATCTAATGAATTTTCAGAGCAACGTGATTTTGAGAAGTTAATTTCGCCTATCATATGTGATGATCACTTGATAGTGACCCAGGTGGCATATAATTACTTCCCAATTTTCGAGATCTGGCATAGAAATATGCTCCGTCTGGGCATAGAAAATATTCTGCTGATTGCGCTGGATCCGCTTACAGCGGAACGTGCGCGGTTGATGGGTATTCGATACTGGTATCTTCCGATTTTTGCTTTTCAGAAGAGTGCGCGCCGCCTGATCTGGACTGAAACATTAAAAGTGCGGCGAAAAGTGCTTGATGCAGGAGTGAGTTATTTGCATAGCGATGCTGATGCGATTTGGCTCAAAGATGTTAGGCAAATTGTGTTATCACAAGACGCGGACTTTGTCACATCAATTGCCGATGGCGCACCCAAGAATGCATTGGATAGATGGGGTTTTGTAATGTGCCTCGGGTTCTATTTATGCCGATCAAATACCCGAACAAAGGGAGTCTATGATCAATACATCAAGATGTGTGATCATCTTGGTCACGACCAGAATTCTCTGAACCAGATCTTTCTTGATGCCGGATTCAATTGGGTGCCTGACAAAAACGGGTACAAACATGGCAGTGGTCCGGGCATTGATGTGTCGGCGACCATTTTGCCGGAAAGAATCGTATCGCGGCCGAGAACGCTGCATGAAAAAATTGATACAGGTGTCTTGCATCCAGTGCTGTCCGCTCGAACAATTAGAGAAAAAATTGAAATTCTGGATAACTTCGGAATTGATGTGGGCAAAAGCAGAGAAATGGCGGCAAAAAAATAGTCAATGTCGCTGGAATTGTGATTTGTTGGGTTAGCAAACTTGGGCGAACTGGCCAAGTGCGAATGCGATTGAATTGCCGAAGCAGATCCAGGATCTTTGCTGGGGCGAGACCGCAAGGCGCCGTTGGTTCGCACAGCGTTGGCAACAGCCGCTTGAAGCCTATGTTCGGTCACCGCTGCGTCGCATACAGTGCAGACTTGGCGCATCTGTGCATGACCTCATCAAGCGCTAGAAAGATATGTTTGGCATTAGTTCAGATTTGAGTACTCATCCTCGTCGTTGGGATGATCTATTGCCGAGGCTTTATGGTCATCCATTGCAGTCTAGGTTGTGGGGAGATGCATTGTCACATCATACTCACGGCCGCGAGAGTTTGTACTTACACGACACACGTGAAGCAGGACCAGACTGGATCGCTCGGGTTGAAGAGCGGCGATTGTTTGGTGTGGGGAAAGTTGCCTGGATCCCGCGTGGACCGGTTTTACAGTCGGTGGAAGAGTTGGAGGCCGCTTTAGACGAGCTGCGCGACGTGCTTGGGCAGCGTGGGTTTTGCCTGATGGCCATGTCACCCTGGTTCGAGAAATCTTCCGCTTATCTGGCGCACTTGAGACGAGCGGGTGCGGTCTTAAGTGCTTCGCGACACCGCACGATCTGGATTGATCTGACTCAGGGTCGTGACGCGCTGTGGCAGCGCCTTGACAAGCAATGGCGCTATGGGGTTGGCCGTGCTCTGCGTGTGGGCGTTAGCGTAGACACCGAGTCTGATACAGAGACGGTGAACGCATTCTTTGACCTTTGCAAGCGAGTGAGCGAAGCGAAGAGATTTCGTTTGCCCGCATCTTCTGGCCAGATGCTTGCGTTGCTTCAGGGTGGGTTGGAGGGTGCGGTTGAAGCCCGGCTTTTCATTGCGCGATTCCGGGGTACGCCTGCCGCTGGTGTCTTCGTTTTGCGGTGCGGTACGACTATGCACTATCTTTGGGGAGCGGCTGACCGTGCCTTCTCCAAGCAGCGCGTTGGAGAGGCGGTGCAATGGGCGGCGGTCGAATGGGCCTTGTCACAAGGCTGTCGGCTTTACGATTTGGAAGGTATCGATCCAGAGCGTAATCCCGGAACCTATCAGTTCAAGAAGAAGATGGGGGGACGGGAGGTCGATCTGCCGGGCGAGATCTATGTACCCATGGGCCTTAGAGGACGCGTGATCGCGAACGTGTTAAGACGCCGCTGCTAAGCTGAACATCAGCCATCGCCTTTAGCATATATAAGGGAACCTCGGCGTCGTGTGTATCCTTTTCACAAAGGATGCTGTGGCAGTTTTTCACTGATGATGAGATCGCATGTATAAGGAGTCAATGGTCAAACGACTATCAAAGTTAGTTCAATGGGCGCAAACACTGCCAAACGACATCCGTTGGGCATTCGCTGATTCGGCGCTATACCAGTCGATCGACCATGGAAAGCGGATAACACGAGGGTCTCGAGGGCGCATCCTTAGCTTTATTCTACGAGCCTCGCAGAAGGTTAAGATCGAATGGTTGGCAATATTAGGGGTTGCTTTTTATGAAGCCGCTAAGATGTGGCGTGCATATCAGAAGCCCGACACATATTGCTCTAAAGATGTTGAGCCGCATATTTTTGTTGGCTTTGGTGCAGGGATGGAAGAGGAGTTATTCAGAATTTTTGCAGAAGATAGAAGGGGGGTTTTTCGCGCGGATCAACAGCGACTTGAAAGCTTTAATGTTGATCACGAGATGCGCCTCAAAGACGTATTTCGAACAGTGCTTCAGTCATTGGGACGCCTCAAGAATGAGTGGCCGACGCTGCCGCTAGACGCCCATGAATACCGCGTGGAGTTTTTAACTCATCTTACTATGCGGGTAGCGCGATATTGTTTCTTCAGGACGTGGTTTGAGTGCTATACCAAGGCTTTGGGGCGAGCGCCCGAGGTATGTCTTATCAGCCCTGACACCCTTGCATTCGCCGCCGTCGATGCGGGAGTGATATCTGATTTCTATCAACATGGGCTGATGCGTCTAAGCGGGGTTTTTCCGGATTTTACCAGGGTCCGTGCACTGACAGCAGACGAAGCCTCATATCTACAAAAGGCATTGCCGCGATCGGTTATACGGTCAGCACTGCCTATCGCGAAGCCAATTGAAAATACTCGTGATCGTGTCGTCTTAGTGGCGTCAATCTACGGGTCTGTCTCGCAAATGAACATTGTGATTCCTTTTCTTGAGTGGGCTGATGCTGCTGGAATGACAATTCTCGTGAGACGTCACCCAAAAGAACAAAGCGATTACTGGTCGTCGTTGTCACCAAGATTTCGGCTGACGATCGATGATCGCAATGAACCCATTGCCAAAGTTTTCACAAGAGTTCGACCGGCAATCGTTGTTTCATGGTTCTCAACCGCAATGGTGGATGCACTGAATTATGGCTTGATTCCCGTGATGCTGGTTCCTAACGACGATGACGCAGTGCGCGACTTGATCTACCCGCTAGTAACACGGACGTTAAACTGGCCAAATGACAAGGTGCAAATTGACAAAGCTTTGAGATCATCGGCAGCGCGGGGCGCCATTATTCGCACGCTGAAAGCCCAAGGCAATCAAAGTCACCCGCAAACACTATTCAGTTATTGAGAAACCCCCTATGGTCAGGATTCTGATACCTAGAACGGTTGACGTTTGGGCTAATAACGCGCAAAACTTAAATGCGAAAAGCATGATATCTCGCTGGAGAAGCAAAAATGTCCATATAACGGTATGTTATCATGACGATCCTCTATTTAGGCCATCGACGCGTCTTCGGTTGGTCAAGCTGTGGCCGTGGCGCTTCTGGCGATTGAGACTGTTTTTAGCATACATCAAGAAGTATGACCTGATCTTTTATCCCGGTGTCGATGTGGCGGATTACTGGGGTATTAAATTTACGAAACTGTTTCGTAAGCGAACAAAAATTGTGGCGACGCTTGAAGGTTTAGTAGGAGATGCGTCAAGGGATATGGAATATACGGCTGTCGCCGGACATCCTGTAACTTGTCATAAGGTTCCAAAACAAATCCTTCGTCGTGTTGACTATGTATTAACCGCCGCCGATCAGATTATTGCCATTAGCTCGTTTTTGGCAAAAATAGGACGTTCCCGCTATGGCGATAAGACCAATGCACTACAACTTGGATACGATGGCTCTATATTTTTTCATGTCGGCGATGAAGATCGCGAGAGCTTTTACACAGAGGCTGCTGGCCATCCAGTCTACTGCCAGCGGGTGTCGCCTAAAACATTGCGACGGGTGGACGGAATCCTGCACGCGGCCGATCATGTCATTGCCATCAGTCCTTTTCTGGCGCGTATGGGGAGCTTGCGTTATGGCGACAAGTTCTCGGTTCTGCCGCTCGGTGTCGACACGGCCAACTATCGTCCATCGACAAGCGAAAGGTGCGATCACCGGCCTGTGGTCGTGACGGCGGGTACCGTTTATCCCGGAAAACGCCCGGACACATTCTTGCAGTTGGCGCAAAAATTCCCTGAAGCAGCATTCCGTTGGTTTGGGGCAGGTGACATGCTCGAGCAAATGAGAGCTAAGGTAAGGGAACTGGGGCTGCATAATCTCCACTTCGCAGGCCCGCTTTCGCCGCAGGCGCTGGCTGAAGAGTTTCGCAAGGCAGATATTTTTGTCTTGCCATCCAAGTCAGAAGGTGTTCCCAAGGTCACCCAAGAGGCAGCTGCTTGTGGTCTGCCGGTGGTTCTGTTCGGCTTTTATGAGGCTCCCTCTGTTGTTGATGGAGAAAACGGTTATGTCGTCTGGAACGACGAGGAATTGATGGATCGGTTGATTAACTTGCTAGGGGATGTCGAATTGCGCCGGCGCATGGGTGATAAGGGAGTAGCGATGGCGCAGGACTGGGAGTGGAGTAGCCTTTCGCAGAAATGGGAAAGAGGTGTTCTTTCGCATATTGGAGCGTAGGCAAGTCTATGAAGATGGCAAGTCGGTTGATTCGTGAGAGCGAAATGTGGCTTCGCTACCGATTGATGGATATTCGCGGCCGAGGGGTCTATGCGCATCATGCGAATGCCTGTCAATGCATCTTTATTCACATTCCAAAGGCGGCTGGCAGCAGTATTTCTCAAACCTTGTTCCAACAGCCGTCAAGACATGTACCTTATTTTGAGTATGAGAGAGCAAGCCCACGGAAATTTCGCAAGTTTTTCAAGTTTACATTTGTTCGCAACCCTTGGGATCGCCTGGTGTCAACATACTTTTTTTTAAAACGTGGCGGGGTTAATCAATTAGATGCGAATTGGGCAGTAGATCATCTGTCGGATTATCAAAATTTCGAAGAATTTGTGCATGATGGCCTGCGGACTGACAGCGTTCGCGAATGGATTCATTTCAGGCCACAGACATATTTTATTGCTGATGCGGAAGGTGACATCAAAGTTGACTTCATTGGGCGATTTGAGAAAATTGAGCGTGATTTCTGTCTGATCGAAAAAAAGCTTGGGTGTGAGCATGAGTTACGTAAGATGAACGTAGGGCAGCACGCGCATTATCGAGACTACTATACAAAAGAAACAAAAAAAATTGTATATGATTTTTATGAGCGGGATATCGAATTGTTGCAATATTTATTTTAGCGCGGGTCATGCCTCATCCTATAGGAAGCCAACGGTATCCGGGTCAACGACCAACACTAAGCTGTTTTGTCGCATCCTCAACAACGGCATTGGGGCTGCAGAGTGCCTCTCATCACATTGGAATCGATTTCGGCACCAAAGCGTTAACGTGGTTTCCGGGGTTGTGAAGCGCCCACATGGCTTGGTTTTTCAATATTGATTTAGCGCAAGAGAATAACATTGATCGCTTGACTTGATGGCCTGGATGGGGCGCCGTTTTCATAGGCCTACTCAATGATAAATGCGATCATGCTCAATAAAAACCGACTCACCAGCCTCATGCACACCCTCACCAATAACACCGTTTTTGGCGATCTGCTCTCGCCGGTGCAACGCGCACTCACCCGCATCCGGCCATCGACGGCCTTTGGGCGCGTGCTCAGCATGGAGGCCTTCATCAGCCTCGGCGTGTTGCGCCACCTGCAGGGCACGCAGGTCCTGCGCGAGCAGGTTCAGCAAACCTTGCACCTGGATATCGAAGCCGTCGATCGCCCACCACTGGCCCGATCCACCTGGTCCGACGCCCCCGCCTCTCGCGAACGCCAAGCGCAACTGCGGCAGGTGGTCGGCGCCTTGCGTCTGCAGGCCGCACAGACACTGCCCGATCGCCTGGCCCAAATCCCCGGCCTCGGTGATCGACCCGTGCGCGCCGTCGATGGGGTCTATCAACCCGAGAGCGCCCATTTCCGGCGGTGCATCCCGCGCGATGGTGGCGAGGACAATCCCAAGGGGCACTTGCTGCTGGCGTTCCAGAATCTGCGCATCGGGGTCATCGACGATGTCATCACCGACACGCGTAGCCAGCACGAACTGACGTGCTTGCGCGCCTACGAGGAACGTCCTGACGCCCTTACGCGCGAACGGCGAACGCTCTGGGTTGCCGATCGCGGCTTTATCGCCGCCGCTTTCTGGGATGCCAAGAAGCGCGCCCTCGGCGCGACCCTGATCACGCGCATGAAATCCAATCTCGTCATCGATTCCACCGAGGGTCGTCCGATCGAGCCGGATCCCATCAACGACGTCGTCGAGCAGGATCTCGCCATCTCTCTCACCAGTTCCAAGGCGCTTTGGCGCCGAATCCGCTATCGCACCCCGGCAGGCGAACGGATCGAACTGCTGACCAATGATTTCAGCCTGCAGCCGGGGGTGGTCGCCTTCCTCTATGGCCGGCGATGGGAACAGGAAAAATCGCATGATCAGTGGAAGAACGATTTCGCCGCCGGCAAGGCCTGGGGCAAGTCGCCGGTCGCGATCGCCAATCAGGCGGATCTGGCAATCATCACCACGCTGCTGGTGCGTCTGCTGCTGGCTCGCCGCCTGGACAGCGATGAGGATCAAAAAGTCCTGAAGAAACAGGACCGTCGGCAACAGAAGCTGGCTGACCACAAGGTCGGTACGCAGCGCCCGGATTGGAGTGGCGCAATCTACCGTCATACCTCCAAACTGAGCCGTCAGGTGCTTCGGTTCTTCAAACTCGCTTTTCTCAAACCAGCATCTGCTGCGCTTTACCAGCGCCAGTTGAAGCCATTATTGCAGGCTTACCTGTGAGAGCGGGTCGGACACCGTTGATTCTATTTGCTGATAGGTGAATGTTGTGAAAATTTATCTTGGCTTTAACGCGATCATGCAAGATGGTATGGGGACGGCGGCGTTGTCGTTGTTGAAGGCGTTGAGGCAGACCGGCTTGCAGGTGCAGCCAGTACACCCGTGGCGTCAGATCGCTGTACCGGAGTATTATGAATTCGATCCTCTCTTCATTACTGAAGATCAAGAAGAGCCCCCGCTAGAAGTGACTTTTAGGGGCATGGTGGAGGCGATTAACAGTGACCCTGACTGTGCCGTCTTTTCGCATTTCGGGTCACCGAACTGGGCGGCCATCGTACCCTATCTCCGTAAGGATATTCGTGTTGTCGTCTCAGTCCATAGCGTGACACCCTCAGCCCTAAAGATCGCCTTAGCCAATCAACAGCGCGTGAGTCGATTTGTCGCGGTAAGCTGGCAGGTGGAAAATCGGCTTAGAAAAAAGATCGCGGCTAAGGATCATTGGAAGATCTCGCTGGTGACGAATGCGATTGATGTAGACCTTTTTAAGGTTAAGACCACGTTTACAAATCCGCAAGATAAAATCAAAATCGTTTATATCGGTCGAGTCGAAGACTATACCAAGGGTGCTGATAAGATTCCAAAAATAGCAAGCCAAATTAAGGCCGCGGGTTTTGATTTTGTTTGGGACGTTTATGGCTATTTTCATTGGGGCTATGAAACTCGTTTTTATGATCAACTCAAGGCGTCTGCAGTTGATGAAGTGATCCATTATAAAGGGTGCGTGAGCCCCGCGGAGATTCCGGACTTACTTAGTCAATACGATATCATGGTAATGCCGTCGAACCACGAAGGTTTCGGGCTTTCGCTGGTCGAGGCGATGGCCGTGGGCTTAACTTGTGTTGTTTCTAGGTTGCCGGATGTCACGGACCGGATCATTCAGTCTTCAGTGAATGGTTTTCTGGTTAATAAGAGGGACATTAATGGATTTGCCGGAATGATAATTCAGGCTGGCCAAGACTTGGCATTAAGGAAATCGATTGCACGGGCCGCTCGGGAAAGCGTCGCACAGCACTACTCTTTAAGAAACCATGGTGAGCGTTATCGTCGGGTTTTCGAAGAGGCGGTCAGGGATAATTCTTACCTGGGCTGCTTTCCTTTACGCGCACTTGCTGACATATCAAATGCGACCCCGAAGGCCGTCAAGTCGCATATTCTGGCCAGGCTTATCCCCGGACCTGTTAAGCGAATTCTCAAGCGATTTCTGTGACAAGCCCGCGTTGAATATGGTGAAGTTATTAGTAGATGCCACAGCCCTCTCCCCAGTAGCGAAAGGGGTGGGGCGATTCGTCTCGGAGGTTGTGACAAGGCTGGACGATTTGTTGCCACAATCGTGGTCTATCCAATTGGTGTGTTTTAGGGGGGCGTGCAATGTCTCAAGCGATTCAGAAAGGTCCTCTATACTTCAGATTCCCCCTCAATCCGATCTCCAGCTTGGCCTATGGACCATGCCACGCTTGTTGCGTGAATGCAGACCGGACCTATTCTTACGGTTTGGCGATACCGTAGGAAAGAGATATTCCACGCAAACGTTAACGGTTTGTCACGATATCAATGAGTTTATTTTTGCCGTCCAAGGGACTCGCAGAGGCTGGGCGCGTGCGCTTGTCGACGCCTTCAAGGAATATTTCCGGGTTAAGGGGTTGCAGAATAGTGAATTCGTTTTTTGCAATTCTTGTTTTACTAGAAACGAATCCATTGATCGTTACGGGCTATCTGAAGCGAGGACTTCGATTACATATTGCGGAGTGGATGAGGTATTTTATACCGGTAACCGTCATCAAGCAGTCCAACATGTATTGCAACAATACAATTGCAGGGATTATGTATTGACATTTGCCTGTGGTGATCCAAGAGAAAATTATAAAATCTTGCCGTCAGTCATCTTTGAAGCAAGAAGATCTGGATTTCCCGCTTGTTTTGCAATTGCCGGGATCAGCCCGGGTGGAAGATATGTCACTGATTTGATTGCTGAACTGACAGCGCATGGTCTCTACGCCGAAGACGACTATGTATTGATCCCGTTCATACGCTCCGACGAGCGCGAGCGGCTACGTGATTTGTATGTTGCGGCCGACTATTATTTGGAACTTTCGTTACACGAGGGGTTTGGTATGCAACTCGCGGAAGCAATGGCTTGTGGTGTGACCTGTCTAGCACCTGATCACTCGGCTTTGGGTGAGGTTGGAGGAGGTTTTACCATTACTATCGATCCGCGAGACCCTCGGGCGATCGCCGATATTTTGGCGTCCAGTTATCGTTCTCAGCTCCATCTCCGGGACCATTTCAGGCAGATTGAGTTTACAAAGAAGTTTTCTTGGGATCGTTCTTCAAGGGAAATTGCTTATCGACTGATGCAGATGCAGCGGTCAGGTAAGGACTCATGACTGCGGGCGTCGGCTGTCTACGCGTATTAGCGGTTTATATCGAACCTGCGGCATACATCTTGGATCTTATTCGTGTGCTGCGTGAACAATATCCTGACATTGAGTTAAGGGTCTATTTCATAGCTAAAGGTGTCTCTCAGCCGTGGATGTTTTCGCCGGATGAGGCCAGTTGTACTCTGCTCCCGGCCCGCCGCTCCGCTGCTATCGGGCGACTTCGGCGAGAATTGGTAATGGGTGGATATGACCTCGTCCATCTTGCCGGCTGGGGCCACCCGCTGCTCTTAGCGACGATGTTACTTTCGCGTCTGCAGGGGACTGTGGTAGCCGTGGAATCGGATACGCAGATGATGGTGGACTCGCTATCGTGGCTGACCCGGCTCAAACGGCTAGGCCACCCGTTGTTGTTTCGACTTCCGACGGTGTTCTTGCCGGGCGGGCAGCGCCAGGCCAAGTATCTGCGGCACTACGGTGTGCCATTGGAACGGATACAGATCGCGCAGATGACCGTCGATGTGACCGCGATCAGTCGTCATGTGACCGGCATCTCCGCCGCTGGACGCGCACGTATCCGTACGCGGCTCGGCCTCTCTGGTTCAGCGAAGGTCTTCCTCTTTGTCGGTCGGCTCGAGCCAGAGAAAGGCATCGATCTCCTGCTGGCGGCATTTGGGCAGGTGAAGGCTCAGCACGACGATGTGGCATTACTGATTATCGGGGACGGCGCATTGCGTGAGTTGGTGTCAGGCGCGGCGGCAACTGATCAGGCAATTCAGGCGCCGGGTCGGCTGCAAGGCGAGTCGCTGTTGGATGCCTATGCGGTGGCCGATGCGTTTGTATTGCCGTCACGCTTCGAGCCGTGGGGTCTGGTGGTCAACGAAGCGATGGCGGCCGGGCTGCCGGTGATTGTGACAGATCGGGCCGGCTGCGGAGAGGATCTGGTTGAAGCGGGACGGACCGGCTTGGTTGTGCCGGCCGAAGACGCCTCGGCTTTGGCAAGCGCGCTATCTCGGCTTGCACGCGATCATGCGCTCCGCGAGACAATGAGTCGGCAAGCCTTGGAAAAAATCGCTGGCTGGACCCTGGAAGAAGAGGCTGCGCGCGTGATTGCCGCATGGCGCGAGGCCTTGTCGCCATGAGGTTCTTTCGGAAACTCCCTTGGAGCAGCCTTTTATTTCCCTTGGCGCTGCTTGGGTTTGTTGGACCCACGATCCAGTATGTCAATCAAGTCTTCACGGGCACGAACCGCTGGTTTCTGGCGGCGCTGTTGATGGGCCAAATCCTGCTGAGGAGCAATATTGGCATCGCCTTTCGCTCCGATGTGGGCCGGGTGCTGCTCTTGTCCATGGGCTGGGCGTTGCTGACCTACTTCTGGTCTGGCGTCCCGTTATTGACCCTCATGAAGGCCTTTGTTTACGTGCTCGTAGCGGGTGCTTTCTTTATTGGCGGACAGTTGTGGGTGCGGGTCACAGGTGTGGAGCACGCGCTGGATTATCTATTGCCGTTTGTCGCGGTGGCGCTCTTAGCGACCCTGGCGGGGACGACGGACCCAGACGGTATTGTGCGTATGGGTGAATTGGAGTTGTACCAAGGCCTGACAGGGAATCCGAATGCGCTGGGTATACTGATGGCGATGGCCGCTCCTATCCTGATCTGGCGGCTATACCGAGCGAATACAATCTGGAAGCGGCGTGCTTGGATGGTTTTGCTGGGCAGCGTGCTTATCTCTCTGCTACAGTCTAACTCCCGTGCTTCACTGTTAGCATTTTTGGCCACACTGACTATAACGCTCCTGGCCTTCCCGTTGCGTCGCCGTATCATGATGGCCTCCCTGGCTCTTCTGTCTGGCTTGTTCGTCGTTGTCCTAACGCCTGGTCTAATTGAAAATCTACAACACCGTTACATTTACAAGGGTGCCAACCCGGAAGTGGGTGCATTGTATACGCGCGAGGCGGTATGGGAGGAGTCTTATTCCTTAGCCATGGAGGGCGGTTGGTTCGGTGGGGGGTATGGTGTCACCATTGGTGATACCTCATTTGGCGGTGGCCTGAGCGCCGTTGGCTACGGGCGAGAAAAGGGCAATTCACAGCTCGCGATCATGGAAGAAATGGGATTGGTTGGCTTGTTTCTCTATGTAATTTTTCTGATCACGCTCTCCCGGCGGCTTTTGAAAACATTTCGCCGGATTCATTCACGGCAGGAAAAAGTCTTGTTCGCCTTGGTCATCGGGATGCTTGGCGGCATGCTCGTTCAATCGGTTTTCGAGGGCTGGTGGGTCGCACCCGGGTCTGTTGAGTTCGCCTACTTTTGGGCCTTGGTCGGTGTCGGTGTCGGATTGGGCAAAGTCTTCGATTGGCGCTATCGGGTGGCTCGTGCGTCTAGGGGGTCGCCTCCTCTCGCTGTGGCTCATCAATCTGGGTATCGTCCCATGGACACAAAGTAATGATTGAGCCTGTTCGCTCTGCGTATACCGTCCTACAATGCCGGCAATGCCAGGCACCGCTCGAATGGTCTGCGTCGAGTGAAGCCCTTTGTTGTGCTCAGGGCCATTGCTATCCTTTTTCGGGGCGTTGTCTCGTTTATGGAGATCTCGATCACTTGGAGCAGATCCCCGAGAAGGGCGTCCGCGACAGGCAGGCCTCAGGCTATCTGAATCATATTAAGCTTCCTGTCCAGATTGCGCGGGTCAACCGGTTTCTTCAACAGGCTCGCACTGCCAACGGTGGCCGTGTGGCCCTGGATCTGGGTTGTGGTCCCGGACCCTACACCGGGCTGCTTGCAAACCACGGCAGGACGGTATAGGGCGTGGATTTTTCCAAGGCCTCCTGTGATTACAATGCCACTCAGGTTGGGGCGTCTGATCACGTGGGCTTTGTGCAGGCGGACCTGAACGATTTTTATATCAGAACTGAAAGCTGCTCTCTGTTGCTGATGGGCGACTTTCTGCAGCACCTGGGCGGCCCGGCGGAACAACAGCGATTTTTACGTCGAGTCTTGCGCGCATTGGAGCCGGGAGGATGGTTCTATTTGAGCTTTTTCAATGCGAACTTGAAAAATCGCTTGAAAAAGGATGTGGTTGGATCTTGGTGCGAAGGGGATATACCCTATCGACGTTTGACTCCCCACGAGGTCAGGCGCATGTTGCCTGAGGATGTCTCGGTGGTGGAAGGCTATTCAATGAACATCAGCCACAATCCTGGCATGGATTTGTGGCTGTCTCGATTGCCCTTTGCCTATCTGCTCGCTCGGATGTATGTGCTGATTGGCCGGAAGTGCGATAAGTAGATGCGCAAGCAGCGATGAACTTGGCGGTCTTGATCATGGACCGACGAAGATGAACGACACAATCACTGCAAAAAGAATGCTTGGCAAGTTGTTGGCCCCGATCTGGCGCTCCACCGGCCCAAGACGTTGTGTGCTGCTGTATCACGCCATTGGCACCTCGCCATGGGCGATTTCCGTTGAGGATTTTCGCGCCCAGCTGGCCTGGCTTGCGGCGAATGCGGCCGTCGGGACGCTTGATCAGGTCTTGGACGGGTCGCCTGCATCAGCATTATCGATCGCCATTACCTTCGACGATGGTTATGCCTGCCTGGCTGATCAGGCTCTGCCGGTTCTGAAGGATCTCGGTCTGACGGCGACGGCCTATCTTAATACGGGCTGGATCATGGATGGAGAACGCCGCGACTCGGACGCAGCGCTTGGTCATTATCCAGCCGAGACCTTCATGAACTGGGCAGATGTCGAGCAGCTGGCCTCGCAGGGCTGGACCATCGGCTCCCATGGTGTAGAGCATCTGGACCTGACCTGTCTGGCCCCAGAGGCGGTGGACCGAGAATTGCTCGTCTCGCGTCAGACCCTCCAGCAACGGCTGGGCGTCGCCGACTGCCGGCATTTCTCCTACACTTGGGGCCGTCATTCGCCTGCGCTGCGCTCGCGGGTTGACGCGGCGGGCTATCGGTACGCCGCGGCGGGTCATCATGCACCATTGCGGGCGGGCGATGATCCGCTGGCCTTTCCACGCATCAATGTCGCCCGCGACTACACGCTGGACGATTTCAAGGCGATCGTGCGCGGCGACTGGGATTATCTGGGCTGGGTGCAGCGCGCGCGGGCGTGGCGGCGATGAGGGTCTTGATCAATGCCGTGTCGATCAAGGACGGCGGATCTTTGGTGTTGCTGGTGCGGTTGCTTGCCGCCATGCTGGAGCGGGACCCCAGCGTGGAGTGGCAGGTGGTGGTGCATCCTGCAGTCGCAGCGCGATTGCCGCGGCATGAGCGGGTGCGGACGTTGACCTTCGACTGGGCCGAGCGGACGCCTGCTCATCTGCTCTACTGGTACAACATCGCCTTGCCTTGGCTTATCCGGCGGTTGCGACCCGACGTGTTGTTCTCCCAAACCAACTATTTGCCGGATCGGCCCCTGGCCTGCCCCACGCTACTGCTGGAGCAGCATGCCGGGCATTTCTCCACGACCTTCAAGCGGCTGATGGAATCGAGCCTGAATGGCTGGCCGGCGCGGGCGGCCTGGCGCGGAAAGACACGCTGGGTCCATCGCTCGGTGCGTTCCGCGACCCTGTTGACCGTGCAGACTCGGGCGCTGGCGACGGCCATTGCCGAACAGGCCGAGGTGCCACTCCAGCGTATTCGCGTCATCCCCCACGGACCAGGCCTGATGGAGCCGGTCGACACACCGCGGTCTTGGCCGGGTGAACGGACTTGGCGTCTCGGCTATGTCACCAAGCCCGGGGTACAGAAGCACTTTAGCGTCCTGTTCGAGGCCGTGGCGCGACTGCGGGCGACAGGCCGCGCGCTGGCGTTGGTCTTGACCCTGGACGAGTCGGACCCGCAGGCAGCGGCCCTGCTGGCCAAGGCGCTGGCGTTGGGCATCGGGGACTGCATCGATAACTGCGGCAATCTTCCCCAGGGCAGCGTGGCCGAGGTCTACGGCACCCTGGATCTGTTCGTATTCCCGTCGCTCAGCGAATCCTTCGGCTTCCCGATGGTCGAGGCCATGGCCAGGGGACTGCCGCTGTTGGTGGCGGATACCCCCGGCAATCGTGAGGTCGCGGGTGATGCTGGTCTCGTGTTTGGCGCGGATGACGCCAGCGGCTTGGCCGAGCAGATTGCGGGGCTGATGGATGATCGCGCTGGCTACGAGGCGCGCGCGTGGGCCGCGCTGGCGCGCAGCCATTTATTTTCCTGGGACACAGCGGCCGAGTCGACCCTGGCCGTTCTCTACGACTTGGCAAGGGGCAAGGCATGACTGAGCCGACGGCGCATTCCGGGCAGACCAAACTTCAAGCGCAGACCGCCAGCCATTACGATCAGTATCCGTTCGATTTTCTCACTACGGAGGACGAGGCCCGGATCGAGGAGATCCAGCCGGGGTCTTTTCGCGAATTCGTCCGCGAGCGCTTGTCACCGGGAGATCGCGTGGCGGAGATCGGTTGCGGTCCAGGCCGGGCGACGCTCTATCTAACAAGGCTCGGCCACCAGGTCTGGGCGGTGGATCTGAGCCTGGGCTCGCTGCGATTGGCCCGACGGCGCGCACCGGCGGCACACTACGCCGCAGCGACCAACCTGTCGCTCCCCTTTGCCGACGCCAGCTTCGATGCGGTCATCTCCGATGGCGTCATCCATCACACACCGGATGCCAGGCGGTCGTTCGAGGAGAATGCGCGCATCCTCAAGCCGGGCGGCTATCTCTATCTCGGCGTCTACCGCCGCCACGGCTATTACTACTACTTTTACACCTACCTGGGCATCCCCATCCGCTGGCTTGAGCGACGACGCTGGGGGCGTTGGCTGATCCACGCGACCCTGTTGCCGATCTATTATCTGGTCCACCTCATCAAGTCCCGAGGGCGACGGACTTGGAAAGGTGCCAGACACTTCTTTTACGACTACATCATCACGCCGCGGGCCTCATTTCATACGCGCGAGGACGTCGAGCAGTGGGGGCGGCAGAATCGGCTGCGCTTGGCTCAATATGTCGCCAAGGTCGGTAACACCCATGTCTTCTTTTTTGAAAAGAGTGGTATGGACGTCAGATCGCCTGTCAATATCTGAGGTTATGCGCATGAGCTCGGAACTCGTTTATGACTCAGGTATTAGAAACAGCGAAGGCTTAGGGAAAGCGCCCTTCATAACGGTTTGTCTTTCCACGTATCGGTTTGAAGGCACGGTTGTTCGGGCAATCGAATCGCTTCTAGCGCAAACATACAAAGACTTCGAGATTGTCATTTCCGATGACGCATCTCCAGACAGCACTGTGGCGGCGGCCCTGGACTACCTAAAAGTCTACGCTGGCTCGATCCGAATACGTTTGTATCGATCAAGATACAATCAGGGCATCGTTGGTAATCGTCTAACGGCGATGAGCTATGCCGAGGGTGAGTTATTTGTGCAGACGGATGGAGACGATTTTTCAATGCCCCAGCGTCTGGAGAAAATAGCTGAGTTCTGGCGGAACCTTCCGGACAAACCTTCCATCCTTGCCACAAACGCATTGCGTTGGTATGAGTCTTCGGGTAAGGCTGGTGAGCCTGTGCTGGCTGACGTTAACGTCGGGCTTTTTCCCCCAGGCGATCCGGTCTATGGAAAGACAGTTGTGTTTTCCGCAGGATATGTGGTTTCGCGTACCCTCTATGAGGCGTTCAGAGAGGTCGTACCCCAGTCACGATTGATTGCTGATGACCCCGTTTTTGCACGCCGTGCGGCCCTCCTTGACGGACTGATTTTCATGCCGGAGCCGGTTTTTTATTACGGCACCAGTACGGCTTCTGCCTCCGGGGGGGGTGAGTGGTCGTGACTGGATAGAAGACCGTATCCGTCGGTGGGATTTGTTGCTGCGCGACATCGCGCATGTGATGCCGGACCATACGATTCCAACAAAATGGCAACGGCAGATCCTGCATGAACGCAGGAAGATGCAATTGGATGTCAAGGCAATCGATTGCCCGTTTTTGCTCTGGGTCGTTTACTGGATCAGGATGTGGCCGTTATCCCCCAAAGAGGCCGTTGCTATGCTCAAGAAGCGTATTAAATTGATCATGCGGGGTTCTGTCAATGCGACATGGCGTGAGCGCTGAAGTCGACGCTCAGGCAACCGGAGAACGACATGGCAAGGATGAGCAGGAGTGCAATATCGCCCTCTCATGGGGTAAGGAGTAAACAATGACGGTGATTTTGGGCTTTAATGCCTTCCACGCCGACTCCGCCGCCTGCCTGCTGGTCGATGGCCAGCTGGTCGGTGCCGTGGCGGAAGAGCGCCTGGGCGAGCGGCGCAAGCACAGCCCGGCCTTTCCGGAGAACGCCATTCGTCGCCTGCTGGCGGACGCGGGCCTGCGACTGCGCGATGTGACCCATGTCGCGCTGGCACGCGATCCTTCGGCCAACCGGGCGGCGAAGATGGCCTATGTGGCACAGCACCCGCTGAAGGCGGCCGGTGCGGTGGTGGAGCACCTGGGGCGCAACCGCCGCACCCAGAGCACGCTGGAGCAACTGGCCGCTGTCTGCGGCGAGGACCCGGCGCAGGTGTCCTTCGAGATCATCGGCGTCGAGCATCATCTGGCGCACATCGCCAGCGCTTACTACCTGTCGCCCTTCGAGTCGCTGACCGCCGGCTTCTCCTACGACGCGTCGGGTGATTTCGCCAGCATGATGGCGGCGCGCTGCGAGGGCCCGCGCATCGAGGTGCTGGACAAGGTCACCCTGCCGCACAGCCTGGGCTTCTTCTACACCGCGCTGTGCCAGTTCATCGGGTTCGATGACTTTGGCGAAGAGTACAAGGTGATGGGCCTCGCACCCTATGGCGAGGACCAGTACGGCGAGGTGATGCGGCAGTTGGTCACCTTTGATGACAGGCACTGGTACCGGCTGAATACCGAGTTCTTCGGTATGCACGAGGGTGGCGAGAGCGGCGCGGTGGACGATGACCAGCGCATCGTCATGGGGCGGTTCTATACCGATCGGCTGATCGACGCGCTGGGCGCGCCGCGCAAGCGCGCCGATCCGCTGACCCAGCGCGAGAAGGACATCGCCCGCTCCACCCAGGTGCGCTTCGAGGAGGCCGCGGTGCATTGCCTGACCCGGCTGCAAGGCCGGGTGCCGAGCGCGCAACTGGCCATGGCCGGCGGCTGCGCACTGAACGGCGTGGCCAATGCGCGCATCCATCGCGAGACGCCGTTCACCCAGCATTACCTGCAGGCGGCGGCCTCGGACGACGGCACCTGCCTGGGCGCGGCCTACTGGGTGTGGCACAACGTGCTGGGTCGCAGCGAGCGCTTCCACATGCAGCATGCCTTCTGGGGGCCGGAGTATGCCGATGCGCGCATGCGCCAGGTGGCCGAGGCGAGTGGTTATCTGGTCAAGGTCTGCGCCGATGAGCAGGATCTGGTGGAGACCGCCGCCGGCCTGATCGCCGATGGCCTGGTGACCGGCTGGTACCAGGGCCGCAGCGAGTGGGGACCGCGCGCGCTGGGCAACCGCTCCATCTTGGCCAACCCGGCGATCCCGACGATGAAGGGCACCATCAACGCCAAGATCAAGCGGCGCGAGTCGTTCCGGCCCTTCGCGCCCAGCGTGCTGAAGGAGGCGGTGAGCACCTACTTCGAGCAGGAGATCGACAGCCCCTTCATGCAGCATGTGGTGAAGATTCGCCCGGAATGGCGCGAGCGCCTGCCGGCGGTGACCCATGTCGACGGCACCGGGCGGCTGCAGACGGTGGATCAGGCCAGCAACCCGCGTTACCACGCGCTGATCAGCGCGTTCCAGCAACGCACCGGCGTGGGCATGGTGCTGAACACCAGCTTCAACGAGAACGAACCGGTGGTGGATACGCCGGAGCAGGCCTATGACTGCTTTGCGCGGACGAATATGGATGCGTTGTGTCTGGGGCGGTATATTCTGACGAAGATCACTGGCGCATAGTGATCCTACGGCAATGAACGCCAAGCACCAGAAAACCTTGCAGGCGCTGTTTGAGTCTCCGGTCCCGGCGAACCTACCTTGGGCCGATGTTGAAAAACTGCTTGTAGCCTGCGGTGCTGAGGTGTCCGAGGGGCGGGGCTCAAGGGTTCGCATCGCGCTCAACGGCGTGAGGGCGGTGTTTCATCGCCCTCATCCGCAAAAGGAAACCGATAAAGGCGCAGTGATGTCGATGCGCCGTTTCTTGCTCGAAGCAGGTGTCCAGCCATGATGCAATACAAGGGGTATCTGTCTCGCGTCGAGTTCGATGACGAGGCGAATCTGTTCCACGGCGAGGTGGTCAATATCCGGGATGTGGTGACCTTTCAGGGCGCGACGGTCGATGAATTGCACCGCGCGTTCGAGGCCTCGGTGGACGATTACCTGGCGTTTTGCGCCGAGCGGGGCGAGGCGCCAGATCCGCCTTTCAGTGGCCGTTTGACCATCCGGCTGTCGCCTGAACAACACCGCAAGGTGATTCTAGCCGCCACCAGGGCCGGCAAGCCCCTGGATCAGTGGACGGCGGAGGTGCTGGATCATGCCACGCAACTTGGCGCATAGCGCCGGCTATCGCTATGCCGATGCCCAGGCCGGGCATCATCACGCCTACCTGCTGCCGACGGTCTTCAAGGCGCTGGATGCCCTGGCGCTTCCAGCGGGCGAGCAGCGCCTGTTCGAGCTGGGTTGCGGCAATGGCAGCGTGGCGCAGGTGCTCAGCCAGCGCGGATGGGAGGTGACGGGGGTGGATCCCTCTGTGGAGGGCATTGCGCAGGCCAAGGCGGCCTTTCCGGAGCTGAAACTGGACAACGGCTCTGCCTATGATGATCTCGTGGGACGCTACGGGCGCTTTCCCGTGGTGCTGAGTCTCGAGGTGGTGGAGCATGTCTATGCGCCGCGAGACTATGCGAAAAAAGTATTTGACTTATTGGGTCGGGGGGGGGTGGTGATCATTTCCACGCCGTATCACGGCTACTGGAAGAACCTCGCCCTGGCGCTGACGGGCAAGATGGACGCGCACTTCACCGCGCTGTGGGATCACGGGCATATCAAGTTCTGGTCGATGCGCACCCTGGGTGAACTGCTGCGCGAGGCCGGATTTGTGGATATCCGCTTCGTGCGCGTCGGGCGGGTGCCGGCGTTGGCAAAGTCGATGGTTGCGATTGCTCAGAAACCCTGAACATCACTCTAGCTGACTGTCTCGCCCCGTGTGATCGAGACTGTGCTGCGAACGCCTTCGCCCGCGGCGTCAGCGTGCGGCCGGCTGGGGCTGCCGCCTCGGCCCGCTGCAGGGAGAGCAACCTTTCCGTCATTCCGGCCTGGAGTTACCGACACTCAGCGGCGTTCTTCCCGAGCGCACCCGGATTGACAGCAGCCAAAGACGCGCCGATACTCGGTATATCTATCAGATATACAGGCTGTCGTCATGCGTGATGCCGCGATCAACCTCAGAGCCCTTCCCGAGCAGCGAGATCTCATTGATCAGGCTGCTTCAGTGTTGGGTAAAAACCGCTCGGACTTTATGCTGGAAGCCGCCTGCGAGCGCGCCCAATCAGTGCTGCTCGACCAAGTGTTTTTCCGTCTGGATGCGGACAAATTTGAGCACTTCCTCGCGTTGCTCGACGCCCCGCCCGCAGCCAATCCGGGGCTGGAACGCCTGATGGCCATCAAGGCGCCTTGGGCTGCCAATTCTCGATGACCCATGCATGGCCTTTTGCCGCCCCAGCCGTTGTTGGTCGAGCACCAACTGGAGGATTTCTCCTGCGGTGAATCGTCACTCGATGACTGGCTACAACGCCGGGCGCTGCCCAACCAGGCATCCGGAGCCAGCCGGACCTTTGTGGTGACGAGTGACACCGGGCATGTCATGGCCTATTACGCCCTTGCCGCCGGCGCAGTGTCGCATCAGGACTCGCCAGGGAAGAGACGGCGAAACATGCCGGATCCGGTGCCGGTTCTGGTGCTCGCCCGACTCGCCGTTGACCAACGCCTACAGGGACGGCAAGTCGGAGGCGCCTTGCTGCAGGATGCTGTACAACGGGCCTTGTCCGTGGCAGAGGATATCGGCGTGCGTGCTCTCATGGTGCATGCACTTAACGAGCAGGCTGTCAGGTTCTACACGCATTACGGTTTTGTCCCATCACCAGCCGACCCCATGACGCTGATGCTGCCATTGCATGCGTGGGAGACGCATTGAGACGCCGTCAAATCCATGGCCCCGGTGACGCAGTGCGGATTGAAGATCTACGGCTACCGCCATCAAACAGGTTGGAAAAGTTAGGCGGTGACCGTCAAGGCCAGTGGAGTTTCAGGGTCAACCAGCAGTGGCGGATCTGTTTTCTCTGGGTCGACGGTGACGCATTCGATGTTGAATTGGTTGACTACCATTGAAGTGTCATCATGGGTATTCGTACTGAAGATTTGAAAACGATGGATTTTTCTGACATTGCCACCGGGGACAGGCTATCTGCCGTAACCCCGGGCGACGTCCTGCAAGATTACCTGGACGGCGCTGGCATCACTGCTCCCCGACTGGCCCAGGCCGCCGGTATTCCCCAGGCGCGGGTCAGCGACATCCTGAAGGGCAGGCGCGCCATGACAGCGGATACCGCGCTACGGCTGGGGCGCTTTTTCAGCACCACGCCGCAGTTTTGGATGAATCTGCAATCTGCGTATGACTTGGAAATTGCTGAGAATGCCTTGGGAGCAGAGTTAGAGGGAATACGTGCCTGCGGTGTTTGATGATGCATACGATAGAGTTTGAAGCGCAGGCCAACATGTACCCGTTACACATTCCAAGCGCACCCTGTGTCAGCTGCTGCATGAGGCCGGGTTTGTGGCAATCTGCTTCGAGCAGGTGGGGCGCGTGCCGGCATTGGCGACAGCGATGATCGCAGTGGCCTACAAGTCATCCTAATGAACTTTTCCATCTTGTTGCTGACCCTCAACGAAGAGGCCAATCTGCCTGCTTGCCTTGCTGCAGTCGACTGGTGCGATGACATCGTGGTGCTGGACTCTTTCAGTTCGGACAGCACACTGGCGATCGCGGAGGCGGCTGGGGCGAGGGTCTATCAGCGGAGGTTCGATCATTTCGCTGGCCAGCGTAACCATGCCCTTGAGCAGATCGAATTCAAGCACGAGTGGATCCTGCATCTGGATGCGGACGAGATCGTGACGCCCGAGTTGTACGCGGAGATCGGGCAAGTGATCGCCGAGGGCTGTTTCGATGCCTTTCGGATTCCTTCCAAGACGGTGTTTTTTGGTCAGTGGTTGCGCTATTCCGGGATGTATCCGACCTATCAGGTTCGGCTTGGGCATCGGGACCGGCTGCGGTTCAAGCAGGTCGGCCACGGCCAGCGCGAGGATCTGCCGGCCGAACGGGTGGGTACGCTGACCGAGCCTTATCTGCATTACTCGTTTTCCAAGGGCCTGACAGAGTGGTTCGACAAACACAACCGCTATGCCACCGATGAGGCGCGCGAGACGGTTGCAGCCCTGTCGGCTGGCCACGGGCTTGATTGGCGCGGGTTCTGGTCGCGGGATCGTACCCGCCGTCGTCGGGCGCTGAAGGCCCTGTCGTTGCGGCTGCCGTTCAGGCCTTCGCTGCGGTTCTTCTACATGTATGTCTTGCGGCGTGGCTTCCTGGACGGCCGTGCTGGATTCACCTATTGCCGCCTGCTGGCGATCTACGAGTATCTGATCGTGCTTAAGACGCGCGAGTTGCAGGTTGGCCAAGGTCCCGGCTCGGCCACCGGGCCGCGGCAAGCATGACAAGCAGTCCAACAAAATCGGTCCTGGTCACCGGCGGTGCCGGTTACATCGGCAGCCACGCCTGCAAGGCCTTGGCGCAGGCGGGATATCAGCCGGTTGCCTGCGACAACCTGGTCTACGGCCATCCGTGGGCGGTGAAGTGGGGGCCGCTGGAGCAGGGCGACATTGCCGATCGCGCCTGGCTGGATGCGCTGATCGCCCGTTATCGGCCCGTGGCGGTGATGCACTTTGCGGCCTATGCCTATGTGGGCGAGTCGGTGCAGGACCCCGGCAAGTATTACCGCAACAACGTCGCCGGCACGCTGACGCTGCTGGAGGCGCTGCGCGATCACCAGGTGCGGCATTGCATCTTTTCCAGCACCTGCGCGACCTATGGGGTTCCGGCAGTGATGCCGATCGATGAAGCGACGCCACAGGCGCCGATCAACCCCTATGGCGCGTCCAAGTGGATGATCGAGCGCATACTGGCGGATTTCGAGGTGGCGCACGGACTGCGTTCCCTGAGCCTGCGCTACTTCAATGCGGCCGGCGCCGACCCGGATGGCGAGATCGGCGAGGAGCATGCGCCGGAGACGCATCTGATTCCCCTGGCGATCCAGGCGGCGCAGCGCGGTGAGCCGGCCCTGGCGATCTTTGGCACCGATTACGACACGCCGGACGGAACGGCGGTGCGGGATTACATCCATGTGACGGATCTGGCCGTTGCGCATGTGAAGGCGTTGGAGGATCTGTTGGCCGGGGGCGCGAGCGGTGCGCTCAACCTTGGGACTGGGCAGGGGTATTCGGTGCGCGAGGTGGTGGAGGCGGTCGAGGTGGTCAGTGGTCGCCCTGTGCCCGTGCGCGAGGCAGCACGCCGGGTGGGTGATCCGCCTGTGCTGGTGGCCGATCCCAGGCGGGCCATGCAGCGATTGGACTGGCAGCCGAGGTATTCGAGCTTGTCGCGCATTGTCGAGACGGCTTGGGGGTGGCATGCGGGGCGGTGAGGCTGTGCACTGCCCTGGGCGCTGCGAGCACTTTGCAAGAAACGGCGACGGCCTGGCGTCGTCAATGATGGAGAAACCATGAATTACGCCCTGCGCAAACGCATCCTGGTCACCGGCGGTGCCGGCTTCCTCGGCTCACACCTGTGCGAGCGCCTGCTCGCCGACGGCCACGACGTGCTGTGCCTGGACAACTTCTTCACCGGCACCAAGGACAACATCGCGCATCTGCTCGACAACCCCTACTTCGAGCTGATGCGCCATGACGTCACCTTCCCGCTCTACGTGGAGGTGGACGAGATCTTCAACCTGGCCTGTCCGGCCTCGCCCATCCATTACCAGTTCGATCCGGTGCAGACCACCAAGACCAGCGTGCATGGGGCCATCAACATGCTCGGGCTGGCCAAGCGCGTGAAGGCGAAGATCTTCCAGGCCTCCACCAGCGAGGTCTATGGCGACCCGGCAATCCACCCGCAGCCGGAGCACTACTGGGGCAATGTCAACCCCATCGGCCCGCGCTCCTGCTACGACGAGGGCAAGCGCTGCGCCGAGACGCTGTTCTTCGATTACCGCCGCCAGCACGACCTGCGCATCAAGGTGGCGCGCATCTTCAACACCTATGGCCCGCGCATGCACCCCAACGACGGACGGGTGGTGTCGAACTTCATCGTCCAGGCGCTGCGCAATGCGCCCATCACGCTCTACGGCGATGGCACCCAGACGCGCTCCTTCTGCTATGTGGATGACCTGATCGAAGGCTTCGTGCGGCTGATGGACAGCCCCGATGATCTGACCGGCCCGGTGAACCTGGGCAATCCCGGCGAGTTCACCATGATCGAGCTTGCCGAGGCGGTGAAGGCGCTGACCGGCTCGCGTTCGGAACTGGTGCATGAGCCGCTGCCGCAGGATGACCCGCGCCAGCGCCAGCCGGACATCGCACTGGCGCGCGAGCGGCTGGGCTGGGCGCCCAAGGTGGCGCTGCGCGAGGGGCTGCGGCCGACGATTGACTATTTTGATCAGCTACTGCGCGAGAGGGACTAGCTGCCGCTGGTGGACGGCGCTGCGCTTGTCCATCCGACACACTGCGCTTGTTCACCCTGCACACGACACACTGACCGGGCCTTGGCTCGGTTTTTTTTGACCCTGAGAAATGGATCCTGCCATGAAGATTGCCGTGGTGACGACCACCTATCAGTGTGCGGCGACGATTGCCGATTGTCTGGACTCGGTGGCAGGCCAGTCGTATGCCAATCGGGAGCATATCGTCATCGATGGCGGCAGCACGGATGGCACCTTGGCGGTGTTGGAGAGCCGGCGTGATCAGCTGGCCGTGCTGGTCAGCGAGCCGGATGGCGGCACCTACTTCGGGCTGAACAAGGGCATCGCCCAGGGGGTGTGCGATGGCAAACCCTATCAGCAGATGATACTATGACTGACCCCGGAATCGAGACATTACTGGACCTTGATGGGGCTATTCTGGATCAAGGGGGTGGGTTCTGGGTGAAAATTGTCGCTGGGCAGGTCTTGCCATTTGACCATCGGCATCGGCACGTCTCAGATCAGGGAGTGCCCTATGAATTCAGTAATGCCGCCCAGCTTCTGACGGATTTTTTTGCAGATGTGGATCGAGTGCTGCAGGAGATGAAACGAAAATGAAGCCGATCGTGATCGGAATCCTGCCGCAGGAAAAGATTCGCGAGCGCATGCTCGAGATCGCCCGCGGCGAGCGAAAGCCAAAGCCTGGTGAGCCAAAGATCTGGTTCACGTCGATACGCTCGTTGGCCGAGGTGCTGAGCGATGACAATCGTGCCCTGTTGCGGGTGATCAACGAGCAGAAGCCAGAGTCGATTGCGGCGCTGGCCGCGATGACGCACCGCAAGCCGGGAAATGTTTCGCGTACGCTCAAGACGATGTCCCGCTACGGCATCGTCGATTTGAAGCGCGAAAAGAACCATGTGCGCCCGATCGCAAAGGCGACTGAGTTTCGAATCGTCGCTTGAGCCGTTTCAGGATGGCCCTGCGTTCGACGTGGCAGCGCTACTGGCACACGCTGCGCCATCTGCGCCCGGTGCAGTTCTACGGTCGGCTGTGGTTTCGGCTGTACCGGCCGCGGCCGCAGGTGGCACTGCGCTTGTCCACCCGACACACGACACACTGACCGGGCCTTGGCTCGGTTTTTTTGGTTTTGACCCCGAGGAATGGATCCTGCCATGAAGATTTCCGTGGTGACGACCACCTATCAGTGCGCGGCGACGATTGCCGACTGTCTGGACTCGGTGGCAGGCCAGTCGTATGCCAATCGGGAGCACATCGTCATCGATGGCGGCAGCACGGATGGCACCTTGGCGGTGTTGGAGAGTCGGCGCGATCAGCTGGCCGTGCTGGTCAGCGAACCGGATGGCGGCACCTACTTTGGGCTGAACAAGGGCATCGCCCAGGCCACCGGGGAGGTGGTGGGGCTGTTGCATGCCGATGATGTCTATGCCGACCGCGAGGTGCTGGCGCGGGTGGCCGCCGCCTTTGCCGATCCGGCGGTTGACGCGGTCTATGGCGACCTGGTGTATGTGTCGCGGGAGGATACCGCCCGCGTGATCCGCTATTGGCGCGCCGGTGACTATCGACCGCAACGGCTGCGCTGGGGCTGGATGCCGCCGCATCCGACGCTGTTTCTGCGTCGCTCGCTGTATGAGCAGTTCGGCGTCTTCGAGACCCGCTATCGCATCGCCGCGGACTATGACCTGATGCTGCGCATGCTGATGCAACGGCAGGGGCGGGTGGTGTATCTGCCCGAGGTGCTGGTGCGCATGCGCCTGGGCGGCATCAGCAACCGCTCGCTCGGCAAGGTGCTGCGCAAGTCGTGGGAGGATTATCAGGCGCTGCGCTCGAACGGCGTTGGCGGCGTGGCGGCGCTGGCCTGGAAGAACCTGTCGAAGCTGCCGCAGTTTGTTCGGAAGGTAGCGAAGCACAGCGGCAGCTGAGCTACCCGCTTTTCATTGTGTCGACAAAGCCGACTCCCGCGATGCGGGCGCTCGCGAGGGAGATCGAGGCCGAACATGCGGAGCAAAAAGCAGCTAGGGCATGTCTGGAAGCCTGGTCCACATCGCCTTCGCCCGGAAACGCCTATGAGTACCGAAAATCTCTTGTGCCCGATGTGTGAGCAGGGTGCGCTGACGCCGGATACCTATTCCGATACCTTCCAGCACCATGGGGCTGAGCTTGTTGTGCATGGATTGGAGTGTTACATCTGCCGTGACTGTGGTGCGGACCCCGTCTTCGAGGATCAAATCCGCCGGAATCACGCGCGCGTGGTCGATGCGCGCCGTCATGCCGATGGGCTGTTGACGGGATCCGAGATTCGCGTCTTGCGCAAGTCGCCCTCGTGGTCTGAGATGCCGTCGAGGGCCTGTGGAGGCGGGTAGCTCGAACTAGGGCGCCTGATTGCTCCCTGGATTCGTGAGGATGATTGAGGAGGCCTCGATGAACGCGGCGTTACAACTTCCCGATGATATCGACCTGACACCCTCTGAGCTCGCCCTGACCCTGGCTGCTCGGTTATACGAGCAAGGCCGTCTGTCGGCAGGCCAGGCTGCGCAGTTGGCGGGACTCTCAAAACGCGGGTTTGTTGAGCTGCTTGGCAGTCAGGAGGTAGCGCTGTTCAATTATCCGGCGGAGGACTTGGCCCAGGATATCGAACGTGCCTGACACGATCTGCAACACGAGCCCTCTGATCGCGCTGGATAACATCGGGTTCTTGGGGCTACTTGAAGGCGTCTATGGCCGATCCCGCTGGAGGAGATCCTGGAGGTGAGCCGGGTGAGCATTGAGTTATCGCAGCCGGAATAATGTAAGCTGGGTTTGGTTCTGTCATCCATCTTGAGGTTTATCATGTCTAGCATAGTCAGCAAGGCCGATGCGCATAAATTGATTGATCAGCTTCCCTGCAATGCAACCTGGGATGACTTGATGCAAGAAATCTATGTGCACGAGGCGATTCAACAAGGTCTGGATGATAGTCATGCAGGCAGAACAAAAGATGTCGCCGAAATTAGAAAGAAATACGGATTGCCCGAGTGAGAGTCCACTGGACAAGCACGGCCGAAGCGCATTTGGATGCGATTTATGCGCATATCGCGCAAAACTCTCAAACCTATGCTTTGCGCGTGGTAGATCGAATTACAAGGCGGTCTTCGCAAATCGCTGAGTTTCCGCTGTCTGGACGCAGAGTGCCAGAATATGAAGTAGAACAGATCAGAGAGGTCTTTTCTGGTTCGTATAGGGTTATCTATCACATCAAGCCAGATCAGATCGATGTGATTGCGGTTCTGCATGGAGCAATGAATATTTTGCAGGATGAGCAGGAGTAGCGGTTTGGATAAGATGGAGTGAAGTGGTAGGGTGGAATAAGCGCAGCGTTTCCACCAATCGGCAAGGACCTGTGTCCGGTGGATACGCTTCGCTTGATCCACTCTACACGTCTAAGCCCGGTGGATACGCTTCGCTTAATCCACCCTACACACTGCGCTTGTTCACCCTGCACACGACACGCTGACCGGGCCCTGGCTCGGTTTTTTTGGTTTTGCCCCTAAGGCACGATTCAGAAATAACCTACACGGATGCACGGTAGGGCGGATAAGCGAAGCGCATCCGCCACAGGCCACTGGTGGACGGCGCTGCGCTTGTCCACCCTACACACTGCGCTTGTTCACCCTGCACACGACACGCTGACCGGGC
>NZ_VWXX01000027.1 GCF_008632335.1 Thiohalocapsa marina
CGCCGTTGTGGCCTGTGGCGGATGCGCTTCGCTTATCCGCCCTACCGTGCATCCGTGTAGGTTATTTCTGAATCGTGTCTTACTTCAACTCGAGACAGTTTGTCGACGCGTCGCCCAGTACGCGCACGATCTCGCGCTTGTTCGATATCAACAAGCTGATGAGACTGGCTAGATCTTCGCGTAATCCCAAATTGCAGCATCATCGGCTCGCTCAAGCCCCTCCAGCGCGACCTGACTTGATCCAGGAAAATCAGCCTGCAGGAAAGGTACGACGCGCCGTGAGAGATTTTCGTCGAGCAGCAACTTCATGCCTGGGTCAGTCGCCACTGATCGTTGCAGCCATTCGCTCACGATCTGCAGCGTAGCCGAGACAGGCCTGGATGTCTTCTCGCTCGAGCTCAGGGAAATCCTCGATGATGTCCTCCGCGCTCATGCCGCTGGAAAGCCAGCCGAGCACATCGTAAACGGTGATGCGCAGGCCACGAATGACCGGACGCCCCGCGCGCTTGCCTGGTTCAATCACAATTCTTTCGGCATACGTCATCAATCTCTCCGCGAACGCTGCATGTATTCCGGCCGGCGTCACATGGAACGCGCTGCAAATGGTCGCAGTGATCTACTCGACCCTGATTGACCCGAACCTTGGCTGGCGAAGGATGCTGCCCCCGTCTTGGGCTGTCAGCATCCGGCGCGCCAAGAGCGCTGCTCCTGAGCTTTCGGTTTGGCTGACTCGGTAATCCGTCAGGGCACCACCAGCGTCACGCCGGGCGGCAACTGGTACGGGTCTTCCAGCACGTGCCGGTTGGCATCGAACAGCCCGTCCCAGCGGTCCGCGTCGCCATAGAACATCAGGCTGAGCTGGTTCAGCGAGTCGCCCGGACGCACCCGGTAGACAGTGCGGGCATCGTCCGCCCTGGCCAGCTGGAACTGGCTGCGGTGCAGCGCGATCTCGGCCTCCAGCTGCTGCCGCCGCAATTGCGGATTGTTGATCCCCTGGCCCTGGCGAACCAGCTCCAGCAGGCGACGTGCATCATCCTGTGCCCGTGCGCGGGCCTCGGCCGCGGTGAGGCTGCCGCCTTCTATGGCGGGCAGGCGGGCACGCAGCCGCTGCAGATGCTCGGTCAGCCGGGCCTCTGCGTCGAGCTGGGCGTCGAGGCGGGCCCGCAGGGAGGCGATCTCCTGATCCCGCTGTTCGAGGGCGCGGCGCAATGCGTCCACGGTGGCCTGCAGCGCCTGCACCTGTTGCTCCGGTTGGTGCTCCGGATCGGCGGCGGACGGTGCCGCACTCGCCGGTACCGGTTGTCGCGCTGGGTTCGGTGCCGGCTCCGCCATCACGGCGGCACTGAAGGCGGCGCCGGCCAGGATCAGGACGATGCCGGCCGCGACGGCGCCGGATCGGTGGACGCCGGGGCGTCGGTCGTGGGTGGTTGGGCAAACCATGTGTCGTTCCTCCTCCTCGTTCTGTTCACCGCCGCGCCCTGTTATGGGGTCTTATGGTGGGCGACGGCGGTGGATCGGTGCTTGCGTCAGCAGCCCGAGGGCAGCCCGGCCAGGGCCATCGCGGCCTCGCCCTCGTCGTATTGCAGGTCTTTCAGCTTGCCGGCCTTGTAGTCCATGTAGGCCTGCATGTCGAAATGGCCGTGACCGCAGAGGTTGAACAGGATCGCCTTCGACTCGCCGGTCTCCCGGCACTTCTCGGCCTCGTGGATGGCGGCGCGCACGGCATGGTTGGCCTCGGGCGCCGGCAGGATGCCCTCGGCCTTGGCGAAGCGGATGCCGGCATCGAAGCATTCCAGCTGATTGTAGGAGCGCGGCGAGATCATGCCGAGCCTGGCCAGATGGCTGATCTGCGGCGCCATGCCGTGATAGCGCAGCCCGCCGGCATGGAAGCCGGGCGGCACGAAGCCTGAGCCCAGGGTGTACATCTTGACCAACGGGGTCAGATGCGCGGTATCACCGAAGTCGTAGGCGAACTGGCCCTTGGTCAGGGTCGGGCAGGCCGAGGGCTCGACGGCGATGAACTCGGTCTTGAGGTCGTCGCGCAACTTCTGGTGCAGGAAGGGGAAGGCCAGGCCGGCGAAGTTGCTGCCGCCGCCGGTGCAGCCGATGACCAGATCGGGATAGTCGTCGGCCATCTGCAGTTGCTCGATGGCCTCGAGCCCGGTGACGGTCTGATGCAATAGCACGTGGTTGAGCACGCTGCCCAGGGCGTATTTGGTGTCATCGCGCTGCACCGCCGCCTCGACCGCCTCGCTGATGGCGATGCCCAGGCTGCCGGTACTGTCCGGATGCTCGGCCAGCACGGCGCGGCCGGCCTCGGTGGTGTCACTGGGACTGGCGATGCACTGGGCGCCGAAGGTCTCCATGAAGGCGCGCCGATAGGGTTTGTGATTGAAGCTGACCTTGACCATGTAGACCAGGATCTCCAGTCCGAACATGGAGCCCGCCAGCGACAGTGACGAGCCCCACTGACCGGCGCCGGTCTCGGTGGTGATGCGTTTGACGCCCTCTTCCTTGTTGTAGAAGGCCTGGGGGATGGCGGTGTTGGGCTTGTGGCTGCCGGCGGGGCTGACGCCCTCGTACTTGTAGTAGATGCGCGCCGGGGTATCCAGGGCCTTTTCCAGGCGGCGGGCACGGAACAGCGGCGACGGGCGCCACTGGCGATAGACGTCACGCACCGGCTCGGGGATCTCGATCTCGCGCTCGGTGCTCATTTCCTGCTCGATGACGGCGCGCGGGAAGATGGGCGCCAGGTCGTCGGGCGTGATGGGCTGCTTGGTGCCCGGATGCAGCACCGGCGCCAGGGGCTCGGGCAGGTCGGCGTTGATGTTGTACCAATGCTTGGGGAGGTGCTCTTCGTCGAGCAGATATTTGACGCTGTCGCTCACTCTCTTGTCTCCGGGATGATGTCATCGAGCAGCCGGCGTCCCTGTGGCGCGATCGGATCGCCGGGGACGCCAGCGCAACCCTATCTGCGGCAGGGCCGGGGCGATGCGGATTCCACCGCGTTGCGCCCCTGCCGGGGCCGCACGGTGCGGGTAGTGTGCCAGTTCGGGCGCCGTGGCGGATAGACCGGGATCATGCAATGACCGTTGGGTGACGGTTGTTCAAACGCCGCCGTCTCCTCAGCGCTTGCCCTGGACCATGGCCTCCGGATGGCGCTCCAGGTAGTCCGCCAACTGATACAGGGCGCGGGCGGCACGGGTCGCCTCACCGAGCAGGCCGTCGAGGGCGGCACGGGTCGAGGAACCCTCGCCGGCCAGGCCTTCGAGGGCGCGCATGGCGTTGCCGGTCTCGCGCAGGGCGTCGGTGGCGGCATCCGCCACCGGGCCGACCCGGGCGTCGAGCCGGCGGGTCAGGTCGCTCAGGTCCTGTGCCGTCTGTTGCAGCTGGCTCGACAGCGGCTCCACCTCCCGGGACAGGCGTGCGGCGAGCTCGGCATAATTGCCCAGCGCCATGTCTGCGCGCTCCAGCAGGGGCGCGAAGCTGGCATTGAGCTTGGCCAGCAGTTCGCTGGACTCGTTCAGCGTGGCGCTGAGACCCTCCACGGCGGAGGTCAGGGCGCGGGACTGGGCCAGGTCTCGCAGTGCCGCCAGGGTGTCGTTGGCGGTGTTGACCAGCGAATCCAGGTCCAGGTTGGTCAGCAGCTCTTCCATGCGGTCGCGGGTTGCCGGCAGCGCCGGCACCCGGATCGGGCCGTCCGGTGTATGCGCATGGCTGCGCGCGGGCAGGTCCGGATTCAGGCTCAGGCTCACCAGGTATTGTCCGGTGACGAAGCTGACCGACTCCAGCCGGGCGCGCAGCCCCTTCTCGTTCACCAGCCGCTGCAGCACCTGGCGTACATCCGCCTCGGCGTCGTCGGGGCCGCTGATCACGCGCACGTTCTGCGGCCAGATTTCGTAGCGCACCGGGATGCGGAAGCTCTCGCGATCGGTCAGGTAGTCGACACCGATCTGCGTCACCTGGCCGATGGGCACACCCTGGAACTGGACCTGGGCGCCGACGCTGAGGCCCTGCACCGAGCCCGGAAAGTAGGTCACCATGGGCACACGCTCGCGCAGCAGTGCGCCACTGCTGAAGACGATGATTGCCAGCACCACTAGGCCCAGGGCGCCGAGGACGAACCCGCCGATGACCGTCGGATTGGCCTGTTTGCTCATGTTCGCTCCCGGCCCCGGTTGAGAAAGGCGCGCACCTGTTCGATGTCGCTGTGATCGCGCAGCCGGCGCGGGTTGCCGGTGGCGAGCATGGTCTTGCTGATGCCGTCGAGGAAGACCGAATCGTCACCGATGGCAAAGATGCTGTCGAGGTCGTGGCTGATCACCACCATGGTCGTGCCCAGGCTGTCGCGCAGTTCCAGGATCAGTTCATCCAGCCGTCGCGCGGAGATCGGGTCCAGTCCGGCGGAGGGTTCGTCGAAGAACAGGGTGTCGGGGTCCAGCGCCATGGCCCGCGCCACGCCCGCGCGCTTGCGCATGCCGCCGCTGATCTCCGCCGGATAATACGCGCCATAGTCCGCCAGACCGACCAGGGCCAGCTTGTACTCGGCGATGTCGCGGATCTGGGCGGCGTCCAGCGCCGTGTACTGCTCCAGCGGCAGGGCGACATTCTCCGCCAGGGTCATGGAACTCCACAGGGCGCCGCTCTGGTACATCACGCCGTTGCGACGCATCAGCCGGGTGCGCCGACCCGGTGGCAGTTCCCACAGGCTGACGGCCTGCATCAGCACGCGGCCGGCACGGGGCTCCAGCAGGCCGGTGATGCAGCGCATGACCGTGCTCTTGCCGCAGCCGCTGCCACCCATGACCACGAAGACGTCACCGCGGTGGATGTCGAAGCTGAGACCCCGCTGGACCAGGGTGTCGCCGTAGCGCAACTCCACGTCCCGCAGGCCGATCTGGACCTGGGCCCCGTCCCGAGCCGGATCCCGATCCGGTGCGCCGTCTGCGGGCATGTCACCCGGGGCCGTCATGACAGCCCCACAGCGTCGAACAGGATGGTGAGCACCGCCGCGGCGATGGTGATGAAGACGATGGCCGTGACCACCGCCGACGTGGTGGCCTGGCCCACCGCCGCGGCACTGCGCCCGCATTGCATGCCCCGCAGGCAGCCGGACGCGGCGACGATGGCACCGTAGACGGTGGCGCTGATCAGGCCCTGGGCGATGTGGTTCCAGGCGATGGCCGACTGGGTCTGGATCAGGTAGGCGGTCAGGGTCAGGCCGCCGATGGTGGTGCCGACAAAGGCCCCGCCCAGGATCCCCAGCAGGTCGGCGTAGATGGCCAGCAGCGGGGTCATCAGGATCAGCGCCAGCATCCGCGGCAGCACCAGAAACTCCATTGGCGAAATGCCCAGGGTGCGCAGTGCGTCGATCTCCTCGTTGACCTGCATGGTGCCGATCTGGGCGGCAAAGGCCGCGCCGGTGCGCCCGGCCATGACAATCGCCGTGATCAGCGCCCCCATCTGGATCACGGTGCCGAGCCCTACCAGGTCGGCCACGTAGATGCGCACGCCGAACTGGGCGAGTTGCTGGTCGCCGATATAGCCCAGGATCATGCCGACCAGGAAACTGACCAGGCCGACGATGGGCAGGGCATCGGCGCCAGACTCCTGGATGATCAGCCACAGTTCAGAGCGGCGGAAGCGCGCGCGGCCGTGCAGGAAGCGGCGCAGGGCGATGACCCCTTCGCCGAAGAAGGCCATGATCTCGCCGGTGGAGCGGAACAGGTCGATGATGTCGAGGCCGAAGCGCCGCACGAAGGTGGAGCGCGATTCTTCGACGTGCTCCCCGGCGATGCCCTCCTCCGCGTTGCGCCTTTGCCCACCGCCGGTCAGCGCCAGCAGGGCGCGCAAGCCGGCGGGCAGGCCGTCGAGTTCGCAGTGGATGCCCTGTTGCTCGCACAACCGTTGCAGTGCGGCGACATAAGCCGCCAGTCCGGAGTCCCAGTCCGCAAGGCGGGAGGTGTCGAAGCGCAGTTGCTGCAGCGCCCCGTGCCGCTGCAGCGTTGCACGCAGGGTGTCCAGCGATGGCAGCGGGCGCTCCAGACGCCAGGAGCCGGCGAAGTGGATCACGGCGCCGGTTGCGCCTGCATTGGCAGATTGGGCGTTGGCAGCCGGGGTGCTGGTGCCACTTTCAGCCGGGTCTGGACGGAAATCCGCCGAGGCCGCACCCGGGGGTGGGTGGTGGGTGTTCGCTGCTGGGCCAGCCGACATAATCAGTGTCCTGGTCCGGGACCGCGTTCGTGCAATTGCGCGCCGAGTTGATTATCCTAACACCCGTCTCGTTAAGACATGACATGGAGATAGACGATGTACCGAATGATCCGTACCGCAACCGTCGGCCTGCTCGCCCTGGGCCTGGCTGGCACCGCAACCGCTGCGGAACTGAAGCCCGAGGAGCAGATCCAGTACCGCCAGGCGGGTTACGCCTTCATGGCGTGGAACATGGGCAAGATCAAGGCCAACCTGGACGGTAACTACAGCCAGCCACAGGTCCAGGCCGCCGCCGAGACCATCCGTGCCATTGCCAATTCCGGCATGGGCGCCCTGTACGGTCCGGGCACCGACCAGAACATCGGCGATGTGAAGACCCGCGTGAAGCCGTCCATGTTCACCGAGCGCGAAGAGGTCGGGCGCCTGGCGATGAACTTCATCAATGCTGCCAACGAACTGGCCGAGGTCGCCGCCTTGGGCGACGAGGCCGAGGTCAAGAGCGCCTTCGGCGCCGTCGGCAAGTCCTGCAAGGCCTGCCACGACCAGTTCCGCGCCGACTAAGTCACCGCGTTTCTGCCCCCTGATCGGAACCTGGTCTGAGCCTGTTCTAACCTGTTCTAACCTGTTCTGAAATGGGGGGGCCAAAGAGCACCAAGCGATTCGAAGCCAGGGGTTTCGAATCGCTTCCTCACATAAGGCATCCTGGATCAGGACTGGAAGCCGGACGACTGAACTTGTTCCAGCTGCAGGGGCTGCTGCAGCGGCGAGGCGTCCAGCAGCGGGCGGCCATCGCTGCCGAGCTTCAGACGGCCCTCGGCGACCCAGCCAACCGCCAGCGGATAGATCAGGTGTTCCTTCTGCAGCACCCGCGCCGCCAGGGTGTCTGCGTCGTCTTCCGGCAGAACGGGTACTCGAGCCTGGAGCACAGCCGGCCCGCCGTCGAGATCCTCGGTCACGAAATGCACGGTGGCGCCGTGCTCCTGTTCGCCAGCGTCGATGGCGCGCTGGTGGGTGTGCAGCCCGCGGAACTTGGGCAATAGCGATGGGTGGATGTTGAGCATCCGGCCCTGGTAATGTGTCACGAAGGCCGGCGTCAGGATGCGCATGAAGCCCGCCAGTACCACCAGCTGCGGTGCGTATTCGTCGATCAGGGCGGCCAGCGCGGTATCGTAGGCCTCGCGGGAGACAAAGTCGCGGTGGTTCAGGACCCGCGCCGCCAGGCCGGCCCGCCGCGCCCGCTCCAGGCCGAAGGCATCGGCGCGATTGCTGATGACGGCGCGGATGTCGACGGGCAGGCTGCCGTCCAGTTGGCCGTCGATCAGGGCCTGCAGGTTGCTGCCGCCGCCGGAAATCAGGACGACGACGGGCAGCCGGTGGTGTGCTGAGTGCATGATGGCCCTTCTTGTCCTGCCGCTTATCCCCGTCCGGCCTCGGTCAGGCGTCCGGCATAGCTAATCCTTGGAGATCCCTCGGCGGCGTCGATCCGGCCGACGACCCAGGCCTGCTCGCCGGCGGCATTGAGTCGCTCGCAGGCCGCGTCTGCCTGGTCGGCCGGCAGGGCGATGATCATGCCGACACCACAGTTGAAGGTGCGCAGCATCTCCGCCTCGGCGATGCCCCCGGCCTGCTGCAGCCACTGGAATACCGGCGGCAGTTGCCAGGTGTCCAGGTCGATCACGGCGGCGACGCCCTCCGGTAGCACGCGCGGCAGATTCTCCGTGATGCCGCCGCCGGTGATGTGAGCCAGGCCGTGCGGCGTCAGGGCGCCCATCAGCGCCAGCAGGCTGCGGGTGTAGATGCGTGTGGGTTGCAGCAGGGCGTCCGCCAGCGTATTGCCGCCGTGGATGCTGGTCCGCGACGGATCCGTGGCGCTCACCTCCAGCACCTTGCGGATCAGCGAGTAGCCGTTGGAATGCGGGCCCGATGCTGCCAGCGCCACCAGCACGTCGCCCACCCGGATGCGCTCCGGCGTCAGGATGGCCTCCTTCTCGACGACGCCGACGCAGAAACCGGCCAGGTCGTAGTCGCCGCCCTGGTACATGCCCGGCATCTCCGCTGTCTCACCGCCGATCAGGGCGCAGCCGGCCTGGCGACAGCCTTCGGCGATGCCGGCCACCACGTCTGCCGCGGTGTCGACGTCCAGCTTGCCGGTGGCATAGTAGTCCAGGAAGAACAAAGGCTCGGCGCCGCAGACGACGATGTCGTTGGCGCACATGGCCACCAGATCGATGCCGATGCTGTCATGCCGGCCGAGCTCGATGGCCAGCTTCAGCTTGGTGCCGACGCCATCGGTGCCGGACACCAGCACCGGCTGCCGATAACCCGCCGGCAGCTCGAACAGGCCGCCGAAGCCGCCGATACCCCCCAGCACGCCTGGCCGGTGCGTGCTGGCAACGGCGGGCTTGATGCGCCGCACCAGCGCGTCGCCGGCATCGATGTCGACCCCGGCATCGCGGTAGCTCAAACCTTTGTCGGTCATTGAAAGGAAATCCTCGGGTAGGGGTGATATGAGCCTCCAGCCGCCAGCTTTCAGCTTTTTCGGAGCCATTTTCCGGCATTAGATAACTGCGCGTGCTTTAGGCGTGCTGGAAGCTTTCAGCGGCTGGCGGCTCTACTCATTCCTGTCCAGCACTCGGAAGCCTTCGCGGGCGCACAGCGCATCGCGTTCGGCCTCCTTGAGGTCCTCGCGCATCATCTCCTCCACCAGTGCCTGGAAGCCGATCTTCGGCACCCAGCCCAGTTTCTCGCGGGCCTTGGTGGGGTCGCCGAGCAGGGTCTCCACCTCGGTGGGGCGGAAATAGCGCGGGTCCACGGCCACCAGGCAGGCGCCGCTGGCGGCATCGTAGCCCTTCTCGTCCACGCCGCTGCCTTCCCAGCGGATGGTGATGCCCACCGACTCGGCTGCGGCGGCCACGAAGTCGCGCACGCTGTACTGCTGGCCGGTGGCGATCACGAAGTCTTCGGGCGCCTGCTGCTGCAGCATCAGCCATTGCATCTCCACATAGTCTCGGGCGTGACCCCAGTCGCGCTTGGCATCCAGGTTGCCCAGATAGAGTCGATCCTGAAGGCCGAGCTTGATGCGCGCCAGCGCCCGCGTGATCTTGCGCGTGACGAAGGTCTCGCCACGCAGCGGGCTCTCGTGGTTGAACAGGATGCCGTTGCAGGCATAGATGCCGTAGGCCTCGCGGTAGTTGACCGTGATCCAGTAGGCATAGAGCTTGGCCGCGGCATAGGGCGAGCGCGGGTAGAAGGGCGTGGTCTCGGTCTGCGGGATCTCCTGCACCTTGCCATAGAGCTCGGAGGTGGAGGCCTGATAGAAACGGGTCTTCTGCTCCAGGCCAAGGATGCGGATGGCCTCGAGCAGGCGCAGGGTGCCCAGCGCGTCGGAGTTGGCGGTGTACTCCGGCTCTTCGAAGGAGACGGCCACATGGCTCTGGGCGGCCAGGTTGTAGAGCTCGTCCGGCTGCACCTGCTGCATGATGCGGATCAGGCTCGAGGAGTCGGTGAGGTCGCCATGGTGCAGGATGAAGCGCCGATCCGCCTCGTGCGGGTCCTGGTACAGATGATCGATGCGGTCGGTGTTGAACAGCGAGCTGCGCCGCTTGATGCCGTGCACCTCGTAGCCCTTCTCCAGCAGCAGTTCTGCCAGATAGGCCCCGTCCTGGCCGGTGACGCCAGTGATCAATGCCTTTTTCATGTGGTCAGTTGTCAGTTGTCAGTTGTCAGTTGTCAGTTGTCAGTTGTCGGTTGTCAGGGCCAGGCGGTTGGAGAAGATCTTCAAACTTCAAACTTCACCCTTCAAACTTCCTCTTAGCCGGTCCTGATTGTTCAGGAACCAGTCATAGGTGTGTTTCAGGCCCTCGCGCAGGCCGATGACGGCCTGCCAGCCAAGGGCGCGCAGCCGTGAGACATCCAGCAGCTTGCGCGGGGCGCCGTCGGGCTTGGCAGGGTCGAAGCGGATCTGGCCGTCGAACCCCACCACGTCCGCGATGGCGCGGGCGAGTTCGGCGATGGTCACATCCTCGCCGGTGCCGACGTTAATATGCGAGCAGCGCGGATCGGTATGGTCGCGCCAGGTCTCTCGGTCCAGGCCCATCACATGCAGGCAGGCCGCCGCCATGTCGTCGACATGCAGGAATTCTCGCCGCGGGCGCCCGCTGCCCCAGACCTCCACCTCGGCGGCGCCAGTCTGCTTTGCCTGGTGGACCTTGCGCAGCAGCGCCGGGATCACGTGGCTGTTGGCCAGATCGAAGTTGTCGCCGGGCCCGTAGAGATTGGTCGGCATGACGCTGCGGAAGTCGATGCCGTACTGGCGGTTGTAGCTCTCGCAGAGCTTGATGCCGGCGATCTTGGCGATGGCATAGGGCTCGTTGGTGGGCTCCAGCGTGCCGGTGAGCAGGGCCGATTCGGCCATCGGCTGCTCGGCCAGCCGCGGATAGATACAGGAGCTGCCCAGGAACAGCAGCCGCTCAACGCCCTGGCGCCAGGCGGCGTGGATGATATTGGCCTCGATCATCAGGTTCTGATAGATGAACTCGGCCGGATAGCTGTCATTGGCATGGATGCCACCGACCCGGGCGGCGGCAAGATAGACCTGGGCCGGGCGCTGCTCGGCGAAGAAGGCCTCCACCGCCGCCTGGTCGGTCAGATCGAGCTCCGCATGGGTGCGGGTCAGGATGTCTTGCCGGCCGGCGGCCTGCAGCGCGCGCAGGATGGCGGCGCCCACCATGCCCCGGTGACCGGCGACGTAGATGGGCCCTTGGGTACCGGCTCCAGTCATCATTGTGCGTATTCCGGCAGACAGGATTCAGGCAAGTCGCGCAGCCGCGGCGCTTGCCGATCCTTGTCCGACAATACCGGCGGGCCGACCTCGGGCCACGCGATGCCGATCTCCGGGTCGTCCCAGCGCACGGCGAACTGGGTCTCCGGATGGTAGAGATCGGTGCACTTGTAGCTGAACAGGGCCTCATCGCTGGTGACCAGGTAACCGTGCAGAAAGCCCTCGGGTACCCAGAGCTGGCGCTTGTTCTCGCCGCTCAGGAAGACGCCGACCCAGCGGCCGAAGGTGGGCGAGCCGCGCCGGATGTCGACGGCGACATCGAACACCTCGCCGAGGCTGACCTGCACCAGCTTTCCCTGGGGGTAGGGGTTCTGCACGTGCAGCCCGCGCAGCGTGCCGCGACCGGAATAGGCCTGGTTGTCCTGCACGAAGGGGCGGTCGATGCCGGCCTGTGCATAGCGCTCCTGCTGCCAGGTCTCGAGGAAGTAGCCGCGCGCGTCGCCGAAGACCTGTGGCTCGATGATCAGCACCTCCGGTATCTCGGTGGGTATGACCTTCATGGCACGGCCTCCCGCTCGAGCAGGCTCAGCAGATAGTCGCCATAGCCGCTCTTCTGCAACGGCGCTGCAACGGCGCGCAGGGCGTCGGCGTTGATCCAGCCGTTCATGTAGGCGATCTCCTCTGGGGCGCAGATCTTCAGCCCCTGGCGGCGCTCGATGATCTCGATGAAGCTCGCCGCCTGCATCAGCGACTCGTGGGTGCCGGTGTCGAGCCAGGCCACGCCGCGGCCGAGTCGTTCGAGCCGCAACCGGCCCTGCTGCAGATACAGGTTGTTCAGGTCCGTGATCTCCAGCTCGCCGCGCGGCGAGGGACGCAGCTCCTGCACCATGTCGCAGACCTGGCCGTCGTAGAAGTAGAGCCCGGTGACGGCATAGTTGGAGCGGGGGCGGGCCGGCTTCTCCTCCAGGCTGAGCACCGCGCCGTTGGCATCGAACTCGGCGACGCCGTAGCGCTCGGGATCATTGACCCAGTAGCCGAACACCGTGGCGCCCTCGGTGCTGCCGCTGGCGGCCTTGAGGCTGTGGGTCAGGCCCGCGCCATAGAAGATGTTGTCGCCCAGGATCAGGCAGGAGGGATCCGAGCCGACGAACCCGCGGCCGATGAGGAAGGCCTGTGCCAGACCGCCGGGTTCGGGCTGCACCGCGTAGTCCAGCCGGATGCCCCACTGGCGGCCGTCGCCCAGCAGGTCGCGAAAGGCCTGAGCGTCGCGGGGGGTGGTGATGATCAGGGTCTCGCGGATGCCGGCCATCATCAGCACGGCCAGCGGGTAGTAGATCATCGGCTTGTCGTAGACCGGCAGCAACTGCTTGCTGATGGACAGCGTCAGCGGGTGCAGACGGGTGCCGGAGCCGCCGGCCAGGATGATGCCCTTGCGGTTCATGGTGCGCGCCTCCTGCTTAATGGGCGCCGAGCCGTTGGCCGCGGTAACTGCCGTCGGTGACGCGGCGGGACCAGTCCTGGTTGGCCAGGTACCAGTGCAGCGTGCGCTTGAGCCCGGTCTCGAAGGTCTCCTGCGGCGCCCAGCCGAGTTCGGTCTTGAGCTTGTCGGCATCGATGGCATAGCGCCGGTCGTGGCCCGGGCGGTCGGTGACGAACTGCTTGAGCTGGCTGTGCGGGCGATGCGGAGAATCCGGCAGCGCCTCGTCCAGCAGTGCGCAGAGGGTGTCGACCACCTCGAGGTTTGTGCGCTCACTGTCGCCGCCGACGTTGTAGACCTCGCCAGGGCGGCCGGCCTCGAGCACGCGCGCGATCGCCCGGCAGTGGTCGCCCACATACAGCCAGTCGCGCACATTGCCGCCGTCGCCGTAGATGGGCAGCGGCTCGCCGGCCATGGCCTTGCCGATCATCAGCGGGATCAGCTTTTCCGGGAACTGATAAGGCCCGTAATTGTTCGAGCAGTTGGTGGTCAGCACCGGCAGCCCGTAGGTGTGATGCCAGGCGCGCACCAGGTGATCGGACGCGGCCTTGGAGGCGGAGTAGGGGGAATTCGGCGCGTAGGCCGTGGTCTCGGTGAACCGGCCGGTGGGGCCGAGGGAGCCATAGACCTCGTCGGTGGACACATGCAGAAAGCGAAACGCCGTTTTGCGCCCGCCATCGAGCCCCGCCCAGTAGGCCCGGGCGGCGTCCAGCAGATTGAAGGTGCCAAGCACGTTGGTCTGGATGAAGTCCGCGGGGCCGTCGATGGAACGGTCCACGTGGCTCTCGGCGGCGAAGTTGACCACGGCGTCCACCGCATGCTCCCGCAGCAGCCGCGGGATCAGCTCGGCGTCACCGATGTCGCCCTCGATGAACTGGTGCCGCGGGTGCTGCATGACCCCGGCGAGGGTGTCCAGGTTACCCGCATAGGTGAGCTTGTCCAGGTTCAGGATGCGGACCTCGTCCTGCTCAAGCATCATGTGTACAAAGTTGCCGCCGATGAATCCGGCGCCGCCCGTGACCAGAATTGTCTGCATCTTGCTCATGTGGCGCGGTCGCTGCACTGCGGCGGCATCACGCGCATGCTTTGTGGAAAGCTCGACAGTCTACCATGCGTCGCCGCCGGGGATCCTCCCTTCACGCGCCGCCGAACAGATCCTTCAGCAACTGCACCGTGGTCTGTCGGCCCAGTTCGCCGATGGCGGTGGTCAGCGGTATCTCCTTGGGGCACACGCGCACGCAGTTCTGCGCGTTGCCGCAGTCGCTCAGGCCGCCTTCGGCCATGATGGCGTGCAGGCGCGTGGCCTTGTCGTAGCGGCCGGTGGGGTGGGCGTTCATCAGCCGCACCTGGGCCAGCGGGGCGGGACCGACGAAGGGCCGGTCCTGGTCGAACTGCGGGCAGGCGGCCATGCAGCAGCCGCAGTTCATGCAACGGCTGTACAGATAGTTGGCGGCCCAGGCCTGCTGCGACAGCCGCGGCGGGTGCTCGTGGGTGTCCCAGGGGCCGTCGATGCGCACCCAGGCGCGCACGCGCTTGAGGTTGTCCAGCAGGCGGGAGCGATCCACCAGCAGGTCGCGCACCACCGGGAACTTGGGCAGGGGCTCCAGCGTGACGGGGCTGTCCAGGTCGGCCAGCAGTGCCGAGCAGGCCGGTCGCGGGCGGCCGTTGATCAGCATCGCGCAGGCGCCGCAGACCTCTTCCATGCAGTTGTGCTCGAACGCCACCGGGTCCACCCGTGTGCCGTCGGTGGTGACCGGCTGGCCGCGCAGGTCCATCAGCGCCGAGACGACATTCGCACCCGCGCGCACCGGCAGCGCGAAGTGGTGCCAGTAGGGCTCGCTGTTGGGGTTGTCCTGCCGGCGGATGCGCAGCTCGATGGTCCGGGGTTCGTGGGCGTCGGTCACCGGTAGTCCCTCGGCTGTTCCGGTTGCAGCAGGCTCAGGTCCACCGGCTCGAAGCTGATGCGGGGGCTGTCGGTGCTGTACTCGGCCACGGTGGTCTTGAGCCATTCGGCATTGTTGGCCTTCCAGCGGGCGCGGTAGGCCTCGAACTCCGGGTCACCGGCGTATTTGTCCGGCGGCATCTCCAGCGCGAATTCCGGCTTGTAGTGGGCGCCGCGGCATTCGTCCCGGGCGCGGGCGCTGGCGGCCATGACCTGCGCGAGCTTCACCATGTCGAACACCTGCCTGGCGTGCGCCAGGCTCTGGTTGGCCCAGGCGTTGGCCTCCGCCAGGTCCAGCCGGGCGAAGCGCTGCTCCAGCTCGGCCAGTTCGGCGATGGCGGCATCCAGTTCGGCATTGTTGCGCACGACGCCGACCTTGGCCGTCATCAGCGCGCCCAGGGCCTGGTGCAGGTGGTAGGGGTTCTGGTCGCCCCGTGCGTGCATGAAATGCTGGTTGATCTGTGCCTGGTAGCGGATCTCGGCGTCGAAGTACTCCGCCGGCATCGCCTCTGCGCCAGTGGCGAGCCCGTTCAGGTAGCTGACCACCGCCTCGCCGGCGACGCGGCCCGAGTAGGAGGCCGACAGCAACGAATTGGCGCCGAGGCGGTTGGCGCCATGGTAGGCGTAGTCGCATTCGCCGCAGGCATACAGGCCGGGGATGCTGGTGGCGTGATTGCGCGGGCTGCCGGGCCGCATGCCACCGGTGCTGGTGTCCTTTTCGTAATCCACCCAGAGCCCGCCCATGGCGTAGTGGGCCGCCGGGAAGATCTCCATCGGCGCCTGCAGCGGGTCGCTGCCGGCAAACTTGCGGTAGATCGACAGGATGGCACCGAGGCGGCTGGCAACGAAGCCCCGGTCGAGATGGGTCAGGTCCAGGTAGACCCGATCGCTGCCGCCGACGCCTTGCCCGAGCTCGCGGGTCACCTTCCAGATGGCCCGGGAGGCGATGTCCCGTGGCACCGTGTTGCCGTAGGCCGGATACCAGTCCTCCAGGAAATAGAACCGCTCAGCCTCCGGGATGCGTGCCGGCTCGCGCCGATCGGCCGGATCCCGCGGCACCCAGATGCGCCCGCCCTCGCCGCGGGCGGCCTCGGACATCAGCCGGGTCTTGTCCTCCCCCAGCATGGCGGTGGGGTGAAACTGGAAGAATTCGGCGTTGGCGAACCGCGCGCCCTGCTGGTAGACGCGGCTGGCCGCGGCGCCGGTGGAGTTGGTGGAGCAGGTGGTCTTGGGCGCGTAGATCTGTCCCAGCCCGCCGGTGGCCAGCACCACCGCGTCGGCGCGAAAGGCGCGAACCTCAAGGCTGCGCAGGTCCATGGCAACGATGCCTCGACAGACCCCGTCGGCGTCCTTGACCAGCGACAGGAATTCCCACCACTCGTGCTTGTGCACACGGTCATCTGCCTCCAGCCGGCGGACCTGCTGATCGACGCCATGCAACAGCTGTTGCCCGGTGCTGGCGCCGGCAAAGCAGGTGCGACGGTGCTTGACGCCGCCGAACAGGCGCTGATCCAGCTGACCTTCTGGCGTGCGCGAAAAAGTGACGCCCATGCGCTCGAAGGTGCGGATCAGGCCCGGGGCATCCTCGCACATGGACTGGATTGGCGGCTGATTGGCCAGGTAGCTGCCGCCCTTGATGGTGTCGACGATGTGTTGCCGCACGCTGTCGTGCTCGCCCTTGGCATCGAACACCGCATTGATGCCGCCCTGGGCGCAGACCGAATGGGAGCGCATGACCTCGAACAGCGAGAACAGCCGCACCCGGTGGCCGGCCTCGGCAATGGTCAGCGTGGCCCAGAGCCCGCCGAGCCCGCCGCCGATGACGATGACTTCCCGGCCCCGGTTCATCATGCGCTGGCCCCCGCGCCGGAGGCGGTCAGAAAGCCGAGCAGCCCGTGGATGCCCAGCAGCGCCAGCGCCAGGCCGAAGCCGGCGCAGACCCAGCCGAACTGGCGCTGGGCCTCGGCGCTGGTGGTCAGGCCCCAGGCGATGGCGGCGGTGGCGAGTCCGTTGGCCAGGTGGAACACCGCCAGCAGCAGGCCGATCAGATAGAGCGCGAACACCAGCGGCTGTGACAGCGCGCCGTGCATGTGCGCGAACAGGTCATCGGCAATGCTCGGGTCGAACAGCCCGGCGATCCGCGTCAGGCCCACATGCAGCAGCAGGAACAGGATCAGGCCAAGGCCCGACAGCCGCTGCAGCCAGTACAGCCGGTTGCGCAGAAAGGGGTACTGCGCGGGCTCCGCGCGGCCGGCGCGGATGATGACCAGCCCGTACAGGGCGTGGAACAGCAGCGGCAGGGCGATGACGGTGATTTCGATCAGCGGCAGATAGTTCATGCCCTTCAGCGCGCCGACCACCTGCTCGTTATAGTGCGCCGCGCCGAGGCGCGACTGGGAGTTCTCCCACAGGTGGAAGACCAGAAACGCGCCGACCGGCAGCAACCCGAGCAACGAGTGGACGCGACGCAGCAGGAAATGGGCGTTGTGGATGGAACTGGACATGGCGCTCTTCGCGGCTCTCACTGCCTCGGCAGCTTAGCGCCCGGACGGCCCGCCAGAATTGACCATGCTCACCTGATGTCCAGTTTCACGGCTTCGCCCCCGGTCTGGAAATTCGCCGCCGCCCTTCCTTCTGCGCTCATCTCCCTGCAAACTTCACCCTTCAAGCTTCAGACTTTTCCGGAGGCCCATCCGTCATGCGACTGGGAATCGATCGACTGCTGGCCGAGGGCGCGTTGCGCAAACCGCTGCAGGGGCGCCGGGTGGCGCTGCTCGGGCATCCCGCGTCGGTGAATCATGTCGGGCGACACAGTCTCGACGCGCTGATGGCGCTGGGCGGGCTGGACATCACCGCCGCCTTCGGGCCGCAGCACGGCATGCGCGGCGACAAGCAGGACAACATGGTCGAGTCCGGCGACTACGTCGATCCGCTGCACGGCATCCCGGTGTTCAGCCTCTATGGGGACGTGCGTCATCCCACCGACGCGATGCTGGACCACTTCGACGTGCTGCTGGTGGATCTGCAGGACATCGGCACCCGCATCTACACCTATGTCACCACGCTGGCCTATGTGCTCGACGCCTGCGCCAGGCGGGGCAAGGCGGTGTGGATCCTGGACCGGCCCAACCCCGCCGGCCGGCCGATGGAGGGCAGCCTGCTCGAGCCCGGCTGGGAGAGCTTTGTCGGTGCCGGCCCGCTGCTGATGCGCCATGGCCTGACGCTGGGCGAGCTGGCCCTGTGGTTCGTCGCGCAACGCGGGCTGGACCTGGAGTGCCGGGTGATCGACATGGACGGCTACCAGCCGCAGGCCGCGCCCGGCTACGGCTGGCCGCGGGACGAGATCCCGTGGGTCAATCCCAGCCCGAATGCCTCCAGCCTGAACATGGCGCGCTGCTATCCCGGCACCGTGCTGCTGGAGGGAACCACCCTGTCGGAGGGGCGCGGCACCACCACGCCGCTGGAGCTCATGGGCGCGCCTGAACTCGACATCTGCCGGCTGCTGCAGCGCATGGAGAGCCTGTGCGCCGAATGGATGCAGGGGGCGGTGATCCGCTGCTGCGCCTTCGAGCCCACCTTCCACAAGCACCAGGGGCAGCTGTGCCACGGCGTCCAGATCCATACCGACACCGTGCATTACCAGCATCACCGGTTCAGCCCCTACCGGCTGGTGGCGCTGCTCCTGAAGGCCCTGCGTCTGGAATATCCCGACTACCCCATCTGGCGCGATTTCGCCTACGAGTACGAGACCGAGCGCCTGGCCATCGACCTGATCAGCGGTGGCACCTTTCTGCGGCAATGGGTGGATGACGCCGCCGCCGCGCCCTCCGATCTCGATGCACGGCTCCGACCAGACGAGCAGGCCTGGGCCGAGCAGACGCAGCCCTTCAGGCGCTATTGACGTCTCCAGGGCCCTGCCTGCCGCCGCCTTCGATCGCCCGTGGGGCCGCGGCCTCGACCCGGGCCGCGCTGCCGCGCCGAGGGACTTGCCGCTCGTACCGTCATTTGCGCTTGACGCCCCGCGGCCAATCCGGTTTAATTTGCGGCTCAGTCGTTGAGCAATTCGGCGGCTGTTGTCCCAAAGCCCAGGTAGCTCAGTTGGTAGAGCAGAGGACTGAAAATCCTCGTGTCGGCAGTTCGATTCTGTCCCTGGGCACCATTCTTCCAGCGGTATCGTACAGAATACCGCTTCGTCCGCGCGCTCTCCCTGGCGCTCCCCACTGATTCGGCAAATATGTCGCGCGCTACGTGTTTCCGGAGAAGGCGCCCGGCTGCAGATCACGGTCGAACTGCTCGCCGAGATGGTCACCATCAACCCCTTGGACTTCTTCGTCGAGCCCGGGGCGGAACGCTTTCCCTTCGCGTACGAGCCGCAGGCGCGCAAGGAACTGGCGCCTTACTTCGAGTGCGTCGAGACCGGTCCGCAATTGCGCGACTGGGTGGCCTCGGTGGAGCGGCGACCGCAGCCGATCGTCCATTTTCTGGTCGGGCTCAACCAGCGCCTGCCGCAGGACATCGGCTATGTGGGGCGCATGGAGCCGGGGGTGCAGACCTGCGAGGAGACGCTGTCCCTGGCCAGGGGCTCGTGCCGCGATTCCGGCTGGTTGCTGGTGCAGATCCTGCGGCATCTGGGGCTGGCGGCGCGTTTCGTGTCGGGCTACCTGGTGCAACTGGCGCCGGACGAGAAACCCCTCGACGACCCGTCCGGCCCGGAGCGCGACTTTCGACCTGCACGCCTGGGCGGAGGTCTTTGTACCGGGGGCGGGCTGGATCGGACTGGATCCGACCTCGGGGCTGTTCGCCGGTGAGGGGCACATCCCGCTGGCCTGTACCCCGGACCCGGTCAGCGCAGCTCCGGTGACTGGCGCGGTGGATGCCCGCCTGCGCGAAGACGACGTGTGCCTGACCATGGGCGGCGAGCCCACCTTCGTCTCCATCGACGACATGGATTCCGCGGAATGGAATACCGAGGCGCTGGGCGCGCGCAAGCGCGAGCGCACGGAGGTGCTGCTGTGACGGCGATTCGGTGACGGCGGCCTGCTGCATGTCTTCCTGCCGCCGCTGACGCACCTGTCGCACTGGTTGCTGCTGATCCGGGTGCTGGAGGCCGCGGTGGACGAGCTGGATGCGCGGATCGTCATCGAGGGCTACGAGCCGCCGGAGGATCCCCGACTCCGGCGCCGGCCCGAAGATCAGGCCTCTGCGACGGCCTGTCCGCGGTCGGGATCCTGGGCGTCGGTTGGGCGGGCGAACTGTGCGGGGCCGGTTGCGGTGTTCGCCAGGGGGATCTGGTAGGCTCCCGGGGGCGGGCCGGATTTCAGGATCTTCAGGTTTGGCGTGCGCGCTTTTTGTCTGCCGCGGGCGTTTGTTCGCATCAGGTTGCCCTCGATCCTGGCGCCCTTCTGCACCTGCACGGTGTCGTATTCGACATCGCCGAAGATCTCGGCGCCTGCGGCGAGCAACAGTTCGGTCGCGCGGATGCGCCCCTTCACCTGACCGCCGATTGCGACGCTGTCCCCGGAGATTGCGCCGTTGACGGACCCGCGTTCGCCGACAGAGATGCCGGCGGCGATCACCTGCCCGTCCACAGCACCTTCGATATGTACCTCGCCGGTGGTTCTCACATCGCCCACGATCTGCAGGTCTACCCCGAGAACCGAGGGCGGCACCTTCGAGCCGGGGCGGAACCGTTTGGCGCCGACCGCGGGCGCCTTGTCGGGAGCTGCGGTGTGGCCGGTGTTGCGGCGGGCAGAATCCGGCGAGGCCGAGCCGAGGTTGAATACATCTTTGAGCATGGGCGTTAACGTTCTTCGCATCAAGGCAATGGCATCGATTGGGCCCGCTGGCCCCGCGCAGGCCAGGCGTCGATGTTCGACCGAAAGCACGCCTGTCAGGCCCCTGCGCCGCGTTTGGCCTGCGGTCCTTCCTGGCAGCCAGCCCCGCGTGTTCCTGTAAGGCCTGAAGGCGACGACCATCAAACGCCGTTAAATGGTATCAGGTTGGCGTATGCTTTGTCGGGATTTGCCTTCAAGGAGGCGCTGATTTATTGGCCTCCTGGCCAAAAATCAGCACGCGATGCGAAAACGCGGTTTCCGAATCGCTCCATTTTCAGCGGCGTGCGCCGCTAAAAATAGCGGGGCTTCCTGCCCTGCGCAGGAAATGCTGGATAAATCAGCATTTCCTTGGGAGACGCTGATTTATTGGCCATCCTGGCCAAAAATCAGCACGCGATTCGAAAACGCGGTTTCCGAATCGCTGCATTTTCAGCGGCTTGCGCCGCTAAAAATGGCGGGGCCTCCTGCCCCGCACGGAAAATGCTGGATAAATCAGCATTTCCTTACAGTCCATTGCGGGCCCAGTGTGGTGACGTTGTGGTGACAGTGCATGAACCATGGATTATGGGAGCGCAAATGAAGATTCTTGTGGACGCAGACGCCTGCCCGGTCGTGATCCGGGAGATCCTGTTCAGGGCGTCGGCCCGCACCGGCGTGAGACTGGTCTTGATCGCCAATCAGCAGGTGCCGGTACCGCCTTCGCCGCAGATCACCATGGTGCGGGTGTCCGCGGGGTTCGACGTGGCGGACAATGAGATCGTGCAGCGGATGCAGCCCGGCGATCTGGTGGTGACCAGCGACATTCCGCTGGCGGCTGAGGCCATCGAGCAAGGGGGCGATGTGCTGAGCCCGCGAGGCGAGCGTTTCACCCGGGACAATATCCGGGCGCGCCTGAACATGCGCGACTTTCTGGACAGCATGCGCGCCAGCGGCGTGGACACGGGCGGTCCGCCGGCATTCGGCCAAGGCGACAGAAAGGCCTTTGCCGATCAGCTCGATCGCTTGTTGTCCAAGCGGGGCAGGGAATCCTAGCACGGCGCCTCTGCCAAAGAGGCACGCGAGCACTCATACGGTCACTGGGGGAAGAGGCCCGTCACGGCTCGTCAGAGGCGACGATGCGATCGCGTCCCTCGCGCTTGGCGCGGTACAGGCAGCGGTCGGCGCGCTCGAGCAAGGTGTCGACGGTATCGCCGTGGTAGACGCCGATGCCGCCGCTGATGGTGACCTGCAGTGCGGGCCGGGACCAGCGCTCGGCCTTGATCGCCCGGCGGATGCGCTCGGCGATCTCGACGGCGTCGGTGCGCGAGGCCGACGGCAGGATCACCAGCAGTTCCTCGCCGCCGTAGCGGCCGCAGAGGTCCGAGCCGCGGATGCATTGGCGCATGATCTCTGCGCTCCGCACCAGGACCTCGTCGCCGACCGCGTGGCCGAAGCCGTCGTTGATGCCCTTGAAGCGGTCCAGGTCGAACAGGATCACCGCCAGCGCCGTGCCGTTGCGCTCCGCCACGGCGATCTCCTCGTTGAGGCGGGTGAACAGGTAGCGACGGTTGTAGGCCTGGGTCAGCTCGTCGGTGTTGGCCGCCTGGTGCAGCCGCTGCTGCACCGCCTTGAGTTCGGACACGTCCACCAGCGACACCAGCCGATGCTCGTTGCCGGACAGGCTGACCTCGCTGGTGGAGACGATGGTCCAGTGGGTTTCGTCGTTGCCGGTGCTGAGCTGTACCTCGCGCTGGCCGTCTTTGGCTCGAGGCAGGCCGCTCTCCACTAGCTCGGCCCAGGCCGGGCTGTGCAGCCCGCCGGCAGCGTCGGGCACCAGCCCAAGCTGGATGGCCGCGGCCTGGTTGGCAAGCTGGATGCCGTTGCCGTCCGGCTCCAGCAGCAAGATCGGGATCGGCGCCACCTCCAGCAGGTTGCGCAGGTTGGCCTCGCTCTGGCTTAGTCGACGCAACAGCCAGGCCACGCCGAACCAGGCGGCGACAATGAACAGCAGCACCAGGGCGCCGATGCCGAACAGCCGGATGCGCACGTCGGCCAGCAGGGTCTCCAGCGAGTGCCGGTTGGCATAGAAGGTGGCCATGCCCATCAGCGCATAGCGCTGCGGGTGATAGAGCGGCACCTCGGTGACGAAGCTGTGAAGCTGCCGGTCATCGCCCTGCTGCAGGGTCATGGCCTCCGGCGGCAGCGCGACCCAGTCAGGGTTCAGAACTAGGAGGATACGATTGGTCAGGGGCTGGCCGCTGTCGCGCTCTTTCAGCAGCAGGATGGCATCGAGCCGGGTCTTCAGCTCGTCCAGCAGCAGCGCGGGTGGCAGATCGCGGCCGAGCAGATCCTCGATGCCGCGCGCCTGCGCCTGCGCCAGGGCATGCGCGCGGCTTTCTGCGTCCTGGCGCAGGGCCGGCTCCAGCGTCAGTACCCAGTAGCCGGCGATCAGCCCCGTCAGGAGCGCGCCGAGCAGGGCGAAGATCAGCGCCAGCCTGCGCTCCAGCCGGAACGCGTTTCGGCGTTGCCGCAGGCGCCCGTGGTTGAAGCCGACATCATTGCGCATGGTGGGCCACCCGCAGGAAGAACGGCTTGAAGTTCAGGCCGGCGCGCCCGGCCTGGGCCGGATTGATGGCCGGCAGGATGCGGTCGGCCACATGGATGCCGGCCACGGCGCCGGCGGCCACGTCGCCTGCAAAGGGCGAGAACACCAGTACCCGATGGTGCTCCGAGAGCCGGCGCAGCAGCTCCGGTTCGAGGCCGGAGCTGGCGACGAAGATCGCTCCGATGTGCCGTGCGCCATTGTCCTGCAGCTGTTCGACCGTCAGCACGCTGACCGCGATCGGGATGTCCTGGACCTTGTCCAGGGCTTCCAGCGCCGCAGCGGCCTGCCGCGCGGCCTGGTCGGAGGTACGGTAGACCACCGCGATCTCCAGCATGCCGTCGTCACGACGCTTCGTGGCAAGTTCCTGCTGTGCATCGAGCACCGCCGGAAACAGCTTGAGCCCGACCCGCAGACGCTGCTGCTCTTCCTGCCAGAGGGGGAGGGCACCAACCGGGCTGAGCCAGAACAACACCAGCAACAGGCAGCAGAGCGCCCGCAAGCCGCGCCGCGTGTACCAGAACTGGACCGATCGGTGGATCAAAAGGCGAAGCCGACGGACGCCCACCAGTGTCGCCCAGGGCGGGGGTAGTCGTCCAGGTAGGGCAGTGGCAGGCCGGGGAAGCCGGCGGGCTGGTCCGGATAACGGACGTCGGCATTGGTGAGGTTCTTCACCCCCAGATGGGCAAAGACCCCGCCGGCCGAGGCGCTACCGTAGCTCAGCGTCAGGTCCGCCGTGGTGTAGGCGTCCACCGGTGGACGCGTGTCGTCGGGCCGTCGCTCGCGCTCGCCGACGTAGCGCAGCTGCAGTGCCGCCGTCCAGGGCTCCACCGGTTGCCACAGCAGGGCCAGGTTGCCCAGCAGGTCGGTACCGCCCGCCAGCGGGCGGTCGGTGCCGCGGTCGAGGCTGTCGACGTAGGAGAGGTTGGCGTCGAGGCGCAGATGCGCGCCGAGCCGCTGCTCGTATTCCAGCTCGGCGCCGCGCAGGCGCACGTCGCTGCTGTTGGCGTAGCCGCTCTGCTCGTCGTCGAAGATGATCGGATCGGTCAGTTCGGAATGGAACAGGATCATCCGCGCCTTCCAGCTGTGCTTGCGCAGGATGTAGCCCAACTCATAGGTGGCGATCTCGCCGGCCTCGACGGAGTCGGTCAACTCGCCCGGATACGCCAGTTCGTAGAAGGTGGGCGGCCGGAATGCGCGGGCGTACTGCAGCTTGAGAATGTTCTCGTCATTCACGCGCCAAACCGCCGCCAGCCGCGGGTTCAGGTAGGTGCTGGCATCGCTGTAGTCGTCCAGGCGCAGGGCCCCGGTCAGGGTGACGCGCTCGCCCAGCCGGTACACGTCCTGCGCAACCAGGCTGAGGATGCGACGGTTGAGGCTGTCGTCGAGCCAGGGATAGTCGATGGCGAACTCCTCGGGCCAGTCCCAGGTGGCCTCGTCCACCTCCACATGGCTCGCCTCCAGACCCAGCAGCACCTGATGGCGGTCGTTGGGGCGCCAGTGGATGTCCGCCGCAGCCAGGTAGCGCGTCTCCTGGTAGTTCTGGCTCATGTAGACCGGATCGGTTGTGAACAGATCCGCCGGGAAGACGAACAGATCGTCACGATCGCGTTCGTAGCGCAGAGCCTCCAGCCGCAGCCGCGTGCTCAGGTCACCGCTCAGCGTCAGGTCGGCGCCGATCTGCAGCGACTGGTAGCCCTGGCGCGAGGCCAGCCGGTCGTCGTCCGGCGGCAGGAAGTGGTTGACGCCGAAATGGTCGCCGTAGTCGTCGTCCAGCAGCTTCACGGCCAGGAAGAAGTCGCGCCAGTTGAGGTTGGCGAACAGCCCGCGATAGCGGCGGGACTCGTTCGACGGTCCGGGCGCATTGGACAGCGACGGCAGGTCGATGACGTAGAGCCCGTCCTGGGCCACGTCCACGCCGGCGTCGCCGTCCAGCCCCAGCACGTTGAACGAGGCGCTGAGCTCGCGCGTGCCATCCTGCCAGTACCAGGCACCGCCGCCGCCCCAGACAGTGCCGCGGTCGCCGCCGTCCATGACCTGCGCGCCGAGGCTGCGCTGACGCTTGCGGGTGATGACGTCGATGACGCCGGCATAGGCGTATTCGCCGTGGACCGATGCGCCGGGACCGCGGATGACCTCGATGCGCTCCACCTGCTCGATGGGGATGTTCAGCACCGGGTTGGCGGTGGCATAGAGGGTGGCGTTCATGGACACGCCGTCGAGCAGGATCTTGAGATTGCCGGAGGCGTAGCCGTAGCCGACGCCACGGCTCAGGATCTGGCGCTCGCCGGTCATCTCTATCCCTTCGCTGATCCCTGGCACCAGCGCCAGCGCCTCGCTGACGGTGCGCACGCCACGGGCCATCAGGTCCTCGCCGATGAGGATGGTCGCCATGCCGGGCACAAAATCGGCGTTCATGCCGCTGCGGGTGGCCAGTTCGGTCTCCTGCTCCAGCAGGGCCATCAGGTCCTGCAGCCTGGCCGCGTCGTTCCGGGCTTGGGCCGGGGGCTGGTTCGGGGCCTGGTTCAGGGCCTGGGCCTCGCTGTGTGCGGTTGCGATGCCCGCAAGCAGCACCAGGCCGGCAATCAGCCCGGCCGATGGGGCCTGGCGCCGTGTGCGACCGGCGCGAGGTCTGGTTACCGCAGATTCATCCATCAAACTACTCGGAGGAAGGGCCGCCACAGCTTCCGATCAAGGCGGCCGCTGGGCCAAAACAAAGAGCCTTGATAACATATTTCAAGCCCAAAGGGTTGCCCGCGCGGGTGAGCAGACCCACGTGATCGGTTCATCGGGCGCCTTGGCCCGGTCGTAAACTGGGCGATGGTCAGGAGTGGTGGCGCGATGATAGCCGATCAAGCGGGGCAACAGGAACTGGCGGCAGATGGGGGGACGGTGCCGCTGCATGCCGCCGGCCCGCTACCGAACATGACGCGGCGACGGCGGCTGTTCCTGGCCCTGGTGGTGCTGACCATGGTCGGCGTCATGGGGCTGATGGGGCGGGCGCTGTCGGTGGGCGGCTTCACTGCCGCGGACCTGGCGCTCGGGCTGCTGTTCCTGGTGACCCTGCCCTGGACGGTCATCGGCTTCTGGAACGCGGTCATCGGCTTCCTGCTGATGCGCCGTCACCGCGACCCGGCGCGGGCGGTCTTCGCCGGACTCGCGCGCGCGGACGACCAAAGCGCCATCCGGGGCCGCACGGCCATCCTGTGTTGCATCCGTAACGAAGACGTCGCCATGGTGCGACGCAATCTCGATGCCATGATCGGGCAACTGCTGCAGAGCGGCGCGGCCAACCACTTCGCGTTCTTCGTGCTCAGCGACAGCGACTGGGACGAGGTGGTCGCAGCGGAAGCGGTGCTGATGGATGGCCTGCGGGAGCGCTGGGGGTCGCGCATCGCGCTGACGTACCGGCGGCGCGAGCGCAATCCCGGCTTCAAGGCCGGCAATGTGCAGGAATTCTGCCGGCGCTGGGGCCATGCATTCGATTACATGCTGGTGCTGGACGCCGACAGCCTGATGGATGCACCGACGCTGCTGCGCATGGTGCGCACCCTCGATCAGCGCCCGGAGGTCGGCATCCTGCAGTCGCTTGTGGTGGGGCTGCCCAGCGCCAGCGCCTTCGCCCGGCCGTTCCAGTTCGGCATGCGGCTGGGCATGAAGAGCTACAGTCTCGGCAGCGCCTGGTGGCAGGGCGACGCTGGCCCCTACTGGGGGCACAACGCCCTGATCCGGGTGGCGCCCTTCACCGCCCATTGCCATCTGCCCCGGCTGCGCGGCGACGGCCCCCTGTCGGGCTGGATCCTGAGCCATGACCAGGTGGAGGCGGTGCTGATGCGTCGGGCCGGCTACGAGGTGCGGGTGATGGCGGCGGAAACCGGTAGCTGGGAGGAAAACCCCACCACGCTGATCGAGTTCATCCGCCGTGACCTGCGCTGGTGTCAGGGCAATCTGCAGTACCTGCGCCTGCTCGGCCCCGGGTCGCCCCTGTGCGGCCTGGCGCCGGTGAGCCGCGTGCAACTGCTGCTCGCGGTGCTGATGTTCGTCGCCTCGCCCGCCTGGGTCGCCTTCATGCTGTACGGCGCTTGGCGCATCGCCAGCGAGCAGCAGGCGCTGTTCGACCCGCTCTGGGGAGCAGCGCTGCTGTGGCTGATGCTGGGCATGATCTTCGCGCCCAAGCTGGCCAGCCTGCTGGACGCCGTGCTCGACAAGGACTGTCGACGGCGCTACGGCGGCACCGGGGCGTTGCTGCTCGGCGGTGTCGCCGAGACCCTGTTCACCGCGCTGATCGCGCCGATCATGGCCATTGCCCACAGCCTGTTCATCGGCGGGTTGCTGTTCGGCCGGGCCATCGTCTGGGGCGCCCAGCGCCGACAGGTGCACGGCGTGCAGCCGGCGACGGCACTGCGCCGGCTGTGGCCACAGACGCTGATCGGCGCATTGGCTCTGGGCTGGCTGGCGTGGAGCGGACCCGGAATCCTGTTGCTGTTCTCGCCCTTCTACATCGGCGCCCTGCTGGCGGTGCCGTTGGCGGTGATCAGTGCCCGGCCCGGACTGGGGCGGACGCTGGCGCGGCTAGGCCTGTGGTGCATCCCCGACGAGACGGAACCCGAGCCGATGCTGCGTGCCCTGGGCCTCGACGCCCTGGCCGTCGCTAGGGAGGCGCCCCGCACCGCGGTCATCGACACGGCGGCGCGGGCGCATCCGCCCAGGCCGGCCCTGCGGCCGGTCACCCGCGGGCTGCGCCCCCTGACGGAGGATGCGCGCTGACCTCCACCGAACCTGCGAACACCAACGCCCAGGCCGCGAACGCCGCGATCGCGTCTGGATCGGGTGCGACGGCAGTCGAGGCCCTGGAGCCCCTGCTCGCGCCCCTGCGGGATCGTGCGTGCTGGGTGCTCGGGCAACTGGGGCAGTCTCTGGACGGGCGCATCGCCACCGATTCCGGACAGTCGCGCGACATCAGCGGCCCGCTAGACCTGATGCGGCTGCATGCGTTGCGGGCCCTGGCGGATGTGGTGATCGTCGGCGCCGGTACCGTTGCTGCCGACGATCCCCGGCTGACCGTGCGACTGGTGTCCGGTACCAACCCGGTGCGCGCGGTGCTCGACCCGTCGGCGCGGCTGGCCCCTGGATACCGCGTCTTCACCGACGGTCAGGCGACGACGCTGCATCTGGTGGCGGAAGCGTCGGCTGCCGGATCGCAGGCGGCCGGATCGCAGGTTGTCGGGCCGGGGGTGGAGCGCATTCCGGTGCGAACAGACCCGGCGCGGACCTTCCCGCCCCAAGGGGTACTGGCGGTGCTCCGCGACCGCGGGCTGCGGCGGGTGCTGGTGGAGGGGGGCGGCATCACCGTCTCCCGCTTCCTGCAGGCGGGGGTGCTGGATCGGCTGCATGTCAGCGTCGCGCCGCTGCTGATCGGCTCCGGTCGGCCGGGCATCACGCTGCCGCGCATCGAGCGCCTGGAACAGGCGCTGCGCCCGCCGCGGGTGCAGCATCATCGGCTTGGTGACGACCTGCTGTTCGATCTGCAATGGACGCCGGATGACGCCTGAGGGTGGCCGGACTCAGCACCGGAGCCATAACCGGAGCCGGATCAAGATCAAGAACCGGAACCCGAAGCCCTAGATCGGCAACGCCAGCAGGTCCAGATGCCCGACCTCCAGTGCCGTGCCGCCGGAGGTGAAGGCGGCACGCCGGCGTTCGCACCAGGCCTGGATACGTTCGCCCTGATGTCTGCCCTGCGTTGGTACCAGTGCCGCGGCGGCCTGTGCCCAGCCCTCAAGCCAGGCCGTCGCCAGTGCGGTGTCGGCGCTGCCCTGCAGCCGCCAGGGACTGGGCGCCAGTGTGCAGTCGTAACCCAGGGCCCGGAAGCGCGTGCAGGCATGGGCGGCGGCATCCGGTCCGAGCGCCGCGCCCAGGCCCTTGTCGGTGCGTTGATGGCGGTTCACCAGGGCGCGCATCCAGTCGTCGTCTGCGTCGGCCGGACCGGACCAGGCCACGCGGCCGTCATAGCTCAGCGTGAACAGCGCCGCGGCCCCCCGGGCATGGATGCGGCCGATCAGGTCATCCAGCCAGGCTGCGCTGACCAGGTCCAGCAGCGCCGACGCGGTGACCACTTCAGCCCGGGCCACCGCCGCGAGCCCGTCGGTGTGGAGGTCCCCCAGCATCGGCTGCAGGCAGACCGAGCACTCTGTTGGCGGCGTCAGGCGCGCGAGCAGGTCCGCATCGTGGTCGATGAGGGTCCAGTCGCGGGCCCAGGGCAGCCGTGGTGCCAGGTGACGCAGGTTGGCGCCGGTGCCGCAGCCCAGATCGAGGATCCGACGCCAACCGGCCCGGGCACCCGCCAGGGCCAGCCGCTGCTCCAGCGCCGCTGCGCGGGCGCGGTGATCCGCGGGTTCCCGCAGCGCGAGCCACTCGGCGGCGAAACGCTCAGTCGGCATCTTCGGTCCTCCGGCGAGGTAAGGGGTTCAGTGCCCCCAGTTCGGTGAGGGCGTCGGCAAAGCGGCGTGCCTGGGTCGGCCAGTCCGGCAGGGTGGCGGCATGCGCCAGGGCCCGTTCGGCGGCGTGACGGCGACGGTCGGGGTGGTCGAGAAAGACGCGCAGCGCCTGGCCCAATGCGGCGATGTCACCCGGCGGAACCAGCAGGCCGGCGTCGCCGGGCAGGGTGTGGGGGATGGCGCCGCCGGTGGTGCTGATCACCGGTAGTCCATGCACCAGGGCCTCGGTGAGCGCCATGCCGTAGCCCTCATACCAGGAGGGCAGCACGAACAGATCCGCTTGCCTGAGATGGGCCGCCAGTTCCACCGCCGGCAGTTCACCCGTCAGAACGATGCGCCGGCTCAGGCCCAATTCGCGCAGCCGGCGTGCCAGCGCGGCGGCGAAACCGGGATTGCGGGTCCGGCTGCCCACCAGCCAGGCCTGCCACGGACGTGCGCGCAGGCCGGCCAGGGCCTCGATCAGCAGATCCTGACCCTTGCGTGGTGTCAGGCTGCCGACGCAGAGCAGCCGCGGGCCGGCATCAGCGGCGCGGACTTGTGATGGACCCTGTCGCGGCGGCGGTTGATCCACCCCCGGTTCTACGATCCGGACACGCGGTCGCCGCACACCCAGGGCGTCCAGCCGGTCTGCGCTGAAGCCGCTGGTGACGATCACCCCGCGCGGTGCCCGCAGGCCGTCGGCCTCAAGCTGCAGCAGGCGCCTGCGCTCCGGCGCCGGCAGTCCGGTCTCGTCCCCCAGCGGATGGTGCACCAGCGCGACCAGGCGCAGGCGGGCGGCCTGTGCGTGTAGCAGCGCCGGCTGCGCCCCGCCGGCCAGCCCGTCGACAACGGCCAGGGTCCCGTCCGGCAGTGACTGCAGGCGCTGGCGGAAGATGCCGAGGTCATCGGCGTCCGGCAGCGGGTAGGTACCGGGCAATTCGTGCACCTGTAGCGTCCAGCCCAGGCCTTGCAGGCCGCGCACCATGCGCGCGTCGTATAGATAGCCGCCGGTGCGCTGCGCCAGGGCCCCGGCGACGAACAGATGCGCGGTGCAGCTCATGCGCGGCTCATGTCGGCTCTCGAATCGGCCCCTCGTAGCTGGCCCAGGCCAGATGCGACTCGTGCAGGCACACCTGCAGTGCGTCGCAGCCGGTGGCGTTCGGCCCCAGGCGGCCGGCATGGATGGCCTGAACCAGCCGGCGGTGGATCTCGCGGGCGAGGAATTCGGTGGTGGTGTTCACCCCCCGGAACGCGGGCAGTTCGTCGAGATTGCGGTAGTTGAGTTCGGCCAGCACCGCCTTCAGGGCCTCTGCGGCCAGGCCGATGTCCACCACCAGGCCGTCTGCGTCCAGGGATGCGCGTGCGAAGGTGGCGTCCACCACGTAGGTTGCCCCATGCAGGCGTTGCGCGGGACCGAAGGTCTCGCCTTGAAAGGAATGGGCGATCATGAAGTGGTCGCGAACATTGAGCTTGTACAAATCAGAACCCCTCGGCGGTTGGGTAGCGGATGCGGTGACAGAGGGTGTCGGGCGCGGCGCCGGGCGTTGCAAGCTCGGCAAGCACGGCGGGCAGCGACGCGAATGCGCTTTCGTCGGTGATCAGCCGGTCCAGCACCGGGTCGGCGAGCAGCGCCAGCGCCAGGCGCAGTCGCCGGGTGTGACTCCAGCGCGGGCGCCGATCCGGTGGCAACTGGCCGACCTGGCTGGCGATCAGGCGCAGCCGCCGGGGATGGAAATGGGCACCCAGGGGCAGCTCGACCGGGCGCGTGCCGTACCAGCTCAGGTCTACCAGCCGACCTTCGTCGCCCAGCAGCGGCAGCGCGCCGGCCAGTCCCTCGGGGCGGCCGCTGGCGTGGATGGCGATGTCGAACGGTGGCGGATGATCGGCGGGCTGGATGCGGGGTTGCCACTGCATGCCCAGCGCGGCGGCGACACCGGCGCGGGCATCCTGGGGGTCCACCAGCACCACCCGGGTCCCGGGCATGCGCGCGCACAGCCAGCCCGCAAGCAGGCCGACCACGCCGCCGCCGACCACCAGCACCCGATCGCCGACGGACACGCCGGCATCCCAGACGGCGTTGACCGCGGTCTCCAGGTTGGCGGCCAGCACCGCCCGCGCGGCGGGCACCTCCGTCGGCACGGGATGCAGGGCCTGCCACGGGACCTGGAACCGATCCTGATGTGGGTGCAGGCAGAACACCGGCTGGTTGAGCCGGGGCCCGGGCAGATCGTTGGCCGGATCGCCTGCCGGATCATCCCCCAGCGCCTCGACCACGCCGACGGTCATGTAGCCGTACTTCAGCGGGCCTGGAAACGCGCCTTGCTGGAACGGGGCGCGCATGTCGGCATACAGCGACGGGGGCACCTCGCCGCGGTGGATCAGCGTCTCGGTGCCCCGACTGATGGCGGAATATAGCGTCCGCACTCGCGCCTGTCCGGGCGCCAGCGGCGGCAGGGGTTCCTGCCGCAGCTCGCCGTGGCCCGGTCGACAGAGCCAGTAGGCGCGTGCGGTTGTTGATCCGCTCATGGTTCAGCCCCCGCATCCCGGCCGACATCCGATTGGCGATCACTGAACCCGAAAACCTGACCGTGATCGCTATACTGAGAGATGACCATACCATCACTCCGCACCCGGGGAGATGCTGATTCAATGGCCTCCCTGCTCTCCCTGGCTCGGCGCACGGGTGGACCTTGGACATCAGTGAGCCCATGCAGACCCAGGTTGTTAGCTCCATTGTCCTGCTGGTGGCCCTGATCCTGTTGGTGACGGGACTGCGGCGGATCGGACTGATCGAGGTCCGGCACGGGCAGTTGTTCGGCGCCTTGGTGACGCGGGTCACATTGCCGGCGCTGATCTTCGGCTCCCTGGCCAAATCGGCTCCGTGCTGGGGGTTTGAGCTGCTGGCACTGGTCATCCTGCTGGCGGAACTGGTGTGTTTGGCGGTGGCCTGGCTGGGTGGACGGTTGCTGCGTCTGTCGGCACCGGCGCTGGGGGCCGTGCTGCTGGCAGCGGCATTCGGCAGTTCTTCGATGCTTGGATATGCGCTGATCGGCGCGGTCTACGGGAACAACCGCGAGGCCATTGCCGAGGCGGTGGTCATCTCGGAGCTAGGTGTCGGGCCGGCGCTGTTCACCCTTGGCACCATGATCGCGCTCTATCACGGCCGCGCGGAGGGCAGCGTGCACAGCCGGCTGCTGGAGGCGCTGAAATTCTTCCGCTCGCCGATCTTTGTTGCGGTGGTACTCGGGCTGTCGTGGTCGCTGTTGCGGTTGCCTACCAGCGGGCCTTTGATGGGACTGCTGTTTCAGGGTGTTGGCGTACTGGGTTCGGCCAACACCTTCCTGGTCACGCTGACGGTCGGGGCGCTGCTGCACTTCGAGGGCATCCGCTCCGTTTTCGGACTGACAGTCTTGGTGGCGACGATCAAGTTGCTGCTGCAGCCGGGCGTGGCCTGGCTGGCGGCGATCGGGCTGGGAGCCACCGGGATCGGCGCGATCGAACTGGGTCTGGCGGATGCGCAGGCGCAGATCCTGATCCTTGAGGCCGCGATGCCCTCGGCGCTGCTGGCGGTGGTATTGGCCAACACCTACGGATGCGACGGCCATTTGGCTTCGAAGCTGGTGCTCGCCACCACGGTGGCGAGCATTGTCACGCTCCCGCTGATGGTGCAGTTGCTGCGCTGAGCGCGAGCAGCCGCGCGCGTTCCTGCGATTGCGACCAATCGGCCGTTACGGGGCGCGTCGTGCTTCCGCGTTTGGTGTGCCCGACTGAAACCACTCACCGCCGCCAGAAGGCGGGGCTCAGCAGTACCAGCAGGGTGAACACCTCCAGGCGGCCGAGCAGCATGGCAAAGCAGAGGATCCAGATACCGGGATCGTGCATGTCGAAGTAATGGGCGCCGACGGTGGCCAGTCCGGGGCCCAGGTTGTTCATGCAGGCGGCGACAGCGGAAAAGGAGGTCAGCAGGTCCAGTCCGGTGGCGGCCAGCGCCAGATACATGAAGGTGAACGCGGCCACATACAGCGAGAAGAAGCCCCAGACCGCATCGACGATGCGGTGGTTGATGACCTTTTCGCCCACCCGCACCGGCAGTTGTGCGTTGGGGTGGATCAGCCGGCCGATCTCGCGCAGCCCCTGCTTGATCAGCAGCAGGAAGCGGATCACCTTGATGCCGCCGCCGGTGGAGCCGGCGCAGCCGCCGACGAAGGCGAGAAACAGCAGCAGGATCTCGGTGAACGGCGGCCAGGTGTAGAATTCCGCGGTGGTGAAGCCGGTGGTGGTGCCGATGGAAACCACCTGGAACAGGCCCTTGGTGAAGGACTCCTCCCAGTCGATGTAGGTGTTGCTGTAGAACAGCGCGACGGTGACGATGGTGGTCACCACGGCCATCAGGAACAGATAGAAGCGAAACTCGCTGTCCTGGGCGTAGATCCGCGGGTCCATGCGCCGCACGGCGACGAAATGCAGCGCAAAGTTCACCCCCGACAGCAGCATGAAGACCACGGCGATCATCTCGATCAGGGTGCTGTCGTAGTAGCCGATGCTGGTGTCGTGGGTGGAGAAGCCGCCGATGGCCACGGTGGAGAAGGCATGGCAGATGGCATCGAAGGCGGACATGCCGGCGGCCCAGTAGCTCAGGCCGCAGGCCACGGTGAGCCCCAGGTAGATGTACCACAGCGCCTTGGCGGTCTCGGTGATGCGCGGCGTCAGCTTGGTCTCTTTCATCGGCCCCGGCATCTCCGCCCGGTACAGCTGCATGCCGCCGATGCCGAGCATCGGCAGCACCGCCACCGCCAGCACGATGATGCCCATGCCGCCGAGCCACTGCAGTTGCTGGCGGTACCAGAGCATGGCGTGGGGCAGGTCGTCGATGCCGAGGATGACCGTCGCCCCGGTGGTGGTGAGCCCGGACATGGACTCGAACACCGAGTCGGTCAGCGACAGGTCCGGTTCCGGCGAAAACATGAACGGCAGCGCGCCGGACAGGCCCAAGGCGACCCAGAACAGCACCACCACCAGGAAACCGTCGCGCAGCCGCAGTTCCTGGTGCATGCGGGCAACCGGCAGCCAGATCAGCGAGCCGACCCCCAGGATCACCAGAAAGGCGTAGATGAACGGCATGCCGGCGCCGTCGCCATAGATCACCGCCACCAGCGCCGGCGGCAGCATGGTGGTGCTGAACAGCATCAACAGCAGGCCGAGGACCTTCTGTACCGCGATGAAGCGTTTCATTGGCGAAGCTTACAGCCTCCAGCCGCCAGCCTCCAGAGTCGTCCACCCGGAAACCGCGGAGGCGCAGAGGACACAGAGTACGGAGGAGGCGTCCGCGCTCGGCGCTGAACGCACGGGCCGGGGCGGAAGTTTGAAGTGTGGAGGCCGCTTTCCTGGTCTCCGCGTTTTCTTCTCTGCGCCTTGGCGGTTCATCCAGCCGCGTCCGGGAGGGGCAATATCAGCACTGCCGAGTGGCTGGCGGCTGGCCGCTCAAAAAAAGGTCACGCCGACCTGGAACAGCTTTTCCACCTCAGGCACCCGCAGCTTGTCCTGCAGGAACAGGATCACATGATCCTCGGACTCGATCACGGTGTCGTGGTGGGCGATGAGGACCTCCTCGCCGCGGACGATGGCGCCGATGCTGGCCCCCTTGGGCAGGTTGATGGCCTCGATCGGGCGGCCCACCACCTTGGACGAGCTCTCGTCGCCATGGGCGATGGCCTCGATGGCCTCGGCGGCCCCGTGGCGCAGGGAGTGCACCATGACCACATCACCGCGCCGGACATGCTTGAGCAGGCTGCCGATGGTGGCCTGCTGCGGCGAGATGGCGATGTCGATGGGGCCGCTCTGCACCAGGTCCACGTAGGCGGTGCGGTTGATCAGGGCCATGACCTTGCGCGCACCGAGCCGCTTGGCCAGCATCGCGGAGAGGATGTTGGCCTCGTCGTCGTCGGTCACGGCGCAGAAGACATCCGTATCCTCGATGTTCTCTTCCAGCAGCAGTTCCTCGTCTGCCGCGTCGCCGTGCAGCACGATGGTGCGTTCCAGCTGCTCGGCGATGTGCTTGCAGCGGGGCAGGTCGCTCTCGATGACCTTTACCCGGAAGTCGCGCTCCGTGGCCCGGGCCAGGCGCGTGCCGATGTTGCCGCCGCCGGCGAAGATCAGCCGCTTGTAGGGCTTTTCCAGGCGGCGCAGTTCGCTCATCACCGAGCGGATATGCTTCGGCGCGGCGACGAAGAAGACCTCGTCGTCCGCCTCGATCACGGTGTTGCCGCCGGGCTGTATGGCCCGGTCGTGGCGGTAGATGGCCGCGACCCGGGTGTCCACATGGGGCATGTGGTCGTACAGGGTGCGCAGTTCATGGCCCACCAGTGGACCGCCGTAGTAGGCGCGCACCGCCACCAGCCGGACCCGGCCGGCGGCGAAGTCCGTCACCTGCAGCGTGCCCGGATTCTCGATCAGCCGCAGGATGTAGTCGGTGACCAACTGCTCGGGGCTGATGCGGACATCGATGGGCAGGGCCTCCGTGCCGAACAGCTTTTCCTGCTCCAGAAAGCTCTGCGCACGCACCCGGGCGATCTTGGTCGGGGTGTGGAACAGGGTGTAGGCCACCTGGCAGGCCACCATGTTGGTCTCGTCGCTGTTGGTCACGGCGATGATCATGTCCGTGTCCTCGGCGCCGGCGCGGGTCAGCACGTCCGGATGGGCGCCGTGGCCCTGCAGCGTGCGCAGGTCGAAGCGGTCGGCCAGCTCCCGCAGGCGCCCGGCGTCGGTATCCACCACCGTGATGTCGTTGGCCTCGTTGACCAGATTGGCGGCCACCGAGGTGCCGACCTGGCCGGCCCCGAGGATGAGGATTTTCATTGGTCAGCAGCCTCCAGCGCCCAGCCGCCAGAGCCGTCCACCTGGAAACCGCAGAGGCACGGAGTAATCGCAGGGTGCGCAGAGAAGAACCAGAGGCGGTAATGCTTTGCGCATTCTCTGTGCCCTCTGTGCCTCTGCGGTAAACCGGCGCGATGGAGGGTGAGCGCCTCCGGGCTGAAGGCTGCTTCCCCTCATCGCCGTTCCTTGATCTCGATGCCCAGGGAGCGGAGCTTGCGATACAGGTGGGTGCGTTCCATGCCGGCCTCCTTGGCCATCTTGCTGACGTTGCCGGCGTGCTTGTCGAGCTGGTAGTCGAGGTAGGCCTTCTCGAACTGCTCGCGCGCCTGGCGCAGGGGCTGGTCGAAGGAGACCAGGCCCTCCAGGGGCTGGGCGGGGGCCGTCGCGGTGGAGCCCAGGGCGGTCTCCACCTCGGTCTGGGTGATCTCGTCGCCGGCGCCCAGGATCAGCACCCGCTGTACCAGGTTCTTGAGCTCGCGCACGTTGCCGGGCCAGTTGTAGTTGCGCAGGAAGTTCTGCGCGCCGACGCTGAAGCGCCGGTAGGGCAGTTTCTCGTGGGTGGCGAAGTAGTCGACGTAGAAGTTGAGCAGGTCGGGGATGTCCTCGGCGTGCTCGCGCAGCGGCAGGATGTGCAGCGGGACCACATTGAGGTGGTAGAACAGGTCCTCGCGGAAGCGGCCCTCGCGCACCTCTTCCTTCAGGTCGCGCTGGGTGGCGGCGATGATGCGCACGTCGATGGCCACCGGATCGCTGCCGCCGACGCGCAGGAACGAGCCGGTATCCAGCGCCCCGAGCAACTGGCTCTGGGCCTCCAGGTCCATGTCCGCCACCTCGTCCAGCAGCAGCGTGCCGCCGGCGGCCTGCTCCAGACTGCCGTAGTGCACATGGCCGCCTTCCTCGCTGCCGAACAGCTCGCGGGCGGCATTGCCGCGGGCGATGGCGGACACGCCCAGGTCGACGAAGGGGCGTTCGCGGCGGGCGCTCTGCGAGTGCAGGAAGCGGGCAAAGGTCTCGCGCCCGGTGCCGGGCTCGCCGGTGATCAGCACCCAGGTGTCGTGCTGGGCGATGCGCTTGACCTGTTCGCGCAGCCGCTGCATGGCGGCGGAACGGCCGGCGGGCTCGTGCACCAGCGGCGTGCGCCGACGCAGGCCGACGTTCTCGCGCACCAGCTTGTCCGCCTCCAGCGCACGCTCCACGGTGAGCAGCAGCTTGGCCAGGGACAGCGGCTTTTCAAGAAAGTCGTAGGCGCCGAGCCGGGTGGCCTCCACCGCCGTTTCCACGTTGCCGTGGCCGGACATCATGATCACCGGGCAGGGCAGGCCATCGTCCTCGGCCCATTCCTTCAGCAGGCTGATGCCGTCCAGGTCGGGCATCCAGATGTCGAGCAGAATGAGGTCCGGTCGGCGCTCGCGCAGGGCACGCCGGGCGGCCTCGCCGTTCTCGGCATTGGCGATGGTGTACCCCTCGTCTTCGAGGATGTCCCGTACCGTTTCGCGGATGTCTGGCTCGTCGTCCACGACGAGGATATGGGTTGCGCTCATGATTCTCCTGCTGGCCGGATCGGCGTCGCCGACGCGGAGGAATCAGCGCGCCACACCGGCAGTGTCGCCGTGAAGCGGGCGCCATGGTCCGCGTTCTCAACCCGAATGATACCCCCGTGCTCCTCAATAATCTTCTTGACGATGGCCAGGCCGAGTCCGGTGCCCCGGCTCTTGGAGGTGACATAGGGTTCGAACAGCCGGTCCATCAATTCCGGCGCGATGCCGCCACCGTTGTCGTCGATGACCAGTTCCAGCGCCGGCGATTCGTCGTCGGGCAGCCGGCGGGTGCGCACGCCGATGGCACCGTCGGTGCCGCCTTCCAGGGCCTCGCTGGCGTTCTTCAGCAGATTGTGCAATACCTGCCGCAGGCGTTTCGGGTCGCCGCTGATCAGCGCGCCGCCGGTGTCCAGCTCTACGGTCAGACGGTTAGGTCCGGCGCGGTAGAGTTCCAGCACCTCCGCGACCAGATCGTCCAGTGCGAAGGGCTCGGCCTGCATCTGCGGCGAGCGGGCGTAGTTGGCAAAGTCGTTGACCATGGCCTTCATGGCCTCGACCTGCTGCACGATGGTGTGGGTGGCGCGGTCGACCACCCGCGCATCGTCCTCGGGCACCTTCTTCAGCAGCTTGTGGCGCAGCCGTTCGGCAGACAGCTGGATCGGCGTCAGCGGATTCTTGATCTCGTGGGCCAGGCGCCGTGCCACCTCGCCCCAGGCGGCGTCGCGCTGGGCGCGGATCAGGGTGGTGATGTCGTCGAACACCACCACATGGCCCACCGGGTCGCCATCGGCGCTGGGCAGCGGGCTGCCCCGGCACATCAGCACCTGGCGCCCCTCGTTGCCGAACAGGGTCACCTCTTCGCGCCAGGCCTGTCCGCTGCCGATGTGCCGGCGCACGGTCTCGCCCCAGTGGGTGAGCCGCGGATGGGCAGACTCCAGCCGGTCCAGCGACAGCTCGGTGGACGGCGCCTCGGTCAGGCGCAGGATGTCCCGGGCGGCGTGGTTCATGGTGCCGAGGCGCAGCGAGGTGTCGAAGGCGACGACGCCGCTGGATAGGCGTCCGAGCACGGTTTCCAGATAGGCCCGCTGCTCCTCCACCGCGCGCTGGCTGCGTTCCAGCTGGTCGCGGGCCTTGGCGATGCGTCGGGTCATGGCGTTGAAGGAACCCACCAGAAAGGCCAGCTCGTCGTCATGCGCCGGCAGCGGTAACTGTTCCTCGTAATTACCGGCGGCCACCGAGCGGGTGCCGCGGGCGATGTTGGCCACCGGCGCCGCCAGCCGCTGGGCGGTGGCGAAGGCGGCCAGCAACGCGGCCATCAGTGCGAACACCAGCAGCAGGGATAGGGTCAGGGAGAAGCTGAACTTCAGCGAGCGGCGCAGGTACGACAGCTCGGTGTAGCGGTTGTAGGCCGTCTCCAGCCGCGTCGCCAGCTCGGTGATGCGCGCCGAGGTGGGAAAGATCGCCTGCATCAGCAGCGGCCGTCCGCGCGGGTCGTTGACCAGCACGCGCACGATCAGCTCACCGTCCTCGCTGGTCTCCAGGCCGACATGGTCCACGCCCATGCGCACGCCCTGCATGATTTCGCGTTCCGGGTGATTCGGCACCAGCTGGGTGGGGTCGTCGATGGCGGTGCCCAGCACCTGTCCGCCGGGTTCGTAGACGGTCAGCTCCAGCGCCCCGGCCTGGCGGCGCAGATCGTCCAGGGTCAGGGTCAGGGCGGTGGCGGAGCGGTCCTCGACGCCGGCGAGGATCTGGGCGCTGTACTTCATCAGCACCCGCTGGTTCAGGTCCAGCGAGGCCTGGTTCAGTGTCAGCGCGTCCTGCATGGCGCTGTCGATCTCGACGTCGAACCAGCTGTCGATCCCGCGCAGCAGAAAGCCCAGTGAATAGTAGTAGACGACCCCCAGCGGCAGCAGTGCGCTCAGCGAGAACAGCAGCACGATGCGTGCCGTCAGCCGCGAGCCGGTGGCCTGGCGGCGGTAGCGCAGCACCAGGCTGACCACGTTGAAGCCGACGATGAGCACCAGCACCAGCAGCCCCACCAGCACCACCGACAGCAGGGGCACGAAGGCGCGGCTCAGGGTGTCGGAGTTCTGCACCGCGTTGCTCATCAGGTGCAGCGCCACCAGCAGCGCCAGCAGCAGCAGGCCGACGCCAATGGCCCCAGGGTGCTTGACCCGCTGGCGCAGGCGGCTCATGGCGTCAGCGGCCACTTGGTCCACTCGGTGGATTGTTTCCAGGCCGGGTAGAGGTAGGCCATGGGCCGCAGGGGCAACGGCAGCTCCTCGATGTCCAGCGCGGCGCGGATGTGGACCTCGTAGCGCCGGTCCGGGTCGAGCCGGTCGTGGTCCAGCAGTTGCAGCTCCTGGATCTCGCCCAGGGCCGCCACGGCGGCATCACGGGTCACGTAGGTGCGGCCGCTCTCGCCCGGCAGGCGCGACACCAGATAGCGCTCGGACAGGGGCTTGTAGCGGATGCGATAGCGCAGGCGCTGGTCCACCAGGCTCTCGCCCCAGATCCAGGCGCCCTTTGGCCGCACCTGGATGTGCACCTCCAGGGTCAGGGGCACGCCATTGTCCAGGGCCTCCAGCGCGCGCTCGCTGAAGCGGTAGTCGATCTGCGCATCCATCACGTAGGTGCCGTTAACTAGCCGCGTGATCACCGAAGACACCGTGAAGCCCGCTTCGGAACCCGCATTCGCTCGGGCATCCGCAGCCAGCAGGGCCGCCATCGGCAGCATCGCCAGCAGCACTGACAGCAACAGCCCGAAGCGGGCAGGGCGCGTCGACGGCGTCATGAAGGGCTCGCCCCGGTGGTCTTCTCCAGCACCGCGTAGTAGAAGCCGTCGCCGCCGTCGAGCTGCGGCAGCAGTTGTCGGCCCGGTGTGTCGGCCGGGCCGGCGCCAGGGCCGGCATCAGGGCCGGCATCAGGGCCGGCATCAGGGCCGGCGCCAACGCTGTCGTCCCTGATGGGTCGCTCGCGGGCATCGGCATGGCGCGCCAGGAAGGCGCGGACCTGCTCCGCGTTCTCGTCCGGCAGCACGGAACAGGTGGCATACAGCAGCCGCCCGCCGGGCAGCAGCAGCGGCCAGAGGGCGTCGAGCAGGGTCCGCTGCGCCGCGACCAGGGCGGCGATGTCGCTGTCCCGGCGCAGCCACTTGATGTCGGGATGGCGGCGGATCACGCCGGTGGCGGAACAGGGTGCGTCCAGCAGGATGCGGTGGTAGGGGGCGCCGGGCCAGTCCACCGTCGGCCGGCTGGCATCCGCGGCCAGGCAGTGCGCCGAGAGTCCGAGTCGGTCCAGGTTCTGGCTCAGGCTCTGCAGGCGTTCGGGGTCGGTGTCGACGGCGGTCAGTTCCAGCTTGCCGCCGGCGCGCTCCAGCATGTGGGCGGTCTTGCCGCCGGGGGCGGCACAGGCGTCGAGTACCCGTTCGCCGGGCCTGGCGTCCAGCAGGGCCGCGGCCAGTTGCGCGGAGGCGTCCTGCACCGAGACCAGGCCGTCGTCGAAGCCGGGCAGGTCGCGGGTGGACACCGGCTGCTGCAGCTGCAGGGCGGCGTCGAGGTGGGCCAGGGCCTGGCTTTCGATGCCCTGCTGCCGCAGCCGTTCGCCGTAGTCGTCGCGACCGATCCGCAGGCGGTTGACCCGCAGTGTCATGGGTGCGCGGGCGTTGCTGGCGGTGACGATGGCCTGCCACTGCGCCGGCCAGGCGGTCTGCAGGCGGTTCAGCAGCCAGCTGGGGAACAGCCAGACGGCCTCGGCGTCCTGCTCGGCCCGCGCCAGCAGTTGATCGCGTTCGCGCTGGAAGCGTCGCAGTACGGCGTTGACCAGGCCGGCCAGCCGTGGCCGCTGTAGCAGCCGGGCGGCGGCGACGGTGGCCGAGACGGCGGCGTGGGGCGGCGTGCGCATGGCGCTGAGCTGATGCAGGCCCACCAGGATCAGCGCCTCGATGATCCGGTCTGCCGGTCGCAGGGGGCGTGACAGCAGTTGTCGCGCGATGGCCTCCAGTCGCCGCAACTCGCGCAGGGTACCGAAGCACAGCGCCTGCAACAGGGCATCGTCGCGGGGATCGAGTCCGACGGCCCGGGGTTTGCCGTCTGCGGATTGCCGGGTTGCGGATTGAAGGGCCGGGGTCAGTGAGCGTCCGTCGACACGCACCGCATGCACCACCCTGGCGGCCGCGGCGCGCACCTCGGCGCCGCTGGCACCGGCCTTTTTGCCCGCGTTAGCCAAGCAGGGCGCCGTCGAGGTGGCGTGCATTGCTGAAGTCCAGCGCCGACATCGGCCGTTTGCCTGGTGCCTGCAGCCGGGTGATACGCAGCCGGCCGTCGCCGGTGGCCACGTCGATGCCGTCCCTGCCCGTTGCCAGTACGCGGCCGGGTTCTGGCGCTGTTCCTGATGGCACGGCGGTGTCGACCTCCGGCCCCAACGCGGTGGCGGACCAGATGCGCAGGACCTCGTCACCGAGACGGGTCTGGGCCACTGGCCAGGGGTCGAAGGCGCGCACCTGGCGCTCCAGCGCGATGGCGGGGCGAGTCCAGTCGATGCGGGCCTCGTCCTTGCTGAGCTTGCGGGCATAGGTGGCCAGGGCGTCGTCCTGCGGGGTCGGCTGCAGGGTCTGGTCGAGGATGCCCGGCAGCGCGGCCAGCAGCGCCTCCGCGCCCAGGGCCGCGAGGCGATCATGCAGGCTGCCGCCGGTCTCATCCTTGGCCAGGTCGATGCTGCGCCGCAGGTAGACCGGGCCGGTGTCCAGGCCAGCCTCCATCTGCATGATGCTGATGCCGCTCTGCGGGTCGCCGGCGAAGATGGCGCGCTGGATCGGGGCCGCGCCGCGCCAGCGCGGCAGTAGTGAGGCGTGGATGTTGACGCAACCGAGCCTGGGGGCCTGCAGCGCCGCCGGGGGCAGCAGCAAGCCGTAGGCGGCAACGACCATCAGGTCTGCGTCGAGGGCGGCCAGTTGTGCCAGGGCGTCGTCGTCGCGCAGTGTCGCGGGTTGCTGCACCGGGATGTCCGCCGCCAGGGCGGCCTGTTTCACCGGCGATGGGGTGAGCTTGCGTCCGCGTCCGGCGGGCCGGTCCGGCTGGGTGTAGACGGCGACAACGGCATGGCCGTGCTCGATCAGCCCGGTCAGGGCGGGCACGGCGAAGTCGGGTGTTCCGGCGAATATGATGCGGGGTTTGCCAGTTTCCATTCCAGTGTCCGGTCCGGCTTTTACGGAGTCGGGTCTTCAGGGAAACGCTGATTTATTCAGCATTTCCCGTGCGGGGCAGGAGGCCCCGCCATTTTTAGCGGCGCAAGCCGCTGAAAATGAAGCGATTCGGAAACCGCGTTTTCGAATCGCGTTCTGATTTGGCCAGGATGGCCAATAAATCAGCGTCTCCTCAGGTCCCGGCCCGCCGTCCGGGCGGGCCAGGTGCGATGCCCGTTCGGCTGGCGAATATGGCTGCCGGTACCGGCTCAGATGGCGCGCCTGCGCTCGCCGGCGGCCGCCACCGGCGGTGCGTGGCGCTGCTCCTTTTCCAGCCTGCGCCGGATGCGCTGGCGCTTCAGCGACGAGATGTGATCGACGAACAGGCGACCGTCCAGGTGATCGATCTCGTGCTGGATGCAGACGGCCAGCAGGCCGTCGGCGTCCAGCTCGAACGCCTCGCCGTCGCGGTTCAGAGCGCGCACCCGCACGCGCTCGGCGCGGGTGACGGTCTCGTAGAATCCGGGCACCGACAGGCAGCCCTCGTCCATTTGTTCCTCGCCGTCGCTGGCGAGGATCTCCGGGTTGATCAGGCACAGGGGCTGGTCTTTCTCATCAGAGATGTCGATGACCACCACGCGCCTGGGGACATTGACCTGGATCGCGGCAAGCCCAATGCCGGGTGCCGCGTACATGGTCTCGAGCATGTCGTCGACGAGCCGGCGAATGGTATCGTCGACCCGCGACACGGGGTCCGCCCGCCGTCGCAGGCGGGGATCCGGGAAGGTCAGGATTTCCAGTTTGGCCATGATCTTGCGTGTGACTGTTTCGCGTATGGTAGGCACGGTGTGCTCTGCGCTAATATCGGCATCATACACTATGATGCAAGTTTGCTCTGCGCCCGGAGCCGGCGTTGTCACCGTACCCGTTTCTTTCGCCGTTGCTGCCCATGCTCCTGCCCTTGCTCATGCCCTTCCTGCTTCTGGCGTCGCTGCTGTCTGCCGTGCCGTCCTTGGCATTGGCCGCCCCGGCGGTGGAACTGGCGCCGGATGCGCCGGCGCGCTACGTCGTGCGGCCCGGCGACACCCTGTGGGACGTAGCCGGCCGGTTCCTGCGCGAACCGTGGCGCTGGCCCGAGGTCTGGGATGGAAACCCGGACATCGCCGATCCGGATCGCCTGCATCCGGGCGACGTGCTGCAACTGTCCCACCGCGACGGTCGCCCGCGGGTGGGTATTGCCCCCCAGGACGGGGAACTGCGCACGGTCAAGCTGCGGCCGCGGGTGCGGGTCACGGAGCTGGACCGCGCCATCCCGGCCATCCCGGTGAATGCGGTGGCTGCGTTTCTGCAGCGGCCGGTGGTCACGGACCCTGGCGACATCGATGATGCGCCCTACGTGGTCGGCTTCCCGTCCGGTCGTCTGCTCGCCGGGGCCGGCGACGCGATCCATGTGCGCAGGCTGCTGGTGGCCGACGGTGATCGCTATGAGGTGCTGCGTCCGGGGCAGGCCTACCGCGATCCGGAGACCGGCGAAGTGCTCGGCTTCGAGGAGGCCTTCGTGGCCTCGGCGCGGCTCGAGCGGGTGGGTGATCCGGCCATCCTGCAGGTGACCGCCTCCCGGCGGGCGGTGCAGATCGGCGATCGCATCCGTTCGGCGCGCGACGCCGAGCCCCTGCGCAGCTTCACGCCCAGGCCGGCACCGCGGGGCCTGAGGGGACGCATCATTGCCGTGCTCAATGGCGTGACCCAGATCGGGCAGTACGACGTGGTGGTGCTGAACCGGGGCAGTCGCGACGCGCTGGAGCCAGGCCATGTGCTGTCGGTCTACCGCGGCGGCGAATTGCAACGCGACCAGGTGAAGCGCCGTCGGGCGGACTGGAACTGGCGCAACCAGACGCCGCTGGACGCCGAGTTCTGGCTCGGCGACTGGGAGTTCGACGGCTGGAACCGCGACCGGCCGGATGCCAATGCGCCGCTGCCGCTGCACCGGCGCACGCTGCGTGAAGACGCAACGTATGTGGCGCCGGACCAGTACTCCGGCGACATCATGGTGTTCCGGGTGTTTCCGCGGGTGAGCTTCGCCCTGGTCATGCGCGCTACCCAGGCGATGCATGTGGGCGAGACCGTGTCGGCGCCGCGGGGCTCCTGAAGTGGCCATGACCGACAGCCAGCACACCCAGGACTGGCTCGTGCTGAGCGGGCTGCCGGGGGTAGGTCCGCGCACCATCGCCCTGTTGCTGCAGCGCTTCGGCACGCCGCGGCAGGTGTTGTCTGCCGGGCGCGCCGCCTTGCGGGAGGCAGGACTCGGCCAGGACGCCATCGACGCCGCCCTGCACCCCGACGAGGCCGCCGTGGCAGCGGCGCTGGCCTGGTCCGAACAGCCGGGGGCGAGCATCCTGACCTGCGACGACCCGCGCTATCCGCCATTGCTGGCAGCGCTGGATGCCGCGCCGCCGGTGCTGTTCGTGCGCGGGCGGGTGGACCTGCTGGCGGAGCCGCAGCTGGCCATCGTCGGCAGCCGCAATCCGACGCCGGGCGGTATCGAAGCGGCCCATGACTACGCCCGCTATCTGGGCGGACTGGGGCTGACCGTGACCAGCGGGCTGGCCATCGGCATCGATGCCGCGGCCCATCAGGGCGCGCTGTGCTCCGGCTGCACCATCGCTGTGCTCGGCACCGGCCCGGATCGCGTCTATCCCGCCGCCAACCGCGCGCTGGCACGGCGGATCGCCGACGAGGGCGCCCTGGTCACCGAGTTTCCGCCCGGCACCGGCCCCCAGGCCAGCCATTTTCCACGGCGCAATCGGGTCATCAGCGGTCTCAGCCTGGGCACGCTGGTGGTGGAGGCGGCGCCGAAGAGCGGCTCGCTGATCACCGCGCGCTTTGCCGCCGAGCAGGGACGCGAGGTGTTCGCCATGCCGGGCTCCATCCACAACCCCCTGGCGCGCGGCTGCCACGGCCTGATCCGCCAGGGCGCGAAGCTGGTGGACAGCGCCGACCAGATCCTGGAGGAGCTGAGTCCCCAGTTGCGTCGCTTCACCCAGGCGCAGCCGCCGGCGCCGGACCGCGCCAGGTCCGGAGCAGAGGCCGGAGCAGGGGCCGGAGCAGGGGCCGGAGCAGGGGCCGGAGCAGGGGCCGCGGCGAGCCGGCCCGCGGCGGCCGATGGGCTGGACCCGGACTACGCGCGCTTGCTGGCCAGCATGGGGTACGACCCGAGGGCGCCGGACGAACTGATCGCCCGCTCCGGCCTGAGCGCACAGGCAGTGTCGTCCATGCTGCTCTTGCTGGAGCTGCAGGGCCTGGTCAGCGCCCATGCCGGCGGCCGCTACAGCCTGCGCGGCGGTTAGCCGAAACCGCAATCCCGTAGGCAACGGGTATATACTGTGCGCACCGCAGCGGCCGGTCGGGCCGTTGCAGCCAAGGCTCGCCGCCCGAGGTTGATGCATGTACGAGAACATGGTCGATGTCCTGATCTATCTGTACGAGACGTACATGGACGGGGAGAGTGCGCCCCCCGAGGATCAGGATGCCCTCGAGAACGAGTTGTTCCAGGCCGGTTTCACCAGCGCCGAGATCGACCAGGCCTTCACCTGGCTGGACGAACTGGCCAGCCGCATGGAAAGCACGGAGTATTCCTCGCGCGGGCTGCCCGCCATGCGCATCTACACCGATGACGAGTGCCTAAAGCTCGACCTCGAAGCCCGCGGCCTGCTGCTGTTCCTGGAGCAGGGCGGCATCCTCGATCCCCTCAGCCGCGAGCTGGTCATCGACCGCGCGGTGGCCATCGACCAGACCATGGTGTCGGTGGAAGAGCTGAAGTGGATCGTGCTGATGGTGTTGTTGAACCGACCCGGCAAGGAATCCGCGCTGAGTCAGATGGAAGATCTGATCTACGGCGATCAATCGGTGTATGTGCACTGAGTGAGCGGCCAGCCGCGAGCTACCAGCCTCCGGCTCCCAGCTGTTAACCGCGGTCATGCAAGCCTTTTCGGCCGCTCTATCGAGCCGAGCCGCGAACAGCGCAGCGAAATTTTCTCATGGACGACATCGCCACGCCGCACGAAACCTATTTTCGTGAGAGTTTCAGCCGTCGCGAGGTCGCGCTGGATTTCCTGCGCGCGCAGCTACCGCCGGGACTGCTCGCCGAACTCGAACTGGACAGCCTCAGGATCGCCAAGGACAGCTACGTATCCAAGGAGCTTCGCGCGAGCTTCTCGGATCTGGTCTACCGGGTCAGGCAGGCAGGTGGCGAGTTGTCCGTCTACCTGTTGTTCGAGCACAAGTCCGTTCCGGAATACTGGACGCTGCTGCAACTGCACCGCTATATCGGCGCCGAGGGCGAGCAATATCGCAAGCAGCACCCGCAAGCGCGCACGCTGCCGCCGGTCTACCCGATGGTCATCTACCACGGCAAGCGCGCATGGAAGGCGCCGGCCGCGTTTCATGACATCATCGCCCCGCTGCCGGCTGCACTCGCGCCTTTCGTGCCGAGCTTCACTTACCATCTGGTCGACCTGTCCGAGCGCACCGATGCCGAGATCAAGGGCACGGTGCTCAGCCGACTGGTACAACTGGCACTGCGCTGGATCTACAGCGATACGCCGAGTGAACGCTTGCGCGATCTGCTCGCGCTGATCGAACGGATCGAAGACCGCGAGACGGCGGTGGAGATCCTGGAATCATTGCTGCGCTACTACGTCCAAGGGACAGGCTGCCTCGATGAGCCCGAGGTTCGGCAACTGCTGCAACAGACATCGACCGGAGACCCCGTCATGCAAACCTTCATCGACCGCTACATCGAGCAGGGCCGTGAGCAGGGCCGTGAGCAAGGCCGTGAGCAGGGCCGTGAGCAGGGCCGCCAGCAAGGCGAGGCCGCGATGCTGCTGCGCCTGATCGAGCGCAAGTTCGGCACCCCGAGCGAGGCCGTCCGCGCGCGCATTGTGGGCGCAGACGCCGAGACGTTATTGCTCTGGTCCGAGCGCATCCTGACAGCAGAATCCGTGGAGGCCGTGCTGCACTGAGCGGCCGCTCCACAGTTGCAGTGGCTGCGGACGGACTTGACGCGAGCCGGTCGCTTCGTATCTCCTAGATGGTCCTTGGAACAGCGTCAGCCAGGAGTGCCATGAATCTCGTCGTCGTCGAATCCCCTGCCAAGGCCAAGACCATCAAGAAGTATCTCGGACCCGAGTTCGAGGTGGTTGCGTCCTATGGCCATGTGCGCGATCTGGTCCCGAAGGAGGGGGCGGTCGATCCGGATCATGGCTTCGAGATGAAGTACCAGATCATCGACCGCAACGAAAAGCACGTGCAGGCGATCTCCCGGTTGCTGAAGAAGGCCGATGCCCTGTACCTGGCAACGGACCCGGACCGCGAGGGCGAGGCCATTTCCTGGCACCTGTACGAGCTGCTGGACAAGCGCAAGCAGATCGGCGAGCGGCCGGTGTACCGGGTGGTCTTCAACGAGATCACCAAGCGCGCGGTGAAGGATGCCGTGGACCACCCGCGAGAGCTGTCACAGCACCTGGTCAACGCCCAGCAGGCGCGCCGGGCGCTGGACTACTTGGTGGGGTTCAACCTGTCGCCGCTGCTGTGGAAGAAGGTGCGCCGGGGCCTGTCCGCCGGGCGGGTGCAGAGTCCGGCGTTGCGGCTGATCGTCGAGCGGGAGCTGGAGATCGAGGCCTTCCAGCGGCGCGAGTACTGGTCGGTGGAGGCGGATGTCAGCGCTGACGACCGGCCGTTCGTGGCCCGGCTGGTGGAGTTCGAGGGCGACAAGCTGGAGCAGTTCAGCATCACCGACGAGGCCCGCGCCCATGCCGTGGAGCAGGCGTTGCTGCAGGCCGCGGACGGTCGGCTCAGCGTGGACCGGGTCGAGCGCAAGCAGCGAAAGCGCAACCCGGCGCCACCCTTCATCACCTCGACGCTGCAGCAGGAGGCGGCACGCAAGCTGGGTTTCACCGCCCAGCGCACCATGCGCACGGCGCAGCAGCTCTACGAGGGGGTCGACATCGGCGGCGGGGCCGTCGGCCTGATCACCTACATGCGAACCGACTCGGTCAACCTGGCCCAGGAGGCCCTAGCGGAACTGCGCGACTATATCGCCGAGCGCTACGGCGCCGACCACCTGCCGCCCCAGCCGCGGCTGTTCAAGACCAAGTCGAAGAACGCCCAGGAGGCGCACGAGGCGGTGCGCCCGACCTCCATCCGCCATCTGCCGGCGGACATCCGGGCGCATCTGACCCAGGACCAGTTCCGCCTGTACGAGCTGATCTGGAAGCGCACCATCGCCTGCCAGATGGCCCACGCGGTCATCGATCAGGTGGCGGTGGACCTCGGCGCTGGCGCGGGCAACCGCTTTCGCGCCACGGGTTCGACAGTGGCGGAGCCCGGCTTCATGCGGGTCTACCTGGAGGGGCGCGACGATCCCACCTCGGCGGACGATGACGAGGAGCGCATGCTGCCGCCGCTGGCGGAGGGCGATCAGGTGACGCTGCGTGAGATCCGCCCGGAGCAGCACTTCACCGAGCCGCCGCCGCGTTACAGCGAGGCGTCGCTGGTGAAGGCGCTGGAGGAGTTCGGCATCGGCCGGCCGTCCACCTATGCCTCCATCATCTCCACCTTGCAGGACCGTGAGTACGTGGTGCTGGACAAGAAGCGTTTCATGCCCACGGACGTCGGCCGGGTGGTGAACAAGTTCCTGACCGAGCACTTCACCTCTTACGTGGACTATGACTTTACCGCCCGCCTGGAGGACGAGCTGGACGCGGTCTCCCGCGGCGAGGAGGACTGGATCCCGCTGCTGGAGCAGTTCTGGCGGCCGTTCAAGGAGCGCATCGATCATACCCAGGAGCATGTCGAGCGCAAGGACGTGACCCAGGAGCTGATCGACGAGCAGTGCCCCAAGTGTGGCGGGCAGCTCTCCAAGCGACTGGGGCGAAACGGGCTGTTCATCGGCTGCACCAATTATCCGGAGTGCGACTACACGCGTGATCTGCACGCGGACAAGGCGGACGCGGAGGAGCCGGATATCGTTGCCGGTCGCCGTTGTCCGGAGTGCGACTCCGAACTGGCGGTGAAACGCGGCCGCTACGGCAAGTTCATCGGCTGCACCGGCTACCCCAAGTGCAAGTACATCGAGCCGCTGGAAAAGCCCGAAGACACCGGCGTGACCTGTCCACAATGCGGCAAGGGCACGCTGCAGAAGAAGAAGTCGCGGCGCGGCAAGATCTTCTATTCCTGCTCCACCTATCCCAAGTGCGACTACGCCCTGTGGAACGAGCCACTGAACGAGCCCTGTCCAAGCTGTGGCTGGCCGGTGCTGACACTGAAGGTGACCAAGAGCAAGGGGGCGCAGAAGGTCTGTCCGCAGAAAGAGTGCGGCTATACCGCGGCGGCCGAGGACGAGGCTGAGGTTGAAACCGCGGGCTGAGCGGCCGGCCGCTTGCTTGTCGGCCACCGGGTTGCCCGCCAGGGCCTTGCCCGCGAGCGTCGGCCATTCGGCCCATGGCCTGCGCATGGCGGCGCGTGCCTTGGGGGCGGGGCAAGTCGTCGCCTACCCCACCGAGGCGGTCTACGGCCTGGGTTGCGATCCCCGGGATGTGGCTGCGGTGCGGCGGATCCTGGCCATGAAGCAGCGCACCGAGGACAAGGGGCTGATCGTCATCGCCGCGGACTTCGAGGCCTTGCTACCGTTCGTGGTGCCCCTGGATCCGGTGCGCATGGGGCGGATCCTGGCCAGCTGGCCGGGGCCGAGCACCTGGCTGCTGCCGGCGCGCGCGGAAACGCCGCGCTGGCTCACCGGTCGTCATGACACGCTGGCAGTGCGCGTCACAGGACACCCGATTGCAGCAGCCTTGTGTCGGGCCTGCGCAGGACACGGCGGTGCCCTGGTGTCCACCAGCGCCAACCGCAGCAGTCATCCGCCGGCGCGCCGGGCGCTTAAGGTACGGCTAGGACTGTGTCTGGGAGCGAATGTGGGGCTTCATGCGGGGCCAGACCTGATCGTCACCGGCGCCTGCGGCGGCGATGCCCGACCCTCCACCATCCGCGATGGCCAGACCGGTCGGGTGCTGCGGGGCTGACGTCAGTTGATGCCAGGGGCCGGCCTTAGGGACAGGACTCCATGTCGCCAGGGACCTCGCCCGTGAGCTTGAGGAAGCCATTGAACGGGCCCATGACCCCCATGGCCTCGCCCTTCGGGCCGCTGAACTTCAGCTTGCCGCTCATCATGGCCCCCATGGCACCACAGCCGAATCCGCCCTTGCCCATGCAGGCCCAGTGCTCGTCGGTGGCATGCATCAGGTAGTCCACCTTGTAGTTAGGGGTCTTGTTTTCCACCGCACCACCACGGCTGCAGATGGCCTTGCCGTCCTGGTTGGTGATGCTGATCTCCACCTTGCTGTCGGGGCCGCAGGCCTCGCGGTACATCTGGATGGTCTTGAAGCCGCGCCCGGCGTCGTTGGCGGCCCAGCGGTCGCCGCCGAGTTCGGTGGTCAGGGTAGCATTGGCGTTCCATGCCTTGCAGGCCTGGGCGGCCCAGTCGGCATCCATGAACACGGCCGCCTCTGCGCTAACGCTAAGGCCACCGATACAGGCCGCGAGTGCTGCAATCTTGCGTTTCATTCGACTCCTCCTCTTGTGGTGCTGGTTGTTATCTCAGGGGTGCGTACGTTCGATGAAGACCGCCGCGTCGCCCGCTGACGTCCGGAGCCTACGTCAGCGCGGCGCCGATTTCAATCGGCCAGGTGGCAATCCTCCGGTGGCACGCTGCCTCGCAAATGCCCCAAATGCCCCAAATGCCCCAAATGCACGCGCCAGCACCCCGGAACGCGCGCGCCTGCATCGCCCCGACGCCCGTCAGCCCCGCAGTCAGCCACGTAGTAGCCTAGTCTCAGCGAGCAGCCGTGACTTGGACGGCTGAGCCTGTGGGGCAGGCGACATCGATTGTTTCGCGGCCATCAAAGGATCTCCCAAAAGTCCAGCGTGGCTGCAGCTCAACGACGACGACGTGTGCATCGAGCGCACAGGTCGGTACCCTCAAGTGGGGCTGAAATGCCGTCCGCGTCTCGCTGGTGGAGGCTCTTCTGTTGGGACGCCATCATTATGTCGCTGTTTCGCGCAAGGCGCTTCTCTGTCTGAGCTGCTCGAGCAGCGACTCCGCGGCGTTGAAATCGTACTCCTCGAGCGCCGCCTGTAATTGTTCCAGCTCGGCCGAGAGTCCGGCCGCACTGAATAGATCCCGTTCCTCCGCAAGACGGGTGGCCGCGGCGAAGCTGGAGTCGGCGATCAAGCGCGCGAGCTCGGCGAGCACCTGCGCGACACGCTCGGGCTGGATCTGCTGCGCTTTCGCCGTCCGCACCTGCTGCGCCCTTGCCGGGGGCTGCGCCTGCGGCAGGCTGGCGATGGCCGTGAGGACCTGCCCGAGTGCCTGCAGGACCGCTGCCCTGGCCTGCGGTTCGGGTCGTTGTGACTTGGCCGCCGCCTCGAGCCGGACGCAGGCCTCCTGCAAGTCGACGGCGCCGATATTGCCCGCCACGCCCTTGAGGCTGTGGATGATGCGTTGCGCCGCCGTCCAGTCGCCCGCGGCGACGGCGGCGTCGTACTGCTCGAGGCTATTCGCTTGGCTCTGGGCGGTCTTGCGCAGCAGTTTGAGATACAGCGCACTGTTGCCCTGCACGCGCTTGAGGCCGGCGGCGGTGTCGATGCCGTCCAGCGCTGGCAGCGCAGGCAGCTCTGGCTCAGGTTTCTGCGCCTCTGACGCCACGAGCTGGATGGGCGCGGGCTGGATCGGTGCGCTGGTGGTCGACGCAGACGGCCTGATCCAGCGCGCCATGGTCGAGAACAGCTCGGCGACATTGATGGGCTTGGCGATGTGGTCGTTCA
>NZ_VWXX01000028.1 GCF_008632335.1 Thiohalocapsa marina
ACAGGCCACAACGGCGGATGCGCTTCGTTTATCCGCCCTACAGTGTTCACCTTGTTTTGGGCGCGTTCCTAATGGTCTTGCCAATCCGAGATGATTTGTCGGATCTCGGGGAGCAGCTCGGTGAAGCGCGGCACCAGCTCCGGGTCGAAGTGCTTGCCGGCCTGCTGCTGGATGTGGTCAATGGCGTCTTCAACGGACCAGGCCGTTTTGTAGGGCCGCACCGAGGTCAGGGCGTCGAAGACATCGGCAATCGCCACCACGCGTCCGCACAGCGGTATGTCTTCGCCAGCGAGGCCGCGCGGATAGCCGGTTCCGTCCCAGCGCTCATGGTGACTGAGGGCGATGCTTTCGGCCATGGTGTAGAGCTGGGAGGTGCCGCCGCTCTCGCCGATGATCCTGGCGCCCATCTCACTGTGCTGGCGCATCACGGCCCATTCGGCCTCATTGAGCCGTCCGGGCTTGAGCAGGATGCTGTCCGGGATGCCGATCTTGCCGATGTCGTGCATCGGGGCGGCGTTGCGCAGGACCTCGGCCTCCTCGTCCGTCCAGCCGCTGGCGCGCGCGAGCAGCTCGGAATAGAGCGACATCCGGATGACGTGGTAGCCGGTCTCGTTGTCCTTGAACTCGGCGGCTCGGCCGAGCATGCGCAGCGCTTCGAGTCGAGACTGGATCAGGTCCGCCTCGGCACTCAGGACCCGCTGGTGAAAGCTGCGATTCTGATCGCTCAGGGCCAGGTGGGTGCGGATGCGAGCCTGCACGATGCTCGGGCGCACCGGTTTGGTGAGGTAGTCGACGGCGCCGATCTGGAAGCCGCGTTGCTCTTCGAGCTCGTCATCCATCGCGGTGCAGAAGATCACCGGGATATCGCTCAGGCGCGGGTCCTGCTTGATGGTGTCGCAGACCTGATAGCCGTCGATGCCGGGCATCATGATGTCGAGCAGCACCATATCCGGCTTGTGCTCATGGAGGGTCTTGAGCGCGTCGGGGCCGGACTTGGCGAAGGCGAGGTCATAGTCTTGCTTCAGGATTTGACGCAAGACGTTCAGGTTGGCCGGCTCGTCGTCGACCAGCAGGATGCGATACCGTTTCACTCTGTCTTTGCTCATGGGTCCGCTGCCGCCTTGAGTGTCCGCGCCAATTGCTCCGCGCGCTCGAGCTCGAAACCGTCCAACAATGCTTCCAGCTCCCCGAACGTCGTTGGGGTCAGCGCGTCTCGGAGTCCCTCGATGGCCGCGTCGTCGAGCTCGGAGCTGGCCAGCGCGCTGATGAGGGCGTCGAGCAGCAGGCTTGCCTTTGCCGCATCTCGGAACGGGCCGTCCGAGCTGTATGCCTGCGCGTCCTCGACCGCCGGCCCGAGGCGCTCGAGGTCCAGGATCAGCTCGTCCATCGCGGCCTGCAATTCAGCCAGCTGAGCCGGGTCCGGTTGCCGATGCTGTTTCAGCAGCTGCTCGATCTGCTGCGCGCTGGCCGCCACCCGTTTGACCCCCAGATTGCCCGCCACCCCCTTGAGGGCATGGAGCGCTTCGCGCGCTGAGTCCAGCTCGCCCTGAGCGAGCCAGTGCATGACCTGACGGGGCACTTGCGCATCGTCCTGTCCGAACCGTCGCAGCGCCTTGAGCCAGCTGCGCCGGTCGCCCCAACGCTGGCGTCCGGCCTCGACGTCCACCGCGACCAGCGGCGGGAGATCCCCTGGCGCCGCGGGTTGAGCCGGTTCCGCGCCCGCGCCCGCGGCTGCGATGACCAGCGGGCGCTGCTGCGTCGGGAAGTGCCGCGCCATCTTTCTGTACAGCTCGCCGAAGTCGATGGGCTTGGCGACAAAATCGTCGGCGCCGGCATCAAAGCACTGTTGCTGGTCGCTGGGCAATACACTGGCGGTGAGCATGATGATCGGGATGTGCCGTCCCGACTGCTGCTCGCGCTGCCGAATGATCCGCACGGCTTCATCGCCGCTCATCTGCGGCATGTGCACGTCCATCAGGATCAGGTCGAAGTCCTCAGCGGCATGCAGGTCGAGCGCCCGCTGGCCGTTATCCGCAATCCGCACCTGGTGCCCGCGCTGACTCAGTCGCAGCTCGACCAGCTCCTGATTGATGTCGATATCCTCCACCAGCAGGATGCGCAGCGGCAAGGTCCAAGGCTCGTCGTTGGGCGAGGTCTCGGTCTTGCTGCCGCAGTCGCTGACCCCGGGCGCCGCGGGCAGCGGCACGACGAAGTGGAAGCGGCTGCCCAGACCTTCTTCGCTCTCCACCCAGATGCGCCCGTGCATCTGCTCGACGATGCCCTTGGCGATCGCGGTGCCCAGGCCGGTGCCGCCGTAGCGCCGGGTCGTCGACTGGTCGGCCTGCGAGAAGCGCTCGAAGATCTTGTCGAGATTGGCCGCCGAGATACCGATGCCGGTATCGATCACCGAGAACTGCAGGCTGTCCGCCTCGGCGGCTGGCGCGACCAGCAGCCGGACCTTGCCCTGAGGTGTGAACTTGACGGCGTTGCTGAGCAGATTCACCAGCACCTGCCGCAGTCGTGTCGGATCGCCCAGGACGCAAGCGGGCACCCCCTCGCTGATCTCGAGCCGCAGCGCAAGCGCTTGGCGGCGCGCGATCGTTTCGGTGGCCTGGACGATCTCCTGGAGCAGCTCGGGCAGGCTGAACAGCAGGGTCTCCAGCGACATCTTGCCGGATTCCAGCTTGGACACATCCAGCACGTCGTTCAGGATCGCCATCAGCGCATGCGCCGATGAGCAGGCGGATCTCAGCAGCTTGTGCTGCTGCGTATCGAGCTTGCTCTCGAGCACGAGCTCGGTCATGCCGATGATGGCGTTCATCGGCGTGCGAATCTCATGGCTCATGTTGGCCAAGAAGCGCGATTTGGCCTGGCTCGCGTACTCGGCCGCCTCCTTCGCCTTCACCAGCTCGTCCATCAGGCGATAGCGCTCAGTGATGTCCTGCAGGGTGCCGAGCAGCCTGGCCCCGCGGCCGTTGGCGCTGTCCAGGCGACGGCCGATGGCGCGTAGCACGTGCTCCTCGCCGTCGCGGCGAATGATGCGGAATTCGATGTCGTACTGGAGACTGACCGCATCATGCAGCGCGCGGACGGCGGACTCGAACCGCGCGCGGTCGTCCGGATGGGCCAGCTCGAGCAGGGTCTCCAGGGGCGGCTCACCCGCGCTCGGCTCGAGCCCGAAGATGCGGTACATCTCGGCCGACCAGCGCAGCTGGTCGGTGCTCAGATCCCATTCCCAGCTGCCGATGGCCGCGATCTGCTGCGCGGACTCCAGGCTGGCTCGGCTGTACTCGAGCTCCTGGGTGCGCTGGCGAACACGCTCCTCGAGCTCTTCGTTGAGCTGCTCCATGCGTTGCCTGTAGCTGCGCTCGTCGGTGACGTCGCGCGTCGTCAACAGGAAGCCGAGCGCGCGCTGATCGGCGGCCCGCACCGGCGCGATGCGGCTCTCGAACAGTCGGTCCGGCTGGCCGGCGAAACCGCTCGACTCGAACACCTCCTCGCCGCTGACCTGAGCGGTGCGCAGGCCGGCGCGGATACAGTCGCCATCCAGGCCCATGCTGGCTTCCAGGGCCTCGAGCGGTCGGCCGATGGCCTGCTGCTCGGTGAGACCGAAGATCGCCTCGGCGGCCGGATTGAAAAAGGCGATGCGGTGCTCGCCGTCGAGCGCCATGATGCCGAGCGTCCGCGCTGAATCCAGGATGCTGTTCAGATAGGTGCTCTGTTCCAACAGCGCTTGCTGCGCCTTCTTCAGCGCGGTGGTGTCGTCGCGCTGCACCAGCACGCCCGGCAAGGCACCCTGAAGCCGGGTGGCGAAGAGCTTGAGCCAACGCGTCTCCCACGCCAGCGCGACGCTGGTCTCGCGCTCCGCGTGGGTCTGTGCACCGGCCTGGACTGCTTGGATGTCGGTCGCGAACGCGCTGCCGCCCAGCGCCGGGTGGTCGGTGGCACGGACCTGCTCGGGCAGGCTCTGGCCGAGCCAGTCCGCGGCCGCGCTGCCGCCACCACCGAGCAGGGCGCTGCTATCCAGCCAGGCGCGGTTGACCAGGATCACCTGCCCATCGCCGTCGATGACCACCAGGTCGGTGTCGATCGTCTCGGTGACCGCATGCAGCAGCTCGCGCGCGCTGCACCCCAGACCCGCTGGCGCTCAGCGGACCCGTCCAGCGGGCGCTCGTAGCAGAGCAACAGGCCCAGGTGCGGACGCAGCAGATCGACATCGATGGGCGGACAGGCAGGCAGCATCAAGCGTTGCTCACAGCAGCTGCATCAGGCGCTCGCGCAGCTGCTCGGCGGCAAAGCGATCGGTGTCGCTCCAGGGCTTGCTGAAGCCGCGGCGGACCTCGACCCATTTGTCGAATGAGTCGCGCGGCGACAGGCGCAGCCCGTCCGGCGTCGCCGCTAACGGCTTCTCAGGGTCACCAGCCCAGGCGATCTCGCTGACCTCCTCCGGGCGCAGCAGGTAGAGCTGCAGCAGGGCATTGCCATGCCGCAGCGCGCGCATCCCGATCGACAGAAACCCGCTGAATCCCCGCTGCTGATCAGCCAGCTGGCTCAGCAGGGCCTCGGGCAGCTGATCGAAGGCGGCGATCGCGTCTGATTGCTCGCGCAGGCACCAGTCGTGCAGCGCACTCAGCGCCTCAGGGTCGGCCGGGTCGCCGAGCAGGGTCAGGTCGCGGTCGACCCAGAGCGCGGCGCCACTGGCGGAGAAGCGCTGCGCGAGCGGCGCGAACTGATCGGCGAAGGCGGTGGCGATGGGTGCGCCGGCATCGAGTGCCGCCTGGAGCCGATCCAGCGACTGGGTCAGGTCCTGGTGAATCTCCTGCTGCACCGAGCGCTGGTAGACCTTGAAGTGGTCCACATAGGCTGAGACCAGCGCCCGACAGTCATCGCGACGCGCCAACGGGATCGTCTTTGCCGATGGATGATGGCAGGCGACCAACCCCCAGAGCCGACCATCGACCATGATCGACACCGAGAACGACGACATCACGCCCATGTTCTCGAGGTATTGGACATGCACCGGCGAGACCGAGCGCAGGTCGGACCAGGTCAGGTCCAAGGCGGTGGCCTCGCCGCTGCGACTCAGGATGGGGATGGGTGTGGCCCGGGTATCGGGCACATGGCGGTAGGGGGTCTGGGCATAGAGTGCGCGCGCGATCGCCGGGATGTCCGAGGCCGGAAAGCGCAGCCCGAGATAGGTCTTGGCGGTGGCCGCGGCGCTCTCGGCGATGACCTCGCCGGTCCAGTCCGGATGAAAGCGATAGAGCATGACGCGCTCGAAACCGATCACGCGGCGAATCGCATCCACCAGCTGCTGCTGGACGTGGTGCAGTTGCTCCGTGGTCATTGTGTCGGTGATGGCCGCGAGCGATGGCGGCTGCTGCGCTTGATCGGCCGGCACGCTGGGCTCGAGCTCGAGCAGCCAGCCGGAGCCCGTGGTCGTGATCAGCACGTCCAGGTCGCCCGCGCCCAGGTCGACGCCGGCCGTCAATTGCAGCCGTTGCCCGGCCGCTGTGGGCAGTGCGCCCATGTCCGGCAGCACGCCGGCGAGCCAATCGTCGCCATCCTGGCCGAGCAGGTCCGCGGCCGGCTCACCCAGCAGGGATTCGGCATTCGCGCTGACGTAGCGGAATTGCCGCGAGCCCTTCTCCATGAAGAGCAGCGCGCCGCCGGGCTGGATCAATCCGGAGTTGGCCAGGGGCTCGTTCTCGCAATCGAGGATTTTCGGTTGGTCACGCATGCCTTGTTCACGCCCTGTCAGATTTTGCCCGCGATTTTAGAAAGGCTGTCCTCCTGCTTGCGCTGGTGCCGCGTTGCAGGTCGGTGAGGGATGGCTCTTCACGGGTTGGGCCTGGCCGAGCCTGGCTGGGTCTTGATCTGCCGCGTCAGGACGTCAGCTCGGGTGACTGGGGCGTCGGCCCGCCGTGGGCAGCGGCTCGCGCCGGGCATGCTGCGCCCGATCGCCGGACGACGCCGACAGGCTGTCGATGAAGCACCCGTAGGCGTACTGAGCGCCGGCGGTCAGCGCGGCCAGCTCGCGGTCGTCTCGAGGGGCGCCGATGTGCTGGGTCAGCGCCTCCCAGTCGGACGCCGCCGTCTTCTGCAGCTCCCAGTAATTGAAGGCCCCGCTGGCGACCAGCTGTGGGAGCCGTCGCGCCACCGCGGCCGAGAGGATGGTCGCGCCCTGGGTGGCGCCCTCCAGCACGTACCGGACCCCGAGATAGCTCGCGGGGGTGGCGGGGAGTGGCGGTTGCTCCCGCGAATGGGCATCCGCCAAGGGTTCGAGTGGCGGTGCGGTCGCGGTCGCCCCGAGCCGCTGCAGATCAAGCTGCAGTGCGGGCAGGCGAGGGCGATAGGGGGGCAGCCCTGGCGGGCAGTCTGCCGCAAGGCCGTCCAGCCTGCGCTCGACCTGGGCGTGGGCCTGCAGCAAGCCGAACAGCGCCCTGGTGTAGGCGGCCAGGCTCAGCTCCGGTCGCATCAGGACGCGCAATGCCGGTAGACGGTCGAGCCTGCTGTGCCAGCTTGCGGTTCTCTTCCTGAGCAGGTTGTGGGCGCTTGAGCACGCGGTATCGATCATGCAGATTCCAAACTGGCCAAGGTGCCTGAAGAGTGTCCTGTGATCACAAGGCAGCGTCAACACACCTATCGAGGTGGGTGCCGTCGGCATCGATGGCAACGACGGCCTGATACTCGACTGACAATGACCGCAGCATCGTCCCCGCGGCTGGCATTCAGCGTCAAAGGCCTGTAACAAACCGCGCGTATTCTGACACGGTTTTTCAAGCCACTCGAACCGCCGTACGGACCTTCCAACATGACTGCGCATATCCATTCCGGCCGCCGCGTCCTGCTTGGCTCGGCACTGGGCCTGGCCCTGACCCTGCTCGCCCTGCCTCTGTTCGCCCTGGATGCCCGCTTCACGGATGCCGACGGCGACCTGGTGGCCGACACGCCCGAGGACCCGGCCCAGCAGATCGACCCCAAGGTCTTGGTCTTCGCCTATACGCCCGTGGAAGACCCGGCGGTCTACGCCGATGTCTGGGCCGGATTTCTGGAGCACATGGAGCAGATCACCGGCAAGCGCGTGCAGTTCTTCCCGGTACAGTCCAACGCCGCTCAGATCGAGGCCATGCGCGCGGGCCGGCTGCATGTGGCCGGCTTCAATACCGGCTCCAACCCGCTCGCCGTGAACTGCGCTGGCCTGGTGCCCTTCGCCATGATGGCCGCCGACGACGGCAGCTACGGCTATGAGATGGAGATCATCACCTATCCCGGCAGCGGCATCGAGCGCGTCGAGGACATCAAGGGCGGCAAGCTCGCCTTCACGGCGCCCACGTCCAATTCGGGCTACAAGGCCCCCTCGGCGATCCTGAAGAATGAATTCGGCCTGGTCGCCGAGCGCGACTTCGAGCCGGTCTTCTCGGGCAAGCACGACAATTCCATCATCGGCGTCGCCAACAAGGACTACCCGGCGGCGGCCGTGGCCAACTCGGTGCTGAGCCGCATGATCGCGCGCGATGTCATCGAGCCGGACCAGATTGTCAGCCTCTACACCTCGCAGACCTTCCCGACCACGGGGTACGGCTACGTCTACAACCTCAAGCCGGAGCTGCAGGAGAAGATCAAGCAGGCCTTCTTCAGCTTCCCCTGGGAGGGGTCGGCGCTGCAGGCGGAGTTCGCGCAGTCCGGCGAGGCCAAGTTCATCCCCATCACCTACCAGCAGCACTGGGATGTGATCCGCGCCATCGATGCCGCCAACGGTGTCTCCTACGACTGCTGGTAGCCTGCGCCTGGTCGGGCTGACCAAGCGCTATCGCACTGGCGATCAGGCCCTCTCCGATGTGACGCTGGAGGTACCGCCCGGTCAGGTGCTGGGCCTGATCGGCCCCTCCGGCGCCGGCAAGTCGACCCTGATCCGCTGCATCAACCGGCTCGTGGAGCCGAGCGCAGGCAGGGTCTTTCTGGACGAGACCGAGATCACGGCGCTGCACGCCGGCGGTCTGCGGCGGGCACGCCGGCGCATGGGCATGATCTTTCAGGAATACGCCCTGGTGGAGCGCCTGACGGTGATGGAGAACGTCCTCTCCGGCCGCCTCGGCTATGTGTCCTTCTGGCGTAGCCTGTTCCGCCGCTTCCCGCCCCGCGACATCGAGAATGCCTTCAGGCTGCTGGAGCGTGTCGGTCTGACCGAGCATGCGGACAAGCGCGCCGACGCCCTGTCCGGCGGCCAGCGCCAGCGCGTCGGCATCGCCCGCGCCCTGGCCCAGGAGCCGGAGCTGCTGCTCGTGGACGAGCCGACGGCAAGTCTCGACCCCAAGACCTCGCGTCAGATCATGCGGCTGATCCGCGAGGTCTGCGCCGAGCGCGGCCTCGCGGCCATCGTCAACATCCACGACGTGGCCCTGGCGCAGCAGTTCATGATGCGCATCGTGGGGCTGCGGGCTGGGCGCGTCGTCTACGACGGTCCCCCGGAGGGCCTCACGCCGGCCGTGCTGACCGAGATCTACGGCGAGGAAGACTGGGGCCCGCTGAAGCCTGCCCAGACGGATGAGGAGGCCGATGACGCGGCCGGCATCCCGGACGACCAGGACATCGCCCGTGCCCTCTGAGACGGCGGAACCGACCCTCCGCGACCAGGCGCCGCGCCGACACCAGTCCCGAGACTGGCCCAGCCACTGGAGAAGACCGCCGCTGATCGCCGATGCGCGGCTGCGCTGGGCGCTGATCATCGCCGTCGCCTGCTATCTGGTCCTCGGCATCGGCAGCCTCGAGGTCAACTGGGCGCGCGTCGCCGACGGCTGGGAGCGCGGTCTGCGCTTTCTCGGCGGCTTTCTGCAGCCGGACTTCCAGAGCCGCTGGGGCGACATCGAGCAGGGTCTCATGGAGAGCCTCACCATGACGCTGACGGCCACGGTGGTTGGCGTGCTGATCTCGGTGCCCATCGGCATCGGCGCGGCGCGCAATCTGGCCCCAATGCCGGTCTATCTGCTCTGCCGCGGCATCATCGCCGTCTCGCGCTCGCTGCAGGAGATCATCGTCGCCATCCTGTTCGTGGCCATGGTCGGCTTCGGCCCGCTGGCGGGCTTCCTGACCCTGGCCTTCGCCACCATCGGCTTCCTGTCGAAGCTGCTGGCCGAGGACATCGAGGAGATCGACGCGGCCCAGGCCGAGGCGGTGCGCGCCACCGGCGCCTCCTGGCTGCAGGTGCTCAACTATGCCGTGCAGCCGCAGGTGATGCCGCGGCTCATCGGCCTGTCCTTGTATCGGCTCGACATCAACTTCCGCGAGTCGGCGGTGATCGGCATCGTCGGCGCCGGCGGCGTCGGCGCCACGCTCAACACCGCCATCGACCGCTACGAGTACGACTCGGCCGCGGCCGTGCTGTTGCTGATCATCGCCATCGTCATGCTCACCGAATACAGCTCCAGCTGGGTGCGCAGGCAGGTGCAATGAGCGGCGCGGGACAGCCTCTCTGGCGCCGCCGCAGCCGTGCGGCGGAACTGCTGCGCTGGCTCGGCTGGCTGCTGCTGGTGCTGCTGTTCGTCGTCTGCTGGACGCTGATGACCCAGGAGCAGATCTGGGAGTTCGTCTGGGATGCCCCGACTCAGGCCGCGGACCTCTTCTCGCGCATGGTGCCGCCGCGCTGGTCCTACATGGACAGCCTCTGGCTCCCGCTCTGGGACACCCTCAACATCGCCACCCTGGGCACCCTGCTCGCGCTCCTGATTGCCGTGCCGGTGGCCTTTCTGGCGGCACGCAATACCACGCCGAGCCTGCTCCTGGTCAGGCCCGTCGCGCTTTTCATCATCGTCGCCTCGCGCTCAGTCAATGCACTGATCTGGGCGCTGCTGCTGGTCACCATCCTCGGGCCTGGACTGCTCGCCGGCGTCATCGCCATCGCGCTGCGCTCGGTGGGCTTCATCGGCAAGCTGCTCTACGAGGCCATCGAGGAGATCGACACCCGACAAGTGGAGGCGGTGCGGGCCACGGGCGCCGGCCCGGCGCAGGTGCTGGACTATGGCATCGTGCCGCAGATCCTGCCGGCCTTCGCCGGCATTGCGGTGTTCCGCTGGGACATCAATATCCGCGAATCCACGGTGCTCGGCCTGGTCGGTGCCGGCGGCATCGGGCTGCAGCTCAAGGCCTCGGTGGATGTGCTCGCCTGGCCGCAGGTGACCCTGATCTTCATCGTCATCCTGGCCACCGTCATCGCCAGCGAGTGGCTGTCGGCGCGGGTTCGGCGGGCGCTGATCTGAGTGGAGTGGCCATCCGCCAGCTTTCAGCCGCCAGCCTTCAGCCTTCAATCGCTGACCTCGGGGATTTACCGCAGAGGCGCAGAGGACGCAGAGCAACCGCCAAGGAAATCCGTTGTATTGACTCTCTTTATTCTCTGTGTCCTCTGCGCCTCCGCGGTTCAGCGACCTCCTCGGGCGTGCGCCGCGGATTGTTGGTGACGAAGACGTGCGGCAGACCGCCGATGCGCTGCAAGAGGTCCAGCGCGCCCGGCAGCGGCACGTCGCCATGGTAGAGCACCCCCGTCCATGTCCAACAGAAGGCCGCGGATGGGCCGATGGCGCGGGTCGCCACCGCAGGTATCGAGTGCACAGATCGGAGTCATTGCTTGGATGGGTTGATCCGGTTGGTCTGAATCAGGGCGATCGTGCGGCCATCGTCATGGCGTCGATCTGGCCGCAGAACCAGTCCTGCCAATCCCCTGTGGATGCGGAATCTTGCCAGATTCAACTCGCTGTTTCGAATTCCAGCCTCAATGCAGTGAGTTTCCCGCTCAGAAAGGCGCCCGTATCGATCCCGATGCGGCGGTTCCTCCGCTCGATCTCGAAATCGTTCGTGATGCTGTGGCCGTGAACGACGGTATAGGGGAGGCCGTGATCCTGGCTCAGGAAGGGCTCGCGTATCCAGATCAGGTCGCGTTCGCGTTGATCCTCGAGCGGTACCCCTGGCCGGACGCCGGCATGAACCAGGAGGTAGGGCCCGCGAATGGCGTAGTAGGGCAGCGCCTCGAACCAGGCCCGATGCGCGCGGGCAAAGGGCAACAAGGACAGCTCGCCCCCGTTCCACAGCCAGAGATCCAGGGCTCGATCACCGGGTTCGGGCGCTGAGATCACATTGAGCAGCATGTCCTCGTGGTTGCCGCGCAGCACGGTCACGCCGGCCAGACCCTAGGCTGCGGGATCGGCCTGCAGGGCGAAGATCTGCTCGAGCACACGCCGGTCACCATCGGGTTCCGGCGCGCGATCGATCAAGTCCCCCAGAAAGATGAGCTCAGCGCCTGAGTGGAGCTGTGGCGCGAGCGTTTCTGCGAGCAGGCCGGCGCAGCCATGAACGTCGCCGATGGCAATCAGGGTGTTGGTCATGACGGATCCTCTTGGTGACCATCCGGAACCCAGATTTGCGACACTGATTGACGCGCTCCTTCCCGGTTACCGCTTCAGTGGCCCGGAGTATGATGGCCGCTGGGCCTCGACAAGCCTGCCGCCGCTGTAATCCTTCCACGGATAGGCGAGGTTCTGCCATCCTATGGACAAGAATCTGACAGAAAAATCTCGTTAGCGCGATCGAACACGAAATCCGATTCCTCATGGACGCCCTCTGGAAGCAAATCACCCCCTCGGACTTTGCCTGGGAACGGGAGGCGCTTGAATTCTTGCGCAGCCACTTGCCGAGCCACGAGCCTTACCGGGCGTGGAGCAATTTCGAGTTCATTGCCCAGGACGGCTCCATCAACGAGGTGGATGCACTGATCCTGACCCCCAAGGGATTGTTTCTGGTCGAGATCAAATCGCATCCGGGCGAGATCAGCGGTGATGCCAGCAGTTGGGTCTGGACCCACAACGGCAGGTCCCGGGTGTTCGACAATCCGCGCCTGCTGGCCGACCGCAAGGCCAAGAAGCTGGCCTCGCTGCTCAAGGCACAGCGATCGGTCAAGAAGTCGAAGGAGACCATCCCCTTCATCAACAGCCTGGTGTTCCTGTCCGCCGAGAACGTGTTGAACCGCCTGCAGGGGCCGGCGCGGGCTCAGGTCTGCACGCGCAAGAACGTACTCGATGCCTTGGTTCAGATGGATGCCCTCTGGTCCCACAAGCCGCTCAACCGCCCCGTTTCCAAACTGGTGTCCCGCGCCATCGAGGAGGCCGGCATCAAGGAGTCGCCGCGTTCGCGGCGGGTGGGCCTGTATGCGCTCGAGGAGCTGACCGACGAGTCGGACAACTTCCAGGACTGGCTGGCCACCCACACCGAGACCGGCGTGCATCGGCGCATTCGCGTGTATCTGACCCATGGCAAGTCGGAGGCGGAGGCCCAGCGCCTGCAGCAAGCGGCCAAGCTGGAGTTTCGGCTGTTGGAGGGACTGGAGCATCCGGGCATCTTGCGGGCGTTGGATTACCAACAGCATGACCAGGGTCCCGCGCTGGTGTACGAATACGACCCCGCCCTCACCCGGCTGGATCACTACCTGCTCGGACTCGGCCAAGGGCAGCGACTGGAGACCCTGGATGCGCTCACCTTGCTGCGGCAGATCGCCGAGACGGTGCGCTTTGCCCATGCCCAGCGTCTCCAGCACCGTGCACTGAGCCCGCAAAGCATCTACCTCAAGCGGCTCGATAGCGGCGGCTTCGGCGTGAAGATCGCCAACTGGTCGACCGCCAATCGCGCCTTCGAGTCCGAGACCCGCCAGCTGACCCTGATGAGCCACATGAGCTGCATGATGCAGGAGGATGCCGGCCCGTACCTGGCGCTGGAAGCGCATTCGACGAGCGATATCGACAGCGTCTACCTGGATGTGTTTTCCCTGGGTGCCATTGCCTATCTGCTCTTCACCGGCAAGCCGCCGGCGCGCAATGACCTGGAACTGCAGGACAAGCTGAGCCGGGGCAAGGGCCTGCAGATCACCGATGAACTGAATGGGGCGGGGCAGGAATTGCAGGACCTGATCCAGTATGCGACCCATCCCGATGTCGCAGTCCGCATGGGTTCGGCCGATGACTTCATCGAGTACCTGGACCTGGTGGAAGAGGAACTGACCCGGCCCGATAGCCAGCGTCACGACAACCCGACGGAAGCGCGTCCGGGTGATGTGTTCGAGGGCGGTATCCGCGTCAGGAAACGGATCGGTCGGGGCGCCAGCGCGGTCGCCTTTGTCGTCGAACGGCAAGGTCAGGAACTGGTCCTCAAGCTGGCCGCCGACATGGACCACAACAAGCGCCTGCGAGCCGAAGGCGAGACGCTGCGCAAGCTGCGGCATCAAGCGATCATCGCGCACCACGACACCCTCGATTTCGTCGGCCACACCGGCCTGTTGCTTGACTACGCCAGCGAGGGCGCACTGTCGCGTCGCCTGCGGGAGGAAGGCGCCATCCAGCTGGAACTGCTTGAGCGGTTCGGCGATGACCTGCTGAGCGCACTCTGCCATCTGGAAGAAAAGGGCATCGCCCATCGCGACATCAAGCCGGAAAACCTGGGGCTGATGAAGCAGGGCAAACAACTGCACCTGGTGCTGTTCGACTTTTCCTTGTCAGCGACCAGCGCCGAGAACTTCACGGCGGGTACCCTGGCCTACATGGACCCCTTCATCCGTGATCCCGGCCGCAGGCGCTGGGATGATTACGCCGAGCGTTTCTCCGCCGCGCTGACCCTCTACGAGATGGCGACCGCCACCTTGCCCGCCTGGGCGGCCAGCGAAGGCCTGCCGCCACTGATCGAAGGTGCGCTGGAGATCGACCCCGTCATTTTCGATCCCAGCGTACGCGACAGCATGCTGGACTTCTTCCGCAAGGCACTGGCACGCGACATCAAGGCACGCTTCGGCAATGCCGAAGACATGCGCCGCGCCTGGCACCAGATTTTCCTGCAGCTCAGTCAGGCCGCCAGGGACCAAGCCAGGGATGCCGACCAGGCCAGCTGCGCCATCGACGCGGCACAGCCGGATACCCAGATCGGCCTGCTGCCCCTGTCGGCCCAGGCCATGGATACCCTCAGTCGCCTCAACATCAATGTGGTGGACGAGCTGATGCAGCTGCCACGCAACGAACTGGTGCGCATGACCGGCGTCGGCACCCGCACCCGGCGCGAGCTGTCCGAGGTGATCGGTCGGCTGCAATCCCGCCTGGGCGCCCAGATCAAGATCGAGCCCAAACCCGGTGGATCGACCGGCGTCGCCAGCGTCGATCAACTGAAACGCCTGGTGGCGCCTAAGCAAACCAAGGCCAGCGATCCGGAGCGCCTGCGCTTTCTCAATACCTACCTGGGCGGGCTCGACCAGGAAGGGCCGGTGGATCCCCACCAGGTCAACTGGCCCACGCTGGTGCTGCTCTGTACCGAGATCGGCATGGATACCGCTGCTGCCCGAGACATCCAGGCCAGGCTGCTGATCCAGTGGGGCAAACACAAGGAGATCACCGAACTGCGCAATACCCTGGCAGAGCTGCTGGAAGAGAACGGCGGCGTGATGACGGCCAGCGAACTGGCCGAGGCGACCTTGTTGCGGCGGGGCTCGGTGCAGACCTCGCCGACCCGCGAACGCTGGGCGCGTGCCATCCTCCGGGTGGCCGTCGAGACCGAACTGAATCGCCAGGAGTCCCGCTGGATCATGCGCCGCTCCGGCCAGCGCATCCTGGTTGCCGATAACCGCAACAACCGGGGCGAGGAACTGGCCGACTATGCCGAAGCCCTTGGCCAAGTGGCGGATGACTGTGCCCGGCAAGACCCCCTGCTGTCACCGATCCGCGCCCTGGAGCGGTTGCGGGCGGTCATGGCCCCCGAATCCTTCGGCGGGCTCAGCAACCACCGGCTGCTACGCCTGGCGGTCGCCGCCTCGCACAGTGCCGCGCTGTCCAGTCGCGCCGAGTTCTACCCGCGCGGCATGGCCGCCGAGCGCAGCCTGGAACTGGCCCAGGGCGCCCTGCTGGGATCGCAAGTCCTGAGCGTGGACGAGGTCCTGTCGCGGATCCAGGGGCGTTATCCCGAAGCCGCACCCCTGCCGGGCCGACCGCAGCTGGACAGCCTGATGCAACGCCTGGATCTGGGCTTTGTCTGGGATGGCAGCTACAACCGCAACGGCCAATACGGCGCCTACTTCCTGCCCAAGGCCAGCCTCAGCAGCTCTGCCACCCAAACGACCAGCTATTTCAGCCTGACCCATCATGAAGCCGGCGCTGAGCTGCCGGACGAGCAGGTCAAGCGGTTCCAGCAACTGGTCAAGACCAGCATCGATTCCGCCCGCTTCCTGGCCTTGTCCGTGCGGCCCGGGTTGATGCTGCAGGCCAGAGACAGGCTGATCGCGTGCTATGGTTTGCAACCCATCAGTTTCGATGCCTTGTTGCTGCGCCATCTGCACCAGCTCTGTGACGGCATGGCCAAGCCGCCAAACTGGCAGGTCGTGCTCAAGGCCGATGCAGCCGCACCAGACAGCATCGACTGGACGCGCCTGCAGGGCTTGGTGCGCCGGGTCCTGCCCGACATGGCGGCGGAGATCAAGGCGGCGCAGCAGCCCGTGCTGCTGACCGAGCCCGGGCTGATCGGCCGCTACGGGCTCATCCACAGCTGGCTGGCCGAGCTGCGCGAACACCTGCTGAACGCCCGGGCGCCAAAGGCACTGGTGCTGCTGATCGCCAATGACGTAGCCACCGCGGGCGCCATGATCGATGGTGCAGCCGTGCCCAGCGGTGCCGGCAGCCGCGAATTTGCCCGCGTGCCCCGCGCCTGGATACTGCCCGCCAGCCTGTCCGACACAGCGGCCACGGCTTGAATTCGCCGTCTTGACGGGACAATCCGAAGGAACCTCGACATGATCGACCGCCAGCAACTGCTCAAGGACCTGCAAGCCCTGCTGCCCAGACTCGAACAGGACATCCTGGCCTATGCCGAGGCCAGGCCCGAGCTCAGCGCCCACCTGAAGGCCGAATACGCCCAGGCCAAGGCCGCCAACCGCACGGCAGAACACTTCGTCGCCTGGCGCGAGGCCCAGATCACCCAGGCCGCCGTGGCCTGGCTGCTGGCGGCGGTGTTCGTCCGCTTCCTGGAAGACAACCAACTGCTGGACGAGCCCCTGCTGTCCGGCCCGGCCGGCAGCCGGCTGCAGCACGCCAGGGACCGCATCGGCATCTACTTCCGCGAACAGCCCACCCATGCCGAGCGGGAGTACCTGTTCCAGCTGTTTGAACAATTGGAACAAATGCCCGTGCTGCGCGAGCTGCTGGACCGCCAGCACAACCCGCTCTGGCAACTGCCGGTCTCGGCCGATGGCGCCAAGGCCATCATCGACTTCTTCCAGCAACTGGACCCGGCCACCGGCGCCATCCGCCACGACTTCACCGATGCACGCTGGGACACCCGCTTCCTCGGCGATCTGTATCAAGACCTGTCCGAGTCCGTGCGCAAGCGCTACGCCCTGTTGCAGACCCCGGAGTTCGTCGAGTCCTTCATCCTCGACTACAGCCTGGAGAAGGCCATGCAGAGCTTCGGCCTGCCCGGACTGCGGCTGATCGACCCGACCTGCGGCTCGGGTCACTTTCTGCTCAGCGCCTTCGAGCGCCTGTTCGACGCCTGGATCAGACGCGAGCCGGCCACCAACGCCCGCGCCCTGGCCCAGCGGGCGCTGGATGCCGTCCATGGGGTGGACATCAACCCCTATGCCATCGCCATCGCCCGCTTCCGCCTGCTGATCGCCGCCATGAAGGCCGCTGGTAGCGACAGGCTCAGCGCGGCGCCGGACTTCCACTTCAACCTGGCGGTGGGGGATTCGCTGATCCATGGCCGGCGGCATGCGGTCGAGGATTTACGAGGCCAGGGCTACCAGAGCGACCTGCTCGACGAGCCCATCCGCCATGTGCTGGAGGTGGAGGACCAGGCAAAGCTGAGCCGGATTCTCAACCAGCAATATCATGTGGTGGTCGGCAATCCGCCCTACATCACGGTCAAGGATGCCGCCCTGAATCAAGCCTACCGAGCCAAATACCCCACCTGCCACCGGCAATACTCCTTGGGCGTGCCCTTCACCGAGCGCTTTTTCGACCTGACCCTGAGCGCAAGAGACAACCAGCCGGCTGGCTACCTGGGCATGATCACCACCAACAGCTTCATGAAACGGGAATTCGGCAAGAAGCTGATCGAGGACTACCTGCCGCACAAGGACCTGACCCACGTCATCGATACCTCCGGCGCCTATATCCCCGGCCACGGCACCCCGACGGTGATCCTGTTCGGTCGCAACCAGAAGCCCCAATCCGAGCGGATTCGGGCCGTGCTGGGGATTCGCGGGGAGCCCAGCACCCCAGGCGATGCGGCCCAGGGCCAGGTCTGGCAGTCCATCCTGAGCCTGATCGAAAAGCCGGGGAGCGAGAACGCCTTTGTCAGCGTGGTGGATCAGGAACGTGAGCTGTATGGCAAACATCCCTGGAGTGTTGGGGGCGGCGGGGCGACAGAATTAAAATCAGTAATCGAATCAAATGCAGATCGCAAACTTGAGGATTTGATTTCATTGATTGGATTTGTCTGCATGACGCGCGCAGATGATATCTATTTCTCAAGGAGAGAGACTTTACTAAGATTCGGGATTGAGTCTGAGTATGTCATTTACAATATCGAAGGTGATCGCGTCCGAGACTGGGCCATTGATGATCCAAGTGCGACTTGTTTTCCGTATGACCAGACTTTACAACCTCATTTGTCGCAAAGTTCGGAAAAATTTCTTTGGCCTCACCGGACAGCACTTTGGCTGAGACGTGAGCCTAATGGAAATCACTTCGAGATTGGTTTGACATGGTTCGAGTGGAGTCGTTTTCAAAGAGAACGCTTCAAAATCCCTCTCTCCATCACCTTCGCCTTCGTCGCCACCCACAATCATTTCGTCCTCGACCGGGGCGGCAAGGTATTCAATCGATCGGCGCCGGTCATCAAGCTGCCTGCCGATGCCAGCGAGGACGATCATCTCATCCTGCTCGGGTTGCTCAACAGCTCCACCGCCTGCTTTTGGATGAAGCAGGTGTTTCACAATAAAGGGGCGACTAGCGATAAAGGCGTTTTGCAGGATGATCCAGAGAAATTCAGATTCGAGTTTGATGGCACGAAGCTAAAAAGTTTCCCCATTCCCGAACTCAATGACCTTCAAAGAGAAAAACTGCTTGACCTGACTAAGTTCCTGGATGAATTTGGCAAGTTAATAGGAGGGTTTAGCTTTAAGGATATGATCGAACAAAATTGCTCAGGAGACTTGAAGAAGTCAATTGAAAAAAGCATTTTCGAAAGAGAACAACTAAGAGCCTGGATGGTTCGATGGCAGGAAGAGCTGGATTGGCTTTGCTATGAGTTGTATGGCCTTCTGTCCGAAGGATCTGGCTGTGAATCCCTGATATGGCAGAGTCATGTGGAGGATATGCCCGCCCTGTCTGGTGATGATCGGGCGTATCGTTATCTCTCCCGTCCCGATTCCCCAAACGATGCGCGGACTAGAGCAAGAATTCACCTCATTAAGACGAATAAGAATATCGGGCTGATTGAGCGCCCCGAATACAAGCGTCGTTGGTTCAAGTCTGCCGGGGCATACAACGCTGAAAATCTATCGGATAGCATGCGGGTTACCGATGCCTTGGAACAATGGCTGCTGGATCATCTGGAAGCCCAGTGCCACGCCCCGGAGCTCCTCACCTGCGCCCAACTGGCCGACCGGGTCCGACATGACAATGCCTTCCAGCAGGTGGCGGCCCTCTACCTGGGCACCGACACCTTCGACGCCCAGGCGCTGGTGGCCCAGTTGGTGGCCGATGACCAGGTGCCGCAGATGGCCGCCTGCCGCTACAAGGCCAAGGCGCTGCCCAAGTTTCGCGCCTGGCAGGAGACCTGGGCGCTGCAGCGGGCCGAGGATGCCATCGATGCCCGCACCGAGCTGCCCGAGACCGATCCCAACCACCTGAGCCCGGAGGCGGCGGCCACCCTGAAGCGGGAGCAGGTGGGCGACATCCCGCTGCCGCCCAAGTATGCCCAGGCGGATTTCGCCAAGGCCAGCTACTGGCCCCTGCGGGGGAAGCTGGATGTGCCCAAGGAGCGCTGGTTCAGCCTGCCCGGCTGCGAGAAGGGAGGTGACAGCACCCTGGTGATCGGCTGGGCCGGACTCGATCACCTGCAGCGAGCGCAGGCCATCGCTAGCTGGTACCTGGACCGCAAGGAGCAGGAGGGCTGGAGCGCCGGGGCACTGCAGCCGATGCTGGTGGCCCTGGATGAGTTGATCCCCTGGCTGCAGCAGTGGCACAACGCCATCGACCCGGAATACGGCGAGCGCATGGGCGACTACTACGAGGGCTTCCTGCAGGAGGAATTGCGCCAACTGGAGATCGCCCGGGATGCGCTGCTGGACTGGCGCCCACCTGCCGCCACGCGCGGACGCCGGCGCAAGATCGCAAGCTGAAGCGCCTGTTCTGGAACCTGGCCCTGGGGAACCCTTACCTGGGGGACAATGGCGGCCCAGGCCGCACTCACGTGGAGAGAGACGATGTTACCGAAGTTACCCCTGGATGAGATGAGTGTTGAGGAGAAGTTGCAGACCATTGAAGTCCTGTGGGACTCCCTCAGCCATGACCCGGATGTGATCGAATCGCCGCAATGGCATGGCGAGATTTTGGCTCAGCGGGAACAGGCCATCGAGCGCGGCGAGGATGAGTTTGAGGACTGGGAAACCGCCAAGAAGCAACTGCGCGACGAGCTGTTGTGATCATCCATATCCTCGGCTCGGCCCGCCGTGATCTGGCGGCCGGTTTTCGTTTCTACCAGCGCCAGGCGCCGGGGTTGGGCGGCTATTTTCTGGATTCCTTGTCTTCGGACATCGACTCCCTGCTGATTTCCGCCGGTGTCCACGCCAAGGCGTTCCGACGTTACCATCGGCTGTTGTCCAAGCGCTTTCCCTATGCCATCTACTATCGGATGCAGGGCCAAGAGGTGCGCGTGGTTGCAGTTTTTCACAGCCGGCGTGATCCGGCCTGGATCGACAACCAATTGAAGCGTAGGACCTGAGGTCATGACCCTGATCAAAGACCTGATCGAGATCCCCGAGCGCGTCCAGCGCGGAGATTTCGTGCTGAACCTGGCCAGCGGCCTGGAGGCCGAGGCCATCGACCAGACCCTGCGGGACTATGTGGTCACGCCGCAGCTGGCCAACTGCTTCGACAACGCCCTGGGCTTCATCAAGAGCGCGGTCACCGCCGGGCAGAACCGCAACAAGGGCGCCTATCTGCACGGCAGCTTCGGCAGCGGTAAATCCCATTTCATGGCGGTGCTGCATCTGCTGTTGCAGGGCAACAGCCAGGCCCGGGCCATCGCCGAGCTGGCGCCGGCGATCAGCAAGCACGACGACTGGATGCGCAGCAAGAATATCCTGCTGGTGCCCTACCACATGATCGGTGCCGCCAGCCTGGAGTCGGGGGTGCTGGGCGGCTACGCCCGCCATGTGCGCAAATTGCACCCCGAGGCGGCCGTACCGGGCTTCTACCTGAGTGAACGCCTGTTTGCCGATGCCAACGCCCTGCGCGGCCACATCGGGGATGCGGGTTTCTTCGCCGCACTCAATGCCCACAGCGGGGCCTCCGGCGCGGATGACGGTTGGGGTGATGCGGCCGGTGGCTGGGATGCGGTCAGTTTCGATGCGGTGCTGAACGGTCAGGCGGGTGAGGATGACCGCACCCGTTTGGTCAGTGACCTGATCGGCAGCCTGTTTTCCTCCTTCACGGATCTGGCCAATACCCAGAGCGGCGGCTATGTCGAGTTCGACGAGGGGCTGCGGGTGATGACCCAGCACGCCAAGGCCCTGGGCTACGATGCCATCATCCTGTTCCTGGACGAGCTGATCCTGTGGCTGGCCAGTCACTTGTCGGACCAGGGCTTCGTCCAGCGCGAGATTCAGAAGGTGGTGAAGCTGGTGGAGACCGGCATCCCCCGGGAACTGCCGATGGTGAGCTTCATCGCCCGCCAGCGGGACCTGCGCGAGTTCGTCGGTGACCAGTACTCGGGCGCCCAGCAGGTGGTGCTGAGCGATTCCCTCAAGCACTGGGAGGGGCGTTTTCATACCATCACCCTGGAGGATCGCAACCTGCCGGTGATCGCGGAGCGGCGCCTGCTGCGGCCGATCGACGCGTCGGCGCGGGCGCAGATTTCCGAGGCCTTCGCCCAGACCGAGCAGATGCGGGCCGATGCCTTCAATATCCTGCTGACCAGCCACGGCGACCGGCAGATGTTCCGCAGCCTCTATCCCTTCAGCCCGGCCCTGGTACAGGCGCTGGTGGCGCTGTCCTCTGCCCTGCAGCGGGAGCGCACCGCCCTGAAGGTGATGCTGATCCTGTTGGTGGAGCAGCGCGACACCCTGACCCTGGGCGGGATCATCCCGGTGGGCGACCTGTACGACGTGATCGCCTCCGAGGCCGAGCCCTTTTCCGAGCAGATGCGGCTGCACTTCGACAACGCCAAGCGGCTGTTCGAGCGCAAGCTGATCCCCTTGCTGGAGGCGGAGCACGGTCTGACCTTTGCCGGCCTGACCGAGCTGCCGGCCAGCGATCCCAGACGGGTCGCCTTTGGTAACGACATGCGCCTGCTGAAGACCCTGCTGCTGGCGGCCCTGGCGCCCGAGATCGAGAGCTTCAAGCAGCTCACCGCCCACAAGTTGGCCGCCCTCAACCACGGCACCATTCGGTCGCCGATTCTCGGTCGGGAGGCGCAGACGGTCTTGCAGAAGTGCCGCAAGTGGGCCGGTCAGGTGGGGGAGATCAAGATCAGTGACGGAGCCAGCCCGACCATCGGCATCCAGCTGTCCGGCGTGGACACGGAAAGCATCCTGGAGAAGGCACAGATCAATGACAACGAGGGGAACCGACGGCTGCTGATCAAGCGCCTGCTGTTCGAGGCCTTCGGGGTGCGGGACGACAATCAGCTGTTCGTCGAGCACGAGTTCAAGTGGCGGGGTACCCGTCGCCAGGTCGAACTGGTCTTTCAGAACATCCGCGAGATCACTGACAACCAGACCTTCGAGTCCCGCGATGACGACTGGAAGGTGATCATCGACTATCCCTTCGACAGCCGGGGCTATTCGCCGGTGGACGATCAGGCGCGGATCAAGGAGTACGAGGACCAGGACGGGCAGGCGCGCACGCTCTGCTGGTTGCCCTATTTCCTGAGCCAGGCGGCCCAGAGAAACCTGGGCAAGCTCGTCATCCTGGAGGACATCTTCAAGAGCGACGACCGCTTCAACCAGTACAGCGATCACCTCAGCCCGCAAGATCGGGCCAGTGCCAAGAGCCTGCTGGACAACCAGCGCAGCCAGTTGCGCCAGCAGATCAAGGATTATCTGCTGGGCGCCTACGGGGTGGCGGAGCCCTTGCCCGGTTCGCTGGATGATCACGCGCACCTGGCCAGTCAGTTCCTGTCCCTGCAGCCGGGGTTCAGTCCGCGTCCGCCGCAGGGCGTGACCCTGGGGATGGCGTTCGAGCAACTGCTGGGGCAGGCGCTGGCCTTCCAGTACCCCGACCATCCCGAGTTCTCGACGGAGGTCAAGCTGACCGATCTGGGCAAGGTCTATGAGCAGATTCGTCGAGCCATCCGCGCCGCGCACGGGCGGATCGACGTGGATGCCGGGCTGCGCGGCCTGATGGCCCAGATTGCCCAGCCGCTGGGCCTGGGCGAGATGCACGAGCGGCATTTCATCTTCAAGACGGATTGGCCCCAGCATCTCAGTCGGGAACTGGCCAGGCAGGGCGGGGCGGTGACGGTGCAGGCGCTGCGCGAGGCCATGGATCAGCCCAGGCCCAGGGGGCTGCCGGTGGCGGTGCAGAATCTGCTGATCATGGTCTTCGCCGAGCAGGGGCAGTATGCCTACAGCCGGTATGGGAATGACTATGACGATGTCACCCTGAAGTCGATCCCCGATGATCTGGTGCTGGTCAAGCAGGAACTGGCGGAGCCGGAACCTTGGCAGGCGGCCCTGGAGCATGCCGGTGCCCTGTTTGGGCTGACACCGAGTCCCTTGTTGACGGCGAACAACCAGAACCAGCTGCAACGGCAGGTTCAGGAGGCGGTGAGCGCCGACCTGGAGAATTGCCGCAACCTGCAGGCCGATCTGGACAGCCATCTGGACCGGCTCGGCATCGACAAGTCCTGCCACCGCTACCAGAACGCGGCGCTGGCCCTGACCCTGTTGGAACGGCTGAAGGACCTGGAAGGCGTGGCCCTGGTGGACAGCCTGGCGGCGGTGACCCCGGTGACCAGCCTGCAGGCGCTGGGCAAAAGCATCCGTTCCGCAAGTCGCGTGAGCAACGCCCTGGCCGACAACAACTGGGACTTGCTGCAGACGGTCTGGACCGGTCCGGACCCGGCGGGCGCGCAGGTCAAGGTGCGCGTGACTCAGGCGCTGCAGGCCGACGAGTTGGTGACCGCATTGGCCGATGCCTTGCGGCAGGCGCAAAAAGAGGCAACCGGCATCATCACGCGGCGAACGCCGCCCGTGAATCCGCCAGTGAATCCACAGGTTAACCCGACGGTACACCCGCCGCTATCCAAGGGAAAGAAGATCTTGAAGTCCGGCGCACACCAGGGGCTGGGTGCCCATGAGGCCCATTGCCTGCTCGATGATATTCAGGCAGAGCTGAATGAAGGGGTGCTGGTGGATATCAGCTACCAGATCGTCGGCGAGGCGGACTGATGGTCGATGCGGTGATCCCGAACCCGGTACTGACCCAGCTCAAGGCGATCTTCAACGCAGAGCCCGGCGCCGACCCGGTGGCCTTGGTCTGGCCCGAGCCGATCGAGCCGATCGAGTCCGTCATCCAGGTCGCCGGGCGTGAGGTCCGCCTGGTGTTCTGCCCGTCGGAGCTGGCCCTGCGCGAGCGCCTGGTCGGCCATCAACCCAACGAGCGCAACCTGGTGTTGTTGACGCCCTTCGACGAGTCCCGGCTGGGCAAGGATGTGCTGGCCCGCCTCTGGGGCAACGAGCCCAAGCGCATCAGCCCCTGGCGCACCCTGGAGCAGTTGCTGCAGGTACGCCAGATCGATCCGCGTCTGACCGTCAAGCACTATCGCTGGATCGCGGACGCCTTGCTGAACAGCTACGAGGCCTATCGGGGCGCCATCCGCTTTGGCGAGGTACTGGACTTTGATCAGGCCTGGCAAGCCCTGGCGCTGGGCTGGCTGGGATACACCGAGGCCGAGGTCGATCTGGACCTGTTGTTGCGCTGGTCGTTGGACCCCGCCACCAACAGCCGAGTGAAGGCGCTGCCTGCGGAGGTGCTGAACCATCTGGGCGATTGGTTGAAGCCCCGGCTCGGGGATCAGTTCCCGGTGGTGCTGAGTCTCTGGCAGCAGGGGCATGCCGGTGACATGGCCGCTGTCGGGCTGATCTGCTCGATGCTCTACCGACCAGGGCTGAAGCCCTCCCAGTCGTTGTTCCTGGCACGGGGCCGGTTGAGTGAACGCTACCTGGGTGGGGCCAGGCTGACGGAAGACACCTTGACCCGCTTCGGACAGCAGACGGCCGATTTCCTGGTCCGACAGAGGCGCCAGTCCGGTGCCCCGTCGATCTCCGCCTGCTTGACCCTGGCCGAACAGATACTGGCCAGCCTGGACCTGGCGGACCTGGCGATCGATTCCGATCTGCTGCCGATGGCCTTCGGTCAACGCCTGGACCGGTTCGCCAAGGCGCTGCAGCGGGCCATCAAGGGCAAACCCCTGATCCCCGCTCAGGCGGCCTTGCGGCAAATGCAGCGCCACCAGTTGGCCGATGCGCGCAGGGACCAGGTGCGACGCGCCGAGCTGGCGGTGCGCGCCTGTGCCTGGCTGAACAGAGAGACGACGCCCCTGGACAGCGCGGCGGGCATGATCCAGGACTTTGTCCGCGAAGGGGGCTTCGTGGATTGGGCGCGCAGTCATGTCTGGCTGGGCGATGAGCACGAAGGGGTCAGCGCGGCCTACAGGGCGCTCAACCAGCGGCTGACGGAGCGGCGTGAGCAGATGAACGAGGGCTTTGGCCAACACCTGGCTGCCCTGGCCCAGGGTGACTCCATGGGGCAGGGCATCTGCCCGGTGGAACGCGCCCTGGATGAGATTCTGGTGCCCCTGGCCAAGCAGCGGCCGGTCTTGCTGCTGGTGCTCGATGGGATGAGCCAGGCGGTCTATCGCGAGTTGTCCGATGACCTGGTGCGGCACACTTGGGTCGAACTGCAGCGGGAGGGCACTGATGGCCCCGGCTGCCTGCTTGCTGCGCTGCCGTCGATCACCCGCGTGAGTCGGTATTCCCTGCTGGCGGGCACCCTGGGGGAGGGCGTGGCCAATGACGAAAAGAAGGCCTTTGCCGGCCATCAGGGGCTGAAGTCCCTGGCCTCGAACAAGTACCCGCCGACCCTGTTTCACAAGAGTGACCTGCAGCAGCCAGGCAGCGGCGCCTTGTCGAGCAGCGTGCGCGAGGTGATTGCCGGTCAGGAGCATCGGGTGGTGGCTGCGGTGATCAACGCCATCGACGATGATCTGGGCGGTGGGGCACAGGTTGCCCTGCACTGGTCGGTCGCAGCGGTTCACCTGTTGCGGCAGATACTGGAGGCGGCCCGGGAGTCGGGACGGCTGCTGGTCATGACCAGTGATCATGGGCATGTGCTCGATCACGACATGACCTACCGGGCGACGGAGTCCGAGGCGGAACGCTTCAAGCCGGGGGAGGCAAAGGTGGAATCCGGCGAAGTGCGGGTGCGGGGTCAGCGAGTGATACAGCCCGGTCACGCGGTGGTGCTGCCCTGGTCCGAAAAGATCCGCTATGCCGCCAAGAAAAAGGGCTACCACGGCGGTGCCAGTCTGCAGGAATTGGTCATCCCGCTCGGTGTGTATCGCAATGGCGGTGAGACGGATCCCATCGAACACTGGACAGAGGTGCCGCACCGCGTGCCTGACTGGTGGCAGTGGGAAGACGCCCGCGAGGGGGTTGCTGAAGCGCCGCCTGCGGCAGTCCCGTCAACAGCGAAGCAGCCTGAGCAGCGACAGGCCGACCTGTTTGCCGCCCTGGAGCCCAAAGCGGCGACCGACGCGGAGAGCGACTGGATCGGCCAGCTATTGGCGTCCTCGGTCTATCAACAGATGAAGGCGCGCCATGGCCGCAGCGGCATCGACGACGCGCAGCTGGAGCGACTGCTGCGCCATCTGTCCGAGCGGGGCGGGCAACAGATGCTGGGCGCCCTGGGCAAGGCACTGGGCATTCCCGGCCTGCGCATCAATGGGTTTCTGGCCAATGTGCAGAAGCTGCTCAACCTGGACGGTTACCCGGTGCTGTCGATCGATCGGGCCGCGAAATCGGTCCGGCTCAATGTCGATTCCCTGAAGACCCAGTTTGAGCTATGAGCATCAGTCAGCAGCGACGGGAGGAGATCATCGACGCGCTGCGGCGCGGCACCGTTCCGCAGTACGGGCTGGATGCGCTGGCCGTTGGCTTGTCCGGTTTCGAGCCCGCCTTTGATGCCGAATTGAAGAAAGTGGCCCGGGGGTCAGGCCAGTTCAAGGCGATCCGGGGCGAATACGGCAGCGGCAAGACCTTTATCTGTCGCTGGTTGCGCGAACGTGCCCATCAGCTGGGGTTCGCCTGCTCTGAGGTCCAGGTCTCGGAAACGGAGACGCCCTTGCACCGCCTGGAGACGGTCTACCGGCGCTTGATGGAACGCCTGACCACGCCGGATACGCCCTCGGGCGCCTTCCGCACGGTCATCGAGGCCTGGTTCTTCACTCTGGAAGAGGATGTCATCGCCCAGGGGGCGGTCGATCCGGATGATGTCGAGGCGCTGGTTGCAGCCACGGATGCCTTGATGGAGAAACGCCTGGGCGAGGTGGTGCGCAATGCCCCGACCTTTGCCCTGACCCTGCGTGCCTACCGTCGCGCCCTGATGGAAGAGCAGGAGGAGATCGCAGACGGTCTGTTGGCCTGGATGGCCGGGCAACCCAACATTGCGGCAGCGGTGAAGCGCTACGCCAGGATCAAGGGCGATATCGATCATTTCGGGGCGCTGAGTTTCCTGCAGGGGGTGCTGACCATCCTGAAGGATTCCGGTCATCCCGGCCTGTTGCTGGTGCTGGATGAGGTGGAGACACTGCAGCGGATGCGCAGTGACGTGCGTGACAAGAGCCTGAACGCCCTGAGGCAAATCATGGACGAGCTCGACAGTGGCCGTTTCCCGGGACTCTATGTGGTGATCACCGGGACCGCGGCCTTCTTCGAGGGCCCCATGGGGGTGCCGCGCTTGCCGCCATTGGCGCAACGCCTGGCGGTGGACTTCAGCACCGATGCGCGCTTTGACAATCCCCGGGCCGTGCAGATACGCCTGAAGGGCTTCGACCTGGATTCCCTCAGCGAAGTCGGGCGCAAGGTCCGGGATCTCTACGCCCAACAGGCGGCAACGGATCGCATCGCCAGGCGGGTGGATGATGGCTACATCGAACAGCTGGCAAAGGCGGTGACCGGTGATCTGGGAGGCAAGGTCGGGATCGCACCACGCATCTTCTTGAAGAAGCTGGTGGGTGAGGTGCTGGACCGGGTGGATCAGTTCGAGGACTTCGATCCTCGTCAGCACTATGTCTTGACCCTGCAAGACCATGAGCTGACCGGCACTGAGCGTACTGCCCGGGGTGCGAATCGGGTGGACGACATCGATCTCGAGCTATGAGCGCCTTTGACCAGCTCCACCCGGCACTCCAGCACCACATCGTCAATAGTCTCGGCTGGAAGCGGCTGCGTCCGCTGCAGGAGGCGACCATCGTGCCCGGTTTACGGGGCGAGCATGCCATCCTCCTGGCGCCCACCGCCGGTGGCAAGACCGAGGCGGCGATCTTTCCTGTGCTGTCGCGGATGCTGAGCGAGCACTGGCAGGGCTTGAGCGTTCTCTATGTCTGTCCGATCAAGGCGCTGCTGAATAATCTCGAGCAACGCCTGGCCTATTATGCGGGACTGCTGGGGCGCCGGGTCGCCCTCTGGCATGGGGATGTCAGCCCCTCCAGGAAGTCCAGGCTGGTGGTCGACCCCCCGGATATCCTGCTGACCACGCCGGAGTCTCTGGAAGTGATGCTGGTGTCGCGACGCATCGACCACTGGCTGTTCTTCGCCCATCTGCAGACCCTGATTATCGACGAGGTGCATGCCTTCGCCGGGGACGATCGTGGCTGGCACCTGATGTACCTGCTGGAACGCTTGTCGCGCATTGCTGGGCGTGAGCTGCAGCGGCTCGGGTTGTCGGCGACGGTGGGGAATCCGGAACGATTGCGCGACTGGCTGACGCATGGCTGTGAGCGGCCGGGCCATGTCCTGAAGCCACCGGCGGAGACGGGTCTCCAGCCCGAGGTCGAACTGGATTGGGTCGGCACCCTGAAAAATGCGGCCATCGTGATCTCGCGGCTGCACCGAGGTGAGAAACGCCTGGTCTTTTGCGACAGCCGGGCCAGGGTCGAGCAGCTGGCGGTGGAGTTGCGGGCCTTGGGCGTCGATACCTATGTGTCCCACAGTTGCCTGAGCCTGGAGGAGCGCACCGCCGCCGAGAAGGCATTCAGCGCCGGCAGCAATTGCGTCATCGTGGCCACCAGCACGCTGGAGTTGGGCATCGATGTCGGTGATCTGGATCGGGTGATTCAGATCGATGCACCGGCGACGGTCTCCTCCTTTCTGCAACGGATCGGCCGAACCGGGCGCCGCGCCGGCACCTCGCGCAATTGCCTGTTTCTGATCACCCGAGAGGCCGCCTTTCTCCAGGCCGCCGCCTTGCTGCAGCTCTGGTCCGAAGGTTTTGTGGAGCCCATTCGCCCGCCTCCGTTACCGCTGCATATCCTGGCCCAGCAGCTCATGGGGCTGGCCTTGCAGGAATCGAGCATCACGCGGGCCGATTGGCGGTCCTGGTTGCCGAGCCTGCCCGGGCTGGATGGACTGGCAGAGGCGCGGCTCGACGCTGTGCTGGACCACATGCTGGAGACTGGCATCCTGCATGAGGATCAGGGCTTGATCAGCATGGGGGCAGCGGGGGAGCAGCGGTTTGGACCCAAGAATTACTTGGCGCTGTTCTCGGTCTTCCTGTCGCCACCGCTGGTCAAGGTGTTTCACGGACGCCAGGAGATCGGTGAGGTGGATCAGCGCTCCTTTGCCGTGAAACAGGAAGGACCAGCCGTCATCGTGCTGGCCGGTCGGCATTGGCAAACCCGATACATCGACTGGACGCGACGGATCGCTTATGTCGAGCCGTCAGAGCACAAGGGGCGGTCGCAATGGCTCAGCAGCGGTCAGCCGATGCACTTCGACATGGCGCAGGCGGTACCCCGGGTGATGCTGCAGCCGGAGCCACCGGCCCGGTTTTCCCGCCGGGCGCTGGAGATGCTGGAGACGTTGAAACTGAGCTTCGACTGGGTTGAGCAGGGCAAAACCCAGCTGGAGTTTGCCGACCAGGAAACCGCTGTCTGGTGGACCTTTGGCGGAAAGTTGATCAATGCGGTGATCGCGAATCAATTGGCGAGGATCGCCGACAAGCTGACTGCTGATGATTTCTGCGTTGGCATGCATGGGTTCAGCCATGCCGGGGCAATCATCGATGCCGTCAGGGCCCTGCAAGCACAAGGGGCTGACGCCTATGCCGTGCCTTTGGATGAGGATTTTATCGGGGCATTGAAGTTTGGGGCCTGTTTGAGTCCGCAGGCCATGGATGACGAATTGTCGGCTCGCTATGATGATCGCGATGGGTACCGTGCAATCATGATGCTACCGATGGTTGTTGTCCGTCATTGATGAACCCCAGATCCTCCCCTCCCACACCACAGGGGCCAATAAATCGCTTTCACCTGTGCAACCCCTTTGTGCGGAAAACGGCTACTCAGACGCCATGCCCCGATCAAGAACCCTAGGCATCGCGCAGAATGGCCGCCATGTCCTCCTCGGTCACCGGCAGCGTCAGCACCGCATGCAGCACAAAGCGCTCGGCGAGCAGGGGGACGTACTGAGTCTGCGCCTTGTCGACCAGCACGATCACGCGCGCCGCCGGTGCCGTGGCGCGCAGACTCGCAAGGAATACATCCAGATTGCTGACATTGGCGCCGGCGTAGTTGTTGCCGAAGCCGTAGAAGAACTCCGCCACCACCCAGTCGGGCATGGTCCGCTTGAGCGCCTTCAATGCCTTGCGCTGGGAGGGCAGGCGCACCTGCTGGATGCCCAGGCGCTGGCAGAGCCCCTCCAGCCGCGGGTGGGCGGGGGATTCGATGATGGAGAACAGGATCTTGTCCGCTGTGGAACTCATGGTACGCCCAGGAGCGCCGTCGCCTTGTCGCAGTACCTGGGGGACGTGTAAGCCCGCAGGGTAATCCGGCAAGCCCTGGGTGCAACCCTAGGCAATACCTTGGACGAGTTCATCGTGAGGGGGAAGTACGGGATGGCTGTTGCGGTCATGTGCGCCAATCAGGCATTGGCGCAGACCGTACAGATAGATTTCAGTGGTAGCGGGGGCAGGATTTGAACCTACGACCTTCGGGTTATGAGCCCGACGAGCTGCCTGACTGCTCCACCCCGCATCTGAGCTTCGCAGTATACTGCTGCTTTGTCTGGTGCGCAAGGGTTTGTGCGATTTTTTTGCCCTTGCGGTTCGCCGCGGTTGTCACTCGTAGATGAGTTCGGACCAGCGGCCCTGGTCGATCATGCGCCGTTTCAAGGCGCTCCAGTCATCGTCGCTGCCGAGCTTCTCGGCCATGACCTTGTCGAAGACCCGCGCGATCTTCTCCAGACCGGACAGGAAGACGTGGGTATTGGGCGCCTGGATCAGGCTCAGCGCATCTTCGGCATTCTGGTTGATGCCCTGCGCCAGGGCCTCGGACGAGGTCATGAGCGGCCGTGTACCCAGGGCCTTGAAGGCCTTGAAGGTCTTCTCGTCGTAGTAGTTGGCCAGATCGCTGGTTTCGTCGTTGGCGTACATCAGGTCCAGACCGCTACGACCGCCGTAATAGAGACGGACCTGGCCCTGCCAGTCGCCGCGGCGCTCGTAGATCAACTGGGCGAAGGCGCGGAAGGGCGCAATGCCGGTGCCGGTGCCGATCATGAGCAGGTTCGCGGTATTGTCCTGCGGCAGTTTGAACGGGCTGTGATACGGGCCGCTGATGGTGAGCTCGGCGCCTGGCCCGGCATCGCAGAGGTAGTTCGAGGCGATGCCCGGGTAGCGCTCGCCGCTGATCTCGTCCACGTAGAAACAGCGGCGCACCAGCAGGTCGATATCGACACCGTCGCTGCCGGGCAGATTGCGCGCGTTGGCGATGGAGTAGCGACGCAGGTGGTAGGGGTTGCCGAAGGGATGCGGTCCCGGCACCAGCACGCCGATGCTCTGGCCCTCGACGAACTGGAAGGCCGGGTCGAGTACCTGCAGCTTGATGTGGCGCACCTCTGCGGTGTTGTCCGGCGTGATGCGCTGCGAGTCCTTGATTACCGCCTGGGTGGTCGGGCCGATGTTGGCCGGGGCTTCAGTCATGATGTCTCGACTCCTGGTGAGCGTGATAAGTCGATGAAACTAACCGCAGAGGTGCAGAGAACGCAGAGGGCAGGAATGATTCGACGGAGTCCCTGTCTTGCCTCTGTCGGCTTTAGGTCTCTGCGGGGTAAAGTTTTCGGGGCCTGGCGAGTCAACAACCGCCACCGCTGGAGCGTTCGCAGTGGCCGCTGCCGCAGGAGCAGCCGCCGCCCTCGGGGCGATAGGGCCCGAGCTCCGGGTGCTGGCGCGCGAAGCGGGCATAGCGCTGCTGCACCCAGACCCAGCCCGCGAGCACGGTGAAGATGATCAGCACGGCAAGTGCGAGCTTAGCCAACGGAGCCTCCCAGGCCGGCAAAGCCCATGAAGGCCAGCGACAGCAGGCCCGCCAGCATCAGGCTCATGGCCGCGCCCTGGCTCACGTCCGGCACCCGCGCCAGCTCCAGCTTCTCGCGCAGACCGGCCATCAGCATCAGGGCCAGCATGAAGCCGACGCCAGCGCCCAGCGCATAGACCAGGCTCTGGACGAAGCTGTATTCCTTGGCGGTCTGGAACAGGGCCAGACCCAGGATGGCGCAGTTGGTGGTGATCAGCGGCAGGAAGATGCCAAGGGAGCGGAACAGCGCCGGGCTGAAGCGCTTGACGAACATCTCCACCAGCTGCACCGCCGAGGCGATGACAGCGATGTAGCAGATCAGGCGCAGGAACTCCAGCTCCAGCTCGGTCAGCAACCAGTTGATGCCGTAGGCGGCGGCCGAGCTGACCAGCATCACGAACATGGTTGCCAGACCCATGTTCCATGCGGTCTCCTTCTTGGCCGAGACGCCGAGGAATGGACAGATGCCCAGAAACAGCGCCAGCACGAAGTTGTTGACGATGGCGGCGTTGAGAAAAATGGAGTAGAGGGATTCAGCCTGCATTGGCGGGGACTCCGGCGTGTTGCAGGGCCTTGCGCTCCTTGCGCAGGCGCAGCCAGTTGAATAGCAGCAGCCAGGTGCCGAGCACGAAGAAGCCTCCCGGCGGCAGGATCATGACCACCCAGGGCTGGAAGTTCTCGCCGAACAGCGGGATGCCAAGCAGGGTGCCGTTGCCCAGTACCTCGCGCACGGTGCCGAGGGAGAGCAGGGCAATGGTGAAGCCGGCGCCCATGCCCAGGCTGTTGATCAGGGTGGTGTGCAGACGCTGCTTGGAGGCATAGGCCTCGGCGCGGCCCAGGATGACGCAATTGGCGACGATGAGCTGGATGAAGGCCCCCAGCGCCGCATACAGCTCCAGGCTGATGGCCTGGATGCCGTAGTCGACGATGGTGACGAAGGTGGCGATGATGACGATGTAACTGGCGATGCGTACCTGCTTGGGGATCCAGTTGCGCAGCAGCGACACCAGCACGCTTGAGCAGACCAGCACGAAGGTGGTGGCCAGCCCCATGGCCAGGGCGTTCATCGTGGTGTTGGTCACCGCCAGCACCGGGCACATGCCGAGCAGCATCACGAACACCGGGTTCTCGCGCCAGAGCCCGCGGACAAAGGTGTCCAGGCTCAGGTTCTCGGTGGTGTTGGGCAGGTTAGCCATGACTCACCTTGTACTCATCTTGTATGGATAACTGTATCAACCACAGAGGCGCAGAGGGCGCGGAGGGAAGACCAGAGGAATGCGTACTGCTTTGCTCTGCGTGTTTCTCTGTGTTCTCTGCGTCTTTGCGGTTTTCTTTCAGACGTCGCGCGTCAAGGACGCGGTGTCGCCGCACTTAGCACGTCGCGGTCGCGCTGTATGACCGGGACGATCTGTTGCGCGGACTGGTTCAGTGCCCGTGCCATGGCATTGCCGGAGATGGTGGCGCCGGAGATGCCGTCGATCTGCCAGGGCTCGGTCTTGGTGCCGTGCTTGACCAGCACGATGGCATTGGCCAGGCCCGTCCCTGCGGCATTCAGCCGGGCATCCAGGGCCTCGAAGTTCTGCAGAAAGGCCGGGTCGGTGTCGATCTTGTCCCCAAGCCCCGGCGTCTCGGTGGAGCGCAGCACCTTGCTGCCGATGATGCAGGCACAGGCCGGGTCGTAACCGAACAGGAATTCGATGATGTCCTGATAGCCCCGTGCCGCCGCCGGGAAGGCCACGCCCCGTAGCGTGCCGTCGGCATTGAAGCCCGCAAACAGCCGCAGACCTTCGGTGCCAGCGTCCGCCGGTGACAGCCCGGCATCGGTGAGCCGCAGATCGACCTTGGTGACCGCGCCAGGCAGCACCTCGAACACTGCCTGCTCGGTCAGCACGCGCTGGTTCTCGGCGATGATGGGCTTGGTGTACTGATAGATCAGCACCACCAGCAGGCCGGACAACAGGGCGATGCCGGCGAGGGTGCGCAGCATGGCCCAGCTCGGTGTGGCCGGCTGTTGGGCCTGGACTTCGACCTTGATGTTCATGGCGTTATTTCACCTTGCGCGACTGCTTGACCGCGCCATAGACCTTGGGCTGGGTCCAGCTGGAGATCAGCGGTGCCGCGGCGTTGGCGAGCAGGATGGCATACATGACGCCCTCCACCAGGCCACCGAACAGTCGAATGATCACGGTCAGTGCGCCAATGAAGACGCCATAGATGACCATGCCGCTGACGGTGACCGGTGAACCCACAAGATCGCTGGCCATGAACCAGGCACCGAGCATCAGACCGCCGGTGAACAGCACGAAACCGGGGCTGGGGTTGGCACTGCTGTCCAGCAGCCAGAACGGCAGCGCGGTGAGGGCGGCGCCGGCCATCACCGCCACCGGGATGCGCCAGTCCAGCACGCGCTTGAACGCCAGCCAGAGCCCGCAGAGCAGGATCAGCAGGGCGGAGGTCTCGCCGGCGGAGCCGGCGATCATGCCGGTGAAGACCTCGGTCACGGGCGGCTCGATCTGCTGGAACTTCTGCAGCGCCAGCGGGGTCGCCCCGGACCAGGCGTCCAGTTGTAGTCCGGCGATCCAGTCCGCCACCGGGACGGGTTGCATGAAGGGCATGGTCAGGGTCGAGGGGATGACCTCGGTGAAACGCCCGGGTGCAAAGGCCGGCGTCCAGGTGGTGATGGCCACCGGGAAGGCCGCCTGCACGAAGGCGCGGCCGACCAGGGCCGCGTTCATGACATTGAAGCCGAGCCCGCCGAACAGCGCCTTTCCCAGCGCCACACCGACGAAGGCCGCCACCGCCGCCATCCACAACGGGAAGCCCGGCGGCAGGGTCAGGGCCAGCAGGATGCCGGTGATGACCACGGACCAGTCCGTCAGGGTATTGCCCTGACCGCTCAACCGTGCGAACAGCCACTCGGTGGCCATGGCCACGGCGGTGGTGGTAAGGATCAAGAGCAGGGCACTGAGGCCGAACTGATAGATCGAGAAGGCACAGATCGGCAGCAACGCGATGACCACGCTGCGCATGATGCGATCCACGCTCATGGCCCGCTTCAGGTGCGGGGAGGTCCGGATCTCGATGGGCTTAGCGGGCATGTTCGGGGGTCCTGTTCAGGGCCGGGCGCGGAGACGTCAGCGCTGCCGGCTTGGCGGCCGGCGGCTGGAGGCTGTGGCCTTGCATCTCATCCATTCGCCAGATCCCTGTTGATCGACTTCGCAATGCGAAAGTACTGGGTCAGCGGGATGTTTGACGGACAGACATAGGCGCAGCAGCCGCACTCGAAACATTGATCCAGATTGAACTCTTCGGCCATGCGCGGGTACTGGCGGGCCTGGGCCAGCTCACCGAGCATGGACGGGTTGAGCGAAATGGGGCAGGCCTTCAGGCACTCGCCGCACTTGATGCAGGGGTAGACCTTGCGCTGGTGCAGGTCAGGGTCTTCCTGCCGCAGCGCCACCACTCCCGACACGGCCTTGGTCACCGGCACATCCAGCGAGGCGACGGCCATGCCCATCATCGGGCCGCCCAGGATCACCTCGCCGACGTCGTCGGCGAGCCCCACCTGCTCTAGCAGGAAGCGCACCGGCGTGCCGATGGGCACCATGAAGTTGCCCGGATGCTCCACGGCGGGGCCGCTCACGGTGACCACGCGCTCGATGAGCCCGCGGCCCTTGGGCAGCAGGTCGCCCATCTGCGCCAGGGTGCCGACGTTGTAGACGGCGACGCCGAGATCCGCCGGCAGGCCGCCCATCGGCACCTCCTTGCCGAGCAGGCTGCTGATCAGCATCTTCTCGGCGCCCTGGGGGTACTTGGTCTCAACGGCCTGGGCGGTGATGACCGATGCGGCGGACGGGTCGCGGGCCGCTTCCCCGGCCAGGTACTTGCGCAGGTGTGCCACGGCATCGAGCTTGTTGTCCTCGACGCCGATGATGGCACGCTGGGCGCCGGTGGCCTTCATCGCCAGCCGGATACCGCGGAACAGCGCATCCGTCTGCTCGAGCATGATGCGGTGATCGCAGGTCAGGTAGGGCTCGCACTCGCAACCGTTGACGATGACGGTGTGGATCGTGCGGCCCTCCGGCGGGCGCATCTTCACATGGCTGGGGAAGGCCGCGCCCCCCAGGCCGACCAGGCCGGCGTCCTGCACGGCGCTGATGATCGAATCCGGGGTCATGACCTCCAGGTCGCGCTCGAAGTCATAGAGCACCTGCTGGCTAGCAGCCTCGTAGACCTTGAGCCGGATGGCCGGCGCCTTCGGCCCCTCGGCGGTGGGCACCCGCTCGATGGCGCTGATGATGCCGGTGGCCGGCGCATGCATCGGCACGGACACGAATCCCTCGGCCCGCGCGATGGGCTCGCCGCGCACCACCTCCTGGCCCACCTTGACCAGGGGCACCGCTGGCGCACCCTTGTGCTGCGCCAGCGGAATCACCAGCTCAGGCGCAAACGATAACCGGCGGATCGGCTTGTCCGCCGTCAGCTCCTTGTGCTCGACGGGATAGATGCCGTGCTCGAACGTCGGGTGGCGATGGAAAAGGCTTTGAAGACCCATGTGTGGCGTTCAGGTTGGTTGGGTGGGGAGCTGCCAGCCTCCAGCCTCCAGCCAGAAGGTCCTGTCTGCTGGCTGCGGAGGGCTTGGCGCTGGTGGCTGGCAGCTGGCGGCTGGCGGCTTCTACTGATACTTCTCCGCCCGTTTCACCAGCTTGTCCAGGCCGGCCTCGGCGGGGTTCCAGGGCGTGCCGGGATGGATGCAGCCAGCGGTGCACTTCTCGGCGGCCTTGACGATGTCCTTGAACGAGCCGCCCTTGGGGTCGATGACCTCCACCTTCTTGTCGGCGTTGTACTTGAAGATCTTGGGGTTGATCACCACGCACTCGTCGCAGGCGGTGCACTCGGGCGTTTCCACCCAGACCGGCTCCCAGTCGCCTGATGCTGCGCCGGCAGGCTGGGCCGCGCCGTTGCCGCCGGCGGCGGCGCCATTGCCGCCATGGCCGTTGCCGCCGCCGGTCAGCGCCGACAGGGCGGACGCGTCGCCGCCGGCCATGGCCAGCAGGCTGCTGGTGAGCCTTTGCGCCATGTCGGCCTTGGCCTCGTTGCGTACCTGCTCGATGTCCACCTTGTTCAGCTCGCCGCAGAGGCCGCGCAGCTGGGTCCAGAAGCCCAGGCGCTCCTCGCAGGAGGCGACCAGCTCCTGGCTCACCAGCACCCGCATGAGCCGGTTCTTGGCATCCACGCCCCAGACGTACGGGAAGTGGCCTTCCCGCTCGTCCTCGTCCAGCTGCAGGAACTCGGCGATGGGCACCATGCTGTCGTTCCAGGTCTCCGGCGGTGCCTTGCGGAAGTGCTTGCGGAAACGGCCCTCGGTCATGGCGAAGTCGACAAAGGTGAAGGGCACCTCCATCTCCGCCGGCTCGCCCTTGGCGTCGGTGTATTTCAGGGTCCAGCTGATCCAGTCCTGGTCGATGTTCGGGTTGCCCTCGATGGAGCAGCATTCCTCGAAGCTGGTACCGGCGTCCGGGTCATAGCGGAACAGCGGATAGGCGCGGGACTCGATGACCATGCGCGCCTGGTGCGTGGACATGTCATCGCCGATGCCGTGCTCCGGCTGGCAGCTGGTGTAGACGTTGAACAGGGCCGGACGGCGGGCATTGAGGCCGTCGATGAAGCCCTCCAGCAGGTGGGTCAGGTTGCCGGCGCTGCTGTTCAGCACGAAGCTGGTGCGATGGGCCATGCCGATCAGGCCCATCTCCTTGCGGATCTCGACCTTGCCCTTCATGGACTTGCCGTAGGGGGTCATGTCCGCCACCTGGCCGATGAAGCCCGAGGTGCAGGCCTGGCCGCCGGTGTTGGAATAGACCTGGGTGTCGAGCACCAGGATCTTCACCGGATGGCCGGTCATCAGGGCCCGCGACAGGTTCTGGAAGCCGATGTCGTACATGGCGCCGTCGCCGCCCACGGCAACCACTGGCGGGCAGAGCAGCCACTCCTCGTCGGAGAAGGCGCGCCAGTCGAAGTAGGTCAGGGCCTCGGCGTGCTCCGCCGGGTTGTAGCCGCCGTCCAGTTCCAGCCGTGCCATGCGGATGGCCTTGAAGCCCTCGGCCATCTTGCGCATGTGCCCCTCGAACAGGCCCAGCGCCATGGAGGGTGAGTCCTGGAACAGATGGTTGGCCCAGGGGAAGGGATAGGGATTGTACGGGAAGGTGGCGCCCCACACCGAGGTGCAGCCGGTGGCATTGACGATGCCCATGTTGGTGCGGGGCTGCGGCGCGGTGTACTGGGCCTTCAGATGGCGCAGCTTGTCGAGCACGCCGGTGACCCAGGTCAGCCATTCCTGATCCACCGGCTCGCCGCGCTGGGCCTGGTCCAGCTCGGCGGACAGGTCCGACAGGTGCAGGTCGGCATCCTTGTGTGCCGCCACGGCCTTGTTGATGGCTGCGGTGTTGCCCAGGTCGATGTTGGCCGCCAGCTTGAGCCGCACCTGGGTCTCCAGTCGATTGATCAGGTCGTCCAGTTCCGCCACATGGCGCTTCACGCGGCCCTGCATCAGTGCGCTGACGGTGCTCGTGAACAGGTGAATGACAGTCTTCTCGCCGCAGCCCATGCAGGCGCCGTCGCCGGAGACCATGGCCTGGTAGTTTGACTTGTCCAGCAGCAGGGTCTCCAGCGCGCCGACCTTGTCGTCCAGGTCGTCGATGCGGATGAAGTCCGGGTCCGTGGTCGGCAGCGACAGCCAGGTATCCCAGCGCGCGCGCATCTGCTCGATGGCCTCGTCGGTCTGCGGCTCCGAGATCAGCGCGCCGTCGTCGCAGACCTCGATGCACTCCATGCAGCCCTTGCAGGTGTAGGGGTTGACGGTGATGCTGAACAGCCCGCCGCTGCCCTTCTGCTTCTTCTCGCGGTTGTTCCAGTAGGGCTTGGTGATGGCGAACTGGTAGTCGCCCAGGGCCTGCAGCAGCAGGCCGAACTCCTGCTCCATCTGCGCCTTCTGCTCCGGCTCGCCCTCGTAGGCGGCCAGTGTCTCGAGCACGGCCTGATCCATCAGCGCGTGCATGTCGGCGGCCTCGCCGGCGGCTTCCACCAGTGCGCGCAGGCGCTTCTCGACGTTGCGCGTCTCGCGGCGCAGGTGCTGGGTGGGCAGGCCGCGCTCCACCTTGGCGATGGCGGCGGCGAAGACATCGGAGACCTTGTTGACCAGCCCCGGGATGGCGCTGTCCGGGCAGACCGCGAAGCAGTTGCCGCAGGCGGTGCAGTTCTCCGGCAGGTATTTCGGATAGCTGAAGCGGATCTGGGTCATGTCGCGGTAGACGCCGCTGGAGGCGGGCATCAGCGACAGGGCCATGTGCGGATCGGCCAGGTTGTCGCTGCCGCGACCGCTGGCGTAGAAGGCGCCGGTCTGCTCCCAGAAGCGGTGCACGTCGCCAACGCCGCCGTCGCCCTCGGGCAATTGCTTGAGCATGACCGGCAGGCCGGGCGCCTTGCGCGACATGAGCTGGCCGCTGATGACCGGCTTGTCGGTGATCTCGACGATCTCGTCGAAGCCGCGGCGCACGATGCGCAGGTTGTCCTGCACCACGCGCTCGCCCTTGGCGCCGAACTTGCTGCGGATCTGGTCCTCGATGGCCTTGAACAGGCCGGTCTCATCGAGCCCGGCCCGCTGCATCAGCGGCGAGGCGGCAAAGAAGGCACCCTGAAAGGCGATGCCCTGCATGCGGAACTGCAGTTCAGGATCGGACGCCTCCTCGCGGGCGATGCGGAAGCCGTCGATGAAGAATACGCGGATCTCGTGATCGACGATGAACTTGCGCGCCGCTGGCGGGAAGCTGGCCCAGACCTGCTCGGCGTTGTCGAGGCTGGACTGGATGATGAAGCTGCCGCCACGGTCCAGACCCGCCAGCGGGTTGGAGTGGGTGAAGACGTTCGGATCCGGGCTCAGCACCACGTCCACGTAGGTGTATTCGCAGTTCAGCCGGATCGGCTCAGGTGCCGCCGACAGGAAGTAGGTGGTGGGCTGGCCCTTCTTCTCCGAGCCGTACTTGGGGTTCGCGCGGATGTCGAAGCCCAGCAGGTCATACAGGGTCATGGCCAGGTTCTTGCCCGTGGTCACGGCGCCCCAGCCGCCGACCGAGTGCATGCGCACGGTGATGGCGCCCTTGGGCAGCAGGTTCGGATTCTCGCTGCCGCGCAGGGCCAGGTCGCCGATGTGCGGGTAGGCGTCCTTGAGCCGCTGGATGCGGATCTCGTCCTTGGGATCGAAGGGCTCGCGGACGAAGTCCACGGACAGGTAGAAGAAGGGGCGCCGGGCGCCACCAGGGATCATGTTTTCCACCGCCGCGATCAGGCCCTCGGGCTGCAGATCGCGGGAGCCCAGGCCGTAGGAGCCGGAGTACAGCCGCGGCATGTCGCCCTGGCGGTAGGCGACGTAATCCGGATAGGGCAGTGCCTCGCCCTTGCCGACGGCGCCGTTCTCCAGGCACTTGGTCAGCGCGGCGCGTACCTCGCGCATCATCGGCAGGTCTTCGGCCAGGGGCTGGTCGGTACGCTCGAGCACAGCCACGCCCTTTCGGCCCTTGAGCAGCTGGCCGACCAGGTCGCCGGGGAAGGGGCGCCACATGGTCAGGTTGATGACGCCGACCTTGAGCTTGCGGGTGTCGCGCAGGTAGTCTGCCACCGCCTCGGCCTGGGTGATCATGCTGCCCTGACCGACGATGATGTAGTCCGCATCCTTCAGCCGATAGCCGCTGGCGCGCTGGTACCGACGGCCGGTAAGCCCATGGAACTCATCCATGACCTGATCGGTGATGGCCGCGATATGGTCGAAGAAATAGGGCCGCTGGGCGGCCACGGCCTGCATGTAGGCGTCCTGATTCTGCACCGAGCCCGAGGTGAAGGGGTTATCGACGTCCCACACCAGGGGCACGCGCCGGCGCGTCTCGCCATAGACCAGCTTCTGCGCCGGGGTCGGGCAGTCGATGATGTCGTCCGGGCGACCCAGGAACTCTTCCACCAGCCCACGCTCAGGCACCTGCAGGGGCTCGATCAGATGGGTGGTGAGGAAGCCGTCCTGGCCCACTGCGGCCGGCGTCAGGGTCAGTTCGGCGACCTTGCGCGCGATCAGGTTCAGGTCGGCCGCCTCCTGGGCGCTCTTGCCGAACACCTGCAGGAAGCCGGTGTCGTCGATGCAGTGATAGTCGTCGTGTGCGCAGTGGACGTTCAGGCTGGCCTTGGTGATGGCGCGGGCGCCGATGTTCAGCACATAGGGCAGGCGCTTGCCGACCGCCGAGTACAGCGACTCGTGCATGAAGGCCACGCCCTGGGCCGAGGAGAAATTGGTGGCGCGCAGGCCGGTCATGGACATGCCGGCGGTCACCGCCGCGGCGGCGTGCTCGGACTCGGGCTCGACGAAGATCAGCGGATTTCCGGAGACGTTCAGGTGGCCCTTGGCCATCTCCTCGGCCCAGTATTCGCCCATCTGGGTGGAGGGGGTGATGGGGTAGGCGCCGGCAGCATCGGAGGCCTCGCGTTCGCACATGATGACGGCGGTGTTGCCGTCCATCGCCATCCGCTTGCCGGGATACTTGACCTGCTGTTCGTCTTTCTTGCCGAGCATGGTACTTCTCTGTGTTGGATCCCGCCCTGTCGGCTCCCGTCGAGCGAGCCAATGCGGGGTTGGAGTGAGTGGCCCGTCGGTGGGTGGCGCTGCGCCTGTCCACCTGACGTGTTGCACGATTTGGGTTCTGCAGGCGATCAGGTGATCGGCAAGGCCTCTTTGCGGATCACCTTTCGGGCATCGCGCCCCTTCAGGACCAGCCCGCCGGGCTCCAGCCAGACGATGGCGCCGGTTGGGCAGCGCTCGATGGCGACCTTGGAGGCGAGCGCATTCTTGCCATAGTCGACCTGGGCCAGGTTGTCACGGATTTCGATCAAGCCTTCCGGCGAGTCCTGGGCGCAGCGCCCGCAGGCGGTGCAGACGACGGCGCACTGGCGCTCGGCCTCGTCACCGAAGTCCAGATTCTTGCAGGCGACCCAGAGCCGATGGCTCACCGGATGCAGGCTGAACAGGTCTTTCGGACAGACATCCACGCAGTCGCCGCAGGCGGTACACTTGCTCTCGTCCACCACCGGCAGGCCGTGACGGTCCAGCTGGATGGCGTTGAAGTCGCAGACCACCTCGCAGTCGCCCAGGCCCAGGCAGCCCCAGGCACAGCCCTTGCCGCCACCCGACACCAGCGCCGCGGCGCGGCAGGTGTGCAGCCCCTGGTAGGCGGCCCGCATCCCGGCCACGTGGTCGCCGCCGGCGCAGGCCAGGCGCGCCACGCGCTTCTCGCCGGCACCCAGGTCGACCCCCAGGAAATCGGCGATGACCTGATTCATCTCGGTTGAATTGACGGTACACCGGCCCGGCTCTATCTCGCCCTTGACCAGCATCTCGGCAAAGGGGCGGCAGCCGGCGGTGCCGCAGGCGCCGCAATTGGCGCGCGGCAGCAGATCTTCGACCTGATCGATGCGCGGGTCTTCATAGACATACAGCCATCGGTTGGCGACGATCAGGATGATCGCGAGCAGCAGGCCGAGCGTGGCCATGAATCCGACGGCGGTGAGGATACTCAGCATGCGGGGCCCATCAGGGAAAGCGCGGTTCGGGACAGATGTCCGTTCGAATATTACGGAATTATGATACGTTTGGGATTGCTATTTATAAATCGAAAGTATTGTTTCGGGCTGGTTGCCGGTCGCCTGGCCGGCCGGTGGTGGCAAGGTTGCGCGTATTTACCCCGACGGTTTCTTGCCGGCAACTCCCGATCCAGAAAGCAAAAAGGCGCCCGAAGGCGCCTTGCTGTCAAGCGATTGTCCGGCGAATCGCTAGGGCTTGACCGAGGTCAGGCCGACGCTGACCCAGTCCTGCATGCCGCCGCGGTACCACTTGAGCTTGTGCACCGGGTAGCCCAGTTCCACCAGGGTCTGCAGATTGGCGGTGGACTGCGGACACCAGATGCCATTGCAGAACAGGATCAAGGTCTTGGCGTTGCTGAAGTCCCAGGTCTCATTGGCCGGGTCGTACGAGGCGCCGAATTCGTCGGCCAGGATATGCACCAGACCCTCGGCCTCGGTAGGGGTCTCGAAGGTGCCGGCGGTATCGGTATTGATGCGGTTCCAGGGGATGTTGACCGCGCCGGGGATGGTGCCGCGCATGACCCAGTCCGGCGTGCGCGAATCGATCAGCAGGATGCGGTCGTCTCCCTTGGACATGCGGCTCAGGTAGTCGAGCACCTCCAGTTCGCCGACGGTCTCGACACCGGGCGCGGCCTCCATGGGCTGGATGCAGAAGGGCGGGCAGCCGCGCTCGGACTTCTGGAAGATCTCCGGCAGCGTGGCGCCGCGGTCATGACCGCGCTGGATGATGACAGTCTCGCCGTTGTGCTTGACCTCCACCGTCTCGATGGAGGCGGAGATGCGGTTGTCGGCGGCGAACGCCGAGTTGCCGATGAGCAGAAGGCCAAGGAACAGGCCGGAGCCGACAGGGGCGGTGGTATTCATGGTGATGTCGTCTCTTCTCGAGGGAGCATGTTCGGGCGGGTGGGGGGATGCGCCGGACACAGGCCGGGGCATGGCCTTGGGGCTAGTCGGCGGACTTGCGCATGAACGCGGGGAAGTCGGCATTGCGTTCTGCCAGCGCCTGCTCGTAGCCCCGCTCGGCCTGGAACTTGGCGGCACTGGCCGCCTCGATGGCCTGGTCGAACTCGCCGGCACCGGCCAGCGTCTGGGCAGACTTGATCATGCTGCCGATGTCGCGCCATTCGCCGCCGACGGACGCGGCCTTCTGGCGAGCCTCTTCAGCGGACGCAATCATGGCCTCGGCCAGGGCTGCCTTGTCGTCGGTGGCCGCGGTTTCGCCGGCCAGCGCCTGCATGGCGAACTCGTCCTGACGCACCGCCCAGTAGGAGATCATGCGGGCACGGGTGTATTGCCGGCTTGGCATCAGGCCCTCGGCCTCTTCGATCATCTCCGTCGCCTGGCTGTCGGTGACGCCGGCGGCGGCGGCCTTCTCACGCATGGCCTTGGCCTCGGCGATGGCGTCTTCCGCCTCCTGCCGGGTGGTTGCCCAGGCCGCGGTGACCGGCACTGCAATCAGCAGGACGGCGATGACCAGCCGTGTGGCCAGGTTGTTCAACTTCATGGGGTCACTCCTCGATCGTGCTGGAAAGACACCCGGCGCTCGGGTCGCCGGGCGTCAGTCGGTTGTTATTTGCGGGCGCCGGGGCCATTCAAGGCCAGGCCGTTGTTCATGTAGGTCATGAAGTATTCCAGGTTGCGGTATTCCTCGCCCTGGGCCTCGAAGTCCTTGGCGCGCACCTGCTTGTTGCAGCCGGAGAAGCGCCGGTGCAGCGTGCCCATCTCGCCCCACTTGGAGCGGTAGACCGGGAAGTGCGTGGTGTGGCCGAAGGCCGGGCTCAGGATCTCGGTGCGCAGCGTGGTGCCGGAGTTGCCCGCATGGCAGCTGGCGCAGGAGAAGTTGAGCTGGCCGCGGCGAGCAAAGTAGAACTGCTTGCCCTGCTCGTAGGCCTCGAGCGCACGGGGGTCATCCTCCGGGATCACGACGTCGATGACCTGACCGCGGGACTCATAGGTCATGTAGGCGAGCAGATCGGCGATGGGCCCCTTCTTGTATTTTAGCGGCTTCTCGTCATTGGCCTCGCGGCACTGGTTGATGGCGAGCGGCAGGGTCATGACCAGGCCCTGTTCCTTGTCCCAGTGCGGATATTGACCGGCCACGCCGGGACCTTCGGGAAAGCAGTCGGCATAGGTCTTGCCGTTGGCGAAGGGGGTGTTCCACATGGATTCACCATCGGAGATGGCGGCCTCGTAGGGCGGAAACTCCTCGATGGCCTCCCAGTTCTCGCGGCCCACCGGGTCGATGGAGTAGACGCCGTTGACGAAATCGTCCTTTGGCACCTGCGGGAAACGTTGCTGGAAGTAGGCCTGCCAGTCCGCCTGGTCTTCGGCCGGGGTGCTGGCGATGAGCGGGGTGGTGAGCAGGCCGCCGATGCAGGCAGCGGTCAGTAGGGCGGTGGTCTTGTTCATTGTTTCGAGTCTTCCTCAGGATGGGGCTCGATGGCGGGCCGTTACAGGGACCAGATGTACTCGACGACGTTGACGAAGTCCTGGTTGCTGAGGATGCCGTGCTTGCCGAATGGCGGCATCACCACCTCAGGGTTCTTCACGGTGGGATCCCAGATCTGGCGAGCCACTTCCTCCTTGCTCGGGAAGCGCGTCTGGATGGCCACCAGCGCGGGGCCGATGGCCCCCGGCGAATCGCCACCGGGGATCACGTGGCAGGCGATGCAGTTGCCCTTGGCGCGGTCCATGGCGACCGCCTTGCCGGCTTCGACGTCGCCGTCGAGCTGCATGGCCGGCATCTCGGCGTACGCGCCCGCGCTGAACAGGGTCAGCGACGCGGCTGCCAGTGCGCCCTTGAGGGTGCTGTGTCTTGACAGCATGGAAGATCCTCCTCGATCGGTATTGGTTGTCGGTTTCGCGTCGGCAGATGATCGGCCCGCTGCCTAACAAACTCAAGGTTGATTATTGCTAATAAAGTGGGGTAGGCCGGAATGCGGTGGACACTCGCCAGGAACGCCGAACAGATCAGTGTATTCTCAGGCGCTGTCCCGGCTCCGGGCGGTATCCGTGTCGGTTGCCAGCATCAGGCGCATGAGCTCGGAGAGCGAACGCGCCTGCAGCTTTTCCATCACCTTGGCGCGATGGGCCTCCACCGTGGACTGGCTGATGCCGAGGTCCGCGGCGATCACCTTGTTGCGCTTGCCGTCGATGATCTGCTCCAGCACCTCGCGCTCGCGCTTGGTGAGCCGCTCCAGCCGCTCCTGGATGTTGGCCAGTTCTGCGGCATGGCCGCGTCGCTCGGCGTCGATGTCGATGGCGCGTTGCACCGCGTCCAGCAGTGTCTGATCGTTGAAGGGCTTTTCTATGAAGTCCACCGCGCCGTTCTTGACCGCGCGCACCGCCATCGGTACGTCGCCGTGACCGGTGATGATAATGATGGGGGGATGAATGGGCTCTTCGGCCAGGCGTTCCTGAAGCTCCAGCCCGCTCATCTGGCGCATGCGCACGTCGAGCACGAGACAGCCCGGCCGCATCGGGTCGAAACAGTTCAGATAGGCCCAGGCGGAATCGAAGCTGGCGCTGGGCAAACCAACCGAGTCCATCAGTAGCGCGATGGATTCGCGGACTTCATTGTCGTCGTCGACGATAAACACCGTCGGCTCTTCATTCATGCTCGGTCTCCGGCGGAATCTACTGTAGCGGCCATGGATTGTACTGCTTCTTTCTCTGGTTTTTCACTATCCGCGGTGGTGACTGCCATCGTTTCCGCGCCTGCGTTGCTCGCGCAGGGCAGGCTGAAGTAGAAGGTGGCGCCGATGCCGGGGGTGGAATCCGCTCGCAACCGGCCGCCGTGGGCCTCGACGATGCCGGCGCTGATGGACAGCCCGACACCGAGCCCCTGAGGCTTGGTGGTCACGAATGCCTCGAACAGGTACTCTGGTGAGCCCTGGCCCAGCCCTGGACCGGTGTCGACGACGCGAAACTCCACCATGGACCCCTGACGCCGTGCCAGCAGCAGCACGCGGCGCTCGCCGATCTGCTCGGCCATGGCCTCGATGGCGTTGCGCGCAAGGTTCAGCAGAACCTGCTCGATCTGTGTGCGCTGTGCCAGCACCTGGTCGACGTCGGCGCTGATGCGCTGGGTCAGCACTACGCTCGCGCGACGCGCATCCGCCCCCAGCAGCACCATCACGGTCTCGAACATCTCCGCCACGGCCACCGGGGCCACCTCCGGCAGTTCCTTGCGCACGAAGCTGCGGATGTGACGGATCACCTCGCCGGCGCGTTCCGCCTGGGCGGCGATCTTGGAGACGATCTGGATGCAGTGCTCGGCATCGCTGCGGCCGGCTTCGATCAGGCGGATGCAGGCGCGGGCATTGGTGGTGATGGCCGTGAGTGGCTGGTTGAGCTCGTGCGCGATGCCCGAGGCCATCTCCCCCAGGGTGCTCAGTCGCATGTTGTGGGCCTGCTCCACCTCGTACTGGCGGATGCGCTCCGCCTGCCGACGCCGCTCGGCGATGTTGCGAAAGACCACGACGGAGCCGATGGTCTCACCGCGCTCGCCCAGCAGTGGCGTGACGCTGTATTCCACCGGAAAGCTGGTGCCGTCGCGGCGCCAGAAGACGTCGTCGTCGACGAACCGGGGCTGGCTGTCCATGCAGGTGGCGTGCACCGGGCAGGTCTCCTGCGGATGGGGCTCGCCGTCGGGGCGCGTGTGATGCAGCAACTCATGGCTGTTCTGGCCGATGATCTCTGCGGCGCGCCAGCCGCTCATGCGTTCCATGGCCTTGTTGGCGAAGGTAGTGCGACCGTCGCGATCGATGCCGTAGATGCCCTCGGCAACCGAGTCGAGGATCAGCTGCTGGCGCTGCTCCAGCCTGGCGTTGGCCCGGCTCAGCTGCTGGTTGAGCTGCAGCGTGCGGCTGGTGAGGCCCACCAGCAGTACCAGCACGGTGGCGCCGCCGACCACGGCGATCCAGTACCGGGTCAGCGCATCACCAAGGGTGAAGGGGGCCGGGGTGTCCGCGGCCGCGCTGCCGCTAACAAGCAGGAGCGCCGGCACCATCAGCGCCGGCCAGGGGGCCAGCAAGGGAGCAGGCAGACGGATGAAACGGGGGTGCGGCAGCCGCCAGCGGAGCGCGATCTGCAGGGCCCTTGGCCATTTCCCGGCATTTGGTCGTGATTCTACAGATGGCAAACCGGGTGAGGGCATGTGCATACTAGCGCGCCTGTGACAGACGGGCGGTCGGTTGTTTCCGGCAGGTATTGCGCCGCTCACGAAACGCGACGGCCGCAGCGCCCGGATGCCGGTGAAGTCAAAGAACCAGAGACAGAGGAGATGATACCCCAATGACCATTTCACGACGCGAGTTCATGCGGCTGGTGGGCCTGGCCGGTGCGGCCGGCATGTTGCCGGGTTCGGTGTTCGCGCAGGCAAGGCAGCCGAGCGATCTGTACGAGGTGCCCCGGTTCGGCAATGTCTCGCTGCTGCACATCACCGACACCCACGCCCAGCTCAACCCGATCTACTTTCGCGAGCCGAACGTGAACATCGGCATCGGGCCGGCCTTCGGCAAGGCGCCGCACCTGGTGGGTAACGCCCTGCTGCAGCACTTTGGCATCGAACCGGGCGGCATCGAGGCGCATGCCTTCAGCTTCCTGAACTTTCCCGAGGCGGCGGAGAAGTTCGGCGCCGTCGGCGGCTTCGCGCATCTGAAGACCCTGGTGGACCGCATCCGCGCCGAACGCGGCGACGGCAATTCCCTGCTGCTGGACGGCGGCGATACCTGGCAGGGCTCGGGCACCGCCTACTGGACCCGCGGCATGGACATGGTCGGCGCCTGCAACCGGCTGGGTGTCGATGTGATGACCGGCCACTGGGAGTTCACCTACCGCGACGAGGAGGTGATCAAGAACATCGGCGCCTTCAACGGCGACTTTGTCGCCCAGAACGTCAAGGTGCGCGAGGAGGCGCTGTTCGACTACCGCTTCGCCGACTTCGGCGGTTTCGATGAGGATGCCGGGCTGGCGTTCAAGCCCTACACCCTCAAGGAGGTGGGCGGCGTGAAGGTGGCCGTGGTCGGTCAGGCCTTCCCGTACACGCCCATCGCGAATCCGTCGCGCTTCATCCCGGACTGGACCTTCGGCATCCAGGACGCGCGCATGCAGGAGATCGTCGACCAGGTGCGCGCCGAGGAGTCGCCGGACCTGGTGGTGGTGATCTCCCACAACGGCATGGACGTGGATCTGAAGATGGCCTCCCGCGTCACCGGCATCGACGTGATCTTTGGCGGTCACACCCACGACGGCATGCCCGCGCCGACCGTGGTCGACAATGCCGGGGGCAAGACGCTGGTCACCAATGCGGGTTCCAACGGCAAGTTCCTCGGTGTCATGGATCTGGACGTACGCGACGGCAAGCTGCGCGACTACCGCTATCGCCTGCTGCCGGTGTTCTCGAACCTGCTGCCGGCGGATGCGGAGATGGCGGCGTACATCGAGGAGGTCCGCGCCCCCTACAAGGACAGGCTCACCGAGGAGCTGGCCACTGCCGAGGAGCTGCTGTATCGGCGCGGCAACTTCAACGGGACCTTCGATCAGGTGATCTGTGATGCGTTGCGCAAGGTGAAGGACGCGCAGATCAGCCTGTCGCCGGGCTTCCGCTGGGGTACCACGGTGCTGCCGGGGCAGAAGATCACCATGGACAACGTGATGGATCAGACCTGCATCACCTATCCGGAGACCTATCGTCGGGAGATGTCGGGCGCGGAGATCAAGGCGATCCTGGAGGATGTCTGCGACAACCTGTTCAACAAGGACCCCTATGTGCAGCAGGGCGGCGACATGGTGCGCGTGGGCGGACTGGACTATGTCTGCGATCCGGCCGCCGGCATGGGTGAGCGCATCACCGAGATGCAGCTCGACGACGGCACCCGGATCGAGGCGGACAAGAAGTACGTGGTGGCGGGCTGGGCCACGGTGGGCAGCCAGGCGCCGGATGAGCCGATCTGGGAGACGGTGGCCACCTATCTGCGCGATGTGAAGACGGTGAAGCTGGCCAAGCTCAATACGCCGAAGCTGAAGGGTGTGCAGGGTAATCCGGGTCTGGCGGATTATGCGGGCACGGTGTTGAGCTGATCACCTGGTTTCCCGGGTCGGGCTTTCCGGCTCGGGCCCTCCGGGGTGAGCGATCATCGACTGAAACCGCCGCTGAGGCTGCGTCTGGCGTTGTCTCGGCGGTTGCTGGGTTATGTATTGCTGGTGCATGGGATGGCGCTGGCGGTGCTCTGGCTGTTGCCGCCGGAGGCTTCGTCGCTGGTGTGGCCGATGCGCTTGGGCGTTGGGGCGCTGGTGTTGGGGAGTCTGGGCTTTTCGCTCTGGTGTCATGTGTTGCATCGGGCGCCGTGGTCTGTTGTGGAGGTGGCGCACGATGATGAGGGCTGGGTGCTGACCAGGGCGGATGGCGGTCTGGAGCAGGCGCGGTTGTTGCCCAGCACCTATGTCGGCGTTGGGCTGGTGGTGTTGAATTTCCGTGTGGGGCGTTTTCGGCGGCGCTCCGTGGTTTTGACGGAGGGTGCCGTTTCCTCGGAGGCGCTTCGACAGGTACGGGTTCGGTTGCGGACCGGGGGTGGTTGAGCTGAACTGGGGTTTTGCTGGGGTACTTCGGGTTTTGTTGGGGTGTTTCGACCTGAGTGGGCTGGGTGGTCGCGGTCGGGGGACGCCGTGAATCCGTCCGTGGAGGCTTCACGATCGCATCCATGCGATCGAGACCCCCGACCACGACCACCCAGCCCGCTCAGGTCAGCTCCGGGCCTTGACTGGCGTTTGGGGTGTCGTCGCCTTGCCGGGCTTATCTGACCGCGATCACCCGGCTTCGATACCTCGCTTGTTTGGGGCAGTCCTGTGGACTGACTTGGGTCCGAGGCGCTGAGGCTGACGGCGACTGTTTCGCCACTGGGGAGATCATTCGCGGTCGAGCACGGTAGGGCGGGTTAAACCACCGCCACCGCCCCCCGCCCCCACCGCCGGGGGGGGTGGGGTTTAAGCCCGACACAGTTGAA
>NZ_VWXX01000029.1 GCF_008632335.1 Thiohalocapsa marina
TCGTCAGTGGAGGACCTGCAGGCCAAAATCGCCGACTTCATCGAGCATTTCAATAAGACAATGGCCAAGCCGTTTCGTTGGACCTACCAGGGTAAGCCTCTCAAGGCTTGAGGCATTCAAACGGTCTCAGGATTTCAAAACGAATGCACTAGTGCCCCTTTAGGGCAGCCTGGGGTCGTAGCCACGTCCACGCTCGTGGCAAGGCGCATCCGACGGAGTCACGCCATAGCGGCGCGCGTCGTAGGACCAGGTGTGGCCACCACCCCGCGCCCGCCCGGCGCGGCACCCGCCACCACCGGCCGACCGCGCCACGCTTGTCGGTAGCGTGGCTCGACGAGGTGAAAACAACCGCTCGCAGCGAGGGGGGTCAGGGAATGGTATCTAAGCTGTACATAAAAACAGCCCATTAGCTCGCTGCCACACGGATGCCAACATGGCCGTCGAGTCACAGGATACCGAGCGGTTCCCGTACTGCCGCCGCTGTCCCGAGCAGACCGCCTCTCTATCAAGTCGTCCAACAGCACCTGGATGCCTGCCTCGCGCTGGCGGCCCAAGACTGCTGGCACGCTCACCGAGCAGGTGCGCCTACGGGCGCTGCGCTGATTCGCCTGCGGTGGGCTAATCGAGCCGCGTGACGTCCGCGATATGCTCGCCGACCCCGACCGCACAAGTGTCCGCTAAACGAGCGGTTGCGGTTCTTCACCGACGCCAGCCGGGGTTCCGGACCTGGGACGGAGGAGACGGGGCGACCTGCAAACCCAATGTCCGCTTTCTCCCCGCGGCACTTGTCCGCAGCTTCGCAGCGTTACCAAATCCTGGTGCTTCAACCGCTCGTCGTCCCGGTGTATCTGAATCATCCTACCGCCGGCGTCTGGTGCAGGTAGGTCAGGTCATTGACCTGCCGCAGCACGAACTCCGCGACATCGGCCCGGCTGATGCGCCCGCCCTTGTTGAAGGACCGGCGCGGCGCCGCCGCACGCGGATCAGTGTGCGTCGATTTCCGTGATCAGGGCAAAAAGCTGATGTTCGATGAACTTGCCCAAGTCCGCCCTCAGCGCCGGACTGGCGTTTTCTCCTAGCTGTTGAGCAAACGCCCGGATTGACGCAATGTCCCGTGAATCAAAAGACGGCGTGACTCCGCGCGCGGCGCTTTCCAGGTCCGGCTGCAGCATTCGGATCAACTTGAGTGCCCTCCAGGTCAACCCGGGCCGGGTAAGCAGTTGGGCGCGCACTTCATCGCTGTGGCGGTAATAGGTGTCGACGAGCTGGCGACCAACGGGCGATGTCGACAGGACATCATCACGTACCACCCGCAGCAGATCGATCCAGCTGGCCCGGTTGGGCTGCTGCGCGAGCGCTGTTTCGGCCGCACAGTCACTCGTCGAGGTTGGTATGGTCAGGTCGGCAAAGACCGGCAGGTGATCAGAGGCAGTCTCGCACACCACGGGTTCCAGTGGGGCACCCCACAGCGGTAGGCCGCCCGCGAGCCCTTCGTCGGCGCAGTCGTAGACCTGGGCCAGAGGCTCCAACGCGCGAATGCTGTCATCGGCCAGCACATAGTCGATCCGTCGTCCGGACTCCGGGCGCGTGGCATCGCTACCGTCGAGTTGCGTGGCTTCAAGGATGGACCCGTGCGGCGCAAGCCAGGCGAATGGGTCGTTCAGAAGGCCCTCATCGGCCAACATCGCCTCGATGTCGGCCCCTGTATCGAAGTCCCCGGGCAGGTCGTCCGGGATGCTGGTGAACACCTCCGGTGTCATTGGGCCGTCGCCAACATCGGCGTTGAGGTCGCCCAGCATCACGAGCGGCGCATCCGGCGCCTGGGGGTCACCCGCTGCTTGACCCATGCGATAGGATTCGATGGCGCGTCGATACTCGTCGGTGTTGGAACTGCCGGATTTGAGATGACTGACGATCATACGCAGTCGGTCGCCGTCGCCTGTGAGCTCCAGCTCGACCTCCAGGATGTAGCGCGTCAGGTCGTTGGCGAGCGGATCGCCGGAGAGTTCGGCCGAGGACCAGTCCTCACTCCAGGTGATAGGAAAGTCTGACAGAAAGGCTGTGCGTTGGCTCCCAAAGGGACCATAGGGGGCGACCACGGAGTAGGTATACCCCAGGTCGAAGGCCAGATCGCCCAGGTAGTCGACGTCATCGGCGCTGACCACTTCCTGGACGGCAACCACGTTGGCGTTGATGCGCGCGAGCACGGCGGCCGTGGCGTCGTATTCCTCGGAGCCCGGCGCCCCAACGGTTTCGACGTTCCAGGTTACGACACGGACGGCTTGGTCGGCGAGGGCATAAGCGGAGACTAGGCCGATCAGCAGGCTGATGAGCACTGCCCGGCGGAGCCGCTTCAGGGAAGGAAGACTTGTTCTGAGCATGAGACCCTCCGAAGGGCATGGGGGCGGGCAATGCATTGCCCGGCTTTTCGTGTTGGCCGCCTCAGCTCACCGCCGGCGTCTGGTGCAGGTAGGTCAGGTCATTGACCTGCCGCAGCACGAACGCGGCGACATCGGCCCGGCTGATGCGCCCGCCCTTGATCCCGCGGTCGAGTCCATGCCGGTAGCGCCCGGTGCGCGGGCCATTGGTCAGGCCGACGGGCCGGACGATGGTCCAGTCCAGATCGCTCGCCTTGATCAGTCGCTCCTGCTCTTCCTTGGCCTGCATGATCGGCTTCAGGGTCAGGTCCATGATGAGCCGAAGTAGCGGATTGAGCTGACCGCGGCTGTCACCCACCCCGAGCGAGGTGACGGCAACCAGGCGGCGCACGTGGTGCGCGTGCATGGCCTTCAGGATCTGCTCGGTACCCACCGCCTCGATCGGCGTTGCGTTGCCGTGGGAGCCGAGCACGCAGATGACGGCGTCCGCGCTCTCGATGCAGCGCGCGGTCGCCTCAGCATCGCGCACGTCCCCGAGATGCAGCACCAATCGCGGGTGCTCCGCGAGCTTACTCGGATCACGCACCAGGGCGCTGACCTGGTGGCCCTGGGCCAGGGCCTGCTCGACCACCTCGCGGCCGGTGCCGCCGGTTCCGCCAAAGACTGCGATCAGCATCAGTGTTCCCCCTTGGTTCCGCGCAATGACACGGCCGGTCCAGTTCCCGCCGCGCTAGCCCCGCAGCTTCGCCCGCGCCCGCCGCTTCCGCCGCGTGGTGTCCTCCATGCTCCCCAGCGCCACATACTCCGCCACCGCCAGCACGACATCCTGCCCGCGCGCATCGGTCGCCCTGTACGTCTCCAGCAGCCGCTCCTCGGTCTCCGCCAGGACCAGCTTCGGTTGATCTTCATCCAGGCACAGCAAGTACGCCGCCGTCACGTCCCCCAGGGCCTCCGCAAGGCTCACTGCGGACTCCACGCTCAGCCGCCTCAGCCCCTGCTCGTAGTCGCTGATTTGGACGTTGTCCACCTGGCCGCCGGTCAAGGCCGCCAGCTGCTTCTGGTTGAGCCCGTGTGCCTCCCGCGCGGCACGCAGACGCTCGGCAATCGCTGCATTCAGTTGCCCTCGTTCGACCACTCAGTCGTCTCCGGTAAGGTTCCGGTCACGCGCCCGCGGGCTCAATGCCGCGGCCAGGGGTTCGCCGGCCCGCGATGCTCGCGCAACTGCCGCTCCAGCGCCGGCCAACCGCGCAGCGCATCAGCGAGCGCCTCCGCCACCGTTCGCGCATCCGCCGACGCCGCCCAGGCCGACACGAAACCCCCGAGCCACCAGCGCTGCGCGACCGCATCGCCGAGGGGCGGGTACAGCAGCCCATCCGCGCATGCGGACAGGTAGGCCGCCTCGCCAGCCTCGAACCAGTCGAGCCCGGGCATGGCCTCGGAGACGCTTTGACGCATGTCCACGTATCCCGTCGGAACACAGCAATTCAGGTAGACTATCACCAGATGGGCGCGCTGAGTAGTCGCAGTGTTATTCGAGCGCGCACGGTGTACCGCGGCGGGGCGAACGCAGCCGCGCGCTGCGCCGGCGGCCCGGTCGCGGCCTGTTAATCTGCACCATGGCCATGTGCCGGAGATGATGAGGATCGCCGATCCGCCCCTTGCGCCTCAGCTCGATAACCACAGCGTCGTCGCGTTCTGCGAGGCCTGCGGCTACTCCGCGGTCTTGGAGTGCGCACGCATCCCTGAGGGGATCGGCACGCGGGCGCTGACGGCGCGGCTTCGCTGCACGAAGTGCGGTGCCCGCAAGGCCACCATCCGCATCTCTATACCGGCGCGGGCGGCTTCCAGTATGGCCCGCATTGACCGCGCGAACAGACCCGAACAGAACGGGTCAGACGACGGAGACGATTCTCAGAGCGGTGTCCCCGGCCGCGGCATCCCGGCGGCTTTGGCGCGAGACGCCATACCACCGAAGAATTTTCACAACCAGCTTTCAGCCGTTGTGAAAATCGCAGTGTCGGCCCTTCCCGTGCAGTGTCGACCGCACCGCGCGACATCGAACGCATCGCCCGGTTCTCCTCACGGAGGGATAGCAACAACACCGTCGCGGAGAGATGCAACGGAGAGAGAGGATGCCTTGTGGTCGCAGTCGGCACCGACGACCGCCAAGACTCATCGGACAACGCGGCTGGCATCGTCCGCATCAGGAGAGTGAGGACCAGAGCGCCGGGGGATTTGCAGGCGTTTGGTGATCGCTGACCTTGACGAAGGTTGCCCGGGTGAGGGACGTCTGGACATCGAACCTCTATATCGGCGCGTGCGTCGGGAACAGTGGATAAGGTCAACTGAACGATCGCCGATCGGCCCGGAAAGGGGCTGCCAGCTCCTTACCTGAGCAGCCAGAAGGCGGGGCGCCCGCGCGGTCAATGCCGGGCGTCTTCGAGGCGGCTAGGGCTTGATGTCGAGCACCGGCGTGTCGGGGAAGGCGTCGATGGCGTCGATCTCGATGCGGTTGCCGTCGACCGAGAGCACCCGACAGCGGCTCATGGCGATCAGATTGGGACGCACGGGCGCGCGCGTGGCGAAGACGCCGCGCAGCGGATTCTCGGGATTGCCGCGGGGGTGCACCTGCAGGATGGCGCGCTGCTGTGGGGTATCGTTGCGGTCAAACCAGTACAGGACCCAAATTGCATCGAGCGCTTCGACGCCGAGCAAGGCGGGCTGGTATCGCTCGTCGACCTCGATGAGGGTCCGGTCGTCGTCTTTTCGGATCCAGCCGATGGGCCGGATCGCGTAGACGACATCCGCTGCCCCCTCGGCAAGGCTCGCGGGACCTGGTAATGCTGCAAGGCCCATGACAAGCGCTGCATGGAAGAAGCCAATCACGCGACGCTGCGCCCGCGTGCGCCAAAGACCAATCGATCGACCTGACGACCTGTCGTTCCATGTCCGGCGTCGCCATGCCTTCATCGTGCATCTGTCCGCCATGTGCTGCCACACCGGTTCTGTTGTGGAGGTCCTGCTATACAAGCCTTCCGGGGACTTGCAGTGTCTAGGTGGTGAGAGCGCTGCCCCAAGGGCGAGGTTATCGCGAAACACCGCGCGTTCCGAGTGCAGGGACCGGGGAGATGATGCTCAAGTGTCGTCGTGAAGCCCGGTATCGACCGTGCGCCCGGACGTGATTGCAACGAATGTAGCCAATGTAGCCAGCCCTGGCGGGAAAACGTGAAATCGCGCCGCAACCACAACCCCTGGCTACATTGGCTACATTGGCTACAAACCTGTGGATAAGTACGCCCTTGGATGCGAACGGTGGTGCAGGTCGCTGATTTTCGGTCAGCATCGCTCGGAAGCGGCCTCTCCTTTGAGCTGGCTACAAATGGCTACAGTGGCTACAAACGATCAAGCGGCTCACGCACGCGTGCTCAGTCGTGCGCCATCGTCCATCAGGAAGGGTCGAGAAGAGGGCAGGGCCTGCAGTGATTCGCTACCGGCTGGACGTCGCACTCGAGGGCAGGCCCGGCGAGCCGGTCGGTTGTAGCCACTGTAGCCAATTGTAGCCAGGACCATCTGAGCGGCGATGCGCCAAAGCCCAGTCCCTCCGATAGGGCGAAATCAACTGCTTACCTCGGTCTTGGATGCGCTTGGACGACGACTGTAGCCAATGTAGCCAATGTAGCCAGGGGGTGTGGTTCCGGCGCGATTTCGCGTTTTACCGCAGATGCTGGCTACATTGGCTACAAACCTGTGGATAAGGACGCCTTCGGACATGATGGGTGTGGTGGGCTGCCAGTTCGGGGCATCATGTCGCGCACCAGGTCCGCCTGGAGGGCTGGCGACAGTCGGCGATGGTGGTCATGCCGTACCCGGCAACCGCTCGATTGGCCCAGACCAGCGCCATCAATCCGCCGCTGGCCGAGCGACAGCAAAGCCAACAGTCGTGTCGTTCCGGCCGGGACGAGCGCGCGATCGATCAGCCCGCGCTGTCCGCGGCACTCTTGATCGGCGTGACGGTCCCCCGTCCGCTCTCCGGCGGCGGCTCGGCAGCACCCTCCGGCGGCTTGCCCTTGAGGATCAGCTCCACGTCGCGCGCATGGCGGGCCAGATGCAGCGTCAGCTCCTCCAACTCGGTATCGGGCAGGTTCGGCAGCACCGAGCCTTCGCGCAGCCACTGCGCGAGGCGCTCGGCGTTCTCCAGCATGCGGTCATAGGCATCGGCGGCCTTCTTGTCGGCGGTGCGCAAACGTTCGACTCCTCGGCTGTCCTTGACGATGTATTCGATCTCGATCATGGTGGCAGTGTCCCCATGGAAAGGCACGTGAGGGGCGAGTATAGCCTGGACGGCCGATGCATCCGGTGATCCCCACCAGCGACTTACAGGCGCCGTGCTATTGCGTCGCACCTTCCTGTTCGCCAGAACGACGAAAGGCCACACCCGGCGAACCGGATGTGGCCTCGTGCGTGCGGTGTTCTGCAGACGATACTCAGTCGCTCACGCGGCCGAATCGAACGCCTCCAGTCCAAAGGGACCGAGCCGCCAATGGCGATCCTCCTCGGCATCGCGATCGCAGAGCACCGCCGTGTGCCGCTCGGGGTCCACCGACACGACGCTCAGCGCACTGTCGTTGGTCCAGTCGATACCAGCGAGAAAGCCCTGCAGGCGCTCCAGGGAATCGGACGTGATCTGTAGGGTTGCCATGTCAGATCCGACCCTCCTTGGCCAGTGACACCGCGCCATCGCGGCCCACCACCAGATGGTCCAGCACGCGGATATCGAACAGCATCAGGACCTCGCTCAGCCGTTTAGTGATCGCCACATCCGCTGTGCTCGGCGTCGGGTCACCACTTGGATGATTGTGTACTATCAAGCACGCTGCAGCGTTGCGTCGCAACGCCTCCTGCGCAACCACGCGCGGATGCACGCTGCAGCCATCAAGGGTGCCCTGGAACAGTTCCACCATCTCAATCAATCGATGGCGTGTGTCCAGGAAGGCGCACAGGAAGATCTCCCGCGGCTCGCGCGCCAGGCGCAGGCGAAAATACTGCAGACTCGTCGTGGGATCGGACATGACCGTATAGCTGACCCTGGGCTCCAGAACCTGCAGGGCGAGTTGGATCACGCTGTCCTGCTCGCGATCGCTCAGGTCAGCTGCCGCCAAGGCTGCAAAGCGGTCGGCGACCTTGGTCGTGTCGCCCACGTTGGCGTCCAGCACGCCGGGCTCGCACAGATCGGAACGGATCGGGTCGGCTTGGAACAGATCGGATTGGCGCATGGGATGTGCCTCCAGGACAGCGGGCACACGCCGCTCCCGCACGGGGAGAGGTGTCCCCGCGGGGTGAATGAAACGCCGCCAACCGCGGCGGCAAGTTATTGACGATCAGGGTTGTCGAATCACGATGCACTCAGGCCGCGATGGCCTGACAAAACGGGTTTCGCTGCAGCCAGACATCGGCCCAGTCGATCCCCTTGGCATCGGCCGGGATCGGTGCAGCGGGCAGGGCAATGCGGACCAGGCAACGATCCGCGAGCCGGTCACGCAGCGCCTCGGCGGCCGTGAGACCCGCCCCAGAGCGATCCTTGTCGGCCCAGAGTGTGAGCCGCTCGATCCGCGCAGGTGGCTGAAAGCGTGCCAGCAGCGTCGCCGAGGAACAGGCCCAGACCGGCTCCCCGGTCATCGCCTGCACGGCGAGTGCCGTCTCGATCCCCTCGGCGACACCCAGCGTCGTTTCCGCCCGGCAGAGCCGGATCGCGCCACCGGCGAGGGTGGCCGTGCCCGCATGCGGCATCAGCTTCTTCGGTGCGACCACCGGCGCCTTGCCGGCACCATCCGCCCGCAGATAGGTGCGATGCAGCGACACCGCCCGGCCATCGGCGGAGCAGACCCGCGCCAGCATGGCCGGAAAACGCCCCAGGCACTGTGGTTTGCCATGGACATCCCAAGACCAGTAGGGCAGGGCCGGATGCAGCCGGATCACACGCGCATCGAGCCCAGCGGCGTCCAGGCCACGTCCAGCCAGATAGCACCGCAATGGCGCGGCGTGTGGATGCTGGGGTGGCAGCGCCTCCGCCCAGAGTCGATGCAGTGCGATCGTTGCCTTGCCGGGATCGATTGAATGCGTCAATCGCTGCGCAGGTCGTGCAGTGATCGGCACGGGCACAAGCCGTCCGCCGGTCAGTCCAAACACGCCGGCCGTCTGCCGCAGCGCCTCGGGAAACGACCAGCCGAACAGCCACTGCAGCAGGGCCAGCCCATCGGGAAAGGCCCCGCAGGTGGCGCAGATACCGCCGCCGGTGGCATCGACATCGGCGAACAGCCGAAAGCCGTCGCCGCGATGGGAGCCAGGGCGTGGGCCATGCACTGGGCAGGGCACATGCCGACCCGGCTGTTGCAGGGCCGGTCCCAGCACATCGCCGGCCAGTGCCGAGAGCACCGCGAGCCAACCGGTTTGGCGGATAGCGGAACGGACATCCGCCGCTTGGATAGGTGACATCACAGACTCCTCTGTCGCATCCAAGTGGACCGTCGTCAGAACAGTCCCACTCAGACCAAGGAATGGCAGTGTGAAAGGGCGCCCGGAGCAGGGACCATGCTCGCGATGGAGCACAGCCACTGCAGCGGGCGTTGTGCGTCGGCTCAGGCCAATGCAGGCAGCGGACGGGCAAACCGTCTGCGCCGCGCAAGCACCTGACGGGTGCGGGTCTCGTCGATGAGCAGCCGGTAGACGGCCTTCACCAGCGAGCGGCTCTCGCGATCCGATGGCGAGGCCATCAGCTCGAAGATCACGGCCTTGGCGTCGGCCAGTTCGGCATCACTGGCGGTGTCGAGGAAGGTGTCGAGGGTGTTCCAGAACTCACGATTCAGGCGCATGGTGTGTCTCCCAAAGTAAACGGGGAGACACATCCCCGGCGGGGAGGTGATCTCCCCTTGGGGTGGTTGAAAGCCGCGCGCAGGCGGCAGGGTGAAAGGACGCGATTGACAAGCCCCGAACGGGGTGGCGACGCAGGGCGTCTTCGGTCGCCGGGTGCGTGATCGGCCGTAGGCGGATCACAGGGAAACTGAGCCCTTTCCACGACTGCCGCCTGTCGGGCGCGACAGTCGTGGAAAAGACTCGGAGCGTCGCCGTGCGCAGTGCGCAACTGCCGACAGCCGAAACGACGTCGAAGTGAGCTTGCACCGGCGCCCTGTCGCTCGCGACCGAGAAAGCTCGGCCAGTGCCCGAGGTGTCGTGTCTCATCAGCGACTGCGCAGCAGGTCAGTTGGCAGGCGCCGTAAGCTGGGCAGGTTATCGGCCCCAGATATCCGACCCCGATATCCGACCAGCAACCCCGCGGAACAGCTCCACGGGATCGCCGGCCGGGTTGGGTCAAGACGCTCAGGCCGCGAGCAACAGCTGCTGCGCCGCGCCGAACAGGGCGCGCTTGAGCTCGGTCACCTCGCTGACGCGCAGTGCCACTGGAAACAGCCACGAGACATCCACATCGATGCCGATGCCGACCGTCTCCAGGTCTGCCGCCCGGCACAGACGCAGGATCTCCCTCGTCGAATCGACCTGGTCCGGCTTGCCATCGGTGAGCACCAGGATCACCCGACGGGTCTGCGGGCGCGCGAGCAGATCGGCGGCGGCGAACCAGAGCGCGCCGGCCATCGGCGTGCTGCCACGCGGCACCTGCAGGAAGGCCCCGGCGCGCGCCCGCGGGCGCTCGCCATGGCGCACCATCAGCGTGAGCGCATCCGCATGGCCGGCCTCATTGGGAAAGGCCGACACCGCCAGCGACACGCCATGGATGCCATCGAGCGCGAGCGCCAAGGCCAGGGCTGCCTCCTGTGCGAGCATGCTGCGGGTCTTCAGTGCGCCGTCAGTGCTCCCGCCGGTGCTCCCGTGGACCGTCGCCCCCATGGAGCCGGACAGATCGAGCAGCAGGTGGAGGGCGGTATTCACCGCGACGCGCTCGCGCTTGCGCGCAAACAGCCGCGGGTCACCCAGTGCGGCCCGATACAGCCGCTTCGGCAGCAGCCGCGGGCCATCACGCCGCGGCTGCGGGCGGTCCAGGCGCGAGGCCTGCACCCGGCCATGCAAGCGCGCTGTCAGCGCGCGCGAGGTCTGCTGCACCGCCGCGAGCAGGTGCATGCCCGAGCGGGCATTGCCCGCGAAGGGCTCACCGCGCGGCAGCACGCACTGGCTGGTGCCAGCGCCGGCGTTTGAAAGCAGGTCGCGCACGGTGCCGAACAGATCACCGGGCAGGTCCGCGGAGGTTGCCGACAGCGCTTGGCGCAATGCCTCCTGCTGGGCGCCCGTCACCGGGCCTTGGTCAGGCGCGGACGGGTCCGTTGCCGAAGCCGCCGAGGTCCCCTGATCCTGGGAACGTGCGGAATGTGCCTGGTCAGGAGTCCCCTGTTCAGGCTGGGCCTGTCCGCCCGAGGTGGCAGCGGCATCACCGCCACCGGTGGCTCCGGCACCGGCGTGCTGACCGTCGGTCCGCGCCATGCGATCGGTGCCAGCGTCGTCGGTCTGCTCAGGGTCCGTCCCGGCACGCGCGTCGCTCCCGCTCGGTGCGCCCTGCGCCTGCGTTGTCTGACCGCCAGCGTCCGCCTGGTCAGCAGCATCGGTGTCGGTCGGCGGATCGCCGCCCGCCTGTTGCGGCGCGGACTGCGGCTCATCCGGTAACGGTTGCTCGGCCTCCAGCAATGCACGGATGCGTCGTGTCAGCGCGACCGCCGCCTGCGTACTGTCAAGCCGGCCGACCTCCGTCAGCAGCCCCTGCAGCCGGTGCACGTTCGGTGCGGGAAACACTGCACGCAGCACCGTCTCGGCGCGTTGTGCTTCAGCGGCCAGCGCCGCATAGCCCAGCACCCGATGACGCAGTGCAAGCAGCAGATAGCTGCTCAGGACGGTCCCCGGATGGGCGTTGGCATCCGGGGCGCTCAGCCCGCCCTGCGCCAGGAGATGCGCGCAGACCGCCTGCAGCGTCTCGCGGGTGCCCGGATAGGGGCCGGCCATGGCCTGCTCGATGCGCACATCCTCCAGGATGTTCAGGATCTGCGCGCTCAGCGCATCACCGGCGGCCGCGGCAGCGTAGACGGCGAAGTCGGTATGGCGCACATGCGCCGCCTCATGCGCCAGATAGCCCCAGGCCACCGGCAGCAGCGCGGAGTCGGCGGGCAGGCTCGGCACGACGATGGTCTGCCCATCGGTGCAGGCCGAGGTGCCGCCGACACGCACGGCGACGCCGAACTTGCGTCCCAGCGCAGCCGCCACGATCGGCATGGCCCGATGCAGGGTCGAGGGTAAGGTCTTCATCATGCGTCTCCCAGAGATGGAACGAGTGCAAAACGGGGGACAGCACGCCCCAAGGGGACGCACTGCCCCCCAGGGGGTTGTGGGAAAAGGCCGTCAGCGCCCCGGCGGGGTCCACTGACGGCGGTTCGATGGCGTCAGAACCAGAAGTCCTGCACGCCGATGGGCTCGGGTGGTCCCGAAGGCGCTGTCGCGGTGACAGGCGCCGCAGCCGACGGCTCGTCGAACAGATCATCGAAGTCGGTGACCGGCTCGGCCGCGTGCGGGTCCATCGCCAGGGCTGTGTCAGCGTCAGGTCGATGCGCATCGCCCGGATCGGCGCCACCGTCGGTCGACGCGTCAGTGTCGGCCTCGGCGTCAGCGTCGGCCACGGCAGCGCGTTGCCCAGCGGCGAGCGCCTGGGCATCGGGCATCAGCTCGCTCAGGGCGAGGATGCCGGCACCGTGCCGCGCCATGGCCTGCGCATCGCCGACCAGGCGCATCAGCGCCCAGCCTTCGAGAAACAGGCTGCCGCCGATCGGACCGCTCTGCGGTAGCCGCCTGAGCCAGTCGCGCAGCGCCCGCACCACCGGATCGATCCGATAGTCCGCGAAGCTCAGCGCATTGAGCTTGTCGTAGATGCGCCGGAAGGTTCCGACCGCCCGCTGCGACAACCCATCGCGCCCCAGGAACGATTGCTCCAGGCTGCGCGCGACCTGCTCGACCTCCGAGAAGATGGTCTCGCCGACCGCGGCCAGATCCTCTGCCAGCGTGTCCTCGGCAACCATCTCCGCAGTCTCGATCCTGAGGGCCAGCACGCGAAAGCGCAGTTGCCCGCGCACCACCTCGACCGGATCGATGGCGTTGCGAATCGCCTGCTCCCAGGTGGGATAAGCCGCGCACCAGGCATCGATGTGGCGGTCGTAGTCGGCGAGGAAGTCCTCGGCCGCCGTGCGCGCCTCGGCAGTGATGGCCGTGGCCTCGGCCAGCACCGCGGCGGCATGGGTGTTGGGCACCAGATAGCCGCTCAGAAACCGCGTGCCGACCGCCAGCAACAGCCGCTCGATGTGACGGCGCTTGCGGTGAAACACCCGCAGCGCATCCGGGTCGCAGACCTTCTTGCTCCCCAGCGAGACCAAGCCGTCGGGCGGCAGGGCGGCGCCCATGCGCAGGTCCTCCGGGCGCAGCTTCTTGCGCCCCGACCAGATGTGATAGTCGATCAGAAACAGCGTCATGGCGTTGGTCAGACGCAGTCGCTGTGCGGGTTGCTCCGGATGCATGCCGGAATCCATCTCGGTCCCTGCCAGGGACTCGGTCGTGTCAGTTGTCATCGGAGACTCCTCGCGGAGCGGCACTGGGACGCCAGGCGGCAGGCCAGACGTCGCGGCACCGACCCGTCGGTTGGGATTGCTCAGAACCAGAAGTCGTCCCGGCCGGCGGCGATGCCGGACAGATCGACCGGTGGGAGAGGCGTTGTCGGGGGCGCGTTGGCCGCCGCGCTGAAGTGCGGCGTCTGCTGTCGGCTTGAGGCGTCCTGCGGGCGCACAAACGGCTGAAGCACCCCCTCGTGCAGCACGGCATCGCCGAGGAGCCGATAGCCCTTGTGCTGCTTCTGCAATGCACGGCGCTCGATCAGCGGACCCTCGCGGGGCGGATAGACCCGCCGCTGCGCACGTGTGCCGCTGCGGCCCCAGGCCACCTCGACGCCGCCCGTGGGCAGGCGTCGCCAGGCCCAGTCCTTGGCGCTGCCATCGGCATGGGTGAAGCGATACAGGGTCCAGCGCGGAGCCTCGGCGCTCATGCCGGCGCACCCCACAAGGCCCCGAGCACATCGGCGGCGATGCGGTGGATTGCCGCGCGCTCCTCCGCCGCAGCGCGGGCCGTGAGTGCCTGATCGAGCGCATAGGCGAGCGGATTCGGCGCGCCCTTGAAGGTCACCGTCAGTCGCGCCCAGCGCACCAGCGCACGCGTGGAGAGCGTCAGCGTCAGCTCCCCGCCCGCGGGCTGGGCCATGCCGTCGGGCGACTGCTCGCCGAGAAACAGCCGCCGCACCTCGTTGGCGACGACGATCAGCTTCTCGGCGATCTCCCGTGGCAGCTCCGGCACCAGCGCATCGAGCAGCGACTGCTCCACCGCCGCCTCCGGATAGCTCACCGTGAGCACGCGAAAGCGGTCGAGAAAGGCCAGGTTCTGCCGCAGCACGCCCTGATAGAGGCCCGTCGCATCGCCGGCGCCGGCACTGTTGCCGGTGGCGATGACACGGAACTTGGGGTGCGCTCGGATCAGCTCGCCGCCGTTCTGGGCGATCGTCAGCGGCGCGCCCTCGACGATGTCGTTGAGGCCGGCCAGCTCGGCGGGGTCCATCAGATCGATCTCGTTGAGGATCAACAGATGGCCCTCGCGTGCGGCCACGGCGAGCGGGCCATGCACGAAGACCGTGCCGCCCGCGATCAGCTGAAAGCCGCCGAGCAGGTCACCGAGCTCCATGCGCCCGTGACAGCTCACCTCCTGCACCGGCCAGTGCAGCCGGGCGGCGATCTGGCGCACCAGCGAGGTCTTGCCGCAGCCGGTTGGGCCGGTCAGCAACAGGCCGTCGCCTTCGGCGGCGCGCAGAAAGGCCAGCACGGCATTGAGCCCCTGGCGAAACACATAGGGCTGCGTCACCGGCACCTGCGGATGGCCGGTGTCGGCGAAACCCTCGATGCTGAGCCCACGCGGGGCCTTGACGTCGAAGGTGCTCGCCACATCGAAGCGTTGGGTGGTGGACATGCGTCGCGCTCCTCTCAAACAGGGGAGACGCCGATCCCCCGCGGGGAGTGCATCTCCCCAGGGGGTTGAATGAAGGCAGCCAAAAACTGCCGGGTGAAAGGTCGGGTCTTGTCAGGCGCTCCGACGGGCGCACGGGGAAACCGTTGCGGTCTGCCGCAGGAGACCGAGGCTCATAAAGACTCGCTCCCCTGAGGCAGACCGCCTGCCCGGAGGCAGGACGGCCTGTTTGGGTCTCAGGTTTTTAGGGTTCAGGGTTCAGCGCACAGGCGTCAGAAAAAGAAATCCGTCTCTGCCGCCTGGCTCACCGCCCGTTGCACCGCCTGCGCATCGAAGGCGATGGTCGCCTTGTCCGCTTCGGCCTGCACCGTCACGCGTACCCGCTCGCTCGGCGCACGCCGATAGCGCTCTAGCGTCTCGCCATCGAGCCCCGGCAGCTGCGCCTTGAGCAGGGTCGGGTAATCGACACTGCCGTTGGCGCAGAAGCGCGTGATGCGCAGCCCCGCCGATTCGGCGATCAGCGCATCGCCCATCATGGCGATCAGCGCGGTCTGGATCGCATCCATGTCCGCCTTGCACGCCTTGCGCTCGGCGTCGATACGCCGGGCCTCGGCCCAGGCAGCGCGATAACGCCCGGCCAGCACCGCCCAGTCCTCGGTGAGTTGCGGCGGCGGGATGAACAGATCCCGCTGCGAGTCGCGCGGCGGTTCGTCCTTGCGCGTGATGGCCTCCCAGAAGGTCAGCCCCGCATCGACGATGAGGCGGATCGTCTCGGGATCGCGGGCGATCTCGAAGACCGTGTTGTGCTCACCGTTCTGGTGAAACACCAGATAGCCCTTCTCCGCATCGGCCACATAGAGCTGATGCTGCACTTGCGGCGCATAGAGCTGGAAGGCCTTGGCGTCACGCCCCAGGGCGCAGACCTCGCGATAGGTCTTTTCCGATGGCACCTTCAGCTCCACCGGCTCGCCGGCATCGTTGATGCCGTCAAAGGAGGCGCGCAGCACCGGTTCCTGATCGGACTCGGCGCACAGCGGCATGAGCATGGTGTCATAGGCCTGCTTGAACCACTGCCGGGCCGCATCCTCCAGCGCGATACCGCGTTGCACCTGTGGGTTCCTGGACAGATCGGCCGGGCGGGCGAGCCCAGTACGCTCGGCCCAGAGTCGCCAGGGTGTCTTGTACGGCGAGCGCCCCAGGATGATCGGCGCCTCGGAGGCTGTGATGCCTTGTGCGCGCCAAGTCAGCCAGTCCGCACTGCGCTGGGCCACATCGATGATCTTCATACGGGACTCCTCATGACAGCGGGACGCCCGGACCCCGGCGGGGCGACGGGCGCCCCAGGGTGGGGGAAGGATCGGACAGCGACTGTCCGATCCGCTTGGGTGGCCGGCCTCAGGCCGCCTGTTTCTGCTCGGTGTCGGTCTCAGGCGGAGTCGTCCCCTGCGCCCGGCTCAGCGCGGCGAGCGCATAGGCCAGATCGGCCCCGGTGCAGCGCTCGCGCAGATACTGCTCGGCCTGCTTCCAGGCCGCGTTGTCGGCCGCGCGCGCGATGACCTTGTCGATGCGTTGGCGCATGGCCGCATCCAGGCTGGCGGCATCGGGTGCGCTGGTGGGCGCCGCTGCCGGCTCGGATGCGCCGGCAATGGGCGTCTGCCGTTTATCCGTGGCTGTCTCGCTCGGCGTGGCAACCACGCTTACGACTGGCGTCGTGACCTGAGCGGGCAGCGCGGCATCGGCCTCGATGACCTTGCCCTCCATCTCCTCGGCGGTGTAGGTCGCCTCCTCGGGAAAGGCCGCCCGTAAAGAGGCCGCCTTGGCGCACTTCATGAGCTGCCCGCGCGGGCGCTTGACCCACATGTCGGTGGGCAGCTCCGAATAGCTGCCGCCCAGGCGCGCATAGGCCTCCAGCCAGAACACCGGCTCGGTGAACGGGCAGCGCTGTCCGCCGACCAGGCGATACACCGTCACCTCGCACCACTCGGGAAAGCTGACGGTGAGTTCCAGGTCCTGCCAGCTGCCATCGCGGCGCACGCGCCCGACGAAGCTGCGCTCACAGACTGGTCCGAAGCGCGGGGCGTCGAGCCCGGCCCACTGGCCGGTGCGCGCCGCGGTGGTCTGCACCTCGGCGATGCCGGGCCAGACCGTCTCCACCTCGCGGCCGATGGCCTTGGAGTACATCGACACCACATGTACCGGGCGCTTCATCACATCCAGATTGCGCGCCGCGCAGTAGTGCAGGGCGAGCACGATGCCCTCGGCGGTCTTCGCCGCGGGGAAGATCGAGTCGGTCAGCACCTTCCAGGTGCTCGGGGTCAGGTTCAGCGCGGGGTCCACCGCCGGCATCGGGATGCGCGGCTGATCGGTGGCGGCGATGGGCTTGCTGGGACGGGCCATGACAGGTCTCCTTATGATCGCAAGCGGGTACCGGCCCCGCGGGGGACCGGTACCCGACGGGGTGAATGAGCAAACGTCGTGACTCAGCGCGCCGCGCGCTCCAGACGCAGGGCGATGCGCTCCAGGCGTTGCGCGCGGATCAGATCCAGGTGCGTGCCGGCGGGATCGCTGCGGGTGCCGCGGCTGCGCATGCGCCGGGCGCGACGCTTGAGGGTGCGTGCCATCGCACGCGCCTCGCGCCGCGCCCAGACCGCGGCCGGGTCACAGGCCACGGGGGCCTCAAAACGGCAGGGCATCGTCGAACGGTGCCACATCAGCGGCGCCGTCGGCGGTCTTGGCCGTGCCGTTGAGGCCTTTGCCACCGAGCATCTTCATGCGCTCGGCGACGATCTCGGTGGAGACGCGCTCCTGGCCGGACTGATCCTGCCACTGGCGCGTCTGCAGGCGACCTTCGAGGTACACCAGCGCACCCTTGGTCAGGTATTGGCCGGCGATCTCCGCCGGGCGGCCGAACAGCACCACGCGGTGCCATTCGGTGCGCTCCTGGCGCTGGCCGGACTGGTCGAGCCAGCGCTCGCTGGTGGCGACCGAGAGGTTGGCGACGGCGCTGCCGTCCTTGGTCTGGCGCAGCTCCGGATCGCGTCCGAGGTGGCCGATGAGTTGGGTCTTGTTCAGCATGACAGGGTCTCCTGTGAAGGGGAAACGCAGGCCGGTGGTGGATGGCCACCGGCGCTGCTAGACAACGCTCAGGCGCGCTCACGCCGCGAACGGCGCAGAAACGCGGGCGTCTCGTAGGCGCCATAGGTATCCGGCGGCAGCGGTGCGGCGACTGGACGGTGCAGACGGTCTGCAACGCGCCAGATCAGCACCTTCAGGCGCCGGCGCAGACGGCGCACGAGGCGCACGCCCTCAGCAAGGCTGCGAGTGACACGCGCGGAGCGAGCGGACGGGATGAACGGCATGGACATGGGGCTCTCCTGACGCGGGAGACACACCGACCCCGGCGGGGAGGCGTGCTCCCCAAGGGGGTGGAGGATGACCGCCGGTCCATGGAGGACCGGGCGGGTGGGGGGACGCGATTGCAGACCCCGAGGGGCGAGACTCGTGGCGTCTTCGGTCTCAAGTGCTCGCTGCCAGGGCAGCGAACGAACAACAGGTCCCGGACGAGGCGGCTCACGCATGGCGGTTCCCCGGCGGCCGGTTAAAAAGGTCCGGGCCGAAGCCCGGACAAGGTCAACCTACGTTAGGAGTTGCGTGTCGGGCACGGGCGTAAGGGCACCCGACGCGCAGGGTCATTGTCCGGGGAGGCCACCGGTACCGCAGCAGTGAAAGATGACCGAAAACGGCCACTTTCCCGGCTTAAGCGCGGTTTCTCGGCGGGGGCGGGAAAGCGCGGCGCAGCGGGCACTCTTTCGGCGTCGCCGACGCACGTGCGGGGCTGGATCATGCGCGCATGAACAGTGCGCCTCTGAAGCAGCGATCCAAACGCGCGTCGTCGTGGGCAACCCGGATAATGGTCCTGGCCCTGGTGGCGCCTCCGTGGGCTTGGGCGGGCGAGGGCGTGCGCTTCTACGAGCGCAGCGCCGAGGGCTGGTTCTGGTATGCCGAGGCGCCCCCGGAGCCCGAACCGGAGCCCGAACCGGAGCCAGAGCCTGAGCCAGTGCCAGCCCCGACCCCGGCGCCTTTGGCCGAGGTGCCATCACCGCCGCCACCGGATGCCGGGACGGCAAGTGGCCCGACACCGCTGTCCGCCGCCTGGCTGCGGGCGAACCTGGAGCGCTACCGCGACAGCGCCATCGACGACCCCTCACCGCGCAACGTCGCGCTCTATCTCTATCTGCAGCGCCTGACCATCGACAAGGCCGAGCGCTTTGCCGAGGCCACCCAGCGCGCGGTCTGGGCCGATCCGCTGCTCGATGAGACCACGCGCCGCCCGCTCGCCACCTTCGCCGCCAACCTGGTCAACCGCGAGGCGGGCGAGGCGCTGGAATTGGCGCTGGCGGAAACCGCCCAGGTCGCCGGGCTCTGGTTCCTCTACCGCTCGGATTGTCCCTACTGCGAGGCCCAGGCACCGCTGCTGCAGCTGCTTGCCGCACGCTATGGATTTTCCATCCAGGCCATCGCCCTCGACGGTCGCCCGTTGCCCGGCGGGTTCTTCCCCGAGTTCCGTGTGGATCAGGGCCAGGCCAAGGCGCTGGGCGTGGTCTCCACCCCGGCGCTCTTTTTGGCCCGCCCGCCCGATGGCGTGGTCCCGCTCGCCCAGGGCGTGCTGTCGCTTGCGGAGCTCAAGTCCCGCCTCGTCCATGCGGCCGTGGAGGCGGGCTGGATCGATGCGCAGTGGCGCGCGCGCACACGTGCGCAGGTGGCCGACCTGCGCATGGACGCCACGGGCTTGGATGCAGCCGCCCTGAGCGAGGACCCCGACGCCCTGCTCGAGCATCTGCGCGGCCTGATCGCCGCACCCGCTCCCCTGCTCCCAGGAGGTCCCTGATGCGTTTTGCCTCTATCCCTGCACTGGCGGTGCTGCTCGCCCTGTCGACCGGCCTTGGCGTCGCACCGCCCGCCCGCGCCGACCTCGCCGAGGAACTCGACACCATGTTCGACGGCCTGCTCAATGTCACCGAGCCCACCGCGCACATGGGCCAGCGCCGCGGCGTGCTCGCGGGTGGCTCGGTCTATGCCCGCAACCGGGTCATGAACGCCAACCTCATCAACATCGTCCCGCCGAGCTTCGAGGCCGGCTGTGGTGGCATCGACCTGTTCGCCGGCAGCTTCAGCTTCATCTCCCGCGAGCAGCTCACGCAGCTGTTTCGTGCCATCGCCTCGAATGCCGCGAGCTATGCCTTCAAGCTCGCGCTCGATTCCATGTGCCAGAACTGCGGCCAGGTCATGGACTCGCTGCAGAAGAAGGTGCAGGCCATCAACAGCCTCTTCGCCAACTCCTGTCAGCTCGGCCAGGGCCTGGTCAACGACGTGGTCGATGCCTTCGACACCCAGCACAAGATCAAGCACTCCGAGGCCTCGCTGGTGCGCGGACTCGGCGACGTCTTCGAGACCTGGTCGAGCGTCACGGGCACCGATCCGATCGAGCAGGTGCAGCAGAGCGCGCCGGAGTATGCGCGCGAGGTGCTGCAGGGCAACCTGGTCTGGCGCGCGCTGAAGGGGGAGGGTGTGGCGGGCTGGTTCAGCCATGGCGACGATGCGCTGCTGGAGACGCTGCTGTCGGTCACCGGCAGCCTCATCGTCGGCCCGCCCGAGCCAAGCCCGGACGGGCAGGGCAGCAACAACCGCATCACCCCGCTGCCGGCGATTCTCAGCATCCGTGAGCTGCTGCACGGCAGCACCGCCACCTCCGAGGTGCGGGTGTATCGCTGCGCGCCGAGCCGTGATGTCAACGACTGCCTGCGCCCGACGATACAGACGCTGCAGTTGCAGGGCATGATCGAGCGCGTGCGTGTGCTGCTGGTGGGCGATGCCAACCGCACCGGGCTGATCGCCAAGTTCCGCCTGGGTACGGATGACTTCTCCGCCGATGAGAAGGCGTTCATGCAGTCCGCGCCGAACGGCCTGGGCGGGGCGGTGGCGAACCTTGCGCGCATCGATGAGGGCACCGCGGTGCTCTTTGCCGAGCGCGCCGCGCCGGTCATGGCGCTGGAGCTGGTGCAGCTCTTGCTGCACGACATGGCCCGCGCGGTCGCAATCGCCAGCGCCCTGGAGGCCAACGCCTATGCCCGTCCCCTGCGCGAGCAGATCCAGGACGCCCGCGAGGACCTGCGCGCCGAATACACCGTGGTCAGCGCCCAGTACGGCAGCTCCCAGGAGCAGCTCGCCTACTACAGCGACCTGATCCAGTCGGCCAAGGCCACGCCCTATATCAGCGTCGAGCAGGCCGGCGGCGGCAAGCTCACGCCCGCGCAGTAAGGCCGAAGGAGCGCGTCCATGTTCGAGATCCACTCCATCGGCGATGCCGCCTTCCTGACCCAGATCCTCAATGCCGTCGCCGCCCTCACGGGCACCGGCAACTTCCGCCAGCTCGTGGCCGTGGGCCTGGTGGTCGGCGTGATCCTCGGGTTGTTCCAGGGCATCGTCAACAACACCCTCTATTTCGGGCGCTTCTTCATTGCGCTGCTGGTCTATCTGCTCGCCTTCGGCGCCTCGGTGTCGGTGACGGTGGAGGATGCCTACACCGGCTCGGTGCGCGTGGTGGACAACGTGCCCATCGGCCCCGCGGCGGTCGGTTCGGCCATGTCCAACGTCGGCTATGGCGTCACGCGGCTCATGGAGCAGGCCTTCGCCACCCCGGCCATGACCGGGCAGGGATTCGCCGATGCCCTGCAGACCCTGACCGCGGTGCGCAAGGCGACCCTGTCGCGGGCCTCGCTGGGGGCGGCGAACGCGCCGACACCGGGCACCGATGTGGAGCGCGCCATGGTGAACTATGTGGCCGACTGCGTGCTCGCGGATGTGGATACCCACCGGCGCACGCTGGACGATGTGCTGCAGGCACCGGATATCACCACGGCGCTCGCGAGCGACAATCTGGCCTTCACGACTGAGCTCTTTGATGCCGGCCAGCCCCTGATGCTGCCCTGTGATGAGGCCTGGCGGCGGTTGGCGGACTATCTCCCCGCGAGCTTCGTGCCGGCGCTGAAACAGACCCTGGCCGCGCGCTTCGGCGTGGCCACGATCGCGGATGTGGAGACCAAGCTGCAGGCGGCCCTCGATGCCCTGGCCGGCGCCGGGCGCGATGCGCAGCAGTACATGCTCATGTCCACGGCCTTGGGCTGGCTGGAGAAGGGCATCGTGCTCACCCACGAGAACCGCCTGCAGTGGTCGGCGGCGACCACGGTGCAGCAGGCCATCGCCCAGCGCAATGCGCAGTGGTCGGCGGAGCAGGCGTTGTTCATGAACATCGTGCGTCCCATGATGACCTTCTTCGAGGGCTTTCTTTATGCCGTGGCCCCCCTCATGGCCTTTGCCGTGGCGCTCGGTCCCGTGGGCATCAGCCTCGCCGGCAAGTGGCTGCTGTTCGCGCTCTGGACCCAGCTCTGGCTGCCGGTGCTCGCCATCGTCAATCTCTACCTGATGATGGCCGCGGGGCGGGACCTCTCGGCGCTGGAGGTGAGCGCCCAGCTCGATCCCTTCTCCTTCTACGGCCTGCTGCAGATGGACCTGGTGCTGCAGGACTATCTGGCCACGGGCGGCATGCTCGCGGCGGCCACGCCGGCGATTGCGCTGATGCTGATCTACGGCAGCGCGGTGACCGCCACGCATCTGGCCGGGCGGCTGCGCGGCAGCGATCATATCGACGAGCAGGCGCTGGCACCCAAGGTGCTCTCGAGCGCGCCGGTGCTCGGCGTCAGCTCGGGCTTTCAGCACACCCCCTATGGCGGCACCGCGGCCGTGGGGTCGGAGTCAGTGCTGCCGCGCTTCGACATGGGCACCCAGGCCGCGCGCGAGAGCGCGCTCACCGATCAGGCGCTGGCGCAGTCCTCGCAGCAGTTCGTGCGCTCGCTCGGTCAGTTGGCGAGCCGCTCGGCGGGGCGCAATCAGGAATCCTTCGAACAGCGCTCGCTCGGCACCGATTACTCGGCCAGCACGAGCGAGACCGATCGCACGCTCTACAGTGCGGGCAGCAGTCTGGCGCAGAAGTACTCGGACTCCGGATTGTCGAGCAATCAGCTCACCGGTCTACTGACAACGGGCCTCGGATTCGGCGGTGCGGGCAAGTCGCGCAGTTGGATCGAGGGTGAGCTCTCCGGGCGGCTACAGAGCCAATACCAGGTCAATGAACAGCTCTCGCGCCAGATCGCCGACGACATCGCACACAAGGTCAGCAGCGACACCAGCTTCCAGTCGAGCCTTGCCAGCGCGGTCAGCCAGGACGAGCGCCAGGGCGTGCGCAGCGTCTTCACCCAAGGCCTGAGCAGCCAGGACAGCGCCCAGCTGCAGCAGAGCGCGAGCGATGTGGTGCAGGACAGCCGCAGCCATCAGCGTGCCGAGCGCCTGTCGCAATCGGCCGCCGCCTCGGGCAGCTACCGCGCCGCCGAGGTCGGCCAGCGGTTGGCCAGTGATCCCGCCTTGGCCCAGCGTGCCTATGGTGCCATCGACCGGCTGAACCTGACCGGAGACCATGAGCGCGTGACGAGCTGGTACAACGCCATGGGCGTCTTCGCCAATCCGGAGCAGGCCCGCGCTGCGGCGGCCATGCATCTGCTGGCCGGCTATGCGCGCCCGGAGCGGGAACTGACGGCGGACGAGCGACTGCAGGCGCGTGAGGCAGCCTTCGGCCTCCTCGGCGAGGCCTTTGCGGGACCCGGCGGCAGTGGGGCCGATCCCGCGGCTGGAGCGGCACTGCATGGCGGGGCAGGGGGCTTCGGCGAGACACGGGCGGCGGTGGGCGCGGCGGGGCTGTATGACCCAAGCGGCGAGACGGCGAGTCTGCGCACCCAGGCACAGGGGGACTTTGCCGATCGCAGCACGGCCACGACGGGGACCGGCGCGGTCGAGCGCCTCCACGACGGCGGCCAGACCCGGGTTGAGCAACAGCGCCTCGCCAACGCGCAGCGCCTGGCCGGGCAGCGCGCCGCGCACTGGCAGCGGCAGATCATCGCCGAGGCCAACCGCCAGCGCTCGCCCGCGGAGCTCGGCACCGACGGGATCGCCGGCGGGGTGGAGAACCTGCTGCGTCGCGGCCTGATCCAGGGCGAGCGGGCCACCGAGGCCTTCGAGGGCTTCGTCAGTGCCCTGCGCCGCGGCGAGGACCTGCCCGAGGCGACACATGCGGCCGCCGTGCGCTTTGGAGACGCCATCGGTGATCTGGCGACCTATCAGCTGCAGACCCTGCCACCGGGGGCCTTGACCGAGGCACAGGAGACCTTCTATCGCGGGCAGATGAACAATGCCCTGATCGCGCACGGCCCGCTCGGTTTTCTGCTGCTCACGAGCCCGGCGCAGCAGGCGGCCCATGACCAGCTCATGGAGACGCACGGCCCGGTGCTCGGGCGCGCCATCGCCGAGCAGCTGACGCAGGCCGCGCACAGCCTCGACAACAGCAAGCTCACCGGACTCATCGCCTACAATCGGGCACAGGCCGAGCTGGCGGGGTTGGACCAAGCCAGTGCGTCGCCCACGTCCAGTCCCGCGCCTGCTGGGCCAGGGCGTCTGATCCACGAGAGTGTCTCCGGCGGCAGCCAGGGCCAGGTGCTGGACCTGATCGCCGCCCCGGAATCGCGTGGCAACTACAACGCCCTCTACCGAGACGCCGATCAGCAAGCGGTGCAGCTCAGCGAGCTGACCTTAAACGAGGTACGCACGCTGCAGGAACAGCTGGTCGCCGAGCGCGGCGGCTCGCCCGTGGGGCGCTACCAGATCATCGACGACACCTTGGAGGGGCTGATGCAGCGCCTGGGCCTCACGGGCGAGGAGCGCTTCACGCCGGCGCTGCAGGATCGCATGGGGCTCGTGCTCGCGCGCGATGCCGGACTCGATGCCTGGCAGGCCGGCGGGCTCTCCAACGAGCGCTTCGCGCACAACCTCTCGCGCATCTGGGCCGGACTGCCGGCGGATGCGAGCGAACACAGCTACTACGAAGGCGTGGCGGGCAATCGCGCCCAGATTGGCTGGGAGCAGGTGCTTGCGTCGCTGGAGACGGCCCGACCGCGGGGTTGAGTCTCCAGGCGAAGCACGACACCGGTCAGACCCTGGCAATGTCGATCAGTTTGGCTACGGGTCGACCATGTTCGGATGCCACAGCCCTCCAGTAGCGTCGCAAGCAGCGCTGCTAGATCATCCCGGCGGGTCACGCGTCGAGGAAACGGTGTACAAGCGTCAGGCAAGCGCTGTGAGTCTTGTACAGGCTTCGTCGCCCCGTGTGGACCACGGAGCCCGATGGATATACCCTTTCTGCGCATAACCGCATGCAGAGATCGGTTTCGGCCAATAGCTTTAAAGCGCTGCCTCGGGGCGAGAACGTTTTTCGCACAAGGCCCATGGAGATGCGCGGCTACGACAGCCTGCGCCATGTTGAGCATTCGCGCTTCGGCAGGCGCGTCCCAATCGCAGGGGTTGGATGGAAACCCCAAAGGTCGATTCAGTGACTTGAGAGGCCTAGAGAGACGACAGCGAACATATGACTCAGGACAACCGTTTGCAGCGTCGGGTTTATCTCGATCTGTGTTGCTTCAATCGTCCTTACGACGATCAGCGTTTTTCGCGCATTCATTTGGAAACCGAGGCGAAGCTGTTGATACAAGAGCGCATTCGGGAGGGGCTGAATGAGTTGGTGTGGTCGTCGGTGCTTGACTACGAGAACGCCCAGAATCCCTTTCCGGAAAGGCGCTACGCGATTCAGCAGTGGCGATGGCTTGCCAAGCAACGGGTCGTGGCTGATGTGAGGGTGCGTGAGAAGGCTAAACGGCTAATCGAATATGGGATTAAGGACTATGATGCCCTGCATGTGGCATCGGCCATCATAGGCGGTGCGCAACTTTTTGTGACCACGGATGATCGACTGTTGAATCGGCTTCGAAAACAAAATGACATTGTCGCATTGCTGCCCGGCGACGCTTTGGCCCTGTTGGAGAATTGGTATGAAAACTGATGCAGAAATTCGACAGCAGGGAATGCAGGCGTTGATTCAAGCGCTTGGCCTCGTTGATGCCGAGCGCTTTCTGGCCGCGTTTGGACAAGGTCGGTTTGATTACACTGAATGGCGTCGTGCCTCCTTGCAGTGGAATGACTCGCTAGACGCGTTGGCCGATGCGGCGAACGCGTATTCCGACCGAATCGAAGCCGATCAACAAACAGTCTGAAGCAGTGGGGCCGATACGAATGGAATGATACCCGCTGCACATGCTCAAGCATTGTAGGCAGATGCTTTCACACCATTACCGCACCCCAAAGATTCGATTCCAGTACTGACCTGGCGCGTGGTCAGCCCTGCCGAGGTGGGGGCGTCACAGGCGCCGAGCGAGTCTCAAGACAGTTCTCCGGCGGACCATCAGTCCCAGGGTTCACCATCGGAGAAGGTTGTCGGCATCGAGTCATCGATGCGGTCAATGGTCTGCGGTGAGAGCCGGCTGCTGAGCCCGTCGTCCGGGTTGAACGGGCCGAGCCAGTCCGACCGGGTTGACCAACGCGGTGGAGACGATGGTCGGTGGCTGACGGGACGGCTTGTGTCCCGATTCACCCGTCGGCGAGACTGCCGCACAGGCGATGGCTCTGAAAGGTCCTGCAGAACGACCACCATCACGCGGATGATGACGATGAAGAAGAGCCAAGTGACAATCGCCTCGAAGGCCAGGCTATTCGGAAACAGGATCAGCAGCACAAACGCCAGCGCAAAGCCAAAAATGAGAATGAGCCAAAACCAGGGAGTAGGGGGAGGCGATGATAGTCGTTCTTTTGGATTAGGCATCGGCAATTCCACTGAGTGATGTTCGTTGTTCATCATGAACATTGAACGACATTTGAACCGTCGTCCCGTAGCACAGCATAGCAGACGCAATTGCCCTCTGTTCATCCTTCGTGCATCGTCGCTCTCCCACGGCATCATGAACTCTGAATCGGTTTCGGTTAGCTGTATGAAGCGCGCGCTGACGTGAAAAGTCGTCTCTTGTGAATTCAAATTCAAAGCCCGGATGTTGACCGGTCGAATGGCCTATGGCAGCAACGATTCATCAAAAACTCGCTTCCATCGTCGAGGAGATCGATCGCAAGGGCTTTGCGGAGCTCACTCGTCTCACGGTCCTGAAGAAGTGGTTCGACAGGCCCGGGCGGCTTATCGCCTTCGCCCTCTGGATCGCCGAGCAGGCTGCCGCTGAGGACGTCCCGGCATCTGACCCGGCAGCGGCCTTGTTGGCGGACGCACGCGCGCTGCTCGCGGACGTTCAGGCGCGCGGCGCGCTCACCCCAATGGCGATGCGGGCGTTGCATGGACGGCTCAAGGCCTTCCAGGACGAGCACACGAATCTGCGGTGGGACTCAGTCCGCGTGGTCAAATCGAAGGCCTTGCTGCTGATCGAGGAGGCGCTGACGATCTGTCTCTGGCATCCGCACGACGGGCGCCTTGGCTACAAGCTCGCGGCCTACTACTGCGAGTACTACGGATCGGGGTATGGCAGCAACCTCAACGGCCCGTCGCGGGCGCGCGTGCAGGCCATCGCCGAGCTCGTCGCCCAACGACAAGTGGATGAGGTGGCCTTCGCGCAATGACGGCGACGCTCGCCCCCGCTTGCGCCAACCGTGCCTGCCCCGTAGACTCATGACACACGTCAGCGGCGCCAGGACGGACGCCAGCACCCGCTGAAGGAATCAAGCACAACCAACAGTCGATTGCCGGAGGAGAAGTTGGCCATTCATACGCCTGGACGCCTGCGTCTGGCGCTGATCGCCGCAGTGATCGCCGCGCCCGCCCTGCAGGCCGAGACCCTCCTCGGCCGCGCCACCCATGTGCGTGATGGCGACACCATCGAAGTGCAGGGGGTTGCGATCCGTCTGCAGGGCGTCGCCGCACCCGAGCTCAGGGAAAAATGGGGCCGCGCATCGAAAGAAGCGATGCAGCGGATCGTCTCGGGTCAGCGTCTGCGCTGCGAACTGACGGGCGAGCGCACGCACGACCGCAAGGTTGGTGTCTGTTTTCTCGATGACGGGACCGATATCGGCGCCGAATTGATCAGCCAGGGGCTGGCACGTGACTGCCCGCGCTTTTCCGATGGTCGGTATGCCGATGTCGAGGTGACGCAATCGCGGACGCTGCCATTCCCCGGCTACTGTCGTCGAAGGTGATGATGAGGGACCCGCTCGGGTTCGTTGCTGCGATTGGGATGGCCGACGCCCTGATCGACGACGCGACCAAGGAACAGCTCGCAGAAGCGGCCCGGTTGCTCGCCGTTGCCGTGGGGTACTACGAACGGCGCTGCGGTGAAGTTCAACCGGATCTGCTGCAGAAGCTGCTTCGCTCAGGAGACCTGGACGAAGAGACCCTGTCCATAGTAACCGCTGGTATGCAGAACCTGGTCTCGGCGCTGGCGGAGGTGACGGGGAAGGTAGATGTCTTTGAAGAGGAGGTGAGGCACTGAGCGCACGCCATCGTCATCGAGTGGTCGAGATCGAAAAGGGGCGCGGTCAGGAGCAATGCGCTGAGCACGTCGGTGCTCGCGTGAATGAGAGGGCGAACGGGCTGTAGGTGCTGCCTGCGACCGCAGGTCATCAGCCAGCGCCTCCCCGCAGCCTTAACATGCCCCAGCTGAAGTGCCATCCCTTGGCCTCTTCGCGCCGTTAACCAACACGATGAGCAGGACTACGATGTTCATGATCACCGCACCGTACCGGCGTTGCATCCCGGTCCTCCTCGCTGCAGCGCTCGCCAACCCGGTCTTCGCCGCCGAGCCCGTCCTCAAGCTGACCAGCAGTTGTCCGAGCGGTTACCGCACCGACGGGACCTCGGGCTATTGCGTCCCGTTCAATCCCGCCGATACCAGGATCGTGGTCAGAAAGCTGACGACCTCCTGCCCGAGCGGCTACTTCACCGACGGCACCTCGGGATATTGTCGCGGCACCGACAACGCCCGAGCGGTCGTCCCCAAGACGGGCAACAGTTGTCCAAACGGATATCGCACCGACGCGACCAGCGGCTATTGCACGGCCACCCGTTGAGCAGCGAGCACCTCATCGATTTTACGGAGCGCCCCTGATGGAGCGTCTGCAGGATCCGAAAATCCTCGCCCTGCCGCACCCCGTGCGCATGGATGCGGCCCTGGGGCACGCGTTCGATACCGAGGTGTTCGCCAACCTGGGTCTCCTGGAGGACCTGCGTCCGTCTCTCACGGACGAGAGCGTCACCACCGAATGGCTCATCAACGCCTTGCCCGGGCTCAACGCCCTGGCCCTGGTGCATCTGGGCATGCCCGCCAGCGTCAACATGGGCACCTTCATCCTGATGCTGACGCGCGCGCGACTGCGCGCCCATGGCGATCCCATCCTGGCGGTGACGCCGGCCCTGCAGGCCCTGTTGGCCGAGACGGATCTCGTGAGCGGCTTGCCGGCACGCTTCTTCCGATGCCCGCATCCGCTCGCCTACATCGCCTTTCCCCGTCCCAGCGATCTCCGCGTGCCCAATCAGGTGTCGGGACTCCATGAGCTCGAAGGGGTCTATGTGGGCACCTACAGCGTGCCGCCGCATCACGCCCTGCACCACAAAGATGGGCGCAATCGGGCGCTGCAACTCGACCCCGATAAGCCGACGCGGGTGGTGGAACTGGTCCTGACCGGCTCGCCTGTCGGCAAGAAGAATGCCCTCGATGATGCCTCGCAGGATCTGGTGCTCTTCATCCAGGACGAGGACGAGTGCCTGAGCACGCTGCTGGAGCGGCATCTGACCTACTTCCAGCGCCCGGAGATCTATGAGGTCCCCGGCATGCGTCCCGCCAACCCAGAGGAGGTGCAACTGGTCAGGCCCATGGTCCTGGCGCTCGCCAAGGTGCTGCTCTATCTGAATCTCGCCGATGCCGAGCAAGCGCGGATCGATGAGCGCGATGCACTTGAGCGCAAGTACCGCAGATACGGCAAGCTGACGGCCGCGCGGCGGGCGAAGCTCGAGGCCACCTACAACCGGACGCTGCTCGGCCCGAACAGCGTCCCCGACGCCGGGGCGGGAGCTACACTGCACGCCCGTGATGAAGCCAAAAACCGCATTCGCCCGCATTGGAAGCGCGGACACTTCAAGCGCATCCGCTTCGGCGAGCGGCTGAGCCAGAGTCGGCTGCAGTGGATTCAGCCCTACCTGGTGCATAAGGCGGAGGTCTTCGCCACGGTGAAGACCAGGGCGTCGGCAGAGCGGTGATAGACCCTCAGGCGACGATCACGTCCCCGTGTCGCCGACATCCCTGCCGACAGCCAGCCATCAATTGTCGGTCTCGGCGAATGACTGTCCTGCTAACCAGGGCAGAAACATAGGTAAGGCATCGCGATCAACGGTGCAAGACGGCATGAGCTCGGCATACCGATGGTGGCGGGGGCGTCCAATCCCACCACGTACCTGCTGTTCCCGAAGCATCGGAGCACGCACGTGGAGGATGACGGCCAGCTGACCTTATCCGTTCCGCCCCTGATGGCGATGGATCGCTACCGCAGAAGGCGGCTGACAACCGAGTTGCCTCGACTGAGGTGGAGATGAGCACGCATCGCACGTTACGCATTGCAGTGATGGAAGACCTCCTCATGGTCCGCGCCCCCATCGACGAGGAAACCGCCGCATGAATAGCTACACCAGCGAGCCCCTCAGGGCCATCGATGGCCGCGCCCGCACCATCCGAGAGTTGCTGGACAAGGCCAAGTACGCAATCGACTTCTACCAGCGCGAATACGCCTGGCAGGAGCGCCAGGTTCGTGAGTTGATCGACGATCTCACCGGCAAGTTCCTCGACTACTACGAGGACGGTCACGCTCGACACGAGGTGGAGCGCTACGGGCACTACTTCCTCGGTTCGGTGGTACTGAGCCACAAGCGTGGCCAGCGTTTCGTCGTCGATGGCCAGCAGCGTCTGACCACACTGTCCCTGCTGCTGATCTACCTGCACAACCTGCAGGCGGATCGCGACGAGCAGGTCGATGTCCGCACCCTGATCTACTCGGAGAAGTTCGGCCGAAAGAGCTTCAACCTCGACGTGCCCGACCGCGCGGAGGTCATGCAGACGCTGTTGGAGGGACGCATGCCGGAGCTGACCGGTGAGGGCGAATCGGTGCGTAACGTCGCCGCGCGCTATGCCAATATCGTCGATCACTTTCCGGGGGAGATCGCCGCCGAGCCGCTGCCCTACTTCATCGACTGGCTACTGGAGAACGTCCACCTGGTCGCCATCGAGGCGTACTCGGATGAGGATGCCTACACCATCTTCGAGACCATGAACGACCGCGGGCTCTCGCTGAGCCTGCCGGAAATGCTCAAGGGCTACGTGCTCGCCAACATCACCCACGAGGACGACCAACGCGCCGTCAACGCCACCTGGAAGGCGAAGATGCAGGCCCTGCGGGAGGTCGGTGACGAGGAGGACGTGGACTTCTTCAAGGACTGGCTGCGCGCCCGCCACGCCCAGACCATCCGGCCCGGTAAGAGGGGCGCGGAGAACAAGGACTTCGAGCGCATCGGCTCGGAGTTCCACCGCTGGGTGCGGGATCAGAAGGACCAACTCGGTCTGGCGGACGAGAAAGGGTTCATCCGCTTCGTCAAGGGTGACCTTGACTTCTATGCCCGGCGTTACGGTGAAATCCGCCGCGCTGCCGGTACGCTGACGCCGGGCTGGGAGTCGATCCGCTACAACGCCGAGCGCGGGTTCACCTTGCAGACCCAGGCGATACTCGCCCCCCTGGCGCCAGACGACCCGCCGGAGGCGGTGCGGCGCAAGGTCGCTCTGGTCGCCGACTTTCTGGACATTTGGCTCGCCCGGCGCGTCTGGAGCTTCCGCACCATCGCCTACTCGTCGGTGCGCTACACCCTGTTCCAACTCACCAAAGAGCTGCGCCACCGCAATGTGGCGGCACTTTCTGAATACCTTCGCGACCAACTCGACGCGCAGCCTGAGAGCTTTGCCGGGGAGCCCCGTTTCCGGCTGCATCAGCAGAACTACCGCCAGGTGCGCCACATCCTGGTGCGGCTGACCCACTGGGTCGACAGCCAGTGCGGCGTCGCCTCTCACTTCGAGGATCTGATCTCCGAGGGCCGCGGACGCCCCTTCGAGATCGAGCACATCTGGGCGGACCAGTACGAGCGGTTTACGCAGTGGTTCCCGCACCCCTCGGATTTCGAGACCGAGCGCAACCGCATCGGCGGCCTGGTGCTGCTGCAGCGCGGCATCAACCAGAGCCTGGGGGATGCCGTCTACGAGCAGAAGCGCGACGCCTACGCGACCCACAGCGCGAACCTGCTCGCCCGCAGCCTGCACCCGCTCGCGTACCAGAACAACCCAGCCTTCTCCGCCCTGATTGATCGGACGGGGCTGCCGTTTCGCGCCTACGATGCCTTCGGCCCCGACGAGCAGCAGGAACGCCTGGAGCTGTATATCCGCATCGCCGAGTGGGTTTGGAATCCGTCGCGTTTGGACCTTGATGGCGAAAAGCCGCCAGAACCGTTGCCTATCGGAGTGCCTGTAGATCGAGATGACGATGCGGGTAATCAAGCGCTTATGGGTCGTCACAAGGCGCGGCTCGCGTTCTGGACCCAACTTCTTGATGCGGCAAAAGTCCGCTCGGACCTGCATGCCCGCATATCGCCCGGAAAGCAAAGCTGGCTCTGCGCCAAACGCGACGGCGTCTCCTGGTGCTACGCGGTCCAAGAGGACCAGACGAGCGCTGCGCTCTATCTGGAGTTTCCAGAAGCGAGTGAGAACAAGGCCGTATTTGATGCACTCCTGGATAGGAAACAGCAGATCGAGACCAAGCTCGGTGAGCCGCTCAATTGGTATCGCCTGGACGACAAGAAAAGCTGCTGGATTGGGGTTAATTATCCGGGCGGCTGGCGCGTCGAGAGTACCTGGGCGGCCGCCATCGAGCAGAGTGTTGAGGCGATGTGTAGGCTGTACTCAATCCTGGCCCCGCTCGTTCGCGAACTTCGGACTGAGCGCTGATGCGATCACTTGTCAGCAGCTCAATCCGGGAGCGCACGGATGTGCATCCATCAGTGTAACCAGCACATCCTCAACGCCAGGCCCATTGCAAAAGGATCAAGACCAAGAGAGGGATTGAGGGAATCAGATTCGGTTTTGCAGTATTTTGAAAATTGTGTACATTTTGCGCTCTTAGGTTTAGTGTGGGCAAGCAGTTCAGCCCCATTGCTTTAGAGTAAGTCCTTTGCAGCCACCGGAATCTTGAATGGGGAGGCAGGTCGTTGGTTCAGCTCGCCTGCGACGAGGTAAACGATGGTGATCAAATGCCGGGGGTGGGGAGTGCCATCGTCGTGCGCCCTGACCTTGGCTGCCTCCCGGGTGTGCATTTTCCGCTGGGCCTGCGGAATCACCATCGTCATCACCCTCACTGGCAGACGCGAGGATCAGCACTTGCGGTCCCGCAGACGGGCACCTGTACCTGGCGATTCAACGCCAGGCGAAGGTACTCCAGCGACGGCAAGTGACAGTAACGGACACCCCATTTTCGCGGCTCGCAGGCGCTGCCTAAGAAGCCTTGATGTCCTCCCGTGGCATTGCAGAAGGCGATGAAGTTGTCATAAGGCGGCGGGGCTGGCACGTCGTCCGGGTGGGGCGAGATGTACAGGGCGCTCGCCTTGATATGGAGGGGTCCGCCAAGAAAGGCGCGGTAGAGCACGGGATACGGGGAGTCAGGAAATCCCTCAGTCCATTGTGCGCCGCTGGCGAAGAGCGCGTCCTCGTCGAGCACCACCTGACGGCGGACCAAGCGCTGTTGCCAGCGCGGTAGACCGGTCAGTAACGTCTCGAGTGAGGCGGCGTTGATCGCTTGGCAGGGTTCGTCAATGACCCAGAGCGTGGGGTCAGTCGCTTGCAGGTAGGCTGCGTTCTTCATCTTGCAGGAGAGGATCCGCGGATAGACGCGATGGGTGCGTCCGTGCTCGCCGTACAGGATGTGCTGCATGCTGCTGAGTGGCAAATCGGGCGCCACCGGTGGGTCATAAGTGAGTGGAGTGGCGCCTTCGACAACAGAGTAGGGAGTGGCGCTGGAACCGACGAAAGCATCCCATTGATGGTAAATCAGGTTGCTGACGCTAACCTCGCTTGAGGTGATGATGCGCTGAGCCTCGCCGCAGAAACCGTTGACGGCAGCGATGGATTCGTCGCTTGACTGACCATCAAGGGCGCGAAGTGCTGGGAGCGGCTTGTGAAAAGGCTCGGCTTGCCAGACATCCCCGGTTTGAGCCAATGCACTGTCGAGAAACGAGAGCAGAACTAGAGCGACGGCAAACAGCGTCTGTGGCGCGCGAATGGACGACATGGGCGATGAGACTGCGTTGCTGGATGATGGATGGCTGCAATGAGCGCCGGTTGACTCCTCAATGGTAACCCTGTTGCACCGTGACACCGACACGATGGCAATGCAGCACGTCCTGTCATTTCAGACGTCATAGCGCATGCCGATGCGGACGCGTGCAGGTCGGTTTGAGTCTCGTCGTCAGAATGCCGTTCGGGATGTGCTATCGCGCGTGATTCCCGCGCGCAGCGTCGCCCCTGCAGCCACTGCGACGCCCGGTTGCATGCTGATCCGCACGCTGGCCTGCACCGTGACGGCCGCCTCCGAGGCGATGACCAGATTCGGCCCGAGCGTGATCGACGGGCAGACATACTGCGCTGATGTCGAAAGCGTCCGATTGGCCAGCACCAACTCGCCGCTCGGCGGACAGACGTCCGGATCGGCATAGGTCGGCACCGTGAGATCCGCGAACACCGGCAGATGATCTGATGCCGCCGGGCACACCGTAGCCTCGAGTGGGTCGCCCACGAGCGGCAGACCGAGCATCAGGGACTCGTCGGCGCAGTCGTAGACCTGCGCGCCCAGGGCTGCGATGTTCGCGCTGGCGAAGAGGTAGTCGAGGCGTCGCCCGGAGTCCGGGCGCGTGGCATAGTTGTCATCGACCTGCTTGGCATCGAGCATGGCCGCCCAGTCGGTGACGGGGGTGAAGGGATCGTTGATCAGGCCGGTGCTGCTCAACAGCGTCTCGATGTCCGCGCCGGTGTCGAAGGCCTCGGGCAGGTCGGTGGGGATCTCCGTGAAGGCCGTCGGGGTCAGCGGCAGATCGCGGATGTCTTCGTTGACGTCGCCCGTGACGATGTAGGGCTCGGTTCCATCCTCGATGTTGAGGACGACCTGACCGATCCGCGTCGACTCGATGGCACGGCGGTACTCGTCGGTGTTGGTGGCGCCGGATTTCCAGTGGTTGACGATGACGCTCAGCCGATCGTCGGCGCCGGTCACATCCACCGTCGCCGCGAGGATATAGCGCGTCAGGTCATTGGCATCGGGGTCGCCGGAGAGGTCCGCCGCCGACCAGGCCCCGCTCGTCGTGATTGGAAAATCCGAGAGCACGGCCGCGCGCAGCGACCCGAACGGCCCCGCGGGGGCGACCGTGACATTGGCATACCCGAGATCGACGGCGAGTTGCGCGACATAGGTCGTATCCGCCGCGCTGGCCACTTCCTGGATGGCGACGATGTCGGCGCCGAGGCGCGCGAGCACCGAATTGGCCGCCGCGTACTGGTCACTGCCGGGCTCGCCGATGGTCTCCACGTTCCAGGTGGCGAGGCGCACCGGCTGATCGGCCGCGGCGAGCGTTGCGGCGCAGGCCAGCAGGCAGCCGAGATTCTGGCGACCTTTCCGCTTTCGCTTAGGCTTGATCATGTTGCGTTCTCCCGCGGCGGGTGCCGCAGCGTTCGTGCCCGGTTCCCGATCGCCTGGTCGTCAACGTCCGCCGTCGTGGCGACCTCCACATCTTGACTTACGTGTATTCTTGCTCGACGCTTCGGCACTATACCGCCGTCAGTCATAACACGGATTGCGCTACGTCAATTCCAGTGGTGGTGAAGCTCGTGGCGATGGCCCCCGGGCTGCAGGTCACTGTTTGGTAAACCGTGTTCGTCATGGGTGGCCAGCTGTCGAAATCGTGGGCGCAGCGGCATACGGTCGATTGAGATCGTCCCCTCGGATCGTTACCCGAGTTCAGAGGAAGAATGACCGGCATCAGGGTAAGTCGGCAATGACCGCGTCCGCTTATGGTTCCTTTGCTGTCGACTCGCCACAGAGCGCCAACGGTCGTAGCTCGGACATTACCGTCAAGACTGGTGAAGTCACGAGTGATCGCTGACTGCTCGCCACGCGGTCGTGCAGTTGGCTAGAAAGAAATGTCGACGCGTGATGGGCATCAAAGCTTTGGCTGCGGCCTTGAGAGGGGGCGCGCGGTCGAAAAGGGGTGAGGGCTGCTGCTCGCCACAGTCCTCGGGTGCAGGCTGCGGTGCGTTGGCTGGCAGGATGTTGGCCTGCGAGCGAAGGGCAGAGCCGAATCGCCGCTACTGCAGCCGGCGATCGCTCGATCTCCTCGGCTTGAGCAGACGGGCGGCCGAATCGCCCCTACATGGACTCCAAAATGTGGCCGTTGAGGGCCCACTCCAATTCTTCAGCGGCGAGTTGCATGCGCTGCGCAGGATACGCCCGACGTGCACCTGCGTTGCAAGGCTCGCGGTCGCAAGCAGTAAGGTTGAGCCCAGGCAGGAGCAGTCGAGCCAGGAACAGGACGTTGTCGCCTTCGGTGCGGTGGCGGCCGGGCGGGGATTGATGGGTGTCTTGGACCTGCTGGCGTGAAGGAGTCACCATCGGTGGCGCGGCGGTGGCCGTCGAAGGACCGCCGAGATAGGGCGCCAGCGGATCGCCGGTGCCGAAGCGATGCAACTCCATCGAGGAAATCAGGTGCGCCTCATCAGAACAGTCTGGACAGCAGTGATGGTCGCCTGGCTTGTCGGTGCAACAGCGGCGCAAGCCGCGGAGACCTGGACGCTGACCGCGTTCGACGACGACATCAATGCCGCGACGGTGCGGATCGCCGCTGTCCGTAATGCACAAGCCTACGGCTTCAAGATCTATGCGCCGAGCCACGAGGACAGGATCTGGGCCACCTTCCTGCTACCACCGGATGGCCCGGAGACTTTCGATCAGGGGCTGGACCTGCATTGGCAGGTGTCTGGATCCGAGGAATGGTCGCTCATGGCAGTGACGGACGGCGTTGCCAGCCGCATCGGTGCCGATCCAGCCGAGCTGCGCCATGCTGGCCCCAGGTACGTCTCGCTCGTGATCGGGCATGCGCGCGAGCTTCACCGAGCGGATACCCCGTTGCGCAGCCTGCTGGCGGGAGAGACGCTGACCGTGCGCTACAGCGCCAAGGAGACGGGCGAGCGCCAAATGCGCTTCTCGCTGGAGGGGGCGGATGTGGCGATCGCGGAAGTCATGGCGCTGTTTGTGCCCGCCGAAGAGGCACACGCACCGCGGCCTTGACCCTGGTTTGCAGCGCGGCTGCAACAGTTCGCCGCCGCAACGCCTGCTAAACGGCCTCAGTCTGCGAACACGAGCGTCTCGTGAATGTCCAAGGCTGCGGCCACATGGCGCGCAACGGTCTGATTCAGCCAGTTCGGCTGATGGGCATCGGAGCCGATGACGAAGCGAAAGCGCTTGCGGAAGGGGCCGTAGAACTGCCGCCAGTCGCAGCGCCAGACATAGCGGTTGTTGATCTCCACCAGGCACTCGGGTGGGACCCGCTTAAGATCGGTCCCCAGGGCGTTCGGGTGCGCGACGATCACCGGGCGGTCAGCGGCGAGCAACCGCTCCAGTGCCCGGTAGTCCGCTGCGCGGTCATAGCAGTGGAAGATACGATAGTCACAGTCAGCGTCCAGGGCCGACACCCATGTATGCCCGTTGACGGTCGGAGGCCAGCTTCGCGATGAGCCGGTTCGGCCCCAGACCCACCGAGGCGGTCAGACCGACGGCCTCGCGGATCACCGCCTTGGCGCGACGGCCGATCACCTCGGGCGGTCCGATCAGCCGCTCCAGGCCTGAGCAGTCCAGATAGGCCTCATCGATGGAGACCGGCTCCACTACGGGCCGACCGGGCTGCTCGACCGCCGCATAGAAGGCGTCGAGATCGATGTGCATGAGCTGGCGGGGCATCGGCGGCGGAGCGGTGATCTCGGATCGGCAGTCGCGAAAGCCGCCAGTGTAGCCAGGTCCATCGGGGTTATGCTGCCCCAGTGCACTTGCCGTCCGAGGCGGCGACATCCGCTTTGATCCCGCGGGCGGACGCGCTTGGACGATGACTGTAGCCAATGTAGCCAGCCCTGGCGGGCAAACGTGAAATCGCGCCGCAACCACAACCCCTGGCTACATTGGCTACATTGGCTACAAACCCGTGGATCAGGACGCCCTTGGACGCGAGCGGTGAGGCAAGTTGTTGATTCTGTGTCGGGCATCCCACGCCCGCGGGCTCCCTGTCGAGCTGGCTACAAATGGCTACAAATGGCTACAAAGACGCGCTGTCCTGCGCATCGCCATCCGCTATGGTGGCGTATGTCTGATCCAGCGCCGACCAGGCTGTCACCGAAGACCGCGTCAGCGAGCCCCCATCGACCATGAAGACCGTTCTCGTCACCCGAACCCGGCACCAGGCGCAGCCCCTCATGACGGCACTGGAGCAGGCGGGCCTTGCGCCCATCCTCTTCCCCACCATCGAGATCAGCTGCCTGAACGACTGGGCACCGCCGGACCTCAAGCGCGTTGCCGGCGTCTTCTTCACCAGCGTCAATGCCGTCCAGTGTCTCTGCGAGCGCCTGCGCCGCGACGCGCCAGCGGTCCTCGCCGAGCTGCGCCAGAGCCGCGTCTGGGCCGTCGGGCGGGCCACCGCCGAGGCCCTGGCCGGCTATGGCGTCGGCACCGAGCCGCTGCCGACGGTGGCTGATGCGGTGCATCTGATGGCCTCCATCGACCCCGGGCGGATCATCGACCAGGACCTGTTGTTCGTGCGCGGCAGTCGCTCGCTCGGCACCATTCCGAGCGTCATTTCAGAGCGGGGAGGGCGTTGCACGGAATTGACCGTCTACGAGAACCGCAAGCCCGCGCTTGCCGATGCCGAGCGCATCCGCAGACTGCTCGATAGCGGCGGCATCGACTGCCTGTCGTTTACCAGCCCATCCACGGTGGAGCATTTCTTCGCCGCCATGGGCAGCCATCAGATCCCGGAAGGCGTGCGCATCGCCGCCATCGGCACGACTACGGCCGCGGCGCTCTCGGGCTTGGGACTGCGGGCCGACATCATGCCGGCGGTATTCGACGGGCCGAGCCTGGCCCAAGCGATCGCCGAGGCGCTTGCCCCGGCGTTGTGAGGGTGTCTCTCGGTGTCGCAGGCGTCGTTAAGCCTGCGCCTCAGGAGCAATCAGCCCGATCCAGGCGTGCGGATGACGGTTCCGCGACGTCGCCCCAGCGCCCTCACCGACAGCCCGGCGCAGCGATACAGTGCGCAGAGCGGACAGTCCTGATCGAAGCGCCCGTTGCGGGTGATCAGATAGTCGATCTCGCAGGTGGGGCAGTGGTGAAGCTCGGCATCGCCATTGCGCAGGTCGCGCGCCAGGGTCCAGCAGCGCGTCATGTCCAGGCTGTTCTCGGCCCCGAGCAAGGCGTGCAGGGCATCATGTGCGCGGATCACGGCCTGAATCGGCCGGGCCTGACGCGCGTTCGCCGGGTCCTGCTCACCCGCAGCCGGCAACTGCCGAAACCGCCGATAGGCCGTTGCGAACAACGAGGCCTGCAGCTGCAGGGAGCGGGTCGTGATCACCGTCGCCCCGGCGGCGGGTAACTGTCCCGAAGGGGCCGGCGCCCCATGCACCTCGCGATAGAGCGCGCGCAGCGCATCGCGTGGAATGTCAGTCTCCTGATGCACGATGGACAGGCGCGTGCGCCGCGCGATCAGCGCCAGGGCCAGCTGCACCCGGGCGTGCCCGTGAAGCATCGACCCCAGGCGCATCAGGCCGCCCCCGGGCGGTCATCGAGGCCAAGCGCGCTCAGTTGGCGCAGCAGCAGATGCAGCTGCGGCAGTGGCTGCGTGGGCGCCGCCGTGCAGGCCGCGAGCAGTCGCAGCGACTCCGTCGGCAGCCGCGGCTGAAACACCGCCCCCGGCATGCGCGCCAGACGCTCGATGGCCTCGCTGTCGGCGCTCGCCAGCCAGGCCGCGAGCGTCTCATCCAGACCGAACAGCGCCTGGGCCAGTGCCGGCTCAGCCCGCAGCCAGTCGCGCACCGTATGCAGATAGCTGCGGTTGAGCCGGTGAATCGACTCCACGAGCGACTCGGGCCGGATCCTCGGTGGCATGCGCATCGTCATCGTTGTTCTCGTCTCCATGCTGATCCGGGCGCAGTCCGGTCGCGCTGCCCGGCTTCGGTAAGATTGGGCACCAGTCTGCACCCGCTCTGATCTCAGTCCGTCAGGCTCAGCGCCCCAAGCAGGCCCGCGCGCTGGGCCTCGAGCTGCGGGTCGGCCCGGTCAGGCGCGCCCTCGGGCAGCGCCTGGGGCAGAATGGCGCCGCCCCTGACGCCGGCCTCCGTCACAGGCCTTCCCTGTGCCACCAGCCCCAGCAGTGTCAGCTGCCGCAGCCGCTCGGCGCGCCGCCGCGGCGGCAGGGGCGCGAGCACGGCAAACAGCTCCGGATGCAGCTGCGCGCTCAGGCACACCTGGATGCGCAGGGTCTCAGCGGCAGCCATAGTGGAAATACCCCCGTGCGTTGGCCCCCACCGGATCTGGCGGCAGCTGCAGCGGCACCGCCGGAAACACCCGGCGCACCGCTGGCTCGAACAGCGCCGCCCCGCCCCCGGTCAGGAGCAGCAGATCGACATTGGTCTGCTCATGGCGCAGATCCCGGCGCAGCGCCTCCAGCGCCACTGCGCCGACCTCGCGGGCCGCGAGCTGTAGGTAAGGTGCGAGCGCCACCCAGTCGCCGTGCAACAGGATCGCCGGGCGCCCCTGCGCCAGCGCCTGCTCGATGGCCGCCACCGGCGCCTTGCCGGCGCGCTGACCGCGCAGGCGCTCGGCCGCCGCATCGATGAGCACGCTCATGGCCTCCAGGCTGGTGCCCGAGGCGGTGCGGCGCAGGTCGCCGTTGACCAGCACCGCCCAGTCCACCGAGAAAAACCCCACATCGATCACCAGCACCGTGCCGGCACCGATGCGCTCCAGCGTCGGCGCATCCGCGCGCATCAGCAGCTCCACGAAGGCCCCCACCGGCTGGGCGATGACGCGCACCTCGGCGATCTCCACCGCACCGTCGGTCAGGGCATGGCGGCCCTGCAGCCGCGCGCGCAACCGCTCGCGCTGGGCAGGTTCCATGGCCTGTGCCACGGGCAGTCCAGTCACCAGCCGGTCGATCCGCTGCGCGCCGATCACCTGCAGCGCTGCGAGCAGCAGCGCCTGATAGGTGTCGCTCGTCACGTAGTCCTCATGCAGCGCGCGCTGCCAGCCGGAGACCCGCGCCGGGGCCACCCCGGCGATCCAGTGCTGTCCGTGCACCGACACCGCGATACCGTCCGGCGAGCGGCTGTTGCCGGACTCCAGACGCTGCGCCACATGCAGCTGCGGCGCCGCCACCGCCGGCAGCACCTGCGTCCGCGGCGTGCTGCCGCAGGCACCCGCGGCAAGCTTCAGGTTGCTGTAACCGATATCGAGACCAACAACGAACATGCGGCGTCCTGATCGAGGGTGACAACTGCATGCGAGCAGGCCTTTGGGGCGCTCAGCCCCGAGGCCCTCCTCGCGTGCCCGATGCCGTCGGGTGCCCTGCAACCCCTTCCAGACCGGCTGCAGCGCCCCTGAACGACGCCGGGCAGCATGCCGCTCCCGCCGTTAGGGCGAAACCGATCAAGATGCCCAAAAAACAGCGTCTTTCGCGGCTGCGGCCACCTTGGCCCTGCAGTAGGCTGTGCCGCCGCTGGCCAATGCCGCGCCCGGCTCGCCCTGTCTGGTGCCCTCTCAGGTGCCCTGTTTGGTTCCGGGGCGTCTCGGGCCAGGCCACGGGTCTGTCAACGCACCACCGCCGAGCGAGCCCATGCACCTCCTGCGCCGTCTTCGTTCCCTTGCCATCCCTGCACCCACTGGCCAGGTGGCACCGGCACCGATGCCGACACCCGGGCCGACGCCGATGCCGACACCCGGGCCGCCACAGGTCCCGGGCCTTGTACCGGTGCCAACGTCTCCACCCCCATCCCCCGCCGCGCCCGACGAGCCCATTCCCCGCTATCCGCCGCGTCCGCCGGGTCTGCCCCTGCCGCCGCTGGAGCAGCTGGTGGCGACGCAGCAGACGTTGATCGCCCGGCTGCGACGCGAGCTGACCCTGGGCAACGATGAAGACGGCACCGATCGTTGGGCGGCCTATGTCGCGCCCGTGATCCAGCGTTACGCCGCCTGCGTGCACCTGATCCCCGCGAGCGCGAGCGCTCACCATCATGCGGCCGGCGGGCTCTATCGGCATGGCCTGGAGGCCGCCTTCCATGCCGCGCGCGCCAGCCGCGCGGTCATGGTCGGGCTGGACCGCCCGCGCGCCGAGCAGCGGCGCCTGGAACCGCGCCTGCGCACGGCCGCCGCCCTCGGCGGTCTGCTGCAGGCCGCCGGGACGGTCTTTCATGCCGTCGTCATCACCGACCCGGAGGCGCGCAGCACCTGGTCGCCGGTCACGGAGGACCTCAACGACTGGGCGGCACGCGAGGGCATCGCACGCTATGTCGTGCGCTGGCGCTTGCCGGGTCCTCAGGTCGAGCGAGACGGTCAGCAGCTGTTCAACCTGATCGCCCTGAAGCGTATTCTGACGACCGACGTCGAGCGCTGGCTCTATGACCCCGATCCCGACATCTACAACGGCTTCATCGCCGCGGTGACCGGCGTGCCCTACGACAGCGTGCTCGTGGAGCTCGTGCGCCAGGCCAGGCTTCACAGCATCGAGCAGGATCTGCGTGCACACCATGGCCAGCCCGGAGACGAGCCCCCGCCGCGACAGCCTGTTGTCACGGCGACCGATGAGGGGGCAGGGCAGGTGAGCACGGCGCCCAACAACGTTGCAGACATAGGCTCAGAACCCGGCTCAGAACGCTGCACTGACTCAGGCCCTGTCTCTGCAGCCCCAGCACCAGACGCGGAACCAGAGCCGGAACCAGATCCGGAACACCAACAACCGTCGACCCCGGCGCGCCCGCCACACTCAGCGCCACGCCGACCAGCCAAGCAACCGCCGCCTGCGACGCCTCCGAGGACCGACAGCGCTGCACGTCTGCTCGCGCTGCTGCGCACGCGCACGGCACCGACAGCCGCGCCACCCTCTGAGGCCGACCACCTCACCTGGCGTGACGGTCTGCTCTGGCTGCGCTATCCGCAGTGGTTCACGGCCGCCGGCTGGGACCCTGCCGAAGCCGCACAGGCACTGAGCGCCGACGGTCTGATCGAGCCCGATCCGAAGACCCCGATGCGCCGGGTCCGTGAGTATGACGGGCAGCGCTGGCTGGTGCTCACGGCCGAGCTCTCGGCGCAGGCCCACGGGCAGCTCCCGAAGACGCTGACGCCCAAAGCGAACCAAGCCACCCCGGCGGCGGCGTCCTGATGGACCGCTACCACACCCCCTGGCGCTCCAACTTCGAGGCCGTCGCGGTCGCCCTCTGGCTCCTGCTCGGCGCCTTCGCCTATGCCAGCGCCGGGCATTGGCAGCTGCACAGTGCCGCGTTTCAGACCTTCGCCCTCGGTGCGCTCGCGATGGCCCTGACCTGGCTGCCGGGGGCGCTGCGCATGCGCGCGATCCGCGCCGGGCTCGCCGGCCGGGCGCTCGCCTTCGTCACCGCCGGGCAACTGGCGGAGACCATGCACCGCGTCCAGGGCCAGCTCTGGCTCGGGCGCGGCTTCGAGTGGGAGCGCGAGCAGGCGCAGCTGGCGCATGACCTGCTCCGCGTCGGTCCGTCGCGGCTGACCGCGCTCTCCCCAACCCAGATCGGCGCCTATTGGCTGCATGGCCTGGCCCCGCGCGAGGACGACTTGGCCGTGCCGCTCTCCACCATCGAGGGCCACATGCTGGTAGTCGGCACCACCGGCGCGGGCAAGACGCGGCTGTTCGATCTGCTGATCACGCAGGCGGTGCTGCGCGGCGAGGCGGTGCTGATCATCGATCCCAAGGGCGATCGGGAGCTGCGCGACAACGCCCGGCGCGCCTGTGTGCTCGCCGGGCGGCCGGAGAAGTTCGCCGCCTTCCATCCCGCCTTCCCCGAGCAGTCCTGCCGCATCGACCCCATGGCCAGCTTCGGCCGGCATACGGAGCTCGCCAGCCGTATCGCCGCCCTGGTGCCCTCGGAGACCGGCGCCGATCCGTTCAAGGCCTTCGGCCAGATGGCCATGAGCCACATCATCGCCGGGCTCCTGCTGGTGGAGGAGCGGCCGAACCTGGTGAAGCTGCGGCATTATCTGGAAGGTGGCGTGGATGCCCTGGTCGAGCGGGCGCTTGCGACCTACTGCGCCCGGGTCGATGCGGGCTTCGACCGCGATGCCCTGGTCAGTCGCGCACGCGACGGCCAGGGCCGGGTGCAGACCCTGATCCGCCACTACCGCAGCCGTATCGCCCCGCGCCACCCCTCCTCGGTCATCGACGGCCTGGTGAACATGCACGAGCACGAGCGGGTGCATTTCTCCAAGATGGTCGCGAGCCTGATGCCGGTGCTGGTGATGCTCACCTCGGGGCCGCTCGGGCCGCTGCTCTCACCGGATGCGCAGGACCCGGACGATGGGCGCGACCTCATGCGCATGACCGATCTGATCAACGACGGCTATGTGGCCTATATCGGGCTCGATTCGCTCTCCGACGGCATGGTCGGCAGCGCCATCGGCTCGCTGTTGATCGCCGAGCTGACCGCCATCGCCGGCGACCGCTACAACTATGGCGTCAACAACCAGCCCGTGAGCGTCTTCATCGACGAGGCCGCCGAGGTCATGAACGACCCCTTCGTGCAGCTGCTCAACAAGGGCCGCGGGGCCAAGCTGAGGGTCACCGTGGCGACCCAGAGCTTCGCCGATTTCGCCGCGCGCACCGGCAGCCGCGACAAGGCGACCCAGGTGCTGGCGAATCTGAACAACCTCATTGCGCTGCGCGTGCTCGATGCCGAGACCCAGACCTACATCACCGACAGTCTGCCGAAGATCCGCCTGAAGACGGTCATGCGCACCCAGGCGAGCAGCACCCAGTCGGACAATCCGCTGCTCTACAGCGGCAACGCCGGCGAGCGGCTGATCGAGGAGGAGGGCGAGCTGCTGCCGCCGGCGCTGCTCGGGCATCTGCCGAACCTGGAGTACATCGGCCGTCTGGCCGGCGGGCGCACGATCAAGGGCCGGCTGCCGATCCTGGTGGCGCCAGAGCATCTCTCGGAGGCGGCGACATCGAAGCATGCCAGCCCGGCTGCAGCGGGTGCGCTCACCCATGGCCGCTGAGCGCCAACCCCAGTCGAGCTGGCTCTGGACCACCAGCGTCACCCTCGGGCTGCTGCTGATGGAATTCATCCTGCTCTCGGCCCTGGTGCCGACGGACTGGTCCAACCGGGTGCGCGATCAGGAGGTCCGCTGGATCAGCGCGGAGCTGGGCCTGGAGAGCGCCACGGCCATCTTCGCAACCGCCCAGGGCTGGTACGGTGCGCTCTTTCTCAACACCGGCCTGGTCGATGCCAGTTACCGCCTCCTGCTGCCGGACGAGGCCGCCGTGCGTCACACGCCGGAACTGGGCAAGCTCGCCGAGAACCCGATCTGGCCCTGGATGAAAGGAAGGCTCGATGTGGTCTGGTATTCGCTCTACATGGCCATCCAGCGCCTGGTGGTGCTACTCGCCTGGTGGCCGTTTCTCGCCTTCGCCCTGGTCGGGGCGATCGGCGACGGGCTGCTGCGCCGGCGCATCCGCCAGGCCGGGTTCGACTATCCGAGTCCGCTCGCGCATCGCCTCGCCGTGCGCGGGATGCTCGGGCTCGGGTTCGTCGTCTCACTTGGGTTGTTCGCGCCCGTACCATTGCCGCCGCTGGCGGTACCGGTGCTCGCCGTCGCGCTGGCAGCCGCCTTGTCCCTGATGCTGACGCAGACGCAGAAGCGCCTTTGACCGCGCCGGCATGGCGCCAGCGGCGTCTCTTTGGCTCAGAAAGGCATGACGGTCGCTGTCACCCGACCATGCACCCGGTGGCGCGTCAGACCGACTGTTTAGGCAGGGCAGGGCACCGCAATGACCACGCTCGATCCCTGGCGCCAGTCCGGCGCCACCATCACATCGAAACAGGCCTGTCGCGTGTTTGGAGATCAATCGTGCACGCAGCTGGCCATGTTTCGCTGCTGGTGCAAGCTGAAGAACCGCAACATCTCGCGGCTGGCGTCAGGCCCGCGCGGCTCGGTGTAGGAGCCGGCTGGGCTGCCGCCCGACCAAGCGTGACCGACGCCGTGCAGGATCCAATGCTCGATCAGCGGCGTGTCCCGCCCGTCAAGGTATTGGATCTGACTGAAACCGATTCCCCACGCGCTCCGCCCGTGGTTGGTTTGCGTGCGGAGTCTGGCGCCACCCTTGATCTGCTCGATGATGCGCCTCGCGTTGGCGGGATGGACGCAGGTGTCGCGGTCGCCGTGGAAGATAATGGTCGGCATCAATGGGGCTCGGTTATCCTGTGTCCGTCTATTCGGTCGTGGCTGGTCGGGCTGATGTGGCCCACCTGCGCGCATGAGCTCAAGGGCCGAGGGAAGGTCATTGGCAATGCCTTGGGGCACCCCCGAATGGATACCGATCGCGGCGAACAGCTCGGGGTACGCGAGTCCCATGATGAGCGCCTCGGCACCTCCGGCCGAGAGGCCCGCGACATAGACCCGCGTCGGGTCGATAGGATAGTCGCGAAGGATATCGCGGATGGCGCCGGCGATCAGCGCGGGCTCGCCATCGTCACGGACCTGATCCCCGGGGCGGAACCAGTTCCAGCATTGGGTCGCGTTGGCTGAGGTCGACTGCTCTGGATAGGCAACCAGGAAGGACTGCGCCTCAGCAAGCGCGTTCATTCCCGTTCCCGCCGCAAAGTCGTCAGCCGATTGGGTGCAGCCATGCAGCATCACGACGAGCGGGCGGGGGACTTCAGGAGCGCCACTCGGACGATAGAGTTTGTAGTCGAGCTGGCCCGTCGCGCTGCGGTAACAGTGTGTCTCGAAGCGCGCGCCCGGCGGCGGTACGAACGCCCGTGGCGTGCCGGACGCTCCTGCCGAAGACTCCGGCGGACCGCCCCCGTGCCACGCCTTGAGCCGATCAAACAGTCCGAACAGGCTTGCTGGCAGGCCCTCATGGGCACGCCGGATCATTGCGGATAGATCGATCTTGGGCCAGCGGGTCATGATTGGGTCAAGCTTCAGAAGGTGAGAGGTTCAGGACTCGGGCGTTCTGAACCCATCGGTTGCGGAATGTGTCGGTGGGGCCCTATGAGCGGGGCTTGCGTGACGTCGAGCTCAGACGGCAATGATGCGACACCCTTTACCTTGATCGCCATCGAACGATTGGATGCGGTGCAGACCGCTTTGCGCACGCAGCGGTGATGACCTGGATACGAATAAGTGGACGCCGCACAGTGGCCGCTATGGAGCAAATGCCCTCGTCACCGGAAGCTCATGGGACCGCTGGCGATGACCGGATCGCCCCAGAAGGCGACCTCGCCGCCCTCGGGACTGAGCGGAAGAATTTGTGGCACCCGCTGCGGACATTCAGGAGCCGTGTAGCTGCCGCGCTGATTCCGCAAAGGCCACGCCACCGGAGACCTTGGTGCCCGCAAAAAGCTGTTCCGGCGACTCCCCGGCTCTGCGCGGCGGGGCGCTCTAGCGCACCTGCCGGGCCATCTCGACCAGCATCTCACGTGCCGCCGCGGCGGAGCTGATCGTCCGTGGCAGCGCAATGCGGTGGAGACGGCCATCGACCCGCAGGTCGATTCCCTCGGCATCGATTCCCAGCATCTCAACGGCGTCGACGCTGGTTGCCATTGCACCAAGGTAGCTGCGCAGCTTATCCCGATGGTCCCGGTTCATATGATCGACGATCTGCGCCTGCGCCTCGCGGCTCAGCGGGTTGGGACGCAGGATGCGGTCGAGCCCGAACCAGCGCGCAGTCGCGAAACCACCGTTCCAGTGGAAGCGCATCGGGGTGAATCGGTAGAAGCGGAAGCCGAGCTGCTCGAAGTACATCCGGGTCCGCGGAAAATAGGCGAAGTAGCGTTCCGCATCTTCGTCCGGCTCGATGCGGTGCATGTTGCCAACCGCACTGAGGCGGCCGCGCTGCTGGACATCACTGTCGCCAGCCTCGGCGACCAGGAGGCCGCAGCGCGGATCGGCGTCGAGGTTCTTCGTGTGCTGAGACAGGTGGCTCAGCAAAAACAGCGGCAGACCGCCCTGGCCGAGGACATAGGGGACAACGGATCCGAAGGGGTAACCCGGAGATTCCAGCGAAAGGGTGGATAGGACACATTCAAAGGCGCTTGCCAGGAGGTGGCGCGCCGCATGTGCCTGTTCTTCGCTATTGCTCATCGGCGCAGTTTAACCATTCGGGATCCGGTCTGTGGCGGTCTCAGGCGAGCGATGCGATCAATGCCGCGGCCTGGGGTCGCATCACCGCATGAGCCTGTGTTGCGCCTGTCAGCGGCCGAAGGTCATGCGCAGCGCCCTGGCTACCGTGATGAGCATCACCAGCTATTGGCTGACGACTTGCTGATAGGTGCACCTTGGCTAGCGGTGTACTCGACTGCACTGAATTAGCGCCAACGGCTCGGGAAAGAGCCGCCCGCACCTAAAGCAGACATGAAACCAGCATCCCTCATTGGCCGGATTGTCCCAGGAGCAGACCTTGCGGACCTAGGGCTAAGCGTCAGGATTACCGCCAACTGCAGACAGTCAAGATACGTCGTCCATAGTTTCGTGGTCTGATCTACCTAAGATCGTCCATTGGTACCGAGATGTCTAAAGGATCAATCAGTCGCTGGTTTCCGAGGCAAGCTGCTCACTGACATCCTTAGAGTCGATCATATCGGTGCGGATGAAACAATGGAGCGTCCGCCCGCGCACTCGTTCAAGGCCGCACTTCGCTATCATCCGTTCCTATTGGGGCTGATCGCTCCCATGAGGTCCAGTCAAGTGGAGAGCCCAGAACCGAAGGTTCCGGGGACGCTTAGTCCTCTGGAGACGGCGACAGGTCCGAAGGTGGCAGCCGCAGCAACCGCTCACTACGCCAGACGCGTACAATGCGGGCCCGCCCCGGGTCGAGGCGGTAAACGATCCGAAATGGCGGATGGACCAGCTCACGCAGGAAAGTCTGGCCAAACTCAGGAACGATACGCCCAATCTCGGGATGGTCCGACAAGGGCTCGATGTGCTCAAGGACCTCCAAAATGAGTCGCGCACCGACATCTGCAGCACCCTGCTCCTCGTACCATTCCCGGATGCCCTCTAAATCACCGAGCGCTGATTCGGCAAGCGTGACGCGAATCTCAGCCATCCGCTTTGGACAAGCCGAGCCGGGACTTCGCCTCGGCAAGCGATACTTCCCGACCGGCATCTAGGTCGGCGAGGCCGGCGACGATTGCCCGCATAAAATCGCGCTCGTCTGCGTCTCGCTCAAAGTCAGCCACCGATTGAACAACCGCAACCCCGCGACCCCGGCTGGTCAGTAGCACGGGACGATGAACCTCGGCTGCCTGGCGCACGACACGCCCTGGATTGACCTTGAGGTCGGTCAAGGGCACCACGTCTTCTGAAAACTTCACGCGCATGGGCTTTGCTCTCCAGACTTCTGTGGACCATAAAATAGCACCTGTTTGCGGACCTTCCAACGAAAACCACAAGGGCAATCCACAGGCATTTTTTCGCATGCGCAAGAATCGGGGGCTTCTGGCCGCCACGGGTTGGCCGCGGATTGTCACTCGCGGAGAAGAGCGCTTCGATCAAGAGCCTGCCATGTCTTGGCCAATCCGGTCATCCCTCGCGACAACTGCGGCTACCCGCTCGTGCCCTACCTGAGGGGTTGAGCGCCAGCACAGCGCGCCGCAGCGCCTGATCAGGCGGTTGAGGATGATCCTCCAGGGCGCGGCAGGGGTCGACGTGCGTCAAAGCGCCGCGCACCTGGGTCTGAGCCGCTCGACGGTGCAGCGCTGGCGTGCGCGTTGGCGCGCGACGGACGGTCAGCCGCTGCATGAGCGGCTCGCGGATGCGCCGCGTTCGGGCGCACCGGCGACCTTCACGGCACAGCAGATCTGCTCGATCATCGCCCTGGCCTGCGAGCCGCCGAGTGCGTACAACCTGGTGCAGACGCATTGGACGCAAGCCGCTCTGGCGCATGTGGCCGTGCAGGAGGGGCTGGT
>NZ_VWXX01000002.1 GCF_008632335.1 Thiohalocapsa marina
CGGCACAAGTCGTTGATCGCACAACCCTTATGCCAGATAGAGCCGCCCTCCTTCAATCCCTTGGTGAGATTTGCGGGCTAGGGCAAGACAGGCGAACGCTTGCGCGTTGCCCGTGTTTTCATAGGCATTGGGTCAGCGACTGGGTGATCAGGAGGCCGGCAGGCGTCTACGCTGGCGGCGCGCGACTGATCGCGGCGTTTGCACGCGATTCCATTCGTCATTGAGCTGGAGGGCTGGCGGTCTGGGCGGTGGTCAGCGGCGCTGGGGGCTTGGGGCTGGGAAGCGATCGAGGAGTTTCGGTGCGAGAAGCTCGACCGGTTGCGCCAGTTCGCGCCCTTCACCAACGGTGTCCTTCGCATGATGGTGTTGCCAATGTGATCCCGCGCCCGACCCCGATAGGGTTTGACGAGTGCTTTCGCCGCTGGACGCAGGCGGTGGCGGAGACCTGCAGCTGTCAGGTCATTGCGATCGACGGTAAGGGCGCACGCTCCCTGATCTGACCACGGCCGTCGTCCCATCCTCGGCCGCTTCCGTCCCACCCGGCGTGCATCGACCGACATGCAAGACTGATCGGCAGACCGGTACGAACAAGTCTGTCGACAGCAATGCGGTGCCGGCTGTGGATAACCTGTGGCTGATTTCAGCCGATCTGATTATCCACCAGTTACCCACAGGCTGAACGGCCGACCGACAACAGTGAGAAAAATCCTCAAGTCACTCATTATAAATTAGATTTCATGCCTTGGGTGGTTTTCCACCTGCGTTATTACTACGACAAAGAAGAATTACAAACACTCATCATAGGGCACAGTGCCAGAACGGCCGATCGACCACATTTCGATGTTAATCGAATGACATTAGATGGTCATATCGGTGAAGGGAGGCAGCAGAGGCCGCTCCGGCCCCGCTGAAGCAGCGGACCAGAATGACAATCCTTTATGTGTAACATATGGGCACTATATGCGGCGCCCGGCCCTGCCTGGGGCAACCAGACCTGCCGCAAACGAGATGTCGGTTTTCGCGGCCTGGGTGTTAGCGGTCCGGGGTCTTGCTCACCAACCGATGGTCGTTGGCTATTCCAGGTCGTCCTGGCCGGGAAGCCGGGATCCAGGCCACGGAGGGCAAGTGCGTGTCGGATGCTGATCAGTAGACCAGCGGCGAGGTTGCCATCCCTGGCCTGGATTCCGGTTTTCCGACCGGAAGGACGGACGATTCTTGGTAAAACGCTGATGCATTGGCCTGCTGGCCAAAAATCAGCGCTTCCTTAGCCCCTCAGGTTATGGATGTGCTGCTCGGTCAGCGCGGTATAGGCGAACATCCGCTCCAGCCAGGCGCGTTGTTGCTGCCAGACCTTGTTCGCCACCGGATCCCGGGCGGCGGTGGTGTCGATGACTTCGGGGGCGATGGCCTGGAGTGCGCTCAGCACTGCGGCGGGCAGCTGGCGCACCACGACCTCCTGGGCCTGCAACTGCTCCAGGGCCTCCATGTTGCGGGCGTTGTAGTCGTCCAGGATGTCGCCGTTGGCCTGCCGGGCGGCCGCGCGCACGATCTCCTGCAAATCCGCCGGCAGCCTGTCCCAGGCCTCGCGATTGATGGTCAGCTCGAAGCTGACGTTGGGCTCCTGCCAGCCGGGGAAGTAGCAGTACCGTGCGGCCTTGTGCAGCCCCAGCGCCAGGTCGTTGTAGGGGCCGATCCACTCGGTGGCATCGATGGCACCGGTTTGCAGGGCGGTAAAGATCTCGCCGGCAGGCATGTTCACCACCGTGACACCGAGCTTGGTCAGCACCTCGCCGCCCAGGCCCGGGGTGCGCATCTTCAGGCCCTTCAGATCCTCGATACTGTTGATCTCGCGGTTGAACCAGCCGGCGCTCTGTACCCCGGTGGCACCGCAGGCCATGGGCAACACGCCGAAGGGGGCGTAGACCTCCTCCCACAGTTCCAGGCCGCCGCCGTGATGCAGCCAGGCATTCATCTCCTGGGCATTGGGGCCGAAGGGCAGGGCACAGAAGAACTGCGCCGCCGGTATCTTGCCCTTCCAGTAGTATGAGGCGCTGTGGCCCATCTCGGCGGCACCGCGGGAGACCGCGTCGAACACCTCCAGCGCCGGCACCAGTTCACCGGCGGCATAGACGCGCACGTTCAGACGCCCACCGCTGGCGGTAGTGACCTTCTGTGCAAAGCGCTCGGCGCCGACACCGACGCCAGGGAAGTTCTTCGGCCAGGACGTGACCAGTTTCCACTCGAAGGTCTCTGTTGGGGAGGCCTCGGCCTGGTTTGCCTCTGGCTTTTGCTGGCAGCCGGCCAGTGCCGTGGCGGCCAGACCGGCGCCGGCGGCGGTGATGAATTGGCGTCGTTTCATGCGCTCTCCTGTCGATTGTTTGTGACAATTATCCGCGTGACCGGCCCTGTTTCCGCTAGAATGCCAGTCATGTCAACCCCAGTCTCGAAGCCGCTCCCGCGATTGCTGCGGCTGGCGCGGCGCATCGATGCCTTCAACGCCCGCCTCGGTCAGGCCTGTGCCTGGCTGACGTTGTTCCTGGTAGTCGGCACCGCCGTGGTGGTGGTGTTGCGCTACGGCTTCAACATCGGTGCCATTGCGCTGCAGGAGGCGGTGCTGTATGCCCATGCCCTGGTCTTCATGGGCGCTGCCGCCTGGGTGCTGCAGCGCAATGCCCATGTGCGGGTGGACATCTTCTATCAGCGCTTCAGCGCCCGCCGTCAGGCCCTGGTGAATCTGCTCGGAAACCTGTTCCTGTTGTTGCCGTTCTGTCTGTTCATCGGCTGGGCGAGCTGGGATTACGTGATCAATGCCTGGTCCACGCTGGAGGCATCCGGCGAGAGCGGCGGGCTGCCGCTGGTGTTCCTGCAGAAGTCCATTCTCTGGCTGCTGGCCGGGAGTCTGGGGCTGCAGGGAGTGGCGGACCTGATCAAGGCGGGCCATCTGCTGGCCGGTCATGCGTTGCCGGAGTCCTCCCATGGCTGAAACCATGGCCATCCTGTTGTTCGTGGCCATCTGCCTGGCCCTGATGGCCGGGTATCCCGTGGCCTTCACCCTTGGCGGTGTGTCTCTGCTGTTTGCCGGCGTGGGGGTGCTGACCGGCACCTTCGAACCGGCCTTCCTGCAGGCGCTGCCGAACCGCCTGTTCGGCATCATGAACAACCAGACCATGCTGGCGGTGCCGTTGTTCGTGTTCATGGGCGTTGTGCTGGAGAAGTCCCGCGTCGCCGAAGACCTGCTGGAATCCATGGCGCGGCTGTTCGGCCGTTTGCGCGGTGGGCTGGCCATCTCCGTCTGTGTGGTAGGGGCGTTGCTGGCGGCCTCCACCGGCATCGTCGGCGCCACGGTGGTCACCATGGGTCTGCTGGCGCTGCCGACCATGCTGAACCGCGGCTACGATCAATCCGTCGCCACCGGTACCCTGGCCGCCACCGGCACCCTGGGCCAGATCATCCCGCCGTCCATCGTGCTGGTGCTGCTGGGCGACGTGATGTCCAGCGCCTACCAGCAGGCGCAGCTCAGCATGGGCATCTTCTCGCCGCAGACGGTCTCGGTCGGCGACCTGTTCGTCGGTGCGCTGATCCCGGGGCTGATGCTGGTGGGGCTCTACATCCTGTACCTGGTTGCCGTGGCCTGGCTGCAACCGCGCAAGCTACCGGCGTTGCCGCAGGACGAACTTGGCCCCATCGACTGGGGCCGTCTGGTGGGCGCATTGCTGCCGCCGCTGCTGCTCATCGGCGCCGTGCTGGGCTCCATCCTGGCCGGCTATGCCACTCCCACCGAGGCGGCCGCGCTGGGGGCCGTCGGTGCCCTGGTGCTGGCGCTGGTAAAGCGCAAGCTGCGCCTGGGCCTGTTGCGGGAGGTAGCGCAGGGCACCACCGAGATCAGCGCCATGATCTTCCTGATCCTGATCGGTGCATCGCTGTTCTCGCTGGTGTTCCGCGGCTTCGGCGGCGAGAGGCTGATCGAGGATCTGTTCGAGTCCCTGCCCGGCGGCGTCACCGGGGCCTTTCTGCTGGTGATGCTGGTGATCTTTCTGCTCGGCTTCATCCTGGACTTCATCGAGATCACCTTCGTCGTCGTGCCCCTGGTGGCCCCGGTGCTGCTGGCCATGGGGCTTGACCCGGTCTGGCTCGGCGTCATGATCGCGCTGAACCTGCAGGCGTCCTTCCTGACCCCGCCATTCGGCTTCGCGTTGTTCTACCTGCGGGGCGTCACTCCGGCCACCGTCGCCACCGGTACTATCTACCGCGGCGTTGTGCCCTTCATCCTGATCCAGCTGCTGATGCTCGCCATCGCCTGGCAGTTCCCGGGCCTGATCACCTGGTTGCCCGAGCAGGTCTACGGCCGTTAAGGAAGCGCTGATCTATTCGGCGCTTCCCGTGCGGGGCCGGCACGGCCCAGGTCGAGACGCCGTTGTACTCGACCGCCCTTTGCTCCCGGGTTCGCCGAGGCGCTAGACTGAGAGGTGCTGTCCACGCGTTCGAATGTGTCGCAAACGCCCGAGCGGTGACGGCAGAGCGAAGACCCCGACGACAGGATTGATCGCCATGAGTGCAGCGCTGCAACTCTATACCCAATTGACCGAGGCGCCGGACGAGAAGACCCGCGCGCGCCTGATCGCCGACGCCTTCGATGCCCTGGAGGCGCGCTTTCCGCAGATCACCGATCTGGCCACCCAGGGCCATGTGCGTGAGAGCGAGCTGCGGCTGCAAAAGGAGATCAAGGAGGTCGAGGGGCGGCTGCAGAAGGAGATCAAGGAGGTCGAGGGGAGGCTGCAGAAGGAAATCAAGGCCGTCGAGTTGCAGATTCACGAAGTCGAGGCACGGCTGCAGAAGCAGATCAAGGCCGTCGAGTTGCAGATTCACGAAGTCGAGGCACGGCTGCAGAAGGAGATCAGCGAGGTCGAGGCGCGGCTGCAGAGGGACATCAAGGCACTGGAACTGCAGATCGGGGAGGTCGAGGCGCGTCTGCAGGAGCGGATCGCCCGTGTGGAGGTGAACCTGCACCAGGCCATGGCGGCGCAGACGCGCTGGCTGCTCGGCGGGCTGGCGGTGCTGGGGGCGGTGTTCAAGCTGGCGGATCTTTTGATCGCGTGATCGATACCGACCGGGGCAGGCCGGCGCAACCCGGAATACCGGAAGTATCGCGGGTGCGTTCAAAAGCGGCCGCGGCCTGGATGTGTTACGGAACCCTCTCTAGGACTGCGCCGGCTACCAGGGCATTTGTAACCAACAGGGCTCCAAGGCCCTATTTCCCAATACAGAATTCCGAGAAGATGCGCCCGAGGAGGTCGTCGGAGGTGAAGGCGCCTGTGATCTCCCCAAGGCTGTGCTGGGCCTGGCGGAGGTCTTCGGCCATCAGTTCGGCGGAGGCGGTGGTGTCGAGGGTGTCGCGGGCGGCCACAAGATGCGCCTGGGTGCGGCGCAGGGCGTCGAGATGGCGTCGGCGGGCACTGAATTCGCCTTCGGCTGCACCACGGTAGCCGGCGCAGTGCTTGAGATGATCCCTTAGCGCGTCCAGCCCGAGGCCGCTTTCGGCGGAACAGGCGATCTCGGTGGGGCCGTCGGTCTGCGGTCGGATGACGCCGGCGCTGCGACCGCTCAGATCGATCTTGTTGCGCACCAGGGTCAAGGCCACGCCGTCCGGGAGCAGCGCGCGGTCGACGGCGCAGGCGTCGGGGTCTTGCTGGTCGTCGACGATCAACAGGACGCGGTCGGCCTGATCGATCTGCTCCCGGGCGCGGCGGATGCCCTCGCGTTCGATGGGGTCCGCCGACAGCCGCAGGCCGGCGGTGTCCACCACCCGCAGTGGCAGACCATCAATGACGATGTCGGCCCGCAACAGGTCGCGCGTGGTGCCGGGGATGGCGGTGACAATAGCCGTGTCCTGGCCGGACAGGGCGTTGAGCAGGCTGGACTTGCCGGCATTGGGCGCCCCGGCCAGCACGATCAGCAGGCCGTCGCGGACACGCTCGCCGCGCTGGGCCTGTTGCAGCAGGTTAACGGTGTGTTGCAGCAGCGCGTTCAGGTCTGCGCGGACATCTGCGTCGGCGATGACGTCGATGTCCTCGTCCGGGAAGTCCAGAGCGGCCTCCACCAGGGTGCGCAGGCGGATGAGGTCCGTCAGCAAGGCGTCGACCTGTTCGGAGAACACGCCGCGCAAGGTGCGGCTGGCCAGGCGCGCCTGGGCGACGGTGCCGCTGTCGATGAGGTCGGCGATGGCCTCGGCTTGCGCCAGGTCGAGCTTGCCTTCCAGGAATGCCCGTTCGCTGAATTCGCCCGGCCGCGCCAGGCGTGCGCCCAGTGCCAATACGCGCGCCAGCACCAGGTCCAGCACCACTGGGCCGCCATGGCCCTGTAGCTCGAGGGTGTCCTCACCGGTGAACGAATGTGGCGCCGGAAAGAACAGCGCGAGACCGGAGTCCAGTGGGTCGGCGTTTGCCCCCAGGAAATCGCCGAACAGGGCCCGACGGGGCTTGGGCAGCCGGCCCAGCATGGCCCGGGCGATGCGGGCGCAGTCAGGGCCGGAGACGCGAACGATGCCGATGCCGCCGACGCCAGGCGCGGTGGCGACGGCGGCAATAGTGTCGCGTGCGTTCACGCCAGGTTGCAATCGTTCAGTGATCAGACGGGGACCTGTGGAGCGCCCTTGTCTCTAGTTGGCCCGTTTCGTGGCCTCCGCCTTTTCGATCTTGCGGGTGATGTGCCATTGCTGGGTGATGGACAGCAGTTGGTTCACGGTCCAGTACAGCACCAGCCCCGACGGGAAGAAGGCGAAGAACACCGTGAACACGAACGGCAGCGCCATCAGCACCTTGGCCTGGATGGGATCCGGCGGCGGCGGGTTGAGCTTCTGCTGGACGAACATGGACACGCCCATGATCAGTGGCAGCACATAGTAGGGGTCCGGCGCAGTCAGGTTGTCGAGCCACAGGATGAAGGGTGCGTGGCGCAGTTCGACGCTCTCCAGCAGCACCCAGTACAGCGCGATGAAGACCGGGATCTGCACCAGTATGGGCAGGCAGCCCCCCAGAGGATTGATCTTCTCCTTCTTGTACATCTCCATCATGGCCTGGTTCAGACGTTCCTTGTCGTCGCCGTAGCGGTCTTTCAGCGCCTGCAGTCTTGGCGCCAGCTTTTTCATGTTCGCCATCGACTTGTAGCTGGTCTCGGACAGCTTGTAGAAGGCGAGCTTGATGAGGATGGTCAGGATGATGATGGCCCAGCCCCAGTTGCCCACCAGCGAGTGGATGGCGTTGAGCAACCAGAAGATCGGCTTGGACAGGATGGTCAGCCAGCCGTAGTCCACTGCCAGCTCCAGTCCCGGGGCGATCTCCTCCAGGGTGTTCTGCAGCTTGGGGCCGACGAACAGGCGGGTGTCGACGATGCGGGATTCGCCCGGGTTGATGGTCAGCGCCGGGGAGTAGGTGCCGATGATGTAGTGGTCATTGCCGACAACCTTGGTATAGAAGGTCTGCTCCACCTGCTGCGGCGGAATCCACGAGGCCATGAAGTAGTGCTGGATCATGGCGATCCAGCCATCGGTGATCTTCACATCCAGGGGCTCGTCGGCCATGTCGCCGAAGGATTCCTTGCGGTACTTGGTCTCCGGGCCGTAGTAGACGCCGCCCGTGAAGGTATGGATGAAGCTGGACTTCTCCGGATCATAGAGTTCGGTGCGCTGCAGCTGCTCGTAGGTGCGCAGGGCCAGGGCGGCGTCGGTCTGGTTGACGATCTCCTGCTCCACCCGCACCAGGTAGCTGCCGCGCTGGAAGTGGTAGTGCTTGCGCACCTCGATGCCGCCTTCGGTCCAGTGCAGGGTCACTGTCAGCGTGTCTTCGTTAGCTGGCAGGCTGAAGCGCGACTGCGTGCTGGTGAAGTGCGCCTTGTGTGTGGGCAGCGCAATCTGGCCCTGGTTGCCCAGCAGGCCGGACTGGACCACGAACATGTTCGGCATGTCGGGTTTCAGCAGCTGGAATGGGCGGCTGGGGTCGTCGGCGGTCTGGGCATAGTCCAGCAGCCACAGGGCCTGAAGGGTTCCGCCGACGCTGGAGATCTCTGCGCGGATCACGTCGGTTTCCACCTTGATGATGCTGCCGGCGGGGGCTCCGGCGACCGCGGGCAGGGCGTTGTCACCAGCGGGCTGAGCGACGGGGGTGGCCGGAGGAGCGTCGGGGGCGTCCAGCGGGGGCTGATCGGCGGCCACTGAGGCATCCGTCTGGCTGGCGACCTTGGCCGGCTGGGCCGGTGATCCGTAGTCCTGGACCCAGGCCTGGTAGATCAGGAACAGGATGGCGGCAAGGGAAAGGATGAGCAGGAGCCGGATGTTATCCATCGTGACGGGGTTTCCGTGGTTCTGGAACAGGGTCGAAGCCACCGGGGTGCCAGGGGTGGCAGCGGGACAGACGCTTGATGCCCATCAGGCAGCCGCGGAACACGCCGAAGCGCTCGACGGCCTCGAGGGTGTACTGGGAGCAGCTGGGATGATAGCGGCAGTGCTGACCGAGCAGCGGGCTGATGGCGTACTGGTAGACGCGAATGATCAGTCGGACGAGGGTGCGCACAACCGCTGCTGGAGCCTTGACCAGTGGCGCTGCAGCGAGTTGGCGATGGACCGGTTGTCGGCCGTCCGCGCCTGCGGACGCGCGAGCACGACCAGATCCAGCGCGCATGTCGCAACCGCACCCTGACGGAACGACTCCCGGATCAGGCGCTTGATGCGATTTCTGTCCACGGCCCGCGGTGCACATTTTTTCGAGATGGCCAAGCCCAGGCGAGAACATGCTGTATCGACCGAGGTGCGGCTGGCGAGCACCGTAAACAGGCGGTCGCTGCTGCGGGCAGGATCTGCGAAGACGGCCTGATAGTCGCCCGGCCGCAACAGACGTCGCCGGCGGGGAAAGCCCCTGTCAGCACAGCGTGCCTGCGTTGGTTGCGGACGCTTGACCGGGACGTTCGCCTTCGGGTCGAACAGATCGCTGACCGAGTTGCCGGCCGGATCATTGTTCGGATCACCGGTCGCATCTTCCGTTGCGACTTGGGTCACGCCTTCGATGGTGCCGGCTGTCGGATTGTCGTTCAGGTTGCCGCTCGAACTGAGTCTTCGGGAGCCAGTGCTAGGGCGTCAGTCTGGCACGACCCTTGGCACGACGCGCCTGAATGACCTTGCGGCCGTTACGGGTTGCGCAACGCGCACGGAAACCATGGGTGCGTGCGCGCTTGAGACGGCTGGGCTTGAATGTCTGCTTCACAACGATGGCCCTCGACGGGAGATGATTCGGGACGGGCACCGCCCGGAAGGGCAGTACGCAGAAAAAAGACTCACAATGATAACCTTGACGTCCTGCAAGGTCAATCTCTACGTAGCCGGGCATGGTTCATGCTGGCCCCGCAGATGCATGGGGTTGTGGATAAGTCGCACGGAGGGGGCTAGACTGGTGCTCTTTGCCAGTGCAGGCAGCCATGGACCTGATCGGTGGGACAGGGGCGGACCTTGGTTGGAAGGGAAATGCTGTTTTTTGGCCTGGATCGGATCAAGAAGTCGGATCAAGAAGTCGGATCAAGAAGTCGGATCAGGAAATCGGATCAGGGAATCGGATCAGGGAATCGGATCAGGGAGGCAAATGGATCCCTGTCTTCGCGGTTCATGGGCGTTGACGATAGTGATGTGTGCTTGTGGGACTCTATGGGGATTTGCAGCCGATGCTAGAGGTGTGGAAGGAATGTACATCCTTGCTCAAGGGGGAACTGACGTCGGCGGAATTCAACACCTGGATTCTGCCCCTGCAGGCGAGTGACCGGGGCGACATCCTGTTGCTGTTTGCGCCAAACCGGTTCGTCAAGGACTGGGTGCAACAGCACTACGAACAACGCATCCTTACCCTCTGCGCGCAGGTCAGCGGTCAACGCATCGGCCGCTTGGGCTTCGAGATCGGATCCTTGCGGAGCCCGGACGAGGAGGGCGACTCGGCGGCCAGGCGGCTGTCGAATGTGTCTGCGTCCGACGAGGCGGAGCGCATGCGTCGTCGACGCGAGGGCAATCTGAATCCGGACTTCTCCTTCGACACCTTCGTCGAAGGCAAGTCGAACCAGATCGCTCGGGCCGCGTCCATGCAGATCGGCAAGAATCCGGGCACCGCCTACAACCCGCTGTTCATCTATGGTGGGGTCGGTCTCGGCAAGACCCATCTGATGCACGCCGTCGGCAACGTCATTGTCGAGACCAATCCGGATGCCAAGGTGATCTACGTGCATTCCGAGCGGTTTGTGTCGGAGATGATCCGGGCGTTGCAGCACAACAAGATCGACGAGTTCAAGCGCCGCTACCGGCGCGTCAATGCGCTGTTGATCGACGACGTGCAGTTCTTTGCCAACAAGGACCGCTCCCAGGAAGAGTTTTTCCACACCTTCAACACCCTGCTCGAGAGCAAGCAGCAGATCGTCCTGTCCAGCGACAGGTTCCCGAAGGAGGTCGCCGGGCTGGAAGACCGTTTGAAATCGCGCTTCGGCTGGGGGCTGACGGTGGCCATCGATCCACCGGATCTGGAGACGCGGGTGGCGATCCTGCACAGCAAGGCGGCAACGGTTGGGGTGGAACTGCCGGAAGATGTGGCGTTCTTTGTTGCCAAGCGGATGCGCTCCAACATCCGCGAGCTGGAGGGGGCGCTGCGACGCCTGGTGGCCAACTCGCAGTTCACCGGGTCGCCGATCTGCATGGATTTTGCGCGCAATGTGCTCAGAGACATGCTGGTGGCTCAGGACAAGCAGGTCACCATCGAGAACATCCAGAAAGTCGTGGCGAACCATTACAAGCTCCGTGTCGCCGATCTGGTTTCGGCAAAGCGCACGCGCAGCATCGCCCGTCCGCGGCAAATGGCCATGGCGCTGGCCAAGGAGCTGACCAAGCACAGCTTGCCCGAGATCGGGGCCGCGTTCGGCGGCCGGGATCACAGCACGGTGATTCACGCTACGCGGAAGGTGGCGGAGCTGCGCGAGGCCGACACCATGCTGGAAGAGGACTACAAGATCCTGCTGCGTACCCTAACGGCTTAGAGAGACGCTGATGGATTGGCTTCCCTGATCCGGTCCGGGCCAACAATCAGTACGCGATCCGAAATGTATTTTTGGAATCGCTTCATTTTCAGTGGCGTGCGCCGATAAAAAGGCGGGGTCTCCTGCCCCGTGCGGTGAATGCTGAATCAGCCAGCATTTCCTCGGACTGGGGGCGCGGCCAAAGACCAACGGTCGGGACGAAAACCGAAATCTCGCTTGTAACAGGTATAAAGCAACAGGATGGGTCGTTCATGAACATCGAGATTACACGCGCGGGTCTGCTGCCGGCGCTCTCCATCGTGTCGGGCGTCGTCGAAAAGCGACAGACGCTGCCGATACTTGGAAACCTCCTGCTCAGTGCCAGCGATGCGAGCCTGGCGATTCGGGGTACGGATCTGGAGCTGGAAATCGCCACGCGGACGCCGGCGGAGGTCCATGACAGCGGGTCGGTGACGGTACCCGCCCGGAAGTTCCTGGATATCTGCCGGACGCTGCCGGAAGGCGCGATGATCCGCATCCGGAAGGAAGCTGAACGTGTGCTGGTTTCATCCGGCCGTAGCCGGTTTTCACTCAGCACGCTTCCAGCGGATGATTTTCCGTCGATGGAGACCGGTGAATTGGACCTGTCGCTGGATCTGGACGCCTCGGTGTTGAAGCGACTGTTCGAAAAAACGGCCTTCGCCATGGCGCAGCAGGATGTGCGCTACTACCTGAATGGCGTGCTGCTGGAGCTGCAGGCTGCGTCGCTGGTGTCGGTTGCGACGGACGGGCATCGGCTGGCGAAGATGTCAGGGGCACTTGCAGCGGCTGTGGACACGGGTGAATCGTCCCGGCAGGCCATCGTGCCCGCAAAGTCGGTGATCGAGCTCAAGCGCCTGCTGCCCACGGACGATGCCCTGGTCCGGCTGGAGATGGGTGCCCGCACGATACGCGTGAGCTTTGGCGAAACCGCCATCGTGTCGAAGCTGGTGGACGGCAAATATCCGGAATACGATCGGGTCATCCCGAAGGATCTGCCGCACGTCGCGCTGTTGGCGAAGGATGTGCTCAAGGGGGCCCTGCAGCGTACCGCGATCCTGTCGAACGAAAAATACAAGGGCGTCCGAGTCAGTTTCAACGACGGCGTCCTCGGTCTGCTGTCGCACAATCCGGAACATGAGCAGGCCGAGGATGAGGTGGAGATGGAATATCAGGGTGAACCCGTGGTGGTCGGGTTCAACGTTGGTTACATCATGGATGTGATCAATGCCGTGGAAACCAGCCGGATCGAGGTGCGATTGCGGGATGCCGACGGTAGTTCCATTTGGCGGGGTGAGGGCACCGAGGACGAGATCTTCGTGATCATGCCCATGCGGCTCTGATGGACAGGGGTCGTGGCCTGGATCGAACATCTGCGGATCCGCGGATTGCGGAATCTGGCCGCGGTCGAGCTGAGCCTTTCGGAAGGGCACGTCTGCCTGGTCGGCGGGAACGGGGCCGGCAAGACATCGCTACTGGAGGCGGTCTACCTGGTCAACAGGGGCGGCAGTTTCCGCGGCCGCAGACACGGACCGGTGGTGATGCATGGGGCGGCTGGTGCCAGCATCGATCTGGCCGGCTATCAGGGCGGACATGCAGTCAGGCGCCAATGGCGTTCGGAGCTTGGAGTCGTAACCCGGGAGACAGGGTTACCGGTCAGGCTGGTCGGTTCGGCGATGCATGCGCTGGTGGAGGGTGATCCGGAGCTTCGCCGCCGCTTCATCGACTGGAACGTGTTCCACGTGGAACATGGCCTGGCGGAGCTACGAAGCCGATTACGTCGGTCTGCTGCCCAGCGCAACGCCTGGTTGCGTGCCGGCGGTCAGGGCGCTGCGATCTGGGATGCCGAGTATGCCGCCGCCCTGAGCATCCTTGCCAAGGTGAGGGCCGACCTTTTAGACCGGCTCCGGCAGGCATTTCATACCCTTGCACTTGAGCTGGGTGTTCTGGATGGACTCGAGCTCGTCTGGCGCTCTGACATCCCGACGGATCCCGATCAAACCTTGGCCGTGCTCCAGCGACAGCTCCCCGGGGACGTTGGCCGCGGCTATACCTACCTTTCCGCCTCGCGCGGTGATTTCTGCCTGCAGAGAGACGGGACAACCTGGGTAGGCTCCCGCGGCCAAAACAAGACGGCCGGCGTACTGTTGCAATTGGCCGCGGATCGGGTGGTGCGGGAACAATATCCCGAGCCTTCAATCTGGCTGGTTGATGATCTGCCGGCTGAACTGGATCGAGAGCGACAGGCATTGTTGTACGGCGCCATACGCGCCGCGTCGACACAGGTGCTGAGTACCGCGTTGGAGTCGCCTGGCAGCGCAGTCAGACAGGCCGGCATGCAGGTGTTCCACGTGGAACATGGAACAGTACGGTCGATGCCCAGCCTGCGAGCGGTGGTCTGACGTATCCGCCAACCTCGCTCAAATTTGCCTCTGCGACGAAGCGAGCGCTGCTTGGAAAGTCACCGGGCAGTCGTTGCCGCACCATCGCGCCCCATCGTCCCGGAAGTTCCAAAAACGCGGTATAATCAGGCGCTTGATGCGGATCTCCCTCCGCATGCAACCCGCAACCCCCGTCCTTTCCTCACCGGCTGTCCCTCACGCATGTCCTACGATTCGTCAAACATCAAAGTACTCCGCGGCCTGGATGCCGTTCGCAAGCGCCCCGGCATGTATATCGGCGATACCGACGATGGTACCGGCCTGCACCACATGGTGTTCGAGGTGGTGGACAACTCCATCGACGAGGCCCTGGCGGGGTATTGCAGCGATATCCTGGTGACCCTGCATGCAGATGGCTCCGTGACAGTGGCAGACAATGGCCGCGGTATCCCGGTGGACATCCACCCGGAAGAGAATCGTTCAGCGGCCGAGGTCATCATGACGGTACTGCACGCCGGCGGGAAATTCGACGACAACTCCTACAAGGTGTCCGGCGGACTGCACGGTGTCGGCGTCTCGGTGGTGAATGCCCTGTCGGAACATCTGCGGCTACAGATCGACCGCGATGGCATCCGTTACGAGCAGGAGTTCAGGCTCGGCGAGCCGCAGTATCCGTTGCGGGAAATCGGCGCAGCCACAGGCAGTGGTACGTCCATCACCTTCAAGCCCTCCGGCACCATCTTTACCGATCTCGAGTTGCATTACGAGATCCTGGTGAAGCGCCTGCGAGAGCTGTCGTTCCTGAACTCCGGGGTCAAGATCCGCATTCGGGACGAACGCACCGACCGCGAGGCCACCTTCGAATACAAGGGCGGAATCCGCGCCTTCGTCGAGCATCTGAACCGAAACAAGTCGCCGATCCATCCCAGCGTGTTCTACTTCACGGCGGAGCGGTCAGAGGTGACGGTTGAGATCGCGCTGCAGTGGAACGACTCCTACCAGGAGTCGATCTTCTGCTTCACCAACAACATCCCGCAGAAAGACGGCGGCACCCATCTCGCCGGCATCCGCGCCGGCTTGACCCGTACCCTGAACCAGTACATCGAGCGCGAGGCGCTGGACAAGCACCAGAAGACCCGCCCGGTGGGCGACGATGCCCGCGAAGGCCTGACGGCCGTAGTCTCGGTCAAGGTGCCGGACCCCAAATTCTCCTCCCAGACCAAGGACAAGCTGGTCTCGTCGGAGGTCAAGAGCGTGGTGGAATCCCTGTTGGTGGAATACCTGGATGCCTTCCTGGAGGAGAATCCCGCCGAGGCCAAGGTCATTGCCAACAAGATGCTGGAAGCGGCCCGCGCCCGTGAGGCCGCCCGCAAGGCCAGGGAGATGACCCGCCGCAAGGGCGTGCTGGACATCGCCGGCCTACCCGGAAAGCTGGCGGATTGCCAGGAAAAGGATCCGTCCAGTTCCGAACTCTTCATCGTCGAGGGCGACTCCGCCGGCGGTTCCGCCAAGCAGGGTCGCGACCGGGCCTTTCAGGCGATCCTTCCGCTGAAGGGCAAGATCCTGAACGTCGAGAAGGCCCGTTTCGACAAGATGCTGTCGTCGGCGGAAGTCGGCACACTGATCACCGCCCTGGGCTGCGGCATTGGACGGGAGGAATACAACCCGGACAAGCTGCGCTATCACCGCATCATCATCATGACCGACGCAGACGTGGATGGCGCCCATATCCGCACCCTGCTGCTGACCTTTTTCTATCGCCAGATGCCAGAGCTGGTGGATCGGGGCCATGTCTACATCGCCCAGCCACCGCTATACAAGGTGAAGCGCGGCAAGCAGGAAGATTATCTACTGGACGACGGGGAACTGGGCGCCTCGCTGATCGCCGCGGCGCTGGACGGCGCGAGCCTGTCGGTTGCCACCGGTGCGCCGCCCATGACCACAGTCGCGCTGGAGGCGCTGGTGCGGGACTTCCAGATCTACCGCGCCATGGTCACGCGCCTGTCCCACCGGCATGACCCGCTGTTCCTGGCGGAACTGGTCAACCGGCCAAGGTTGACCGCGGACATGCGCGCGGACCCTGAGGCGATCATGGCGTGGCTGGGCCCTCTGGTGGAGCGGCTATCCACCGGCAGCGGTCCGGCGGTGGACTACCGGGCGCGTGTGTTGACGGATGCGGAAGATCGCCCGGAGAGCATCGAGCTGATTCGCCTGGTCCACGGTATTCCCGAGACACGTCTGGTGCCGCTGGACTTCTTCGATTCGGTGGATTACGGCCGCATCGCCGGTCTGAGCGATCAGCTGGGAGGACTCATCGAGCCGGGTGCCATGGTTTCCCGCGGCGAGCGTTCTGCCGCGGTGGCTGACTTCGCCGAGGCCTACGACTGGCTCATCGGCGAGGCCAAACGTGGATATCACATCCAGCGCTACAAGGGCCTTGGCGAGATGAATCCCGAGCAGCTCTGGGACACCACCATGGATCCGACCACCCGTCGCCTGCTGCGGGTCACCATCGAGGACGCGGTGGCCGCAGATCAGATCTTCACGACGCTGATGGGCGAACAGGTGGAGCCGCGGCGGGCCTTCATCGAGAGCAATGCGCTGGATGCGGAGAACATCGATATCTGAGATCTGCGTAGCGAACGATCATCGGTGCTTGCCGATACCCACCCCGCTAAAGGTGCGGCGAAAAAATGGATGGCAGTTGTCCATAAGCCTCCCTGCGTGCGCTTTGCCTCCCCTGTTGCGCTGCGGTCAATGGAACTGCGGCAAGGCTGCAAATTTGCAGGTGCTGCCTCAGTCGCCTGCCTGTTGAGGCAGTGATTCCACGGTGGAATTGATCCATTCCTCGCTTAAGGCATTCAGGGTCTGGGCCGAACGGCCCTCGGCTGCGATCGGCGGGCCGATGACCACCTGGATGCAGCCGGGCCGCTTTCTGACCCCGCGCCGCGCCCAGAACACCCCGGCGTTATGGGCGATGGGCACGATGGGTACCTGGTTGCGCTCCGCCAGAATGGCGCCGCCGATGGTGAATGCCTTGCGCTGACCCACGGCCACCCGGGTTCCCTCCGGAAACACCAGGATCGATCGGCCGGCGTCCAGATGCTGCTTGCCCTCGGCAAGCAACTGTCGCATGGCCTTGCGCCCGGCGGAGCGATCGATGGCAATAGGATCGAACGCCCGCAAGGCCCAGCCAAAAAAAGGTATCTGCATCAATTCCTGTTTCAGCACCCAGACCTGAAGCTTGGGGATGACCCCCGGCAGGGCGATGGTCTCCCAAGCAGATTGATGTTTCGACAGCAGGATGCAGGGTCCGTCCGGCAGGTTCTCCAGCCCGCAGATCCGATAGTCCAGCCCGCACACCAGCCGCAATGTCCGTAAAAGAAAGCGCGACCAACTGCGCGAAAGGCCCTGCAACCGGTCCCGGGACATCCAGCGAGACGACACCATGATCGCCAGGGCGTAGGCGATCACGGCCAGGATCAGAATCGCAAAGAAGACGAGCGAACGCAGAGTCACCATGGTTGACGATACCTCGAACGTTTGTGGAGTCTGCTGGCCGGGGCCAGCCGTGCAGGCCGGAGGGTGGGATCCTATCGCGCAGGATCCGGATAGGTGCGCAGGATCAGGTCGACGGCAGCTTGCAGGTCATCCGCAATCGGTATTCCCGCCAGCGTCTCGGGCAAGGTCTGTTCCGTCCGCCTTCCCTTGCCGGTGCGGACCAGGATCGGCGAGGCGCCGACACCGACGGCCGCTTCCAGGTCCCTGAGGGAATCGCCCACCACCGGCACCCCTGCCAGCGGCCTGCCGAGGCGCCGGCCGAGTTCCAGCAGCAGACCAGGCGCCGGCTTGCGGCAGCGGCACCCGTCCCCCGGGCCATGGGGGCAAAAGGCGATGGCATCCACATGGCCGCCCAGGTCCGCCAGGCGGCGCATCATCTGCTGGTGAATGGCACCGAGGGTATCGATGTCGAACAGGCCGCGGGCAATGCCGGACTGATTGGTGGCAACGGCCACGGTGAAACCGGCGTTGCCGAGCGTGGCGATGGCCTCCAGACTGCCTGGGATGGGTAACCATTCCTCAGGTGACTTGATGAAGGCATCCGAGTCCTGGTTGATGACCCCGTCACGGTCAAGGATCACCAGTCCGGTGGTTCCGCTCCCCGGCAACCCTATCCGCTGCTGCAGCAACCGCGAGACCACTAGTGCAGTCGCGAGATGTCCGCGGTCAGCAGGAACAATTGCTCGAGCGATCGCAACAAGGCCAGTCGGTTGCGTCGCAGCTCGGCGTCGTCCGTCATGACCATGACCTGGTCGAAGAACTGGTCCACATCCTCCCGCAATCCGGCCAGGGTGCGCAGCATGCCTTCGTAGTCCTGCGCCGCGTGCATCGGCGCAAGCCGCGCCCGCATCTGCTCAACCCCCTGGGCCAGCCGCCGTTCGGCCTCTTCCTGCAGGCCTTCCGGACGCACGGTTGTATCGATATCGGCAGCGATCCCGTCGCCGGATTTCTTCAGGATGTTGCGGATGCGCTTGTTGGCAGCGGACAAGGCCTCTGCGGCCTCCAGCTGGCGGAAGGCCGCCACCGCAAGGATCCGCCGATCGATGTCGCTGGGCACCTGCGGCCCCAGGCTCAGCACCGCATCCACCACCTCGGCGGCGACGCCCATGTCGCCGTAGTAGCCAGGCAGCCGCTCCATCATGTAATCGAATACCTGGGTTACGGCGTCCTCCGCTTCCACCACGCCCCGATAACCGAAGGCGGCCTGCCACAGCAGATCCTTCAGGTCCAGGGCCAGCGGGGTTTCGATCAGGATGCGCAGCACGCCGATGGCCGCCCGGCGCAGGCCGTAAGGGTCCTTGACGCCGGTGGGTCGCTGACCGATGGCGAAGATGCCGACCAGGGTGTCCAGCTTGTCCGCCAGGGCCAATGTGCGCCCGGCATCGCTGGTGGGCAGCCGGTCACCGGCATGGCGGGGCAGATACTGTTCTTCCATGGCGGCGACAACACCGGGCCGTTCGCCGTCGTGCTGGGCGTAGTAGCGACCCATTGTCCCCTGCAGGCTGGCGAACTCACCGACCATGGCGGTCACCAGGTCGCATTTGGCCAGCTCCGCCGCCCGTTCCGCCTCGTCCTGGTCGTAGTCGAGCAGGCCTGCGATGTGCCGCGACAGCCCGGCCACCCGTCGGGACTTGTCCAGCAGGCTGCCCAGCTTGTGCTGGAACACCACGGAACCAAGGGCATCGCGTCGGTCGGCCAGCGGGGTCTTGCGGTCCTGCTCCCAGAAGAATCGCGCATCGGCAAAGCGCGGGCGGATCACCCGTTCGTTGCCGGCGCGCACCAGGTCCGGGTCACGGCTGCGGATGTTGGCGATGGTGATGAACCAGGGCATCAGCGCGCCGGTGTCGTCGAATACCGGAAAATACTTCTGGTTCTTCTGCATGGTCTCGATCAGCACCTCTGCCGGCACCTGCAGAAAGTCCGCATCGAACCGGCCGAGCAGTGCCGTCGGCCACTCGCACAGGGCCGCAACCTCGTCCAGCAGGTCGTCCGGCAGATCGGCATGGCCATGCACCGAGGCCGCCAGTTGCAGTACCTGCTCCCGGATCGCCTGTCGGCGCAGTTCAAGGCTGGGCTCCACCGACGCGGCCCGCAGTGCCTCGGCGTAGGCCTCCGGCCGCGGGATCTGCACCCTGTCTGGATGATGGAACCGGTGACCGCGAGAGCCTGTGCCGATGTCCAGCCCCAATACCCGGCCGGGCACCGGCTCCGCCCCAAGCAGGCCGCAGACCCAGTGCACTGGCCGCACGAATTCGGCATCGCCGTCTCCCCAGCGCATCCGCCGGGGGATCGGCAACCGGCCCAGGGCCGCCTCCACCAGTGCCGGCAGCAGCGTGAGGGTGCGTTCTCCCGTGGCCTGCTGCCGAAAGCACAGCCATTCACCCTTGTCGGTCTGCTCCCGATCGAGGGCGTCCACCTCGACACCGCAGGAACGGGCAAACCCGAGCGCCGCCTTGCTCGGTTGTCCCTGGGCATCGAACGCGGCTGCCAGCGCCGGGCCTCGGCGCAGCGTCTCCTGGTCCGGCTGGCGCACCTGCACATCCTGGATGATCACCGCCAGCCGCCGGGGTGCCGCGAAGCGCTCCAGATTCCCGTGCCCGATGCGCTGTTCCGTCAATTGGGTGCTCAATTGATCGGCGAAGGCCTCGGACAGCCGTTTCAGGGCCGTTGGCGGAAGCTCCTCGGTGCCGATCTCCACCAGCAGGCTGGCGGTCTGTTCGCTGTCAGGGTTCTGGTCTGCGTTCACGCGCGCGCCTCCTGCTGTGCTGTTGTCCGTGCAAGGCCTTCCTGCGAGGCACTTTCCTGGGTAGGGGTGTCCGACCGGCTCTGCGACAGCATCGGGAATCCGAGCTGCTCGCGGCTCTGGTAGTAGGCCTCGGCCACGGCCCGGGCCAGGGTCCTGACACGCAGGATGAAGCGCTGACGCTCGGTCACAGAGATGGCCCCGCGCGCGTCCAGCAGGTTGAACAGGTGGGACGCCTTCAGCACCTGCTCGTAGGCCGGCAGCGGCAGACCGGCCTCCACCAGGGCCGCGCTCTGCTGTTCGCAGACGTCGAACTGCCGGAACAGGGCCGCCACGTCGGCGTGCTCGAAATTGTAGGCGGACTGTTCGCGCTCATTCTGCAGGAACACGTCGCCGTAGGTCACCACGCCGGCGGGGGTGCGGGCCCAGACCAGATCGAACACGCTCTCAACGCCCTGCAGGTACATGGCGATGCGCTCCAGGCCGTAGGTGATCTCGCCGGTCACCGGCCGACACTCCAGCCCGCCGACCTGCTGGAAGTAGGTGAACTGGGTCACCTCCATGCCGTTGAGCCAGACCTCCCAGCCCAGGCCCCAGGCGCCCAGGGTCGGCGACTCCCAGTTGTCCTCGACGAAGCGGATATCGTGCACCAAGGGGTCGATCCCCAGCATGCGCAGGGAGTCCAGGTACTGTTCCTGGATGTCGAGGGGCGACGGCTTGAGCACCACCTGGTACTGGTAGTAGTGCTGCAGGCGGTTCGGGTTCTCGCCGTAGCGTCCGTCCGTCGGTCGCCGGGACGGCTGCACATAGGCAGCATTCCAGGGCTCGGGGCCGATGGAGCGCAGGAAGGTTGCCGGGTGAAAGGTGCCGGCCCCCACCTCCATGTCGTAGGGCTGCATGACGACACAGCCGCGGTCGGCCCAGAATTGCTGCAACCGGAAGATCAGATCCTGAAAACTGGGGACATCGGGGGATGAAGTGGCCAAGGGAAACACCAGGCTGGATAATCAAGGGCCTGCATTGTATCGGTTTCCTGCCGGGCTGAGCCAGTATCAGCGCCGTCGCGCGCCGCCGAACAGCGAACCAAGCACACCACGCGCCAGTTGTCGGCCGATCTGGGTGCCCAGCGAGCGCATGGTACTGACGACGAATGCCTCCATCGGCGTCTGGGCCTTGCGGCGCGAAGGGCTTCGGTCGCGCTGCCGGGCAGCAGCCGGGGCATCGTCCTCCGCCGCCCGGGCGGCCTGCTCGGCCATGTCGCGCAGGCGCTCGTAGGCGGATTCCCGATCGACAGGCGTTTCGTAGACCCCGGCGACCAGTGAGCCGGCCATCAGGCGCCGGCGCTGTTCTGCGCTGATGGGGCCGAGCTGGCTCCCGGGCGGGGCGACCTTCACGCGCTGGACCACGGTCGGGACACCGTCCGCGTCGAGGGTGGAGGCCAGCGCCTCACCAACGCCGAGGGCGCTGATGGCGGCCTCGGTGTCCAGCGCCGGATTGGGCCGAAAGGTCTGCGCCGCGGTCCGCACCGCCTTCTGCTCCCGCGGGGTGAAGGCCCGCAAGGCATGCTGAACGCGGTTGCCCAGTTGCGCCAGGATCCGATCCGGGATGTCCATCGGGTTCTGGGTCACGAAATAGACGCCGACCCCCTTGGAGCGGATCAGCCGCACGACCTGCTCCACCTTGTCGGTCAGCGCTGCAGGGGCGTCATCGAACAGCAGGTGCGCCTCGTCGAAGAAGAACACCAGCCGCGGTCGGTCCGGATCGCCCACCTCCGGCAACTGTTCGAACAGTTCCGACAACAGCCACAGCAGAAAGGTGGCGTACAGCGCGCGATGCTGGATCAGCCGCTCTGCTGCCAGCACATTGACCAGCCCATGCCCCTGTTCATCGGTCTGCATCAGGTCCGCCAGGTCGAGTGCCGGCTCGCCGAACAGCCGGTCGCCGCCCTGATCCTGCAGCTTGAGCAGACGGCGCTGGATAGCGCCGACGGAAGCGGCGGAGACATTGCCGAAGCGGGTCCGCAGCGACGCCGCATTGTCCGCCACATGCACCAGCATGGCCTGCAGGTCCTTCAAGTCCAGCAACAGCAGCCCGTTGTCGTCGGCGACCCGGAAACAGATATCGAGCACGCCCTCCTGGACCTCGTTCAGTCCAAGCAGACGCGCCAGCAGCAGCGGCCCCAGTTCGCTGATCGTGGTGCGTACCGGGTGGCCCTGTTCACCGTACAGGTCCCAGAAGGTGACCGGACAGGGCCCGTAGCGAAAGCCGTCGGCCTCCAGGCCCAGCTCTCGCACCCGGGCCTCCACCCGGGGGTTGTCGCCCCCGGGCTGGCTGATCCCGGCCAGATCGCCCTTCACATCCGCCAGCAGCACCGGCACGCCGAGACGGCTGAACTGCTCCGCCAGGCTCTGCAGCGTGACTGTCTTGCCGGTGCCGGTAGCGCCGGCCACGAGGCCATGACGATTGGCCATGCGCGGATGGATCCACACCCGGGACTCCATGCCCGGGCCTGTGACAGAACTTGTGACAGGCCCTGCGCCTGTATCAGGCGCCGCGCCCTTGCCGATGAGAATGCCGTTGTTCATGAACCGGTATGCCCCTTGCCCTGTGTGGATGCGTGCGCAAAACCTGCCGCGGCTTGCGTATATACTGTCCGTTGTTCATCGACCGAAACAAGTATAGCGTCCACGCGATCCGAACTGACTCCAGACGGCCGACGCCGGGGGACCACGCGCATGTTCTATGCCATCGACGACCAGCAGAAACGCCGTGCCAAGAATCCGCACGAGCTGGCCATGGTCAACCTGATCCTGTTCAACCTGGCGGCCGGGATCGCATTGCTGGCAGGTTCCATGGCCGAACCGGACTCGGTGCTTGCCCGATACAAGTGGCTCGCGGTGGCGGTACCGCTGGTCCTGTCCATGGCCCTGATCCTGTTCACCTGGTGGCGAGCCGCCCGGTCGCAGCGTGAAGGGCCCTGGTTCGTGGCAGTGCACTGGCACCTGGCGGCGCGGCGCTATCGGGCGCTGCTGGCGGCCTATGTGGTCAGCGCGGCGGTGGTCAGCCTCGCCTTCGTCGGCGGTCACGAGCACAAGGATCTGGAGCAGCGTATCGCCCAACTGCCGCCGGCCATGCAGGCGATGGAGCGGCAGAAGCTGGAGTCTCAGGACATGGGCTCCGCCATCTGGGCGCGCATCGGCGTCGTGCCGCTGCTGCTCACGGTCATGGCGCTGATCATGCTGGAATCCGGTGCCCTCTACCAGGCCGGCCGCGGCGAAGTGCCCGACGGCCTGCTGCAACGCCAGCCGCCGCCGGAAGGGCTCGCCGGCTCGGCCACACCGACCACGACGGAAACCGGGGGCTGACGGATCGGAGCGCCCGCAATTTCAAATTTGCTGCCTTGTCGCAGCGCGATTTACCGCAAAGACACAGAGAACGCGAAGCGCACGCAGAGAAGCTGAGGATAACGCTGGCTGGTCTCTGTGTTCTCCGGGCCTCTGCGGTTTGAATTTGGAAGTGCTGCCGGAACGCCCGCGCAAACCGCATGCGCGTCCATAACGGGTATACTTTGCCGCCCCACGCAGCACCGACGCGGTGCTGCTGACAAATGGCAGCATCCAGAGCCGCCAACCAGATTCACTACCCAGATCCATCAACCAGAGGAATTCGATCCGTGAAAAAACGCTCCGCCCTCGCCCTCGCCCTGTCCGTTGGTCTCGCGGGATCCGCGCTGGCCGCAGACCCCGCCGACAATCCACGGGTCGCGCTGGATGTCAGCATCGGCGGTGAGCCCGCCGGCACCGTTACCCTGGAACTCTTCAGCGACGTGGTGCCCAAGACGGCGGAGAACTTCCGCGTCCTCTGCGCCGGTGAGCAGGAAGACATGCGCTACGCCGGCAGCCCGTTCCACCGCATCATCCCCGGCTTCATGATCCAGGGCGGCGACTTCACCCGGGGCAACGGCACCGGCGGCAAATCGATCTACGGCGACCGCTTCGAGGACGAGAACTTCCAGCTCCGCCATACCGAGGCCGGGCTGCTGTCCATGGCCAATGCGGGGCCGAACACCAATGGCTCGCAGTTCTTCATCACCGTCGCGCCGACCCCGTGGCTCGACGGCAAGCATGTGGTCTTCGGCAAGGTGGTCGACGGCATGGACGTGATCAAGACCATGGAAGAGCAGGGCTCCCGCAGCGGCCGCACCAAGGAGCCGGTGGTGCTGGAGGCTTGCCGCGTCCTATAACCTGCGGTCAATCCACAGGCCAGGTCACACGACCATCTGGGCCGCACAAGAGGCGGCCAGGATTACCCAGACCCGCGCACAGCCCGCTCCATGCGCGCCCGGGCCTCGACCCAGGCCGGGTCGCCGATGCCCTGCACTGTCCATCGCTCCATCAGCCCGTAGGCGATGGGGCGATGCACAGGTGCCAGATCCCGCAGCTTGGTCAGCTTGAACAGACAGCCTGCCCGTTCATACTCCAGGGTATTGGCCAGGGCGTAGAGCGTCAGCGCACTGGCGGATTCCGGCGCCTGCTCGATCACGGCCACGGCCCGCCGCAGCGCCTCCTCCGGGTCCATCAGGCTGCCCTCAGCCGGTCGATCACGCACTTGCTGGTCACTCAGGTGTTGCTCACTCACCGGCCACCATCATCCGGTCGATGAGCCAGGAGCCGGTGGTGGTGCTGCCCGGGAAATCGCAATCATTGCCGATGGCGACCAGGCCACGGTACATGTCCAGCAGATTGCCGGCGATGGTGATCTCCTCCACCGGATGGCAGATCTCGCCATTCTCTACCCAGAAGCCGCTGGCGCCGCGGGAATAGTCCCCGGTGACATTGTTCACCCCCTGCCCCATCAACTCCGTCACATACAGCCCGGTGCCCAGCGCCCGCAACATGCCGTCGCGATCCAGATCCCCCAGGTCGACGCTCAGGTTGCGGGCGCCGCCGGCGTTGCCCGTGGACTGCAGCCCCAGCTTGCACGCCGAGTAATGGTCCAGTAGATAACTGCTCAGCACGCCGTCGGTCACCAGATCCTTCGGGCGGGTGGCGACGCCGTCGCTGTCGAAGGCGGCACTGGCCAGGCCGCGGGGTTTCAGCGGGTCTTCCGATACCCGTACGAATGCCGGCAGGATCTGCTCGCCCAGCCGGTCCAGCAGGAAACTGGTCTTGCGATACAGACTGGCGCCATGGATGGCGCCGGTGAGATGGCGCAGCAGCCCCGCGGCGACCTCGGCGCGGAACAGCACCGGTACCTCGCAGGTGCCCAGCCGGCGGGCGCCGAGCCGGGACAGGGTCCGCTCCGCCGCGCGCCGGCCCACCGCCGCAGGGTCGTCCAGATCCCCGGGCGCCCGCGCCGTGGTCCACCAGTGGTCCCGCTGCATGGCGTCGTCCTGCTTGCCGATCACGGCGCAGCTCAGCCCGTGCCGCGTGCTGGGGTAACCGCCGACGAATCCGTGGCTGTTGCCGTAGACCTGCAGCCCGGCGTGGCTGCTGAAGCTGGCGCCCTCGGAATTGACGATGCGCGGATCCGCGCCGCGGGCCGCGTCCTCGCAGGCGATGGCCAGACGCATGGCCTCGTCGACATCGATGTCCCAGGGGTGGTTGAGGTCCAGATCCGGCAGTGCGCCCGTCGCCATCAGTGACGCCGGCGCCAGGCCGGCACAGGTGTCCTCCTGGGTGTGGCCGGCGATGGCGCAGGCCTTCTCCACCGTGTCGCGGATGGCCCCCATGCTCAGGTCCGAGGTACTGGCGGAACCCTTGCGATGGCCGAAGTAGACACTGATCCAGAGGCCCTGGTCGCGGGTGTGCTCCACGGTCTCGACCTCGCCCAGGCGTACCCCGACCTCGAGCCCGGTACTGGTGCTGACCGCGGCCTCGGCGGCGGAGGCGCCGCGGCGCCGGGCCTCGGCCAGCAGGTCCTGGATCTTCTGCCGCAGCCGGTCCAGCGGTTCTGCAGGATTCGTTGCGGCATCGGTCGCCGGATGCGCGGTGTCGATGTTGCGGTTGTCCATGCCGTCAGACTCCTTGGTTGTTCGGTTTCCGTTTCGCCAGCCCGACCTCAGCCGGCACTGGTGCCGCCGACGGTCAGGCCATCCACCCGTAAGGTGGGCTGGCCGACGCCCACGGGCACGCTCTGACCCTCCTTGCCGCAGGTGCCGACGCCTTCGTCCAGTTTCAGGTCGTTGCCGATCATGCTGACCCGGGTCAGCACGTCCGGGCCGTTGCCGATCAGCGTCGCGCCCTTGACCGGACGGCCGATGCGGCCGTTCTCGATCAGGTAGGCCTCGCTGGCGGAGAAGGTGAACTTGCCGGAGGTGATGTCCACCTGGCCTCCGCCGAAGTTCACCGCGTACAGGCCCTTGTCCACCGAGGCGATGATCTCTGCCGGATCCCGGTCGCCGGCCAGCATGTAGGTGTTGGTCATGCGCGGCATCGGCAGATGGGCGTAGGACTCGCGACGGCCGTTGCCGGTGGTGGGCATGCCCATCAGACGCGCATTGAGCCGGTCCTGCATGTAGCCCGTCAGCACGCCGTCCTCGATCAGCGTGGTGCACTGGGTCGGCGTGCCCTCGTCGTCGATGTTCAGCGAGCCGCGCCGGTCGGGCAGCGTGCCGTCGTCCACCACGGTCACGCCTGCGGCGGCGACGCGTTCGCCCAGGCGACCGGCGAAGGCCGACGTACCCTTGCGGTTGAAGTCGCCTTCCAGCCCGTGGCCGATGGCCTCGTGCAGCAGCACCCCGGGCCAGCCGGCGCCGAGCACCACGGTCATGCTGCCGGCGGGGGCCGCTTCGGCCTCCAGGCTGACCAGGGCCAGGCGCACCGCCTCGCGGGCGTAGCCCATGGCCCGGTCGCCGTCGAGGAAGAACTCGAGGTCGCGACGGGCGCCGCCGCCACTGTGGCCCTGCTCGCGCCGGCCGTCCTGCTCCACCACCACGTTGACATTCAGCCGCACCAGCGGCCGCACATCTGCACTCATGCGGCCGTCGTCGCTGATCACCAGCACCGTGTCCTGCACCGCGACCAGGCTGGTCACGACCTGGGTCACACGGGGATCGGCGCGCCGCGCCTCCGCGTCCACCCGGTGCAGCAGCGCCACCTTGTCGGCGTCGTCGAGGGTACCGATGGGATCAAGCGGTGCATACAGCCGATGACCGACCGGCACGCCGCTGATGCGTATGCGGCCCGCGTGCCCGCCGCCGGCGATGGCACGGGCGGCCCCGGCGGCCTGCTGCAGGGCCGGGAACTGCAGCTCGTCGGAATAGGCAAACCCCGTCTTCTCGCCGGCCACTGCACGCAGCCCGGCGCCCTGTTCGATGTGGAAGTTGCCGTCCTTGATAATGCCGTCTTCCAGCACCCAGGACTGCAGCCGGCTGCTCTGAAAATAGATGTCTGCGGCGTCGATGGCCGGGCTTTGCAGGGCGCCGACCAGCCGGTCGAGTTCACGGTCGCCGAGACCGGCTGGGGTAAGGATCCGATCCCGGGCGATGGCTAGGGTGTCATTCATGGAACAAAGGGTACAGAAAATGGGGCGGTTACGAGAATTCGGCTTCGCGGGCTGGATACCGGCCCGCCCAGTATGGGTCAAGCACTCTGGGCCAAGAATTACGGGCCAAACAGTGTGGGCCAAAAGCTGATGGCCCTGCGCATATCAAGCAGGTGAACCCGCCTCAGCCGCATTTCAATCGTCGATGCTCCAGCGTCGGGAAGCGGCGGCGCACGGCGGCCTGGTAGTCCGGGTCGATGCGACCCGAGATCCAGCCGCTGCCGCGGGACATCTGCGCCAGCACCGTGCCCCAGGGATCCACGATCATGCTGTGCCCGTGGGTCTCGCGGCCGCTCAGATGATAGCCGCCCTGGGCCGCGGCGATCACGTAGGACAGGTTCTCGATGGCCCGGGCGCGCACCAGCGTCTCCCAGTGCGCCTTGCCGGTCAGGGCCGTGAAGGCCGACGGCACCGCCAGCAACTGCATGCCGTCGGCCTGCATCCGGCGGGTCAGCTCCGGAAAACGCAGGTCATAACACACCATGACCCCCAGACGCCCGAACGGTGTGTCCACCACCACCGGCCCGTCGCCGGGCTCGATCACTGCAGACTCCTCATAGCGCTCGTCGGCGCCCGGCAGACTGACATCGAACAGATGCATCTTGTCATAGCGCGCCACCCGCTCGCCGCGGTCGTTCAGCACCAGCGTCGCCGCGCGCACCCGCTCTCCTGATGCCGTGGCCATGGGGATGGTGCCGCCCACCAGCCAGACACCGAAGCGGGCGGCGGTGCGCGCCAGGAAGGTCTGCAGCGGACCCTCGCCCTCGGGCTCCGCAAGCGGCAACAGATCCGCATCCCGTTTGCCCATGAAGGCGAAATTCTCCGGCAGCACCACCAGGCCGACGCCGGACTCCGCCGCCGCGCCGATGACCCGCTCCACCTCGATCAGATTGGCGTCGACATTGGGCCCGGAGGCCATCTGCACCGCCGCAACAGTCGGATGGTTGTTCATGTTGATTCAAAACCTATGCAGACGCTGATGTATTCGGTGTTTTCGGAAAGGCGATGCAACCACAGTCGCTCAAGCGACTCACGATGCAGCAGTGTCCCGTCAGAATCCCTCCAGAAAGGGATTGTCATCCCTGGGCAGATTGGCGCGCCCCTTGTCACCGGACCGGGCCGTGTCGGCTGGCACGCCTTTATCCGGCTGCTCGGCAAACAGATCCGGCACGGACTGCGCGCCCCCGGCGCCCGCCACCCGGTGGAACTCCGGCTCGCGCCAGGGCCCGGTGACCCGATACTCGAAACTGCCCAGCCGGTCCATCGCCCCGCCGCTCACGCGATCCGCCAGCAGCACCGCGGCGCCCACCAGCGGGCCTCCCGCCACCGCGCTGGCCAGCGCGACCCCGGTGCCGATCTTCGGCGTCACCCGCACCGACTGATCGAACCGCTGCTGCACCAGATCGGTGGAACCGCTGACGCGGATATCCGCCGTCGGAGACTTGATCGCCAGCCGGTCGATGCGCGCCTCGCCATCGGCGATGGTCAGTTTGCCGGAAATGGAATCGAAACTGTAACCCTGCACGAAGACATCGCTGAAATCCAGGCTCAGCCGACGGCGCAGCGCCCCCAGATTCAGCACCCCCAGCATGCGGCCCACCCCCGGTTCAACCTGGGTCAAGCGGCCGGCGCCGATGTCTGCACGCACCGTGCCCTGGAGCCTGTCTATGGTCAGCGCGCCGGGGCCGCCGGGCCAGCCCAGCGCCAGATCTGCGGTGGACGGGGCGCCGCTGATGTCGCTGAAATAGCCCATGCTGCGCAGCCACTGGCCCAGGTCATCGCTCTGCAGCTCCAGCCGCAGTTCGATGCGGCTGCCATCTTCGCCATCCGCAAGGATCCAGCGGCCATCACCCTGCAGGGTCGCCAGGGGCCCGTCCAGCGACAGTTCCGACAGTCGCACGCCGTCCGGTACCGGCTCCGTCGTCAGGCGCAGCCGCCCCAACGCCCGGTTGTCCTGATGCAGGTCGTCGATCGCCAGCGCGATGCGACCGACCCGGCGCGGGTCCTCACGCCTGTTGGCGGCGCCCGCCTTGGCACGGGCACCGGCATCGGCGGATGCATCCGAACCCAGCCAGGGCGCCAGGTCCAGGGTTTCCAGCCGGATGTCCAGGGCCTGGTTGCTGTCCGGCGCCGGCAGTTCGATCTCGCCCCCGCCATCGGCGCTGGTAAAGCGCAGCAACCAGCCACCAGCGGGGGTGGCGTCGACCTCCGCCTCCAGATCACGCCAGCGCAAGGCACCCAGATCGATGCGCTCGCCGCGCAGCCGCGAGTTCAGCAGCGGCAACCCCGGCGGATCCTCCGGTCTGCGGCGCCAGATGTCCGTATTGGCCGAAACCCAGCGCAACCAGGGATCCAGATCCACCCGCGGCAACGTGCCGCCGAGCACCAGCCCGCGTGCGCCCGGCAGCCGTGCCGGTGGGCCATCCATCCCGATCGCCGCCCGTTCCAGCCGCAGCCCGCCGGCCTCCGTCGGGGCCAGTCCCAGCAGCGCGCCGAAGCCGCCACCGGCGACCGCGTAGTCCACCGCCACCGGCATCGGCCACCGACCGTCGTAGCGGCTGGAGAGCGTCAACGTCCGCAACTGGTCCGCCGGCTTGCCCAGCGGCGCCGGCAGCGCCAGCGCCAGGCCCTGCAGGTCCGAGCGCAGCGTCAGATCCAGCGGCAGCGTGCCGTCCGCGGCCGTGTCTGCGTTGTCCAGCGACACCAGCAATCGCCAGTCGGTCTCGCCGCGGGCGATCTGCCAGGCCCGGTTCGGCAGATCCCGTTGCAGCCTGTCCACGCCGGCCCGGGTATCGATGGCGATCTCGGTGCGCGCCTGTTTCGTGCCGCCGTCGAGAGTGCGCACGCCGATGCGCAGCGGGAGCGGCTTCCGATCCGATTCCGGGTCAGCGTTCAGGTTCGCCAGCACGTCATCGGCCCACAACCCCAGGTTGTCGAAGCGCAGCGCCCCCGCCAGCCCGCCGAAGCGCAACCCCAGGGGCCGCAGTGTCGCGGCCGCGGACCCGTCCAGGGCCACCGATCCGGCATAACGGAACGGCAGCGCCTTGTTCAGCGGTATGCCGAGTTCCAGCTCCAGGTCGATGTCGCCGGTCACGTCGAACACCTGCGCGACGCCGCCGAGGTGCGCCGCCAGCGGCGTCTCCGACAAGATGCGCAGGCCGTCGTCGGCAGGTCCGGTACCCTGACCGCGGACCTCCAGGGCGTGCGGCTGCCACAGATTGGGCAACGAGACCTGCCCCGCCAGGATCTCGCTCTGCAGCAGCCGCGCGCGGTCGATGTCGATGGCCAGGCTGCGGTTCTCCAGCCGCAGGGTGGCGTCCACCTCTTCCAGCCGGGGCCAGCCCGGCAGCAGGACCGGCTCGGCGCTGCGCAGGCCCGCCTGGTCAGGCGCGGCCGACGCCGTGGCCGAACTCGCAGTCGCCGCCGATGCCGGTCCGGCTCTCGGTTCAGATATCGGCGTCGTTTCCGGTGCCGCTTCTAGGGCTGGCGCCAGCTTTGGCGGCTGATAGTCCAGGATGCCGTCGTACAGCCGCAATGTGAGCAGGAAGCGCCCGTCCTGATCGTCGAACGGAAAGGCCTCGGGCCTGCCCCGGAACAGGATGTCGCCGGATTCCACCCGCACCGCCACGATCGCCTGCTCCAGCCACGCGATCAGCTTCTCGTGCATGATGCCCACCGGCAGGTAGCGCGGCATCGCTGCGGCATGATCGGTACCCGGCCGGCCGGTGATGTGGGTGTGCAGATCAATGAACGGGCTGGCGCCGGAGGAATGCGCGCACAGGCTGACGCGGCTCACCGTCTGCAGCTCGGCCGTATCCGCCTGCAGGGCCGAGGTCCAGACATGGACCGAGCCGGCGGGCATCGGCCGCCAGTGCAGCGTGCCCGCGACGCGCTCCAACCGGCTCGGCTCCGCCATCAGTGGACGCAGATCCAGCTGCAGGTCGCGACCGCTGACCCGGGCGGAGCCGGACTCCGGCGTCAGATCCAGTGTCAGGTCCAGCCCCTGAAACGGCGGCAGCGGACCTGCGCCGTCGGATCCCAGGTCCTGTAGCTGGGCCTGCAGACGCCAGGCCGCTGCCCCGAACGGCATCGGCATCTCTAGCGGTTCTGGCGCCGCAGTCGACAGAGATGCCCGTTCAGAGACCGACCCGGAGGCTGTTCTGGAGATCGGTGTAGGACCTGGCGCAGAGACCGGTCCAGATGTCGATCCCGGCACGGCCTCCGGCGCCAGGTCCACGTGCAGTGCCAGGGCCGCCAGTTCGCCATCGATCGTGCCGCGCAACCAGGGCGCCACGGCCTCCGGCAGCCGGTCGTCGAACAGGCCGATGACCCGAACCAGGGGCGCGATGGGCAAGGTGCCGACGCTGGCGGTCAGCTGCCGAGGCCGCGCTGGCGCGGGATCCGCCGGCACGGCGTACGCTGGCCCGTCGCCGGATGGCACATCCCCTGGCGCTGAACCTTTGGGGGCGCGCTGCAGGTCGACGCTGAGCCGCGTACGCCGGGGCGCCAGCAGGGTGCCGAACAGATCGAGCTCCGCCACCTGCAGCTGCCAGCCGTCCGCCTGCTGGCGCCAGCGGCCCAGAGCGCGGACATCCCCCAGTTCCAGCACGCGATCCGTATCGGTGCGGCGCAGCACCAGCCCGTCCAGGCGGAGGCGGTTCAGCGATTCGGTGAGGTGGCCGTCCTGCAGCCGGTTCCAGCTGGTCAGGCGCACCGCCTCGGTGGCCAGGCGCAGATCCCCCGGCAATTGTCCGCGCAGGACCCGCGCCAGATCGCCACCGCGCCAGTCCGCATCGATCTGGCCGGACCAGCGCGAGGGCTGGCCCGCCGGACCACTGAGTTCGCCGCGCAGCAACAGCTCGGTGTCGGCGTCGCCGGCCGGCCGGGCACGGGCCTGCAGCCGATGGATGTGCCCATGATTGACCAGATCCAGACGCTCCAGATCGAAGCGCAAGGTTGGCGCCGCGGCGAAGCTGTCGGTCCAGTACAGCACGCTGTCGGTCAGGCTGAAGCGCCCTTCATCCAGAAAGAAGGCCATGGCGCCGGGGTCGTTGCCGGGGGCCATGGCATCCAGACCGCGCAGCGTGATGCGCCCCTCGGCGCTGCGGCGCAGCTCGACTCGTGCCCCCACCAGGGTGACACCGTCGATGCGCGGACGCAGGGCGCGCAGACTGGCCGACAGATCCAGATGCAGGCGCAACGCGCGCACCTGCAGCAGGGGTTCGCCGTTGAGGCGGTCGCGCAATTCCGCGTCCGCCAGGCTCAGGGTTGGCTGCAGCCGGTCGAACGCCAGGCGCAGCCCGCCGACGCTGAGCTGAACGTCGAGGCGTTCACCCAGCGTCTCTGCCAGTTGCCCGCGCAGACCATCCGCATGGGGCAGCCAGGCGCGCAGGCCGAAGAAGAACAACGCCAGCAATGCCAGCAGGACGGAGGCGGTCCTGGCCACCAGCGCCATCTGCCTCAGCCAGGATCGCCAGCGTGATCCCGGCGGCATCGATCCACCAGACCGCCCCGAGCCACCCGGCAGCAGCCGGGATGCCACGGGCCTTGGCGATTCGACTGCGGTTTCCGGATTCATCGCCCCAAAGGGTACCCCCAGCGGCGGTCAGCCGCTAGTGGCCAGCCGCCAGCCTCCAGCCTCCAGCTGCCACCATGACCGTAGCAGCCTGCGTGGGTTGGGTGCCGGCGATCGGGGGTCTCGATCGCAGGGATGCGATCGTGAAGCCTCCAAGGACGGATTCACGGCGTCCCCCGATCGCCGGCACCCAACCCGCGCAGGCGTTTGGTACCACCCAGGGCAAGCGCCGCACCCAACCCGCGCAGGCGTTTGGTACCACCCAGGGCAAGCGCCGCACCCAACCCGCGCAGGCGTTTGGTACCACCCAGGGCAAGCGTCGCACCCAACCCGCGCAGGCGTCAGCGCAAAACCCAGGTTGTCACAAAACATCCCCACGGAAAGCGAACCCCGCAGACCAGGTCTAGAATGAAAACAGACACAGCGAGGCCGCCCATGACCGACATTCCGGCAGAACCACCCGCCGACACCCTGAAGCTACGACCCGTCGCCATTGACACCTATCGCGAGAACGTCGCCTACCTGCACCGAGACTGCGCCATCTACCGGGCCGAAGGCTTCCAGGCCTTGGCCAAGGTAGAGGTCAGCGTCGAACAGAACCACATCCTGGCCGTGCTCAACGTCGTCGACGACGCCGCCATCGTCGGTCCTGACGAACTCGGGCTGTCGGAGCAGGCCTTCAGTCAGCTGGCGCAGGAGGCCGGGACCCTGGTGCGCATCGCCCAGGCGGAACTGCCCAGTTCCATCGCCGCCGTGCGGCGCAAGGTCGCCGGCGAACGGCTGTCCGCCGACGACTTCCTCGCCATCGCCCGCGACATCGTCGAGAACCGCTACGCCAAGACCGAGATGGCCGCCTTCCTGATCGCGTCCGGTCAGGCCGGGCTGGACCGCGACGAGGTACTCAGCCTCACCGTTGCCACCGCCGCCTCCGGCGACCGGCTGGACTGGGACGAGGCACTGGTGGTGGACAAGCACTGTATCGGCGGCATCCCCGGCAACCGCACCTCCATGATCGTGGTGCCCATCGTCGCCGCCCACGGCATGCTGATCCCCAAGACCTCCAGCCGCGCCATCACCTCGCCGGCGGGCACCGCCGACACCATGGAGGTGATGGCCCGGGTGGAACTGCCGCCGGAGCGGCTGCGCGAGATCGTGCACAAGCAGCGCGGCTGCATGGCCTGGGGCGGCACCGCCCGGCTGGCGCCGGTGGACGACATCCTGATCTCGGTGGAACGGCCGCTGGGCATCGACTCCCAGGGGCAGATGGTGGCCTCGATCCTGGCCAAGAAACTGGCCGCCGGCTCCACCCACCTGCTGATCGACATCCCGGTGGGTCCCAGCGCCAAGGTGCGGCACATGCGCGAGGCCCTGTCGCTGCGCAAATTGTTCGAGTTCGTCGGGGACCGGCTCGGGCTGCACCTGGAGGTCATCATCACCGACGGCCGCCAGCCGGTGGGCCGCGGCATCGGTCCGGTGCTGGAGGCGCGCGACGTCATGCAGGTGCTGGAGAACGACCCGCAGGCGCCGCCGGACCTGCGACAACGGGCGTTGCGCCTGGCCGGACGGGTGCTGGAATTCGATCCGGACGTGCGCGGCGGCCATGGCTTTGCCATTGCACGCGACATCCTCGACTCCGGGCGCGCACTGAAAAAGATGCACGACATCATTGCGCAACAGGGCCCGCAGCCCGAGATCCCCCAGCCCGGCCACCTGACCCACGAGCAGTGCGCGCCGCGGGCGGGATTCGTGGTGGCCATCGACAACCTGTGCCTGGCGCACATCGCGCGCCTGGCCGGTGCGCCCTATGACAAGGGCGCCGGCGTCGACGTGATGAAGAAGCTCGGCGACCCGGTGCGCCAGGGCGAGCCGCTGTACCGCATCCATGCCGAGTTCAAGGCGGACTTCCAGTTCGCCATGGCCGCCAGCAACAAGGCGGACGGCTACCACATCGGCGACGCGCCGCCCGAGTCCCGCGCCTTCGTGGAGTGAGCCATGTCCAGCGACCTACAGCTCCTGCTGGCCTTTCCCGGCTATGTCGAGCCGGCGCAACGGCTGGCGCAACACCTCGGCTGCACCTGCCAGGCCATCGAGGTACACCGGTTTCCCGACGGCGAGCTGCGGGTGCGGCTGCCGATCGAGCAGCCGACCGAACAGTCAACCCTTTCGCAAACAGACCTCTGGCTGTTCGGCAGCCTGACCCCGCCCAACGACGTCCTGGTGACGGTGCTGCTCAGCGCCGACACTGCCCGCGACCTGGGGGCACGGCGGGTGGGCCTGATCGCGCCCTATCTCGGCTACATGCGCCAGGACATCGCCTTCCGCCCCGGCGAGGCCGTCAGCCAGCGCATCATCGGCGCGCTGCTGGCGCGGCATCTCGACGGGCTGGTCACCGTCGACCCGCACCTGCACCGCATCAGCCACATCCGGCAGGCGGTGCCCCTGCCGCGCGCGGTTTCCGTCAGCGCGGCGCCCGCCCTGGGCGACTGGCTGGGCCGCCAAGAGCCCGATGCCGTGCTGCTGGGGCCGGATGCCGAGGCGCGGCAGTGGGTGCGGGCCCTGGCCGAGCGCTGCCACAGGCCCTGGGACACGGCCCGCAAGCAACGGTTCGGCGACAGCCAGGTGCGGGTGGAGCTCCCCGGGGGCGACTGGCGCGGCAAGACCGTGGTGCTGGTGGACGACGTGATCAGCAGCGGCGCCACCCTGGCGGAGGCCTGCCGGCTGCTGCGCCAGACAGGCGCGGCGCGGGTGGTGGCGCTGGTGACCCATGCCCTGCCGGATGCGCAGGCCGAGCAGCGTCTGCGCGATGCCGGACTGGAGGCGCTGTGGTCCAGCGACAGCGTTGCCCATCACAGCAACCGAGTCTCGCTGGCCCCGCTGCTGGCGGAGACCCTGCAGGGGCTGTCGGCGGCCGAGGCTTGAGCAGGGCAGGCAGCAATCAGGCTCCCGGCAATCAGGCCCCCAGCAGCGTCAGCATGGCGGCGGCCTTGTCCAGGGTCTCCTGGTATTCCGCCTCCACCTCGGAGTCGGCGACAATGCCGCCGCCGGCCCAGCAGCGCATCACCTCGTCACTCTCCACCAGGGTGCGGATGGCGATATTGGTGTCCATGTTGCCGTCGACGCCCAGATAGCCGATGGCGCCGCAGTAGATACCGCGCCTGTGGGGTTCCAGTTCCTCGATGATCTGCATGGCGCGGATCTTCGGCGCGCCGGTGATGGAGCCGCCGGGAAAGCAGGCCCGCAGCAGGCTGGCCGAGTCCTCTCCGGGGCGAAGACGGCCGCGGATGGTGCTCACCAGGTGATGCACCGTGGCGAAGCGCTCCACCGCGAACAGCTCAGGCGTGTGCACGCTGCCGATCTCGCAGACGCGGCCGATGTCGTTGCGCAGCAGATCGACGATCATCAGGTTCTCGGCGCGGTCCTTGGGGCTGTCCGCCAGCGCCCGGGCCAGTGCCGCATCAGCTGCGGCGTCGGCGCCCCGCGGTCGGGTCCCCTTGATGGGCCGGGTGGTCACATCGCCGTTGTGCAATTGCAGGAAGCGTTCCGGCGACGCGCTCAGCACCCGGCCATAGGGGGTGCGCAGATAGGCCGAGAAGGGCGCCGGGCTGAGCCGGCGCAGCCGGCGGTAGGCCTCCCAGGTGTCACCCTGCACCGGGGCGGCGAAGCGCTGGGCCAGATTGACCTGATAGCAGTCGCCGTTGCGGATGTAGCGCTGGATGCGTGCAAAGGCGGCGCCGTAGGCCGCCCGTGTCAGGTTCGCTTGGGGCTTGGCCAGTGCCTGAAACGCCCGCTGCTGCGGGGGTGCCGGCTGCCGGATCTGCTCCCGGATTTGCTCCCGGAACAGGGCCGCCAGGCGCGGCAGCGCTGCTGGCATTTCAGGGCCGGACCAGACCAGGCGGCTGCGCGCCTGCCGATGGTCGACCACCAGGGCCCAGTCGTACAGGCCCACGGCCATCTCCGGCAGCTGTTCCGCGTCCAGGGCCAGCGTCGGCAGGGTCTCGATGCGGCGGGCCAGATCGTAGCCGAACCAGCCAAGGGCGCCGCCGCGGAACGGGATGCCCGGTATGGGCTCCGCAGCGGCGCCCGGTTGCGCGTTAAGATGCTGGCCCAGCGCGTGGCGCAACAGCGCAAAGGGGTCCTCCCGCGACATCTGGGTGCCGGCGGCGTCGCGAATCTCGGTCTGGCCGCCGCGGCAGACCAGGGTCCGCCTTGGGTTCGCGGTCAGGATGTCGTACCGTCCCTGTTCGCACAGCGGCCAGCCGCTGTCGAGAAACGCCGCCCAGGGGCGGTCAGCGATGTACTCGAACAGCGCTGTGCTGTCCGGATGGTAGGGCAGGTCGATCGCGTCGTGCATGAGCCGTGCATGGTCTGAGAACAACAGGGGGAAACGACAGGCAATCCATGACCAGGCGTCATTGCAGCTACATCGCCATCGGCTCCAACATCGAGCCCCTGCGCAATATCCCGCGCGCCCTGCGCCTGCTGTCGCGGCTGCCGCAGAGCCGGCTGACGGCGGTGTCGGGCTGGTATCGCACGCGGCCCTGGGGCCTCGAGGCGCAAGCGGAGTTCGTCAACCTGGTGGTGGCGCTGGAGACCGCACTGGCGCCCCTGCCGCTGCTGGCCAGTACCCAGGACATCGAGCGCCGGCTGCAGCGGGTGCGCCTGCAGAAGAACGGCCCGCGCACCATCGACCTGGACATCCTGCTGTACGACGCGCAGGTCGTTGCCGAACCGGACCTGCGCATCCCGCATCCGGGCCTGCTGGAGCGCGACTTCATGCTCGAGCCGCTGCTGGACATCGCGCCCGACGCGCTGCACCCGCAGCAGCAGCAGCCGCTGGCGGCACTCCGGCACCGCATCCGCCATCGGCAGATCATCCAGCGGCTGCCCGATCAGATCAGCACGACGTCGTACTGCTCCTGCGTGTAGAGCGCCTCGGCCTGCAGCCGGATTGGCTTGCCGATGAACTCCTCCAGCTCCGCAAGGTGGCTGGATTCCTCGTCCAGCAGCCGGTCCACCACCTCCTGCGAGGCGAGCACCATCAGCGTTTCCACCTCGAACTGGCGCGCTTCGCGCAGGATCTCGCGAAAGATCTCGTAACAGGTGGTCTCGGCGGTCTTGATGGAGCCGCGCCCGTGACAGCAGGGGCAGGGCTCGCACAGCACATGCTCCAGCGACTCGCGGGTGCGCTTGCGGGTCATCTCCACCAGACCCAGGGCCGACACCTCGGTGATGTGGGTCTTGGCATGATCCCGGGCGAGGCACTTCTCCAGCGCGCGCAGCACCTGGCGCTTGTGCTCGTCGTCGGTCATGTCGATGAAATCGATGATGATGATGCCGCCGAGATTGCGCAGCCGCAATTGCCGGCAGATGGCCTGGGCCGCCTCCAGGTTGGTCTTGAAGATGGTCTCTTCCAGATTGCGGTGGCCGACGAAGGCGCCGGTGTTCACATCGATGGTGGTCATGGCCTCGGTCTGGTCGATCACCAGATGGCCACCGGACTTGAGCGCCACCTTGCGCTGCAGCGCCTTCAGGATCTCGTCCTCGACGCCGTACAGGTCGAACAGCGGCCGCTCGCCGGCATAGTTCTCGATGCGCTCGACGATCTCGGGGATGTACTTCGACGCGAACGGCCGCGCCTTGTCGACGGTGGCGCGGGAGTCGATGCGGATGCGCTCCACCTCCGGCGTCACCAGGTCGCGCAGCGCCCGCAGGGCCAGCGGCAGGTCGTCGTGGATCAGACCGATGGCGTCGCTGTTGTCGCAGCGGTCCTTGATCCCCCGCCACAGCTTGGCCAGAAAGGCCATGTCCCGGCACAGGGCTTCGTCATCCACCGCCTCGGCGGCGGTGCGCGCGATGAAGCCGCCGCCGCCCTCGTGCTCGTCCACGTAACGCTGCAGGATCTCCCGCAGCCGCTTGCGTTCATCGTCGCCCTCGATCTTCTGCGACACACCGGTGTTGGCCAGCCGCGGCATGAACACCAGGTAGCGCGAGGCGATGGAGATGTTGGTGGTCAGCCGGGCGCCCTTGGTGCCGAGGGGATCCTTGACCACCTGCACGACGATGCCGTCGCCCTCCTTGACCAGTTCCGTGATCTGTTCCCCGCGGCTGTCGCTGTCGGCGCTGACGATGTCGGAGGCATGCAGGAACGCGGCCCGCTCCAGGCCGATGTCGACGAAGGCCGCCTGCATCCCCGGCAACACACGGCAGATGCGCCCGCGGTAGATGTTGCCCACCAGGCCGCAGCGTTCCGCGCGCTCGATGATGATCTCCTGCACCACGCCGTTCTCGACCACGGCGACGCGGGTCTCCGGCGGCGTGACATTGATGAGTATTTCTTCGCTCACGGGGTCTGGTTTCCAAGGTTAGAGGGGACCAGGGTCGAATCCCAGGGGTGGACGCCCTCGGCGGCCAGCAAGCGGGCGGTCTCGAACAGCGGCAGCCCGACGACACCGGTGTAACTGCCGCTGATCCGCTCCACGAACAGCGCGCCGCGCCCCTGGATGGCGTAGGCGCCGGCCTTGTCGCGGGGCTCACCGCTGGCCCAGTAGGCGTCGGCCTCTGCCGGCGCGATCTGGCGGAACTGCACCCGGGTCTCGCTGAGCACTGTCTGTTCGCGCTGGCCCAGCACCGCAACGCCGGTGAGCACGCGGTGCGCGCGGCCGCTCAGCAGCGCCAGCATCGCCGCGGCATCCGCTGCGTCCGCGGGTTTGCCCAGGATGCGCCCGTCGCAGACCACCGCCGTGTCGGCCCCCAGCACCGGCAACGGGCTGGGGGCGACCTGGCGCCCGGCGCGGGCCTTCTCCAGCGCGATCCGGATCACGAACGCCTCCGCCGACTCGCCTGGCAGCGGCGACTCGTCCACGTCCGCCGGCAGCAGCCCATGCGCCAGCCCCAGCTGCTGCAGCAGTTCACGGCGGCGCGGCGAACGCGATGCCAGATAGAGCGCGACTTCGTTCATGGCTGCTCGTCTGGCACCTCAGCCCCGGTGATAGGGATGTCCGCTCAGGATGCTCCAGGCCCGGTACAACTGCTCGGCCAGGATCACCCGCACCAGCGGATGCGGAAAGGTCAGCGGCGACAGCGACCAGCGCTGCTCGGCCCGCGCCAGGCAGGACTCCGCCAGCCCGTCCGCGCCGCCCACCAGCAATGCCGGGTCGCGTCCGCTGCCCAGCCAGCCGTCGAGCTGCTGAGCCAGCTGTTCCGTCGACCAGGGCCGCCCGCGCACATCCAGCGCCACCACCAGGGCACCATTGGGCACGGCCTTCAGCAGGCGCTCGCCCTCGTCGCGCCGCAGCCGGTCGAGCTCCGCCGCGCCCAGCCGGCCGCGCCCACGCTGCCCGGGCTCGATCTCCACCAGCTCCAGCGCGCACTCCGGTGGCATGCGCCGGGCGTATTCGGCATAACCGTCCGCCACCCAGCCGGGCATGCGCCGACCGACGCTCAGCAGGCGGATGCGCATGGGGCCTGAGTCCGAATAGGGCCTCGACCTGGGCTCCGGCTCCGGTCCAGATCCGGGCAGAACCGCCTCACGGCTGCAACTCGCCGAGTAGCCGCGTGGCCTCGGCGCCGATGTCGGTTTCCGGGTCCAGCGTCTCGGCCCGGGTCAGGGCCCGCCGAGCCAGGGTCTGGTCGCCGGCCTGCAGCGCGACGAAGCCCAGGCTGAGCCAGATGCGCTGGAACTCCGGCGCCGCGTCGGCGCCGTCGCGCAGTACCGCGAGGCCGGCGCCGGTGTTGCCGGCGTAGTGCAGCGCCAGCCCCAGGTCGTTGCTGATCCCGGCATCCGCGGGGTTCTGCTCCAGCGCCCGGCGGTAGAGTGTGGCCGCCTCGGCAAAGCGCTGGGCCGCGAACAGCCGATCGGCCTCCTGTGACAGCAGCGCTGGACTGGCGTCCATCAGCTCCGGCGGCAGGGCGCTGCTGCCGGCGGCGGCGCGCAGGCTCTGCCCCAGCGCGGCGGACGTGGCCGCCGACGCCACCGGGGCCGACGGCGGGTGCCGGAGGTAGTAATCGCGCGTCAGCGCAAACACGGCAAAGCCGTAGAAGGCGAGAAAGGCAGCGGCGATCAGCCACTGCAGCGGCGTCAGTCTTGGCAGCATGGTCTGGGGATCGATTCGGAACCGTGGCGGGAGTCTAGCGCGTATCCTACCCGAGGCTGAAGCCGACGACCTCCCCGGCGATTCCAAGTCTGAAGTCTGTTAGCTGGGGCTGGTGGCCGAAGCTGGAAGTTCGAAGTTCGAAGTTTGAAGGCAGGAGGCAGGAGGCAGGAGGTAGGAGGCAGGAGGCAGGAGGCAGGAGGCAGGAGGCTGGAGGCTATAAAAAACTCTCTCTTGCCTCTGCGCTCTCCGCGCCTCTGCGGTTAATCGAGCCGCGACCAAGCGCGATCGGCTAGTGTTGGGCGGCTGGCGGCTCTGGAATCGCTGGTCCAGCCCGTGAAAACCGAAAACCTCGCAGCGATGGCTATATACTCTGTGGCGCTGAGTTCCGAGCAGATGTGTCCGGCAAGGGCCAGGGAGGCAAAGCAGTGCGGCAGGCCAAGGTCACCATGGTTCGGCGGGATCACCCCGGCGATGCAGCAACCGAGCAGCTGCCGGAGCCCGGTGCGGGCTGGCGCCGGGCGCTGATGGCGTTGCGTGATCGTCGTGTGGTCACCATGCTGCTGCTGGGGTTCTCCGCCGGGCTGCCACTGCTGCTGATCTTCTCCTCGCTGTCGCTGTGGCTGCGCGAGGCCGGGGTCGAGCGCAGCGCGGTGACCTTCTTCAGCTGGGCCGCCCTGGGCTACTCCTTCAAGTTCGTCTGGGCGCCGCTGGTGGACCGGCTGCCCCTGCCCTGGCTGACCCGTCGCTACGGCCGCCGGCGCGGCTGGCTGTTGCTGTCGCAACTGGCCATCATCACCGCCATTGCGCTGATGGCCGCGGTGGACCCCGCCACCGGCCCCGATGCCCTGACGCGTATGGCGCTGGCGGCGGTCATGCTCGGCTTCTCCGCCGCCACCCAGGACATCTGCATCGATGCCTACCGCATCGAGTCCGCCCCGCCGCGTCTGCAGGCCATCCTGTCGTCGGCCTACATCGCCGGCTACCGCGTCGGCATGGTCGCCAGCGGTGCCGGGGCCTTGTTCCTGGCGGCCCTGTTCCTGTCGTCCGCCGACGACTACGCCTACTCGGCCTGGAAACTGACCTACCTGATCATGTCCGCCACCATGCTGGTGGGCGTGGTCACCACCCTGGTCATCGACGAGCCGCAGGCAGACCGCGCCCAGGCCTACCGACACGCGCCGGCGGACTACGCCCGGCTGCTGCTGGTGTTCGCGCTGGCTGCCGCGGCCTTCGCCGGGAGCTTCTTCGTCAGCGGCGGCAGCTTCGCGCTGCTGCGCGACGCCCTGGGGGGCAGCCTGGCAAACGGCTGGGGCGGCGGCGTGCTGGTAAGCTTCCTGCTGGAGAGCCTGCGCTTCCTGCTGGCCATCGGCGTGGCCGTGGCGGTGGGCTGGTCGCTGGTGCGCGTCGGCCTGGTGGACCGGCCCATGGCGCGCGAGACCTGGGTGGCGCCGGTGCTCGACTTCTTCCGCCGCTACGGCCTGGCCACGGCCCTGCTGCTGCTGGCGCTGATCGGTCTGTACCGCATTTCCGACATCGTCCTCGGTGTCATCTCCAACGTCTTCTACCAGGACCTCGGCTTCACCAAGCCGGAGATCGCCAAGGCGGTGAAGACCTTCGGCGTGCTGGTGAGCATCGCCGGCGGCTTCCTCGGCGGCGTACTGGCCACGCGGTTCGGCGTCATGCGCATCCTGATGCTCGGCGCGGTGCTGTCCGCGGCCACCAACCTGCTGTTCGTCGCGCTGGCCTACGCCGGGCATGACCTGTCGCTGATGTACCTGGCCGTGGCCGCGGACAACCTGGCCGCCGGCCTGGCCAGCGCCGCCTTCGTCGCCTTCCTGTCCAGCCTGACGAGTGTGTCCTTCACCGCCGTGCAGTACGCCATCTTCAGCTCGCTGATGACCCTGTTCCCCAAGGTGCTGGGCGGTTATTCCGGCTCCATCGTCGACGGCATCGGCTATCCCGGCTTCTTCATCTTCACCACCCTGATCGGCGTGCCCGTGCTCTGGCTGGTCTGGCTGGCCGGGCGCCGACTGGCCATCCGTGGTGAGGGACTGACAGCCGCCAGCGACTAGCAGATAGCCGAGGATGGTCGATTGGCAACTGCGTCGTAATGGTGAGCCAACGCACAAAGGTTCCCACGCAGCGCATGGGAACCAGGATGAGGGGTGACGGCGTAACGGCGAGCGAGGATCAGTGGCTGCATCGGCGCGGGCGACGGCGTAACGGCGAGCCAACAGCCGATGTCTGTGCAGGGCTGGTGGGTCGGGTGTCAGCACGCGGGGGTCTCGACCGCATGGATGCGGTCGTGAAGCCTCCACGGACGGATTCACGGCGTCCCCCGCGTGCTGACACCCGACCCGCCAGCCCGATCGACAGATGCAGAAGCCTCAGCCGCCAGTTCCGAGTTCCGAAGGCAGTGCCTTGTTCGAATGGTTCCTGCCTGGCACATGGGAGCCAAGGTGGTCAGGCGACCCTCATCATGTGGCCTTCTGTGGCCCGGCAACGCACCAGAACAGTGCTATCATCCGGGGGCGTGGTCCATCCTGGTGCAGATTACCGCCTCCCTGTGGTGCACCGACCACTGTCAGGCGCTTGCGCCGAACGCATGGCCGCGGCCGTGCTCGCTGAAAGCCCGTTGAAAACCCATTGAACGCCGGCCGACATTCGACCCAGATCGCAACGCAACAGCCACCGAACCACGCGGCAGGTGTATCCCGGCGCGTCCTGCGGGCACCGCGACGCATGCGCCGACGGAGACCGCCAGCGCTGCTGCCATAGATACTGGCACGGATACTGCTTGTAGCTTGGCAGGCCATCGGGGCGACGCGCCGGGCACGGACCAACCGGATGCCCCGCAGACCCATAGTTCAGGTCACGACCACAAACCACCGTACTCGAAATCGGGAGATTCCAATCAATGTCCGCCAATGTCCTGAAGATGATCAAAGACGAGGAAGTCAAGTTCGTCGACCTCCGCTTCACCGATACCCGGGGCAAGGAGCAGCACGTCTCGCTGCCCGCCAGCATGGTCGACGATGCCATGTTCCAGGACGGCAAGATGTTCGACGGCTCGTCCATCGCGGGCTGGAAGGGCATCGAGGCGTCAGACATGGTGCTGATGCCCGAAGCAGACACCGCCGTGCTCGACCCGTTCTCCGACGAGGTCACGCTGATCGTGCGCTGCGACATCCTGGAGCCCTCCACCATGCAGGGCTACGAGCGTGACCCGCGCTCCGTGGCCAAGCGCGCCGAGGCCTACCTGAAGTCCACCGGCATCGCCGACACCGCCTACTTCGGCCCCGAGCCCGAGTTCTTCGTGCTGGACGACGTGCGCTGGGGCGCCGACATGAGCGGCGCCTTCTACAAGATCGATTCCGAAGAGGCCCAGTGGAACTCCGAGCGCGTGTTCGAAGATGGCAACATGGGCCATCGTCCCGGCGTCAAGGGCGGCTACTTCCCGGTGCCCCCGGTGGACTCGCTGAATGACCTGCGCGCCGCCATGTGCCTGGCCCTGGAAGAGATGGGCGTGCCGGTCGAGGTGCACCACCACGAGGTAGCCACTGCCGGTCAGTGCGAGATCGGCACGCGCTACTCCACCCTGGTGCACCGCGCCGACATGAACCAGATCCTGAAGTACTGCGTGCACAACGTTGCCCATGCCTACGGCAAGACCGCCACCTTCATGCCCAAGCCCCTGGTGGGCGACAACGGCAGCGGCATGCATGTGCACCAGTCCCTGGCCAAGGACGGGCAGAACCTGTTCTCCGGCGACAAGTACGGCGGCCTGTCCGAGCTGGCGCTGTACTACATCGGCGGCATCATCAAGCACGCCCGCGCGCTGAACGCCTTCACCAACGCCTCCACCAACTCCTACAAGCGCCTGGTGCCGGGCTTCGAGGCCCCGGTGATGCTGGCCTACTCCGCCCGCAACCGCTCCGCGTCGGTGCGCATCCCCTATGATCCCAACCCCAAGGCGGCACGCATCGAGGTGCGCTTCCCGGACGCCACCGGCAACCCGTATCTGTCGTTCGCGGCCATGATGATGGCCGGCCTGGACGGCATCCAGAACAAGATCCATCCCGGCGACGCCATGGACAAGGACCTGTACGACCTGCCGCCCGAGGAAGAGAAGGCCATCCCGCAGGTCTGCTACGCGCTGGACATGGCCCTGAACGAACTGGATAAGGACCGCGAGTTCCTGACCGCCGGCGGCGTCTTCACCGATGACGTCATCGACAGCTATATCACGCTGAAGATGAAGGAGGTCACGCTGCTGCGCATGACCACGCATCCGGTGGAGTTCGACCTGTACTACAGCCTCTGAGGCCGGATCGGCAACCGACCCCGCAAGGCGCCCCGTTTCGGGGCGTTTTGCGTTTAAGGAAATGCTGATTTATTCAGCATTTCCCGTGCGGGGCAGGAGGCCCCGCCATTTTTAGCGGCGCAAGCCGCTGAAAATGAAGCGATTCGGAAACCGCGTTTTCGAATCGCGTGCTGATTTATGGCCAGGAGGCCAATAAATCAGCGTCTCCTTAAGCGGCGCCAAAACCTGACACCGTTGCCGCTGACCCCCAACTGCATGGAATTGGCTGCATGGATCCGGCGACACCGAGGCGGCTGTAGGACACGGTGTTTTCTGGCGCGTTAATTGCAAAAACATTGGGCAAGCCGCCATTTCCATTCCCAACCCAACCCCTAACCCAACCCAGCGGACACAGCGAGACGGATGAAACAGCGCCAGCTACCGGAAGGTCAACTGGAGGCCTCGATCCTGGGCAACCTGAACACGGCGGTGCTGCTGTTCGATCAGGACCTGCGTCTGCGGTATCTCAACGCCGCCGGCGAGAACCTGCTGGCCATGAGCGAGAACACGGTGCTCGGCAAGGTGGCGGGGGATCTGATCTGTTGCCCGGGGGAGCCTATCACCGGGCGCCTGCGCCAGGCCCTGGCCACGCGACAGCCGTTCACCGAGCGGGAGGTGGAGATCCTGCGGCCCGACGGCCAGCCCATCCGCGTGAACTGCACCCTGCTGCCGGTGCACCAATCCGGTGCAGACTGCCAGCTGCTGATGGAACTGCACCAGGTGGACCGGCAGATCCGCATCACCCGCGAAGAGCACCTGCTGTCCCAGCACCAGGCCACCCAGGCCCTGCTGCGCGGCCTGGCCCACGAGATCAATAACCCGCTGGGTGGCCTGCGGGGCGCCGCGCAACTGCTGGAACGCGAGTTGCCGGACAGCGCGCTTAGGGAATACACCCAGATCATCATCGACGAGGCCGACCGCCTGCAGGCGCTGCTCAACCGCATGCTCGGCCCCAATCAGATGCCCCAATATGACCAGGTCAACATCCACCATGTGCTGGAGCACGTGCGCAGCCTGTTGTGCGCCGAGTTTCCGGCCGGTCCGCAGATCATCCGCGACTATGACCCGAGCATCCCGGATTTCAAGGCGGATGCCGATCGCCTGATCCAGGCGCTGCTGAACATCGCCCGCAACGGCGCCCAGGCCGCCGGCGACAGCGGTCAGCTGATCCTGCGCTCGCGCGTGCTGCGCCAGTTCACCATCGGCAGTACCCGCTACCGCCTGGTGCTGCGGGTGGAGGTGGAAGACTCCGGGCCGGGCATCCCGGAGGCGTTCATCGAGCGCATCTTCTTCCCCATGGTCTCCGGCCGCGCCGGAGGAACCGGCCTCGGACTCGCCATCGCCCAGGAGCTGATCAGCCAGCACGGCGGCCTGATCGAGTGCGAGAGCCGCCCCGGAAACACCCGATTCCTCGTCTACCTGCCCCTGGAGTCCTATGGTGAGTAAGCTGCCGCGAGTATGGGTCATCGACGACGACCGCTCCATCCGCTGGGTTCTGGAGCGGGCGCTGCGCCAGGCCGACATGGACGTGACCGCCTTCTCCAACGGCGTCGGCATCATGGAGGCGCTGCAGCGCGAGCAGCCGGACGTGATCCTGTCCGACATCCGCATGCCGGGCATCGACGGGCTGGACCTGCTGCGGCAGATCACCGCCCGCCATCCGGCGCTGCCGGTCATCATCATGACCGCCCATTCCGATCTGGACAGCGCCGTGTCCGCCTTCCACGGCGGCGCCTTCGAATACCTGCCCAAGCCGTTCGACCTGGACGACGCCGTTGATCAGGTGCGCCGCGCCTGCCGCCATCAGTCCGCCGCCGGAGCCGCCGAGCCCGCCCCGCTGGAGAAGAGCCCGGACATCATCGGCGAGGCGCCATCCATGCAGGAGGTGTTCCGCGCCATCGGCCGGCTGGCGCGCTCCAACATCACCGTGCTGATCAACGGCGAATCCGGCACCGGCAAGGAACTGGTGGCACGCGCCCTGCACCGGCACAGCCCCCGGGCCGGTGCCCCGTTCATTGCGCTGAACATGGCCGCCATCCCGCGGGACCTGATGGAGTCGGAACTCTTCGGCCACGAGCGCGGCGCCTTCACCGGCGCCCAGGCACGCCGCGAGGGGCGCTTCGAACAGGCCGACGGCGGCACCCTGTTCCTGGACGAGATCGGCGACATGCCGGCGGAGATGCAGACACGGCTGTTGCGGGTGCTGGCGGACGGCGAGTTCTACCGGGTGGGCGGGCTCAGCCCCATCAAGGTGGATGTGCGCATCATCGCCGCCACCCACCAGGACCTGCAGCACCTGGTGCGCCAGGGGCAGTTCCGCGAAGACCTGTTCCACCGGCTCAACGTCATCCGCATCCACCTGCCGGCACTGCGCGAACGGCGTGAGGACATCGGCCTGCTGATGCGCCATTTCCTGGCCCAGGCCGCCATCGAACTGGGCTGCGAGCCCAAGGTCCTCTCCGCCAACGCGCTGGAGCGGCTGCAATGCCTCGACTGGCCCGGCAATGTGCGGCAACTGGAGAACACCGCCCGCTGGCTGACCGTGATGGCCTCCACCAAGGAGATCCACATCTGCGACCTGCCGCCGGACCTGGGTTCAGGCGAGCCCGCCGCCGACGACGACGAGCAATGGCAGAGCGCCTTGCGCGCCTGGACCCGCCATCGACTGCTGCAGGGGGGCGGCGCCGTGCTGGACTCCGCCATGCCCGCGTTCGAGCGCATCCTGATCACCGCCGCGCTGGAGTACACCGGCGGCCGTCGACAGGAGGCCGCCCGCCTGCTCGGCTGGGGCCGAAACACCTTGACGCGCAAGATCAAGGAACTGGAACTGGCGGTGCCCGTGGGTCTGGAACACGACGACGAAGACCGCGAGCCCTGACCCGGGCCCTGCTCCGGCCCTGCTCTGGCCCTGCTCTGGCCTGGCTCCGGCCCAGCCCCGAACCAGTCGCGAACCTGTGCTGGACCGATCAGACCCCATCTGCCAGCGTCTCCAGGACTGGGAATTCTCCCTGTCACCCGCATTTAACAGGTTTTGACCAGACAGCAATACCACCCGTGGACAGCAGTAGCATCCAACTCCCCGGCTCAGAGATTGCCGGCGCCTCCCTGCAGGACGGCACCCTGCGGGTCGAGTTCGCCCGCGCCTACATCGTCAAGACCATGACCGGCTCCGCCGAGCGTACCCTCTGGTGGCAGGCCGGCACCCTGATCATCGACGACGCGGAGGCGGAACAGCCCGTGCCGGAGGGACCGGGCATCTGCGACGGCGGCGACGTCGACGAGAACGTCTACACCTACCGCAACATGATCCCCGTGCCGCTGGAGAGCCGCGGCCATGTCCGCTGCGACCTGCGGCTGCGCGACAGCGACCAGCGCATCGTCGCCAGTGGTCGCGCCGTGCGGCTGCAGATGCGCGACGTGGCCAAATACATCCGCCACATCCGCGACTGACCCGGGCCACCCCGGACCCGCTAAAAGACCCGCAAGGCCACACAGGCCGGTGCCATCCAGGCATTGATCCGAAAAGCTGGCCCGCGCCGGGTATAATAGGCCCAGATAACACAACAAGCGCCTACAGGCGTGACCCGTCCGGGGGTTTCCGGAATCCCTCCATCCGTCGACGCAGTCTCCGTTCGATCCGTGCCTCCACATCCTCTGGCGCGGGTTCAGGAAGACTTGGCGGATGGCATCACTGAACCGTGTCGGCGCACTCTCGGCGCCGAATGATCGACGGCATCGCCTCGCCGTCGATCACGGCCGCTGTCCGGCCTGATGCCGACAGTGCCGACGCGTACCTGCCCGCGGCGGCAGGAAGGAGCGAACCATGAATGCAGTCAATCCAGTACCGAGCAACCCGGTACCGATGCGGCCGCGGGAGCTTCCCGCAGGACCCGGGGCCAACGCCAGAGTCAATGATGGCGCCGGTGCCAGATCGGGACGCCCGTACCGGGTCCATACGCAGCGCGACCTCGATCGCATCACCGCCGTGCACCACCTGCCCGCGGCGCAACGCTTCGCGATGAAGGTGGTCTCGACCGTGCTGCCATTTCGCGTCAACGATTACGTCATCGAAGACCTGATCGACTGGGATAATGTGCCCGCCGATCCGATCTTCCAGCTGACCTTTCCGCAACCCGGCATGCTCGCCGGGGCAGACTTCGACCGGGTCGCCGACCTGCTGCGGCGCGACGCGCCCAGGGCCGAACTGGATGCCGCTGTGGCCGAGATCCGCCAGGCGCTGAACCCGCATCCGGCGGGCCAGCGGGAGCTCAACGTCCCGCGCCTGCCCAACGGCGAGGTCGTGCCCGGACTGCAGCACAAGTACCGCGAGACGGTCTTGTTCTTCCCCAGCCAGGGGCAGACCTGCCACGCCTATTGCAGCTTCTGTTTCCGCTGGGCGCAGTTCGTCGGCGACAAGACCCTGCGCATCGCCACCAACGAGGCGGACAAGGTCCACCGTTACCTGCTGCAGCATCGCCAGGTCACGGACCTGCTGTTCACCGGCGGTGACCCGATGGTGATGAAGACCCGGCACCTGAAGGCCTATCTGGAGCCGCTGCTGCGCCCGGAGTTCGATCATGTCCAGACCATCCGCATCGGTACCAAGGCGCTGACCTTCTGGCCCTACCGGTTTGTCACCGACGCCGATGCCGACGAGCTGATGGATCTGCTGGAACGCCTGTCCGCCGCCGGCAAGCATGTGGCGCTGATGGCGCACTTCAACCACTGGCGCGAGCTGGACACGGACATCTGCGAGCAGGCGATCGCGCGCATCCGGGCCACCGGGGCGCAGATCCGCAGCCAGGGGCCGCTGCTGGCGCATATCAATGCCGATTCTGATGTCTGGGCGCGGCTGTGGAAGACGCAGGTGCGGCTCGGCATCGTGCCGTATTACATGTTCGTCGAGCGTGATACCGGCGCGCATCAGTATTTCAAGTTGCCGCTGGCGCAGGCCTGGGAGATCTACCACGAGGCGATCCAGCAGGTATCGGGCCTGTCGCGCACGGCGCGCGGTCCGAGCATGAGCGCCGGGCCGGGCAAGGTGGAGGTGCAGGGGATGGCCGAGATCGGCGGCGAGCGGGTGTTCGTGCTGCGCTTTCTGCAGGGACGCAATCCGGACTGGGTCAATCGGCCCTTCTTTGCCCGGTTCGATCCCGAGGCCTTCTGGCTGGATGATCTGAAGCCGGCCTTCGGGGAGGAGCGGTTCTTCTTCGAGGAGGAGTATCAGAACCGCTGGCTCGGGATGGGGTTTGGGGATTGATGGTTCGCGGCTCCATGGGCAGGTGTTTCAAGCCGAAGATCAGCGGCCAAGACAACACCAGTAGGGTGGAATAAGCGAAGCGTTTCCACCACCATAGATCAGCGGCCAAGACAACACCGGTAGGGTGGAATAAGCGAAGCGTTTCCACCCCCATAGATCAGCAGGCAAGACAACACCGGTAGGGTGGAATAAGCGAAGCGTTTCCACCCCCACTGGTCGCGCATAAAAAAAACCCGCTGCCAACAGCGGGTTTTGTCTTCGCCTCCGGCGCGCCGTGCCAGCGCTGGACATCGGCGTATTTCCGGAATGACGCAGCGCGTGACGGCGTGGCGTTTGGGCTCAGTTGCGGGAGGAGCCCACGATTTCGTGCGCGATGTCGACGACGCGGTTGGCCATGTCCATGTATTCCTGGCGGTAGTTGGCCAGCAGACCGTCCTGCGAGGCCCAATAGTCCTTGCCGGTGACGCCATGCGCGTGCTCGTGGTCGATGAACTGCTTTTGCATCACGAGCATCTTGTCGATCAGTTCCTGCTTCTCTTTCTTCAACGCAGCGATGTCGGTCATCTGTATGTCCCCCTCTCGGGAATGGTATGGAGCTTCGATTGGTGGCCCGGGAATATTCCTAGCCTTGTATATGCGGAAATCTTAATATAGCACGCTGCGCTTCGTCGGCGTCAAGTCGGTGTCACCCGGCCTGCCTTCGGCTTTTCGTTCGGCTGGTTCCGCCGCCAGTCAGTCCACCGGGGTCATCGGCAGGCCGCAGAAACCGCAATGAACGGCAACAACCGGCCTGGGTCCATGTTCCACGTCATCCTCTATCAGCCGGAGATCCCGCCCAACACGGGCAATGTGATCCGCCTCTGCGCGAACACCGGTGCCGCGCTGCATCTGGTCGAGCCGCTGGGTTTCGAGCTGGATGACCGGCGTCTGCGGCGGGCGGGGCTGGACTACCACGAATATGCGCGGGTTCGGGTGCATGCGTCGCTGTCCGCCTGTTGCGGGGCCATCGGTGCATCGCGGCTGTTCGCGCTGAGTACCCGTGGCGGGGTGTGCTACACGCAGCCGCATTTCATGCCGGGCGACGCCCTGCTGTTCGGTCCGGAAACCCGGGGGCTGCCGGACGAAGTGTTGCAGTCGCTGCCGCAGGAGCACCGCGTTCGCATCCCCATGCAGCCCGGCAACCGCAGCCTGAACCTGTCGAATGCCGTGGCGGTGGTGCTGTTCGAGGCCTGGCGACAGAACGGGTTTGCTGTCCTTGAGGCCCCGCCAGCAGCACTTTAGGGAGGCGCCGCATCGGGGTCGACACAGGCTTGCCCTCCCTGGCCTGGATCCCCGCTTCCCGGCCGGGACGACAGGAGGATCCGTCTTTCCGGCCGGGATATTGGGGATGCGTCCCTAATCCAGCTCCGACTTGCCGGCGCGCTCCAGCAGGTGGCGGGTGGCCTCTTCCGGTGTCAGGCCTTCGTACAGCACGCCGTAGACCTGTTCCGAGATCGGCATCTCCACATTCAGCCGGGCGGCCAGGGTCTTGACGGCGCGGGCGGTGACCACACCTTCCACCTCCTGACCGATCTCCGCCATCGCCTGCTGCGCGGACCTGCCCCGGGCCAGCGCGAGTCCAAGGCGGCGGTTGCGTGACTGGTCATCGGTGCAGGTCAGCACCAGGTCGCCCAGGCCCGCCAGGCCCATGAAGGTCTCGGGGCGGGCCCCCAGGGCGACGCCCAGACGGATGAGTTCCGCCAGGCCGCGGGTGATCAGTGCAGCGCGGGCGTTGGCGCCGAAGCCCAGACCGTCGGCAATGCCGGTGGCGATGGCCAGCACGTTCTTGGCTGCGCCGCCGACCTGCACGCCGATCAGATCGTCCTGGGTGTAGGCGCGAAAACTACCCCCGTGGACCAGGTTGGCCAGGTGTTGCGCAAATTCCAGCCGCGACGCCGCCACGGCGATGGCGGTGGGCAGGCCCCGTGCCACCTCGGCGGCGAAACTGGGGCCGGACAGCACGCCCAGGTCGCGCTCGCCCACGCGCTCCATCGCCACCTGGTGCAGCAGGCGCGCACTGCCGGGTTCGAACCCCTTGGTGGCCCAGGCCAGGCCCTGGCCGTCCGACAGCAGTGGCGCCACCTGGTCCAGCATATCGGCAAAGAACTGGCTCGGCACCACCAGCAGCACGTCGACGGCCCCGCGCAGCGCAGTCGCCAGGTCGGCCTCCGGTTGCACCGCCGGCGGCAGCGCGAAGCCGGGCAAGAAGGCGCGGTTCTCGCGGTCGCGGACAAGGGCGGCGATGTGTTCCGGATCATGTCCCCAGAGCGCCACCCGATGACCGGTTCGTGCGATCTGCAGGGCCAGGGCGGTGCCCCAGGAGCCGGCGCCGATGACGGCGACCCTGGAGTGATCAGGCCGATGATCGGGGCTGCGGTCTGAGGGCAGGTCAGGGACGTGGTCGGTTGCCGGGGCGGTCGAGCTCATTGATCAGTGCTGGGTTTCCGCCGGCTGGCCCTGGCCTTGGGCCTTCGCCTGCTCGGCCAGCTTCTGGGCGTAGATGGAGTCGAAGTTCACATGCTGCAGCACCAGGTGCGGGAAGCCGCCCTTGGCCACCAGGTCGGTCACCGCCTGGCGGGCGTAGGGGAACAGCACGCTCGGGCAGTAGACATAGAACATCGGCCCCAGCTCCTGCTGCTCGAAGCCCTGCACCGTGACGATACCGGCCTGCTGCACCTCGATCAGGTACGCCGTGGTCTCGCCGACCTTGGTGGTTACCGTGACCGTCAGGGTTACCTCGTGGGTGTCCTCGGCAAGCGCCTTGATCTTGATGTCGAGCTGCAGCGCGGTCTCCGGCTTCCATTCGCCGCGGAAGATCTCCGGTGCGTTCGGCGACTCGAACGACAGATCCTTCACATAGACGCTGCGCAGCATGAACTGGCGCTGGGCCTCACCTGAGGCAGCGGTCTGCGGTTGTTCTTCGGCCATGATGTCTGCTTCCTGAAATGTGTGTCTAAAGTAGTCCGGGCCCGCGCGGGGCAGGATACCCCGCCATTCTTAGCGGCGCATGCCGCTGAAGATGAAGCGGGTCGGAAACCGCGTTTTCGAATCGCGTACCGATTTCTGGCCGGGAGGCCAGTAAATCAGCGTCACCCTAGCGCTTTTTGCGCGTCAGCGGCAGATTGGCATTCTCCCAGGCCATCACGCCCCCCTTGAGGTTGTATACCTCAGGAAAGCCCGCCTTGCGCAGCACATGGCAGGCCGCCTGGGACTGCGAGCCGGAGCGGCAGTTGACGATGATCGGCTTGTCCTTGTACTTGCCCAGCGCCGCGGTCTGGTTCTTGAAGCCGTTCATAGGGATGTTGACGGCATTGATGATGTGCCCCTTGGCGAAGTCCGCCGCCGGGCGCACGTCGATGATCGCCGCATTCTTCTGGTTGATCAGGGCCGTTGCCCCCATCGGGTCCACCGACCCCTTGTCACCGACGATCAGGTTGTACGTCAGCAGACCGAGAATGACCCCCAGGGCCATGAACAGGATCCAGTGATTGCCAAGAAATTCGAGGAGTTGCGCCTGCATCGATGATGCTCTTCATGCTGCCGTTACTGTTGTGCCCGGATGCGTCGGACCGACGCCGGATACCGGGCAATGACGAAAGGCGCGAAAGTATACCGGAAACCCCCGCGCCATGGATGACCGGACGGTGACGCGTCCGACGGCAGAGCCGCGGAGGACGCAGAGGCAGGCCTGAGTGTTGTTTGCGAGTCGCTCGGAAGCCGCCAGCCAATGCCAGCTCGTGAGCAACCCGGTTGAGAGGCCCCCCGGCCGGGCCCGCAATCAATGCTCGTGGTTGCAGAAGACCTCGCGCATCATGCCGATCAGCCGCAGCGTGCGCGAATCGCCGACTCGGTAGTAGACCCGGTTGGCATCCTTGCGTGAAGTGAGGATACCCTTGTCCCGCAGGATGGCCAGATGCTGCGAAATGTTGCTCTGGGACGTGCCCACATGCTCCACGATATCCTGAACGCTGACCTCCTCGTCGCCAAGCGTGCACAGGATCTTCAGCCGCAGCGGGTGTGACATCGCCTTCAGCGAACGCGACGCCCGCTCGATATCGGCGTCATCTGCAAACAGTTCCATGTCCTTAGCCTGCTCGGGGGAACTGTTCAGAATCGGCCAGTCTGATCGGTGAGGATGAACGTTCATCGTCGGAAGTCACATCATAGAATAAGCATACGATGATACACTTTTTCTCCTGGACCGTCATCGGGGTTGCGCCCGTCCGGCGGTTGATCGAGTCGCGGGAACCGGTTCGGCAAAGGACAGTGCTGCAAGGGCTGGGGCCCGTCGCCGCGCTGGCCATCAGCCTGTTCGGGTTCCCGTCCGCTGTTCTCGCCCAAGCGGTCGTGGTGCCGACGGCCGATCCTGTTCAGGGGGCGGCTCCGGAACCGGTTCCGGAATTGCCCGACGCCGCGCCCCCGCAGGCGCAGTCAGGCGCGAGCCAGACGCCTGATGTGGCCGACATGGCCGCCCGCGAGCGCGAACTGGACCGGCTCGAGGCCAGCGCCGCTCGCCTGCAGCAGGCCCTGGTGGACCGCGAGCAACGCCGCGAGGACCTCTACCGCGAACTCGAGCGCAGCGAACGCGACATCGCCGCGCTGGCCCGGGCCGGCCGCGAACTGCGCCTGCTGGTGGACGAGCAGCAGGCCACCGTCGCCGAACTGGACGCCCGCCTGCAGCGGGTGCACGGCGAGCTGGCCGCCGCCCGGTCGTCCCTGGCCGCCTTGCTGCGCGCCGCCTATGCCCGCGGTCGGGGCGACCGGCTGCGACTGCTGCTGGACGGCGACGACCTGGTGCTGGCGGACCGCATGCTGGGCTATGCGCGTTGCCTGGGCGAGGCGCGCGCCCGGCGCATTGCCGAGGTTGGGCAACTGGCCGAGCAATTGTCGGCACTGCAGGATCGGGCCGCGACCGAGGCGGAGCGCCTGCAGCGCCTCGCCGACCGCCAGGACGAGACCCGCCAGCGGCTGGCCATGGCGCAGCAGGAGCGAGCAGTGCTCGTGGACGGCCTGGACCGGCTCATCGCCGCCGACCGCGACCGGCTGAGCCAGCTCACTGCCAATGCCGAGGCCTTGCGGTCGCTGATCGAACAACTGCGACGCCAGGCCGAGATCGCCGACGAGCTCGACGTGAATCCGGAATCCATCGTCGCCCGCAAGGGCCGGCTCGACTGGCCACTGCCCAGGGCCAGGCTGATCAGCCGCTTTCGCCCCGGGAGCGAGGACCAGGACCTGCACGCCGACGGCGTCCTGCTTGCCGCGGACGCCGGGGGCGAGGTCCGGGCGGTGCACCATGGCCGGGTCATCTACGCCGACTGGCTGCGGGGTTTCGGCCTGCTGCTGGTCATCGACCACGGCGACGACGTCATGACCCTGTACGGCCATAACCAGACCCTTCTGAAAGAGGTGGGCGAGTGGGTCGCCACCGGCGACGGTATCGCGCTGGCCGGCGGCAGCGGCGGCAGTCTCCATCCTGGGCTATACTTCGCCGTCCGGCGACAGGGACGGCCGCTGGACCCGGAGCACTGGTGCGCGCCGGGCCGTGGCTGACAGACCGAACAGATCCCCGGGGTCAACAATGAACCGCACGAACCGACTGCTACTTTCCTGCGCCCTGCTCACGCTGCTGTCGAGCCCCGTCCACGCCGACGGACCCGCACCGGAATCAGCGCCGGAATCGACAACGGCACCGGAGTCGGCACCAAAATCGCAAGCGCCCGTGCTGCGGCCCCATCAACCGCCGGCCCCACTGCCGCCGCCGGCCTGGGATACGCCGGCCCCGGAGCCCGCGGCGGATTCGGCATCGGAGCCGGCATCCGACCCGGCGCCGGAATCCGTTCCGGTCCCTGATGCGCCGACGGATATGCCCCCCGGTGCGGCTCCGGACGCCGAAAGCGCCCCTGAGGCCACTCCGGAAGAAGCCGCCCCCGACGCCATGGCTCCGGATGGCGCCGACACGGCGCAAGCGCCGGAAGGCCTGCCACTGGATGCCCTGCGCACCTTCGCCGAGGTGTTCGGTCGCATCAAGAGCGGCTATGTCGAGGCGGTGGACGACCGCGCGCTGCTCTCCAGCGCCATCCGCGGCATGCTCGGCGGGCTGGATCCCCACTCCGCCTACCTGGACCAGGACGAGTACCGCGACCTGCGGGTCGGCACCAGCGGCGAGTTCGGCGGCCTCGGCATCGAGGTCGGCATGGAAGACGGCTTCATCAAGGTCATCGCCCCTATCGACGACACCCCGGCCCAGCGCGCCGGCATCCAGGCCGGTGACCTGATCGTGCGCATCGACGGCAAGCCGGTGAAGGGTCTCAGCCTGAGCGAGGCGGTCAAGCTCATGCGCGGCAAGCCGGGCACCGGTATCACCCTGACCGTGGTGCGCGAGGACGAGGGCAACCCGCTGAGCATCGAGATCGTGCGCGACGTGATCAAGGTGGCCAGCGTCAAGAGCCGCACGCTGGAGCCCGGCTTCGGCTACATCCGCATCTCCAACTTCCAGGCGCGCACCACCGAGGACGTGCTCGACGCCGTGGCCACGCTGAAGCGCGACAACCCCAACGGCCTCGAGGGCGTGGTGCTGGACCTGCGCAACAACCCCGGTGGCGTGCTCAATGCCGCCGTCGGCGTCAGCGATGCCTTCCTCGAGCGCGGGCTCATCGTCTACACCGAAGGCCGCATCGACGACTCCCGGCTGGAGTTCAAGGCCGGGCCGGACGACGTGCTCGACGCCGCGCCGCTGGTGGTGCTGGTCAACGGCGGCAGCGCGTCGGCCTCCGAGATCGTCGCCGGCGCCCTGCAGGACCAGGGCCGCGCCATCGTCATGGGCCGCACCACCTTCGGCAAGGGCTCGGTGCAGACCATCGTCCCCATCGATGAGCGCACCGCGCTGAAGCTCACCACGGCCCGCTACTACACCCCGTCCGGCCGCTCCATCCAGGCCCAGGGCATCGTCCCCGACATCGAGCTGGCCCGCGGCAGCCTGACCCTGGACGAGGCAGATGCCGTCGCGCCCCTGACCGAGGCCGACCTGCGACGGCATCTGCCGGACGCGGATCAGGACGCCGAGACCGGTGCAGCAGACGATGCCGCGGAGGACACCGGGGCGGCGGACGACGACGCCGAGCGCATCGCCGCCGAGGACTACCAGCTGTCCGAGGCCCTGAACGTGCTCAAGGGGCTGAGCCTGTACCGGCGTGCCGGCCGGCCCTGAATTTCGCCCATCATCCCGTCGAACGATCCCGGAGGAAGCCATGTCACGTGTTTTGGTCCCCCTGGCCCAGGGTTGCGAGGAACTGGAGGCCGTCACCATCATCGACCTGCTGCGCCGCGCCGGCATCGAGGTGATCACCGCCGGCCTCGACGCCGAGCCGGTGCGCGCCAGCCAGGGCACCGTGCTGCTGCCGGACACCGAGCTGTCGCAGGTGCTCGAGCAGGACTTCGACATGGTGGTGCTGCCGGGCGGGCTGCCCGGCGCGGATCACCTGGATCAGGATCCCCGCATCCACCGGCTGCTGCAACGCCAGGCGGAGCAGGGGCGCCACTGCGCCGCCATCTGCGCCGCGCCCAAGGTACTGGCCAACGCCGGTCTGCTGGATGGCCACCAGGCCACCCACTATCCCGGCGCCGTAATTGCTGCCGACTACCCCGCAGTGCAGTTCACCGACGCCCCGGTGGTGCAGGACGGCCTGCTGGTCACGTCCCGCGGACCCGGCACCGCCATGGACTTCGCGCTGGCGCTGGTGGAGGTCCTGACCGGCCGTGACCACCGGCTGGAGGTCGAGTCCAGGCTGATGCGACCCAGCTGATCCGCCGCGTCGCGGTCCCGCCGATCACCCCCATGTCGCCAAGCCCTGCCCCGATCGTCAGCGGTGTCGCCAACGGCCAGCTTCCCGGCATCCTCCCCGGCATCCTTATGGCCGCCGCCGGTGTGGGCGCGCTGGCGGTCAGTGCCTGGCTCACCCGGCGCCTGAGCCGGGGCGAGATCCCTGCGCTGCGCATCCTCGATCACCCCAACGCGCGCTCGCTGCACCACCGGCCGGTGCCGCGCAGCGGCGGCGTCGGCCTGCTGGCCGGGCTGCTTGCCGGGATATTGGCCGGGGTACTGGCTGCACTGCTGATCGCCTTAGTGACCGGGCTGCCGCTCGGCCAACTGGTCGTGCGAGCGGTCGGTCCACTGTTCGCACCATTGGCCTGGATCCTGCCGGCGGTGCTGCTGGTGGCGGCCGTGTCCCTGCGCGACGACCTGGGCGATGTGCCCCAGCACTGGCGGCTCGCCGCCCATCTGGGGGCCGCTGCCCTGTTGCTGCTGGGCGGTCTGCACTGGGGCCGACTCGACCTGCCGGGGCTGGCGGTGCCCTTTCCGGCGTGGCTCGCGTGGACGCTGACGGCTTTTTATGTGGTCTGGATGATCAACCTGTACAACTTCATGGATGGCATGGACGGCCTGGCGGGCAGCATGGCCGCCATCGGCTTCGGCGCCCTGGCCTGGCTGGGCTGGCGTGCCGGTGCCTTTGGCTATGCCGGCGCTGCGCTGGTGGTGGCCCTGGCGGCTGTGGGCTTCCTCACGCGCAACCTGCCGCCGGCGCGGATCTTCCTCGGCGACGTCGGCTCCTCGGTGCTGGGCCTGCTGGCCGCCGCGCTCACGCTGTGGGGCGCGCAACTGGGGCTGTTCCCGCTCTGGGCGGGCTGGCTGATCTTCTCGCCGTTCATCGTCGACGCCAGCTGGACCCTGCTGCGGCGCCTGTGGCGGCGCGAGCCCTTCTGGCGCGCCCATCGCTCGCACCACTACCAGCGCCTGGTGCTGGCGGGCTGGTCCCACGGTCGCACCCTGGGCCGGGCCGTGCTGCTGATGCTGGCGGCCGCCGCCAGCGCCGTCGCCGCCGTGGGCATGACCCCGGCGGAGCAATGGACGCTGCTGTTCGCCTGGGCCGGCGTCTATGGCCTGGTGCATGTGCGTGTGGGGCTGGCGGAACGGGCGGCAGACCAGCGGCAGGCCGCTCCATGAGGCCCTTGTTCGACCGCCTGCGCTCCCGTTCGGCGGCCTTCCTGCACGACCTGCTGATGGTGCCGGTGGCCTGGCTGCTGGCCTACTGGACGCGCTTCAACCTGCAGCAGATCCCGCCGGAATTCCTCGGCACCGCGCTGCGCATGCTGCCGGTGGTGCTGCTGGTCTGCGGTGCGGTCTACTGGGCCTTCGGGCTGTACCGCGGGGTGTGGCGCTTCGCGTCGCTGCCGGACCTGGTGCGCATCACCAAGGCGGTGGCCACGGCCACCCTGGTGGCGCTGCTGGTGCTGTTCGCGCTCAACCGGCTGGAGCAGGTGCCGCGCTCGGTGCCGGTGCTGTTCCTGCTGTTCCAGCTCATGCTGCTGTCCGGCCCGCGGCTGTTCTACCGCTGGCTCAAGGACCACCGGCTCGGCCTGCGCGCCGGCACACGGGTGCTCATCGTCGGCGCCAGCGGCGCCGGCGAGAACCTGGCCCGCGAGATGCTTCGCGACAGCGGACGCACCTACAACCCGGTGGCCTTTGTCGACGACCTGCCGCGGCGCCAGGGGGGTGACATCCATGGTGTTCCGGTCAAGGGCGACACCGCGCGGCTGCCTGAACTGGTGGAGGAACTGGGCATCGACCTGATCATGCTGGCGGTGCCCGGGGCCTCGGCGGCGGACATGCAGCGGCTGGTGGCGCTGTGCGAGCGTACCGGCCGTCCCTTCCGCACCGTGCCGCAGTTGCAGAACCTGGTCTCCGGGCAGGTCACCGTCAACCAGTTGCGGCCGGTCTCCATCGAGGACCTGCTGGGCCGCACCCCGGTCACCCTGGACTGGGACGCCCTCTGCCATGGTCTTGCCGACCGGGTGGTGCTGGTCACCGGCGCCGGCGGCTCCATCGGCTCGGAGCTCTGCCGCCAGGTCATCGCCGCGCGCCCGCGCCGGCTGCTGCTGGTGGACAACGCCGAGTTCAACCTGTACCGGCTGGAGCGCGAATTCACCGAGTGCCACCCGGCGCTGGACTTCGGCCGTTACCTGCTCGACGTGGGCGACCGCGCGGGCATGGAGGCCCTGTTCCGCCGCGAGCGGCCGCAGATCGTGTTCCATGCCGCCGCCTACAAGCATGTGCCCATGCTCGAGGGGCAGGTGCGCGCCGCGGTGCGCAACAACGTGCTCGGCACCAGCGTGGTGGCGGACTGCGCCCATCGCTGGCAGAGCGAGCGCTTCGTGCTCATCTCCACCGACAAGGCGGTCAACCCGGCCAATGTCATGGGCGCCAGCAAGCGCGTCGCCGAGCTGCTGTGCCAGGCCCTGGCAGAGCGTTCCGCCACCCGCTTCATCACCGTGCGCTTCGGCAACGTGCTCGGCTCCGCCGGCAGCGTGGTGCCGCTGTTCCAGCGCCAGATCGAACAGGGCGGTCCGGTCACGGTCACCGATCCGGACATCGAGCGTTTCTTCATGACCATCCCCGAGGCCTGCCAGCTGATCATGCAGGCGGCGGTGATCGGCCAGGGCGGCGAGATCTTCGTGCTGGACATGGGCGAGCCGGTCAAGATCCGCTACATGGCCGAGCAGATGATCCGCCTGTCCGGCCACGAGCCCGACCGCGACATCGCGATCCGCTACATTGGCCTGCGCCCAGGGGAGAAGCGCTACGAGGAACTGTTCTACGATGCCGAGGATCTGATCGAGACCGGACATCCAAAGATTCGCACCGCGCGCCGGCCCGATGGCGATGCCGCGCAGACCGAACAGGTCCTGGCCGACCTGCGCCAGGCCGTCGAACACTGCGACCAGGCCGCCATGGTGGCAGGCCTGCGGCGTCTGGTGCCACAATGGTCGGTGGACCCCACCATCGACCGGAACCCCGCGCCGGAGGAATGCCATGCAGCGATCCCTGAATACTGAAGGCACGCAACCGCCACGGCGGCCTGGTCAGCCGCCGAACCAGGGCTGGGCCGATTTCGATCCGGACCTGTCGGGCCTGCTGGACGAGGGCGAACGGCCGGAACCCCGGCTGGGGCCCCAACTGGGGCCAGATCCGGACCACGCCGGCGCGGAGCACCAGCGGCGGCTGGAGGCCTTCCTGGACCAGGCACTGGCGGACGAGCCGGCGCCGGCGGTCGAACGCGCACCGGAGCAGCGATCGCAAACCGCGCCGCTCGCTGCAGATCAGCCGGCGCCGGCAGCGTCTGCGGCAGAATCGGCAGCGCACGCAGAGACGACGGCACAAGCGCCGGAAACGCAGGCGGTGTCCCCGGCGCATGCTGCACCAGTATCGGCACCGGAATCGGCACCGGAATCGGCGCCGGAATCGGCACCAGAGCCGGCTCTGGCCGGTGCAGCGGCGGACACGGCATCCGCTACAGCGTCCGATTCAGCATCGGGTGTGACAGCGAGCGCCACAGCGGCTGCCCCCACCCCCGAGGCCGGCGTGATCGCCTGGCTGCAGCGCCACGACAAGCTGCCCGCCGGCGATCTGGCGCGGGCGCGCAAGCTGGCCGAGGACGGCGGCGACCCGCTGCGGGTCATGCTGGTGCGCCTGGGCCTGGTCTCCGACCGGGACATGGCCACGGCCATGGCCCAGGTGATGGACCTGCCGCTGATCGAGGCGGACGACTTCCCGGAGCAGCCGCTGCTGGACGAGCAACTGAGCCAGCGATTTCTGAAGGACGCCCGAGTGGTACCGCTGCGCGAGGACGACGACGGCGTCGAGCTGGCGGTGGCCGATCCGGTGGACCCGTTCGCGATGCAGGCGGTGGCCATGGCCGTGGCCCGCCCGGTGCGCCTGCGCGTGGCCCTGCCCACCGACATCGACGCGGCGCTGGAGCGCCTGTACGCCCCGCCGCCGGAGGACCTGCCCGACACCGACCTGGAGGCGGACCTGGGCAACGTCAGCGAGGAGGACATCGAGCACCTGCGCGACCTGGCCAGCGAGGCGCCGGTGATCCGGCTGGTCAACCAGATCATGCAGCGGGCGGTGGAGTCGCGCGCCTCGGACGTGCACATCGAGCCCTTCGCCGACCAGCTCAAGGTGCGCTACCGCATCGACGGCATCCTCAAGGAATCCGAGTCGCCGCCGGTGCGCTCCACCGCGGCGGTGATCTCGCGCATCAAGATCCTGGCCAAGCTCAACATCGCCGAGCGCCGCCTGCCCCAGGACGGGCGCATCCCGCTGCGGGTGCAGGGCAAGGAGCTGGACCTGCGCGTCTCCACCGTGCCCACCATGTTCGGCGAGAGCGTGGTCATGCGCCTGCTGGACAAGGAGAGCGTGCGCTTCGACTTCGACGCCCTGGGCTTCGACGGCCCGCCCCGCGAGCGGCTGCTGCGGGTGCTGCACCAGCCCCACGGCATCTTCCTGGTGACCGGCCCCACCGGCAGTGGCAAGAGCACCACGCTTTACACCGCGCTCAGCCGGCTGAATACCGAGGACCGCAAGATCATCACCGTGGAAGATCCGGTGGAGTACCAGCTGTCGGGCATCAATCAGATCCCGGTCAAGGCCTCCATCGGCATGACCTTCGCCCATGCCCTGCGGGCCATCGTGCGCCAGGACCCGGATATCATCATGGTCGGCGAGATGCGCGACCTGGAGACCGCCCGCATCGCCGTGCAGTCGGCCCTGACCGGCCATGTGGTGCTCTCCACATTGCACACCAACGACGCCGCCAGCGGCGTCACGCGGCTGCTCGACATGGGCGTCGAGGACTACCTGCTCACCAGCACCATCAACGGCATCCTCGCCCAGCGGCTGGTGCGCCGCCTGTGCCCCGAGTGCCGCCAGCCCTACCAGCCCATGCCGGAGATGGCGGCGCGCTTCCTGCAACTGCCCGACAGACCCGGCGGCCCGGTCACGCTGTACCGCCCCGGCGGCTGCGACGCCTGTAACGGCACCGGCTATCATGGCCGGCTGGTGATCGCCGAGGTGCTGCTGATGAGCGACCAGATCCGCCAGGCCGTGCTGCGCCATGCCAGCGCCAGCGAGATCCAGCGCATTGCCGTGGACGAGGACATGACCACCATGTACCAGGACGGCCTGCGCAAGGCTGCCGCCGGCCTGACTACGGTGGAAGAGGTGCTGCGAGTGGCGGAAGACAAGTAACCCATGCCAAGGTTCTACTACAAGGCGGTCAGGCTCGACGGCGAAGAGGTGGAGGGCGAGCAGGAGGCGGCGGACGAGGCCGCGCTGATCCAGCGCCTGCAGGCCGACGGCCTGCTGCCGGTGCAGACCCGCTCCGCCGGCGGCCTGACCGCGCAACTGGCCCGGCGCCGGCGCCGGCGGCTGTCGGCCAAGGACATCGAGGTGCTGACCCGTCAGCTGGCCACCCTGCTGGAGGCCCAGCTCACGCTGGACCGCTCGCTGGCGGTGCTGGTGGACCTGACGCCGGAGGAGCACGCGGTCAAGGTGCTGTCGGACCTGCAGCAGCGGGTGCGTGGTGGCGCCACCTTCTCCGCCGCGCTGGAGGCCCAGGATGGCCAGTTCCCGCGGCTGTATGTCAACATGGTGCGCGCCGGCGAGGCCAGCGGCGCCCTGGGCGACGTCATGGCGCGGCTGGCGGACTACCTGGAACGCAGCGCCGAGTTGCGCGGCACCGTCACCTCGGCGCTGGTCTACCCCAGCATCCTGCTGGCGGTGGCTGGGCTGTCGGTGATCATGCTGCTGGTGTTCGTGGTGCCGCAGTTCACCGTGCTGTTCGAGGACATGGGCGCCGCCCTGCCGCTGCCCACGCGCATCGTCGTCGCCACCGGCGATCTGTTCCGCGGTTACTGGTGGGCGCTGCTGGTGCTGGTGGCGGTCATCGCCGTGCTGCTGGAGCGCTGGCTGCAGAATCCGGACAACCGGCGCCGCTTCGATTACCGGCTGATGCGCCTGCCGCTGCTGGGCGATCTGCTGTGGAAGATGGAGACCGCCCGCTTCTGCCACACCCTGTCCACGCTGCTGAAGAACGGCCTGACCCTGTTCAGCGGGCTGAGCCTGGCCAAGGAGGTGGTCAGCAATCGCAAGATCGGCGACGGCCTGGACGAGGTAGGCGACGGCCTCAAGCACGGCCGCGGCCTGGCCGAGCCCCTGACCACACGCCAGGTGCTGCCGGAGCTGGCGCTGCAGATGATCCGCGTCGGCGAGGAATCCGGCACCCTGGACGCCATGCTGGCCAAGGTGGCCGACATCTTCGACCGCGAGACCAGGGCCAGCGTGCAGCGCATGCTCACCCTGCTGGAGCCGGTACTCATCATCGGCCTGGGCATCTTCATCGCCGGCATCATCATCTCCATCCTGATGGCGATCCTGGGGGCCAATGAACTCGTTGTTTAATAAAAACCGGTAGCCGGTAGGGTGGACAAGCGCAGCGCCGTCCACCAAAACACGGTGGTGATTTAAGTCCACCAAACCACGCTGGTGGAAACGCTGCGCTTATTCCACCCTACTGTGCTCGTTGTGTAATAAAAGTCGGTAGCCGGTAGGGTGGACAAGCGCAGCGCCGTCCACCGAACCTGGTGGAAACGCTGCGCTTATTCCACCCTACTGCGCTCGTTGTGTAATAAAAGCCGGTAGCCGGTAGGGTGGACAAGCGTAGCGCCGTCCACCAAAACACGGTGGTGATTTAAGTCCACCAAACCACGCTGGTGGAAACGCTGCGCTTGTTCCACCCTACTGCGCTGGCGGCTTTTTCTTTCCTAAAGGAGATCACAATCCATGTCACATCGCAGGATCAAACATCGGCGCTCCGGCGCCGGCTTCACGCTGGTGGAACTGCTGGTGGTGCTGGCCATCCTCGGCCTGCTGGCCGGATTGGTGGGGCCGCAGGTGATGAAATTCCTCGGCAGTTCCAAGAGCAAGACCGCCGCGCTGCAGATCGAGGATCTGGCCGCAACGCTGGACCTGTACCGGCTGGAGGTCGGCCGCTATCCCAGCAGCTCCGAAGGGCTCGAGGCGCTGGTCTCCGACCCCGGCAACGCGCCCAACTGGAACGGGCCCTACCTGCGCAAGGGCCAGGTACCCAAGGACCCCTGGGGCAACGCCTACCAGTACCGCGCCCCCGGCGACAACGGCCCCTACGATATCTGGTCCCTGGGCGCCGACGGCCGCGAGGGCGGTGAGGGCGAGGACAAGGACATCAACAGCTGGGAGTCCGCTTGACGCCGCGCTCCGTTCCAGGCCCAACGCCTGGCGCGCACCGCGGCGCGGAGCAGCGGCGTGCCCACGTGGCGCGCGGGCACGAGGGAGGGGTTTCCGCGTCATGCCGGTTCCCGCGCACCGCGTCGGAGTCCAATGCGCCGATCATCCGGGGCGCCGCCGGCATCCCGTTCGGGTTAGTGCGCGTCCAGCCAGGCGATAACCGGTGGCGCCACTTAAATGCGCGATGGCTGATATGGGCGCTCTGAACACCACGACTTACAGGCGGCCGGGCGCCAATCAGCCACGTGCTTCGCGTAAGTTTCTGTCCTATCGGCCGCATCCGGTGGGGATAGCCTGTCGACGGCGCGGCTTCACCCTGGTGGAACTGCTGGTGGTGCTGGCCATCGCCGGCCTGCTGCTGGCGGTGACGCCGCCGCTGATCACCGCCGCCCTGCCGGGCGTCGAGCTCAAGGCCGCGGCCCGGCGCACCGCTGGCGGGCTGCGCCTGGCCCGGGAGGCGGCCATCGCCTCCGGCCGCGATGCCGCCTGGGTCATCGATATCGAGGACAACCGCTATCGCATCCTCTCCGGCGGCTCCGCCGAGAACCACGCCGGCGACCAGTTCAGTGATCAGTCTAGTGATCAGCTAGGGGACCAGGCCGCCGTCCGGTCAGGCCCGCCCGAGGGCCGCGGCGGTCGCCTGCCCGCTGGAATCGACATCGAGCTGGTGGCTGCCGCCGCGGAGATGCAGAGCGACCGCGTCGGCGGCATCCGCTTCTTTCCGGATGGCACCTCCACCGGCGGTCGCGTCATCCTGAAACGCGGCGACAGCGGCTACCAGGTGGGCGTCAACTGGCTCACCGGGCGCATCCTGATCGCCGCATGGCAAGACCAGTGACCATGATGGCGCGCGAACCAAACACCAGACCAGCCGCCCCGCGGGAACCAATCCACGGCCAAAGCAACAAGCCAGCGGCACCGCCGGATTCACGCCGCGGGCGAAGCGAAAAGCCAGCCACACCGCCGGAATTGCCGCGTGGGCGTGGTGGCAGCGGGCGGGGGTCTCGACCGCATGGATGCGGTCGTGAAGCCTGCATGGACGGATTCACGGCGTCCCCCGGCCGCTGCCACCACGCCCGCGCTGCGGCCACACCCATGAATCGGTCCAAAGCCAAGGATCCGGCCACGCCTGAGCTTCTGGTCACGCACAAGAATCTGTCCACGCAAACCCAGAAACAGCACAACCAAAAATCACTGCGCACACGCCAAAGCCAGCGCGGCTTCTCCCTGCTGGAGGTCCTGGTCGCCTTCGCCATCCTGGCGCTGTCCCTCGGCGTGCTGATGCAGATCTTCTCCAGGGCCATGAACACCACCGCCTTCAGCGCCAATTACAGCCGCGCCGTGGCGCTGGCCGAGGCCAAGCTGGGCAGCGTCGGCGCCGACATCCCGCTGGAACAGGGCGCGTACAGCGGCGAGCCGGAAGACGGCCTGGACTGGGTGGTCAACATCCAGCCCTACCCGCTGCCGGAGGCCTTCACCGACAGCCCCGTGGCGCAACCCTACGCGGTCACGGCCATCGCCTCCTGGCCCAGCCCGACCGGCGCCCGCCGCGTGGTCCTGCGCAGCATCCGCCTGGGGGCGCCCCTGTGACCACAGGCCCGGCCCGCCACGACCGGAGCGCCGGCTTCACCCTGGTGGAGCTGCTGATCGCGCTGGTGCTCATCGCCGTCATCACCGTGCTCATGTTCTCCGGCCTGCGCCTCGGCTCCCGCGCCTGGGAGGGCGTCGAGACCGTCTCCGACCGCGTCGCCGACATCCGCGTCGCGCACAACTTCATCGGCCGCACCCTGCGCCAGGCTCGTGCCGTCGAGCTCGTGTTCGACGGCCAGCCCATGCTGGTCTTCTCGGGCGATGCCGAGCGCATCGAACTGGTCGCGCCCCTCTCGGAGCACGTCGGCATCCCAGGCCTGTACGTCCTGCGCCTCACCCTGGAAGACGCCGGCGACCACCCGCGCCTGGTGCTCACCCGCTGGCTGCTGCATGCCGACGTGCTTGCCGGCGGCGACGATGTTCCGGAATGGGAGCCGCTCATGCAGGCATCGGCCATCGGCGACAATTCCAGCCCCTTCGACCAGGATCTCGCCGCCGGCGCCTTTGGCCGCACCGTGCTGCTGCCCCAGGTGGCGGAGTTCCGGCTCGCCTATTTCGGCATCGCCGAGGGCGAGCAGGAACCCGAGTGGCTCGACGAGTGGACAGACCAGCCGCGGCTGCCGCTCAAGGTGCGGCTGGCGCTGAGCACGCCGCGGCAGGGCTGGCCCGAATCCGTGATCGAGCTCGCGGGTCAGGCGGTCGGTGGAGGCCGGTCTGGTCGCAGCGGCACAACCTTTGGCGCTGGAGGATACTGATTTTCGCCCCCTGTTGGCCGGTCGGAACTGGTCCATGAATCGCGTTTCAATAATGCGTCCGGCCCGGTGCCGGGTGCGCCATCCATCTCAAGGAGGGTTCGATGCAAGGTCGGCAACGGGTGCAGCAAGGCATGGCGCTGATCATGGTGCTCTGGGTCATCGCCTTGCTGACGGTGATGGCCCTCGGTCTCACCATGTCGCAACGTACCGCCGGAGCGCTGGCCCGCAACCAACTCGACGATGCCCGCTTTCGCGCCCTGGCAGATGCCGCCATCAGCCTCGCCGCCTTTAACCTGCTCAGCACGCCGATCGAACTGAACCCGGTTGTCGGCGTCTGGATACCGGACGGCACTCCCAGAGAGTTGCTCGTCGGCGACTCTGTGCTGACACTGACCCTGAGCAACGAAGCATCGCGGCTCGATCTCAATGCCATCAGCAGCGACCAGTTACGCAGCTTGATCGAACTCACCCAGGACGACCGTGCCGCAGAACCGTTACAGGTCGACGCGCTGGCCGATGCCATCATGGACTGGCGCGACGGCGACAGTCTGACGCTTCCGAACGGGGCGGAAGACGCGGACTACGACGCGGCCGCCTTGCCGCATGGCGCCGGCGACGCCCCGTTCAACGGCATCGAAGAACTGCGCCAGGTGCTCGGAATGACGAATGAAACCTATCGCCGCCTCGCCGCTGACCTGACGGTTGACAACGCGGCCGGCGGCGGGACGGACCTTGAATTCGCATCCGCCACCGTCCTCGCGGTGGTCCGGGGGATCCCGCTGGAAGATGCCCGGCGTGAAATTGACCAACGTCGGTCACCAGCCTCGCCGGATGGGCGGCTTGCCGCTCCGGTCGGTCGGGGCGGGCCTGTCTATCGGTTGGCCGTTTCGTGGGCCGAGGATCGCGCCGTCGTCCGCCACATGGAGGCGGTATTCGAAATTACCCCTGGTTCCACTCCGCCGTTCAGCATCTTCTGGCGCCGTTACGGCCTGACGACGGTACAATAAATCAAGGCTCGATCCCTGTCTGCTCGAGTCGGCGGAGTGGGTGACCTTCCGCTTCCACTGCACGTTCCGGATCCTCATCCATGAGTCGCACCGTCAGCATCAGTCGAATACCCCTTCCGCGGATTCCTTCGCTTGCCGTTCCTGCGCAGCTGTCGCGCTGGAAGGCTGCCCTGGTCCAGTGCCTGCCGGCCAGGCTGCGCCGTCTCCTGGCGTTTCGTCATCCGCAACTGGTCGTGATCCCCCGTGGTGATGCTGCCGAACTGCTGCGCCGCATCGATCATGAGACGGCGCATGTCGCGACCCTGGATCTCGCTGAACCGGAGGGGCTGGGGGATGTGGTCGCGATCACGCGACGGAACGCCCGTTACAACCTCTGCGTCGAGCTTCCGGTCGATCGCGTGCTCGAGCGCCGAGTGGCGCTTCCGGTGCAGGTCAAGGACAATCTGCAGCGCGTCGTCTCCTACGAAATCGACCGCCTGACGCCATTCTCCGCGGCCGATGTCTATTACGATGCCCGGATCGCGGGCGTGCTGGCCCGGGGCGCAAAGCTCGATGTGCGCCTGGCCGTGTGCCGTCGTGCCGAGGTAGACGGTTGGCTGCGCCGGCTGAATGACGAAGGCGCCCCGGCCGACCGACTGACCTGGACCGGCGCCTGGCCTGGCGCCAACCTGCTGCCGCCGGCGGATCGTCCACGGCGCGGACGCGCCGCCACCGTCGTCTCGATCACCCTGCTCGCGCTGGTCGTCGTGCTCGCCGTGGCTGCGTTGGTCACGCCCTACTGGCAGAAATCGCGTCAGCACGATTTTCTGCAGGCCGAGCTCCGGCAGACCCGCGCGCGCGCGCTGGAGGTCGAGCGGCTGCGCGATGCCCTGGACAAGGCCCGCCTTGGCAGGGTCGAGATCCTGCGGCTTCGGCGCGAACAGCCGCGGATGACCGATCTTCTGCGCGAACTCACGGAGCGGTTGCCGGATGGAACCTGGGTACAGGTCCTCGACTTTCGTGATGGAGGCGTGGACCTGCGGGGAGAATCGGATCAGGCCACTGCCCTGATCCAGCTGCTGGAACAGGGCAGTGGCTTGAGCCAGGTCAGCTTCAGGTCGCCTGTCACCCAGGTCGCGGATACCGATCGGGAGCGTTTTCACGTCGCGTTTCTCTATCGCAGGCCCACGTCCCCATGAAGAATGTCCGGATAGATCGTTGCGTGCTCGTATGGGGGGTGGTCATTGCGCTCCCGGCATTGCTGCTGGCCCTGGTGCTGGTGCCCTGGTGGCAGCAGTTGAGCGAACTCGACACTCGCTTGAGCCGTGATGCGGACCAGCTGGCCCGCTACCGCGCCCTGGTCGCGACCTTGCCCGGCCTGCGCGCCGAACTGCAGCGCGAACAGGCCAGGGATGACTTCAAGGCCTTCTATGTGGATGCCGCCACCCGGGCCCTTGCCGGGGCGCGGGTGCAGAGCGAGGTGCAAGACATCGTGCGCGATGCCGGTGCAAGGCCAATCAGCGCCCAGGTGCTGCCCGGCCTGGCCGACGAACAGCCGCCGCGGGTGCGCATCAGGTTGCAGCTACAGGCCGACACCGAGCAACTGCTCGAGGTGCTGTACCGCATCGAGCAGGTGCGGCCGTTCCTGTTTGTGGAGCAGATGTCCGTTCGCTCGCGGGTGCCAGGCCACTTGCGCGCCACCCCGCGCGGCCGGAGGCAGATCCAGTCGGTCGTTGAAGCGGGAGACCTCACCGTCCGTCTTGACATTTTCGGCTATACCCTAGGCCGCGGCGATTGACCGCCGCCCGCCCGCGAATGATCTGGCCTTGATGGCGTGACTCAAACCGACCACGGCCGCCAGGTGACGACTCATCGCCGGTCGCTTGGATATGACATGCGGACACTGTCTCAGCAATCTGTGTGGTATATTGCCGGGCCAATCACTTAGCAACCGACACGTGCGCATGACTGGTCCGCGACCTAAACTCGCCGTATTGGCCTACGCCCTGTTCGTCGTGGCAGCCTCCGGATGTCAGAGTCTGACCTGGGATCCTACCAAGCAGGTCACCAGCGCCGAAGGCCATGTCAGCGAGAAGGACTTCGCCCGTCCAGGGGTCTCCCGGCCGCTGCGCGAGAGCGGCGGCATCGCCATCGGCGACGGCCTGCCGCAGGCGCGCGATTCCATCGTCGGCGGCACCGGCACCTTCGTCAGCAAGGTCTCCCGTCCCACTGGCGACACCAGGCCGGGGGATGTCACCCTCAACTTCGACGGCACCGACATCCGTGAGGTGGTCAAGGTCATCCTCGGCGACCTGCTGGGGGTCAACTACGTGCTGGACCCGGCAGTGCAGGGCTCGGCCTCGCTGCAGACCGGCCGGCCGCTGCGCCGCGACCTGCTGCTGCCCACGCTGGAAACCCTGCTGCGCATGAACAACGCCGCGCTGGTGGACAACGCCGGCCTGTACGAGGTGGTGCCGCTCAGCAACGCCGTGCGCGGGCGGGTGGTGCCGCAACTGGGCGATTCCGCCCGCGCGCTGCCCCAGGGCTATAATGTACAGATCGTGCCCCTGCGCTACATCAGCGCCACCGAGATGAGCAAGATCCTCGAGCCGCTGGCGCCCGAAGGCAGCATGATCCGCGTCGACGACAAGCGCAACCTGCTGGTGCTCGCCGCCAGCAGCACCGAGATGAGCAACCTGCTCGACACCATCCAGGTGTTCGACGTCGACTGGATGGCGGGCCTGTCGGTGGGCTTCTTCGTGCTGGAGTACGCCAAGGCCAGCGACGTGGTCACGCAGCTGCAGGCCCTGCTGGCCGACGAGCAGGATACCGTCGGCAAGGGCATCTTCCGCTTCGTGCCGGTGGAGACCGCCAATGCGGTGCTGGTGGTGTCGCCGCGCGAGTCCTACCTGCGCAAGATGCAGACCTGGATCGACCGGCTGGACCTGGCCGAGGCCGCCGGCAGCTCGGTGCAGCGGCTGTATGTCTACCGGGTGCGCCATGGCGACGCCGAGAACCTGGCGGACGTGCTGTCCCGGCTGTTCGGCGGCCAGGGCGGTGGCGGTGGATCGCGCAGCGTCGGCGGCGTGGCGCCGGGCATGGCGCAGGCGGCCATTGGCGGCGATGGCAGCGGCGGGACCGGCGGCGGTACCGCCAGCGCCACGTCGCGCAGCATGACGTTGTCGTCGGAGGTCAGCGTGGTGGCCGACGTGGTCAACAACTCCCTCCTGGTCAAGTCCACGCCGCGCGACTACAAGAAGATCCTCGATGCCCTCAAGCAGCTGGACATCGTGCCGCTGCAGGTGCTGGTGGAGGCCACCATCGTCGAGATCGCGCTGACCGGCAGCCTTGAATACGGCGTGGCCTGGCGCTTCAAGGGTCCGGCCATCGATGGCTACCAGAGCCAGACCAGCTACACCCCGGGCAGCACCGATGGCCTGCCGGTGCCCAACTTCAAAGGCTTCAACTGGTCCGTGGTGCTGCAGCCCGACACCATCAAGGCCACCCTGTCGGCGCTGGCCGAGGACAACCTGGTCAACGTGCTGTCCTCGCCCACCGTCATGGTCATGGACAACCAGTCCGCCAAGATCCAGGTGGGCGACCAGGTGCCCATCGCCACCACCCAGCAGCAGGGCACCGAGATTACCGATCGGATCCTGAACCAGATCGAATACAAGGACACCGGCGTCATGCTCAAGGTCACGCCGCGGGTCACCCCGGGCGGGCTGGTGCAACTGGAGATCGAGCAGGAGGTCAGCTCGGTCAAGGATCTGACCACCGGCGGCATCGACTCGCCCACCTTCCGCACGCGCAACATCACCAGCAGCGTGGCGGTGCGCAGCAACCAGGCGGTGGTGCTGGGCGGCCTCATCCAGGACGACACCAGCAACACCAAGTCCGGCGTGCCGGGGCTGTACCGGGCGCCCATCATCGGGCCGCTGTTCGGCACCACCGCGCGCAAGGCAACCCGCACCGAGCTGGTGGTTGTGCTGACGCCGCGGGTGATCGCGAACGACAGCGACATCGAGACGGTGACGCGGGACTTCCGCAGCAAGATCAAGAATCTCGACGCCCGTTTCTGAGGTCCACATGCAGCATCCTTCCGGCGCGGCCGCCGCCGAAGAAGCGGCGACGCACTTCGGTGCCATCGCGCGCGAGGTGTTGACGATCGAGGCCCAGGCATTACTGGACCTGCGCGCGGCCGTCGACGGCGCCGTCGACGCCGTTGTGGGCACCATCCTGGGAACCGCCGGGCGCGTCATCGTCAGCGGAATGGGCAAGTCCGGCATCATCGGCAAGAAGATCGCCGCGACGCTTGCCAGCACCGGCACGCCGGCCTATTTCCTGCATCCCGGCGAGGCGTTTCACGGCGACCTCGGCATGGTTACCGCCGACGACGTCTTCTTGGCCATCTCCAATTCCGGCGAAACCGAAGAACTGGTCAAGCTGCTGCCGTTCCTGCGCGACAACGGCAACCGCACCATCGCCCTCACCGGCAATGCCGGTTCAACGCTGGCGCGCAACAGCAGCCTGCACCTGTCGGTGCGCGTGGCTCGCGAGGCCTGCCCGCTGCAACTGGCCCCCACTGCCTCCACGACGGCAAGCCTTGCCATGGGCGACGCCCTGGCCGTGGCGCTGATGCGGGCGCGGGATTTCAAGCCTGGGGATTTCGCCCGCTTTCATCCCGGCGGCAGCCTTGGCCGGCGGTTGTTGCAGACCGTGCGTAGCGAGATGCGCAGCGCCGATCTGCCGTTCGTTGCCCCCGGCGCCACGGCGGATCAGGTGCTGCAGGCGATGACCAGCGGCGGGCTTGGCGTGGCGCTGGTCAGCCCGGACGGCGCCGCAGTGCTGGGCATCATCACCGATGGTGACCTGCGCCGGGCGCTGCAGCGTCACAAGGCGGCGTTTTTTGAACGCACTGCGGCTGCGTTGATGACGCCCGACCCAAAATGCATCGGCGCGGACAGCCACATGCAGACCGCCATCGAGCTGATGGCAACGCACGGCGTCACGCTGCTGCTGGCGGTGGACGGGGACCAGGTCGTTGGTGTCATTCAAAAATAGTGCGGTCTGCCGGCGTCAATCGCCGCCCGGTTCAATCAGGTGCCCGTCGCCGTATCCGCGGCGACCGCCCGCGACGGGCCGGGTCAGGCTGTGGCCGATTTGCTACAACGGCCGGGCGCGTTGGTGTCGCTGCCGGTCGACCCGCCTTGACCACGCGTTTCGCAACCTCCGGCGCCTGGTTGTCAGCCAAACCCTGGTGTGGGCTGCTTGGCGGTTGTGTCGTTTTTGGCCAACATCTCCGTCCTGGTTGTGAAAATGCCAAAAAAAACGGGCGCTGCCTTGACACCCTGCAGGCCGTTTGCTACGTTTCAACTATTAGTCTCGTGCGACAGCCTTGGGCAACTGCTCGGGTGGCGGCCCTGCAACGCTGCAGCCTTGCGGCACGCACGGCGGGCTGTGATCGGTCGCAGGCATACACGGATAAGCGGAATCTGAACGTGACAAATCTTCCTGAAGACAAAACCAACGCTGCACAGGCTGGCAACCATCTGAGCCAGACTCGCCGTTACGGCGCCACCCTGTTCCACAGGCACGGGTTGCTGACGCCAGGGCTGCTTACGCTGGTGCTGCTGGCGCCTTCCCTGTGCGTGGCGGCGCCGGGCGATGACGCCGATTCCGCGCCGCAAGGGGCAGCGGCAACAGAGGCCGCCCATGCGACGCAGGCCCGCAATACCACCTTCGGCGCCGGCACGACCGGTACCACAGTGGAGACCTCGGCCAATGTCGATCCGATCCCGGACGACGAGCGGACGCGGGCGCTGCTGGCAAGGATCGCCGAGCGCTGGGACCTGAAGAAGGCTGGCGACTTTGCCGCCGTTTACGCCTTTGAGTCCCCCGACTACCGCGCCCGAGTCGACGAGAACAGCTACACGCGACGCTACGGCCGGTTTGCCAAATGGTTCAGCGCCGAGCCCTATCGTGTCCGCTACGACAGCGCGGACACGGCCGTCGCGCTGGTCGACCTCGCGCTCGACACCGAGGTCGTCAACCCGCTCGACGACAACAGGATCCGAACAACCCTTGGTATCCAGGAGGCCTGGGTCCAGGTCGAAGGCCAGTGGTATCATCGTACTGCGGAAGACACCACCGCCGCACAGGTCGAAGGCCTGTTTCAATCCAGTTCCGCCGAGCCCGCGGATCAGACTGCGTCGCAGTCATCCAGTGTCAACCCACCACAGCCACTCCAGTAAGGAGAGAGTCCATGAAGACCTTCAAGAAGTCGTATCTGTCCGTGGCAGTCGCCGCGGCCGCGAGTTGCGTGTCGCTGTCAGCGATCGCGCAGATCCTCGATGAGCCCCCGATGGGCGATTCGCCCACCAACACCGGCCAGCTGGCCACCGCCTACTATGTGGCGCAGCCGGTTGAGGGCTGGCAGACGTTCGTCAACATCACCAATACCACCAACAAGGCCATCGCCGTCAAGGCGCGCTTCAAGGAGTTCAAGAACAGCCGTGATGCGCTGGACTTCTACATCCTGCTGTCGCCGTACGATGTCTGGAGCGGCTGGCTGCAGCAGGACGCGGGTGTTCCGACCCTCTCCGACACGAGGGTGGCGCTGTACACCAATGACTCTTCGTGCACCTCTCCGTTGATTCCGGAAGACGCTGCCAGCGGTGCCAAGCGCGTGCCCCTGCGCACCAATGCCTTCTTTGGCAACGGTCTGTATGATGCGCCTGATGACGGTCAGGAGTTCGGCGATTTCGACGGCGCCGTTACCCGCCTGAAGCAGGGCCACTTCGAGTTCGTCGTCGCCGGCGAGTGCGACATGACCAACGATGACGCCGCTCAGTGTAATGGTGTGGCCAACCCTCTGAACAACGAGGGAGCGGGTATCGGCTATTTGACCAAGCATGTGGACGGGATCCCTCGTGACTGTGCCAAGGCCGACAGCTACTTCGTCGCAACAGACCCAGCATGGGACGGCATCACTGTGCCGGGCAGTGGTTATCCGCTGGCCCGTGCCAGTACCGAACACGACCCCGATGAACAAAACCTCGGCTACACCTCCGTCACCGAAGGCGCCCCGATCAAGGTCAACGTCGCTTATCTGAAGGCCGATGAAGGTGCCGGTGTGGCTACCCAGGCCCTGCACCTGGACAACGTCATCGGCACCGAGGGTGAGGCATTGCTCCCGGTTGATGAGAACAATTCGACGCTGAACGGTGTTGAGTTCCGCAACCTGGTCACCGCCCAGCAGTATCCGTGGAACATGGAGCCGACCATGGCCACCGCGCCTTCCGGCGAGCTCTGGGATGCCACCGGCCTGATCCCGATGGAACAGCGCTTCAGCTGGACCGCAACCCTGCAGGAGTGGTCGGTCAAGGCGGCCAATGGCGTGCAGACCTCCATCATGGTCAACTTCCCGACCAAGGGCTATCACGTCGACCAGTACTGCAACGAGATCTATGCCGGCAACAACAGCTGGCGTTGGAATGGCGTGGACGCGCTGGCCTGCGCCACTGCAGCGGACACCTCCAACAACAACAACATCACCGCGGGCGAGGACTACAGCCCGTTGTTTGGCACCGGTCGCATTGACGGTCAGCGCAGCGCCAGCTACCCGCCGGCTGTGGAGCCGTTCACCGATCGATGGGAGCTTGATCCGGTCTGCACGGGCGTCACGCCAGCCTCTCTGGCCTGCTCGCCGATCGGCCTGGGCATCCGGGTCTGGGATCGTGACGAGTATTCCGTCAACATCACCGACTTCTCGCCGTCGCGTGGTGGCACCTGGTTCCCGTGGGAGGTGGGCCTGCTCAGCTTCGACACCAACGGCGGCGCATTGGGCGGTGTGGCCGGCGAGGTCTACATCGACGCAGTCAATATCCTGGGTGGAGCCGAGAACGGCTGGATCAACGTGGACTTCATCTCCGCAGCGAACAGCGTGTACAATAAATACTACGATGCGTTGGGCTACGGCCTTGGGTACTATTCCGGCCTGCCGATGCACGGCATGATGATCAAGACGCGTGATCAGGGCGTGCCGGCTACCACCTACGGCCAGGGTACCGAGAACGGCTATCGTTGGGAATACGTACCGCAAGAATAGTCCCATGATCAGGCCTCGTCCCTGATAATTCAGGGCCTTAAGCTGTAAGTAAGGCCATCCACTGGGGCCGGCGCTGAGCCGGCCCTTTTTTTTGAGTTCAGCCTATGTTCCGATTTCTGGGTATCGGTGCGCAAAAGGCCGGTACCACCTGGCTCTACAACCAGCTGGCGTCGCACCCGGGGATCGGCTTTCCCGGACCTGCCGAGCGGGTGTTCCGGCAGTTGCCGCTCCAGCCAGATCAGGCCGCCCCCGGACCCAAGGAGCAGCACTTCTGGAACCGCTGGTCCGCCGACGATAACGTGGCCTTGACGACCTATCTCGCCCAGTTCGCCGATCCGCTGAGGGCGGAGGGGGAAATCACGCCCGCCTATGCCCTGCTTGCCCCGGATGTGATCGCGCGCATCCGCGAGGCCGCACCGGACTTGCGCCTGATCTATCTGTTACGCAATCCGGTCGACCGCGCCTGGTCGGCGGCGTTGATGGCGCTGCAGCGCGCCGAGCTGGCGCTGGACGAGGTTGACGACGACTGGTTCATGCGTCACTTCCAGTCGCGCGGGTCGCGCGCACGTGGCAATTACCTGGCCGCCCTGCAGACCTGGGGCCGGTTCTTTCCGCCGGAGCAACTGCAGGTGGAGCTCTACGAGTCCATCATGACTGAACCCCGGGCGCTGCTTGAACGCGTTGCGCACCATATCGGTGTGGATCCGGCGCCATTCCGGGCGCTTCCGGACTCGGCTGTGACCGCGCGCGTGTTTGCCGGCTCCGGTCACCCGTTGCCGGATCGCTTGCGCGAACGCTTGCGCACACTCTATGGGGCTGACATCAAGGCGCTGGAGGCCTATCTGCAGCGCCCGCTGCCCTGGTGAAGTACGGTACCATGGCAGAACGGGTTGGCCCGGCACACCGCCTGCGCCATAATGCAACGACACCTGTAACGCTCGATCACATAACAGCCTTCGCCAGGACGACACTCCATGCCAGCGGACGATCTCTTCGCCATTGCCCCCTATACCCTGCGCGCCATCGATTCGCGATCGATGCTGGTGATCCGCGTCGACACGGGCGTGAGCGGGGCACTGGACGTTGCCTGGTCCGGGCTGCTCGACGAGCTGCGCGTGTTTCGCTCGCTTGCCGATCATGCCCAGGTGCTGATGACCCGCCACCCGCGGCTGCAAGGACAGAAGCAGGGGCTGATCGCGGCCCTGCGCTCGCTGCGCGAGCGGGGCATTCTGGTGGCGGCCTCGGCCCTGAGCGAGGCCTACGCGCGCGCCAGCGGTGCGCGCGATGACGGTCCGCCGGTGGTGTGCATTCGCACCTGTGACCGGCCGGAGGCCCTGAAACGCCTGTTGACCAGCCTCTTCGCCGAACCCGCCCACCCCGATTCGACCTGGCCCGTGGAGGTCTACGACGACTCGCGCACCGACGCGGCCATTGGCATCAACCGCAAGACCGTGAGCGACCTGTCCGCCCGTTTCAACCTGTTCTATGTCGGCCGCGATGAGCAGGCCGCGCTGCTGCAACGGTTGACGGACAACGCACCGGAAGACCGCGCTCACCTGTCCTGGCTGCTCTCGGCGGACGAATCGGTGCACCAGGGGCAGCCCACCCATGGCCTGATGCTGAATCACGCCTTCCTGCGCAATGCCGGGCGGCGCCTGCTGCTGATAGACGACGACGCGGTGCTGGATACCTGGACCGGTGCGAACACCGACTGGCGCGTGCGCTTCGAGCGCGGCGGCGTCACCGGCGCGCCCGTTCTTGAGGAGAGCACGCTGATGGACGGGCTGCGGCCCTATCCGCCCGGTGTGTTGAAGGCGCATGTCGATGTGCTCGGCAAATCGCTGCCCGCCGCCGCCCGGGCCATGGGGGCCCCGCTGTCTGCCGCCCGGTTTCACGAGGCGGCATACAGTCTCGCGGTGGCGCCCCGGCCGGAGCAGACGCGGGTGCGGTACTCCATTAACGGCACGCTGGGTGACCCCGGTACCCTGGGGGACCATGCACTGCTGTTCGATCTTGGCCGAACCCGCCCCGACCTCGTCGGCGACGCCGAGCGCTACGCGGCCTTGTGCGCCGCACCGCGCCTGGCGCTGGGTGGTCAGCCCCCGTGTCCGCGCCTGGGCAAGGCGCCGGGTCTGCACCTCGCCACCGTGGCAGGCATCGATACCGGACCCTACATCGGGCCGCTGTTACCTGCCGGTCGGGGTGAGGACGCATTGCTGGGCACGCAGCTGATGTTCCTGTACCCGAACGACTACGGGCTGACCTTGCCCATCGCCGTGGTGCATCGGCCGGTAGAGCCACGGTCCTGGATGTTCGCTCCAGAGGCCCTGCTGGGGCCGGCGTCAGGGTCGGCCACCCTGGCGTCCTGGATGGCCATGACGGCGGTGGCGGGGGAGCTTTCCCCGCAGCAGCGGCTGGTTTCCATGGCCCAGGGCATCGCGCAGAGTGCGACGGCGGGCGACCTCGAGGCCGCCGTGGCCCGGCTGCGCACCCTGAGCGAAACCGAGCGGCTGGCGTGGGCGCTGTCGTCCGCCCGCCGGCTGGCGAGCTCCGGCGCCACTGGCTGCAATGCCTGGCGCGAGGACGTCACCGCCGTCGGCACCTGGGCTGCATCCCGGCTGCAACGCGCCGAACCGCCCTCGCCGGCGGATGTGTCGGCCATTGCCGGGCAGCTACGGGAGTATGCCCAGGCCCTGCCAGCGTGGAACCGGGCCTGGGATCTGGCCTGTACTCGGGCCCTTGGGGCGGCCGCCACGGGCGCCGCAGCCAGGGCCTGATTCCGCGGGGCTGACCGACATGCGCCCGGCATTGATCGGCCTTGCGGCAGTACTTGCGCTTGTGCTGGCGCTGCAATGGGCCACCTGGCGGCCTGACGCCGGCGTGCCGGAGCAGGCCACGGGCGCGGCGCCGGATGGCGCCCATGAGACCACCGCCGCCATCGACGCCCTGGCGCCGGCCCCTCCCATCGCGGACTATGCCTCGGTGCGTGAGCGGCCGCTGTTTCTGCCGGGGCGCCGGCCGCTGGAGGCCCAGGAGGCGGAACCGGAGCCGGTGCCCCCCCCGGCGCCGCCAACCAGCATGGATACCGCCGACCTGACCGCCGTGCTGCTGACGCCGACGGCCAGCGTGGCCTGGGTGCGCATCGCGCAGGCCCGCGAGGCGGTGAGGCTGCACCCGGGTGAGGAACTGGAAGGCTGGGTCCTGAGCCAGATCGCGCCAGATCGCGTCACCTTTGTGCACGGCGAGCACGCGCACGAGATCATGCTGCGCGACTATGCCAACGCCCCGCCAGCGATTACGCCGACGCCATTCTTGCGCAACCGGAGGGCGCCGCCCCAAGACGATGCACCCCCGGGTCGCGCGCCGGTACAGCGTATGGACGATGCCGCGGAGCAGGCCCGTCGGGAGCAGGCCGCGCTGCGCCACAAGCAGCGCGCGGAGGCGATGCGCCGCTATTCTGCCGGAGGGCAGGCGCAGTAGCGCCGATGCGAACCTCCATCACTGCGGGGCGGCGTCAGCCGGCGATGTAGCCGAATGCGCAGAGCGCCTCTGTGCCGGCCATCTCGAGTTGCCTCAGGATGGATGGCTCGACCCCATGCCAGCGGCCGATGGACGCCGGCGCACTGACCAGTTGCATACATGCCGGGCACAGGCTCTGCGGCAACTGCGCAAACCGCAACACCGAATCCACCGTCGGCGCGGAATCCATGCACAGATCCTCGAAACGGACGCGCAGATAGCGTCGGGTCAGCCGCGCCTGTCCGTATCCGGCCACCATCAGATTGACGCGATTCCAGTAACGCATCGCAGCAAGCGCCGGAGTGCCGTCGTCTGGCGCCTCCAGACCGAGAATGGGCGCATACAGCGCAGGCTGGTTCTGGTTGGCAGACAGCGCCATGTCGCGACCGTCGCGCACCACATGGATAAAGCGCAGCCCGGGCAGGAGCTCCGCTAGCCAGGGAAGCAGGAGCATGCTGCGGGGGTTCTTCCAGCCCCAGGCCTGGTGCGCCGGTGTAATGCCGGCGACGTGGCGTTGCAGCGCGCGCGCCAGGTCATCGCCCATCGCCGACGGCGGGGGGCCGTCATCGCGCAACCAGTGATGCAGGGCCTTGGCTGCCCAGCGATCATAGAGTCCGACGAAGGCCAGCGCGTCACTGGAAGCATTGAGCTCGCCACCCATGAAACAGCCGGCCCGCATGAGGATGTCAGCCACGACGCGGGTACCGGACCCGCCGACAGCGCCGATGACGATGGGTCCGGGCCGATCATCGGTCGCCGCGGGAATCACCAGGCCTGATTGAGGTACTTTCACGGCAGCTAGGCTGCGATGCCAGCATCAGATCGGCCCGCACTGACGGGTGCCTCCCCTTGCATGTCGATGCTGCCCCGGATGCGATTGGCCGTGAATGCCGCGGCATAGGCCCGGTGCAACAGCTGCGTCGAGAGCTTGTCCAGCGGCAGATCGACGCGACTGCGTTCGGTGGCGAATCGGTCGAGCTTGCGCCCGGACTGCATCAAGAGATCGAAGCGTGGCTCGATCAGCCGCCACTCCGCCTCGATGCCTTTGAGCTGCGCCCAGGCCTGGACTTCCCGTTGCGGGTGCAGGGTTGCGAATACCTGGTTTGAACGTCCCTGGAGATAACAGCGTCGGCAAAAGTCGTCGAAGCTGAGCGTGCGCATCATGTAGCTGATGGCATTGGCGTTGTAGATGACGCGCAGTCCCACGGAGCGCAGCCGGTAGCCGAGCTCGATATCCTCCGCACCGAAGCGGAATACCGGATTGAAGACGCCGTGCTCCAGCAGCAGCCGCCGCTTGCAGGACGAGCGTCCGCCCCAGAAGAAGCTGTAGTCCAGTTTTGCGTCGTGTTTGAGGTGTGGATAGTAGAAAAGCTGGCAGCCTACCTCGGTGACATAGCGCATCAGGGGCGAACGACCAGGCCCAGCCGCCAGACCGGTGAAGCCAAGGACGGCATCCGCGACCGCCGGGTGGCGCTGATGGGTCTCGTAATGGGCCTGTAGGCAGCGGCTGTCGAGCACGTCGTCGTCGTCGACAAACACCACGATCTCGCCTCGGGCGAGACAGACACCATGGTTTTTGGCGGCGGCCAGCCCGGAGTTGTCCTGGTAGGCGTAGCGGAGACGGAGCAGGTCGGCGAACCGCTCGGCGACGGCCGCGGTCTGGTCGGTGGAGCCGTCGTCGATGACGATGACCTCGAACTGCTCGCGCCCCAGGGTCTGTGCGCACAACGCACCCAGGGCGCAGCCAAGCAGGCTGGCCCGATTGTAGGTGCAGAGGATTGCGCTCACCAAAGGGGCTGACTGACTGGTTGCGTCGTTGGTTAGCCGCATGTGCCATCTCCCGTGGCGGCCCTGGCCTGTGGGAACCGATATGTCTCCAGGGCAACCTGGCTGGCGTCGTAGGTGAGGTGCTGCCGTGCGGCAAGATAGGCGTCCATCGCCCTGGCCGTTTCCTGGTAGTCGTAATGGGTCACCGGCTTGCGCAGTGCGTGCCGGACGGGACAGGCGTCGATGATGCCGAGCCGCAGGTCGTTGGCCTCGAGCAAGGCGGGCCAGACGAAATCGAGGCCCCAGCCCATTGGCGCCTGTTCGTCGAATGGAAGCAGCAACGGATAGGCCGGCGGCGCGATGCAGAAGACGGGGCCGATCTCGACGAAACGGGTGGTCCGGCCCGCGATGCCGACCAGCTGGGCAACGAAGTAGTGGTCGATGTAACTGTCATGGGTGCGGGCCGGTTGGGCCAGGGCCAGGTCGAGTTGCATCTGCCAGCGCAGGAACTCGTTCAGCCAGTGCGGCGGCAACTCCACGTCATCGTCGATGACCAGGATGAAGCTGTAGTCGTTCGGGTTGACGTCACGCAGCAGCCTGTTGAGGAGCTCGAATTTCGGCACCGGTTGTTTGAGCGCAAGGGCGGTGGATGTCCGCAGCGCCGTGGGGGGAGTCCGGGCGCCAATCGAGGCCCAGCGCAGGTCCACCGACCAATCCGATGACCCGAGCAAGGATTCGCTGATGGTGGTGGCATGGTTTGGCACATCCGCAAGAAAGACGCCGATTGCCAGCACGCGTCCGTTATTCTGCATTGGCATTACCTGATATGCGACTGCTGCGACTGCTGCGACTGTGCTCGACCGGGCCGGCCCGGGCGTTGGCAGTCGGTGTTATCCGGCCGTCTCGGGTTCGAGAATGGCTTGAATGCGTTCCGTCAAGGCGGCAGGAGAGTATTCGCGTTCGAGCAGCGCTTTGCCCTGCGTTGACAGCCGAGTCCAGAGCGCGTCGTCGGACAGCAATCGCATGACTGATTCGGCGAACGCTTGCGGGTCATCCGCGATCATGGCATCGACTTCGTGCTCCAGGCCCATGCCTTCGGCGCCGATGGAGGTGGTGACCACAGGCAGGCCGTAGCTGAGGCTCTGTCCGATCTTGCCTTTCATGCCGGCGCCATGGCGCAGGGGCGACACGAACACGCGCGCCGCCTGAAAGAACGGATCAACATTGTTGACATAGCCGACCGGCTCGATCTGCCTTGATCGCATCCGCTGGATATTGCGCGGCAGATCGCTGCCAACGATGACGAATCGGACCGTCGGCATCCGTTGATGGATGAGCGGCAGGATGTCGTTGATAAAATACAGCACTGCGTCGACGTTCGGCACATGATGGAAGCTGCCGATGAAGAACAGATCTCGCCGATCTGTTAACGGGCTCACGCTATGCGAAACGCGGTGGATGTTCGGCAATACCGCGACCCTTGTGTCCGGGGCTTCGGCGAGCAGTCGCTGTCGCTCGGTCTCGGTGATGGCAATGGTGATATCCGCGGACCTGGCGCCGGCGATCTCGATGCTCTTGTAACGCGCCGCGGTCTCGCTGGCGGTCGCGGGGTCTTCGCTGAACTCGACACCGCGCTCGAGTCGCACCCAGTGAAGATCCACCGTGTCGTAGATGACCGTTGCCTGCGGGGCAAACGCACGGACCATTGACAGATAGGCCTCGATCTGCTCCGGTCTGGATATCCAGACCCATCGGTACCGCTGACCTTCTGTAGCAAGGAGACGGCGCGCGGATTCGCGCCCGATTGCCACCCGGATGCCGCTGGCCTCGAGGGCCCGTTCGTAGGCCGCGTCTTCAGCCTGCCGGTCGCCCACGAAGTCGAGGGGATATCCTTGTTCCCGAAGGATCTCGATGAGCATGTTCATGCGGTACGAGCCGGAATCGCGGTCCGGTGTCGGCGGCTTCCAGTCGATGACCAGCATGCGATCCGGCGGCAGGGGGTCGTCTGCGGGGTAGGCGCTCCAATCGGGGGGAGCGATGTCGTCCGCCTCGACATCTGCGGCTTCGCTCATGTGCGCGGCTTGCGCGGCTTGCGCGGCTTGCGCGGTTTGCGCGGCTTGCGCGAGTGCGTCGCTGCCTGGCTCCGGCCGAGGCCGTCGACCCTCGAACTGGCCATGCAGCAGGAAGTGTTCCAGGGGGTTGGCGTCGCGAATGTCCGGGTAAGCGGCCAGATACCATTCAGTGCTGAACTGCGGGCTGGGATCATGCCCCTGCGCAACGCCGTTTGCGATGTAGTCCACGAGGGGGTTCCTGCCCGAGGCGGCCACATCCGGGTACTGTTGCATGTACCAGGAAGAGTCGAACCAGGGGTTCGGGTCGAGGCCTTCAGCACCGCCGCGGCGCAGAAAATGCAGAAAGGGGTTTTCGTTGGCCTCGAGCCCCGCAGGTTCCTGGGCGCGATACCATGATGGATCGAACAGCGGCGTGGGGGTATGACCCGCGGCGATACCATGCTCGATGAAGTGCAGCAGCGGATCGCGTGGATCGCCGTAGGGATCCATGTAGGTGGAGATGTACCACTCGGTGTCGAACAGCGGATGCGGTTTGCGTCGTTGCAACCAGCCGCGGGTCTGCCAATGCACGATGGCGCGGAACCCGCGCGCGGCGACGTCCGGGTGCATCCACAGGTAGAGCGTGTCATCGAACAACCCGGATGCCAGCACCCGCTTCGCCTCTGCGCTCATGCGCAACTTGCGCGGAAGACCGGCCGTCAGCAAGAGCCAGAGGATCTTCGGCGCGGCAATGCCGAGCCGGGTGAGCCTTGGCAGGGCCTGCTCCGTGCGCAACATGCGGTCGCCGATCTGCCAGGTGACGCTGCTCTGTATCGTATTGAGCCGCGTGAGCAGCATGCGTCCGGATGTGATTGCGCGGTGAAGCTTCTGCCTGGCATCCTGCAGGCGAAGGCTGGTTTCACGTTCCCGGCGGGCCATCTGCTGGATGCTTGCTTGCAGTTCCTCCACCTGTTGCTCGGCCCGGCTCGCCCGGTCTCGGAACTCGGCAAGTTCGTACGCCTGCCGGCGGCTGTGCTCTTCGGCTTCCAGCAATTGCTGCTTGTGCGCAGCCGAATCGCCGGACAGGGCCCCGGACTGCAACAGGTGCGCCATGTCCCGGCGGATCTCCTCGAGGGCCGCCGTGCGGGAAGCAAGGCCTTGAGCGCTGAGCGCCTGGCTTTGTTCGAGTTTTTCTGCCACGTCGGTGAGCAAGGCCTGCTGCTCGAGGCCGCGCTGCATCAGATCCTCGAGACGCGCTTCGAGGAACTGTTGCAGCCCGTGGGTCGAGTCAGGGCGTTGTGCATATAGTGCGGTTCCGTCGTAGGCGCGGCCTTGACTCGGCGTTGCTTCGGGACTGTCGTCCACGATTTCAGCCAGGCTGGAGAGGATAGCGAGCTGATCCTGGGCGGATTGTTCAAGGTCGGCAATTCTCTGGCGGGTTGGCGCGAGGTCGGCGCCATTGGCATCGTGTGTGGCGGTCATGCTGTGTTCCACCGCTGAAAGTCGGTCGTCCAGTTCGATCATTGTCTTCCGGGCCGTGAACAGGGCTTCGGCCATTTCCCTGGCTTCCGTTTCTGTGCACTTCAGAGTTGGGCCGAAAACGTCACAGCCTTGTTCGAACTCTGCGGCCGCATCGGAAAGGCGGCAGATGGGCTCTGCTGTGTCCGGGTCTTCACATAAAATCCGAAGCGCGCCATAGCTGTCAGCGACCCACTTTGGTACTTCTTGGTCGGTCATGGGTGCGTCCGGCTCAACCGAGTGATGTCGCTCAGAAGAACATAGAAAACGGTCGATTTCCAGTTCCGAGGTTGAGGACAGGCTCGTCCAGCCGAGATCCAGTCGATCGGAAATGCGCCCGGCAAGCGAGCGCCAGTCCGCCAGCAGGTTGTCGTATTGGACAAATATGCGCGCCAGGTGGCGAGAACCCAGTTCTGCGTCGACTACATGCCGGAGCCAGAGGAGCAGTGACTTCGGCCGGCTGAACGCGTCGCGCGCCTCGAGGGACGCCGCGACCTCGAGCGGATTGCGTACCGGGATGATCGCCTTGACGTCCGTATTGAACCGGTGAAGGGCGTCGAGCCAGAACGGCAGAAGCCGGCAAATTCTGGGGTCTTTCAGCACGAACAGTCCGGCGTCGGAAAAATGGGCGGCCAGGAGTTCCGCCGCGCGTGCCCTGAACGCCTCGGCCTCGGGCGAGCTAAACCAGTCCTGGCGGACCGGCCGCCAGTCATCCCAGGACGTACCGGCGGAATCCAGGATGCTGTCGTTCAGGGCCTGGAAATCGAGGGATTCCCAGAATCCCCTGGCGTTATTACCCTCTACGGGGGGCATCAGGTTGGACGGCAATGCCGCGCCGAGCAGGTTGAGAAAGCGGGTGATTGCCGACGTGCCACTGCGGTGCATTCCGAGTACCAGCAGGCAGGTACGTCGATTGTTGCTTGCAGCCAATGGTTCGCTGGAATTGTCACTCATGTTCGGGAACTGGGTCACCCTTGGGACTGCCTGGGCTGTCGGTGATTGATGCGTGCTCTACCCACCAAGGTGGGCTGCGAGGAACCTGGCCATAGTCGGTGGTCGCGCAGGAGGCATGGGCCCCTGGGCGCTGCTCCGGTTCGCTGAATTGCTTGTCCAGTTGCGGCGGGGCACTCTGTTTGACCACAGACGTTGCGGACACTGTGCGCCGCCCACACCATCGCACGTATGATACTATACGCGATTGCGGTGACGTCCGTCGGTCCGCCATGCTGCGTGAAGACCTTATGTGAGTCAGGGTTTATGCCCGACGTGACCTGGCCGTCGGTACCCATGCAAGGTAAGGAGACATGGATGCGCGAACACGTCGGAACGGGCGCCCCCGGGGGCATTGCTGCCGGCAGCCAGTGGCAACGGGCGCTTGGCGATGTGGTCGCGGGCGCAGCCAGGTTCTCTCTGTGGTCGCTTTTGGGTTCGAAGGAAATTCGGCAACGGTACCGACGGTCCAGACTTGGGCCGCTCTGGGTGACCCTTTCGATGGGTGTGACGGTGGGCGCGCTTGGTTTCGTGTACGGTGCGCTGTTTGGCCAGCCGCTTGAAGCATACCTGCCCTTCCTTGCCGCCGGATTCGTGGTGTGGGGACTGATCTCCGGGCTGGTTCTGGATGGTACCAAGGCGTTTACGGATTCAGACGGGATGATCCTGCAACTGGCGGCCCCTCTTTCCGTTCACGTTTACCGGGTTGTCTGGAGCAACCTTCTGATTTTTGCTCATAATATCGTGGTTTTCCTGATTGTGGCGGCTTGGTTCGGGGTCTTGCCTGGCTGGCATGTACTCTACGCCGTGGCGGGCGTGGCCATCGTCCTGCTCAATGGCGTCTGGCTCGGTCTGTTCCTCGGGACCGTCTGTGCGCGATTTCGAGACGTGCCCCAGATTGTCGCCAGCGTCGTACAGATCCTGTTCTTTATCACCCCGATTTTGTGGCGGCCCGAAATGCTTCCCGACCGTGCGCTGTTCTTGGGGCTGAATCCCTTCTATCACTTTGTGGAGCTCGTGCGTGCGCCACTGCTTGGGGGTGTGCCTGAGGCCACGACGCTGGCCGTCGTTGCGCTGGTGACGCTCGGCGGCTGGCTGGTCACCTTGATGGCGTTTGCGCGTTACCGCTGGCGTATCGCCTACTGGGTCTGACTCGCCATGGCGCGGATTGATCTCGATGGTGTGAGTGTGACCTTCCCGATCTACGACAGTCGGCGTCGGTCGCTGAAAAACCGGCTCATAGCGGCAGGCACAGGAGGCCGTATCGAATATCGCACGGCCTCGGAGACGGATATCGAGGCCCTCGCGGATGTATCTTTCGCCCTTGCGGACGGCGCTCGCGTGGGCCTCGTTGGTCATAATGGGGCTGGGAAGTCTACGCTGCTAAGGGTGTTGGCCGGGATCTATGCGCCCTGTTCCGGCACCATCCACGTGCAGGGACATATCGCGCCGCTGTTCGATATTTCACTCGGGATTGATCCCGAGGCGTCGGGCTACGAAAATATCCTGATTCGCGGCCTCTTCCTTGGTCTGTCCAGACGTGAGGTCAAGGCCAAGACAGAAGAAATTGCCGAGTTTACCGAGTTGGGCTCGTTCCTCGACTTGCCCGTGCGTACTTACTCGACGGGCATGCAGCTGCGCCTAGCGTTTGCCGTCGCTACGGCGATCGACCCCGAAATATTGCTGATCGACGAGGGCATCGCCGCCGGCGACGCGGCATTTCTGGAGAAAGCGAATGCCCGATTGCGCGCGTTCGCAAGCAAGGCTTCGATCATTGTCCTGGCGTCGCACGCGAACCAGCTCATCCGCGAGATCTGCGACAGCGCCATCTTGCTGGAGCAAGGCCGCGTGCTGATGCGGGGGCCGGTAGAAGAGGTGCTTGCAGCTTACGAGGCCCGTCGGTCAAAGTAGCATAAGCCACGCAATCGTGGTGGATATCGAGAAAGCGACGATTTTTCAAGCATCCTGCCCAAGAATCTGCACGAAACCACGGTCGACGCGGTTTCCGCTTGCGACCAACTCCACGGGGGCCTTGTGAGCAATACAAAAAATACAAGCCTTGTCGACGAATTGTATTCCGATCTTCCGAGGGTACACCAAGAGCTTGGGAACCCTGAGGGCGGTGTATGGCGGACCGAGCGATCATGCTACGAATTCATTGCGGCCCGTTGCGGCCCGGAATCACGGACCCTTGAGACGGGGCTCGGTGTTTCGACGATGTTGTTCGTTCGACTCGGCACAACCCATACCAGTATCGCACCATGGGAGTCTGAGATCGCCAGCCTGAAACGCTATTGTGAGGAGCGTGGAATAGCGCAGGATAGGCTCGAGCTAATCCAGGGCTTCAGCGATGAAGTCCTGCCGACCCTGCCGAAGGACGAGCTCGATCTTGTGCTGATTGATGGTGGCCATGGTTTTCCGACGCCGATCATAGACTGGTATTACGCTGCAGGGCGCCTGCGTAATCACGGCGTTTTGGTGATTGACGATGTGCAATTGCCGGCAGTGCAGATGCTGCTGGCCTTTCTGGATGCCGACCCGCGCTGGACGCGGATCGAAACGACGCCGAAGTGGGTGGCCTACCGGCGAGACAGCGAGGGGACGCTGCAAGAAGGACACGAAAAACAGGATTTCTTGGGTGAGTCGAGGATGTGGACTCATTCGGCCCCGCGAACGCGCATTTTTGACCGACTCCGCCTGAATAAGAAAACCTGACAGCGCAGGTGGGCATACAATGGCCGGCTCGGCTTTCTCGCGCCAGAGACGAAGGATATTTCAGCACTTCCTGTAGGAGTCTTGACGCCCCGGTGCAGGCAAGACCGCGATGTCGAGTTCAGCAAAATGGGCCCGTAGTGCCTCCCTGTCCGGCACGGATTTGACTGTAACCCGATCGGCGGCACGCAGTGCCGAGCATAGAAGCCGATTGTCACGTTCCGCCATGCAAATCCCATGTCCAAAGACTCCGCTGGGATCCTTGCTATGAAGGCAGCTGCAGTCATCGACCTGGACGATGATCGCCACATGCGGAGCTTGGGCGTGCACTATCGCCTGATAGTGCTCTGTAAGTTCCGGTCTTCCCACTAAAGCGATTTTGTACCTATCTCCATATACTTGTAAGTGCCGAATCAGTTCCTGCTGCCCTTGAGGTTGAGAGTGGCCGAATATCCCCACTCGCCTGGGGTAAAGCTTGCCTAGATGCGGCGCCGCTGACACAAAGGTGACATGCAAATCCTGTCGGGTCAGGAACCCGTGCAGGGACCGGGTTCGGTCCGTGATTTCAATGCCGGATGCGCTGAACCTTATGTCATCGATCAAAAGCGCGAAGCTGGGACCTGGATACGAGTGTTCTATTCCATCCGCCGGCAGGATGGTGCGCGAAGAGATACGGCTGAGTGGTGCCATGAGCGTATGACGGGCACGGTCGGTAACAATTCTCGGTGTCTGGCTATGTAATATTCGCGAGAGCCGCAGCCTCAGGCGGCCCGTCACGGACAGACGACGGACAACATTGTAAATGACTGACCTCCAGCGAACCGGTTGCAACTCTGATCCTCGTCTGTTAGGGATTGCTTGGGCGGCTCCTCTATGTTACACCACTACTGAAGAAGGCGGACTGCCCCGATAGCGCTGATTAGCTCGCTATCATTGCCAGATGCATGCTTGTAAATGCGCCGGTTGATTTTGCATGCCTCGTTCGCGACAGAAATCCGCTCCAATCATGGCGGCCTCATATGCGATAAATGAAAGAGCACGGAAACTGCGCACTCACTCCAGGCTCGGGCTACGTCTGGAGTGCCAACAACCGGGAATCTCATGCCGGACTTCTGTGCAGCAGTCGCTATGACCAGTCAACGCCCCACCACCAAATGCACAAGAGCGTGCTGGCAGGACAAACTGCGCAGAGGCAGAACCTTCCTGTATCGAGACTTCATGCTCGGTTCGCATTGATTCAATGCTGTCATTGAGCCTGGTAATGGAAACCTAACGATTATGGCCGATATGTTCCACTCAGGTGCAGGGTCAAGATGTACTCTGAATGCCCAGCACGCCGATTACCAGAATGTGCAGCAAGAAAGATCTGTTACGCGACATCCGGTCGTGAGCCTGTCGCTGGTTGTTCCGGTTTTCAATGAGTCGGAATCTATCGGTCTTTTTCTGCGGGCCGTTCGTCAGGTCTTTGATGCGTGCCCATCCATAAAGTACGAGCTTGTTTTCGTGAACGATGGAAGCACTGACGATACATTGGATTCATTGCTAGTGGCGCAAGGGGAAGACCTTCGAATCCGAATTATTGAGCTCAGTCGTAACTTCGGAAAGGAGGCTGCGCTCAGCGCGGGTCTAGAGGCGGCTACTGGCGACGTGATTGTCCCGCTTGACGTTGATCTACAAGATCCTCCGGAATTAATCCTCGACATGATTGTATTGTGGCGTCAGGGATTTGATGTAGTGCTAGCCCATCGACAGGACCGTCGCTCCGATTCTTGGGCAAAGCGCATGTCAGCGATCTTATTTTACCGCATTCATAACCGTATCGCAGACCCCCAGTTGCCCGAAAATGTTGGTGACTTTAGGCTCATGGACCGAAGCGTCGTCGAGGCGCTAAAGCAGCTTCCAGAGTCGCGACGATTCATGAAAGGGTTATTTGCTTGGGTTGGATTTCGCACCACTGCCGTAAATTACGTTCGACCAGAGCGCCAGGCCGGGAGCTCGAAGTTCAATGGCTGGGCGTTGTGGAACTTCGCCCTTGAGGGTATGACCAGCTTCAGCACCGAACCATTACGCATCTGGACTTACCTTGGTATCTTCGTTTCCTTTATGGCGTTTATCTATGGTCTATTCATCATCGCACGTGTCGTTGTACTGGGAATCGATGTCCCTGGCTATGCTTCACTCATGGTGGCTCTATCATTTCTCGGCGGGGTGCAACTGATTGGCATCGGAATCATCGGTGAGTACTTGGGACGCACTTATATCGAATCCAAGCGACGCCCGGTCTATATTGTACGAAATATTTTCGAGCGGAAAGATTGAGGCAATGGACGTTAAAGAACTGGCCATGCTTGGCGAAGAGGTAGACCATCATTGGTATTATCGTGCGAAAGCAAAGGCAATGATGGCATACCTTGGCAAAGCGAGTCCGGAGCTTGTGCTCGACGTTGGTGCTGGCTCGGGCTTCTTTAGCAAATATCTCCTCTCCCACACATCTGCAGCTCAGGCGTTATGCGTAGACATTAACTATGAACGGGAAACAGATGTTCTCGTGTGCGGAAAAAAAATAAGTTATCGGCGCTCTGCCGAGGATCTGGAAGCAGATCTGGTTTTGTTTATGGATGTCCTTGAGCACGTTGATGATGATGTCGGCTTGCTGAGGAGCTATGTTGAGAATGTGCCAGCCCAGACGCGATTCTTGATTTCAGTTCCCGCGTTCCAGTGGTTGTGGAGTGGCCATGACGAGTTTCTGGAGCATAGGCGGCGCTATACCCTCCAGGGTCTCGAAGCAATAGTAGCGAAAAGCGGGCTCGTACCAGTTCAGGGAGCCTACTTCTACGGTCTATTGTTGCCCATTGCCGTGGTACCCAGGCTTCTTCAGAAGTTGAACGTGAATCACGATGGTCCGCGAAATCAACTCAAGAGACATCATCCCTATATTAATAAGCTGCTTGAGTTTGTATGCGATATAGAGTTGCCGCTTATGCGTCATAATCGGATCGCAGGGCTGACCGCATTTTGCCTGGCCGTAAAACCCACCCCGAAGGTCTGAAGCGACTTCGATTGCATGCCAAGGGCGTTATGAGTTCAATTTCCATGGCAAAACGTTTCATGCGTTTTGCTTCTACCGGTGTGTTCGTAACCTTTCTGCATGCGATTACCGCAGAATTAACCATTACAAATCATGTTTTTCGGCCGCCCGTGGCAAACGGGGTGGCTTTCGTAGTGGCAACGATTGCCTCCTATTACATCAATACAGCCTGGAGCTTCTCAGGCGCGTTTCGCGTGGATACGCTGATCAGGTTTACTGTCGTGACCACAATAGGCTTCATGGTGGCGATGGCGGTAGCGACGGTAGTCGATAACATGGGTGCAAGTCATCGATGGGGTATATTTGCCGTGGCCGTAACCTTGCCGCCGTTAACCTTCCTGTTGCATTTCTTCTGGACTTATCGACAGCTAAGTCAGCCGACTGACAGAATATTAAATCGGAGAATTCGTCTTCCCGGTAGGCGGTTTTGATGGCATCGAGGCCATCATGGCGGGACGAAAAGGAGTAGGGCCTTGGGCTTTCCCGGCGGCAGGCCATCTACCCTTTGTTAATCGCCGACTTTAAGGGCCTCTCCAGGGTTGGTGGTCCGTGTAAGTTCAGCGTTATCCGGTAGTCTGCGTACCGCAACTCGCCCTAGACCGCTCTCGTAACGATGTGTTAGTGCAGGACAGAATTTCAATGGAAAAAGTCGACGTCAAAGGTGCGCTCCTTAAGCTGCTCGTTTGCCCTGCTGATGCGAAGCGAGATGTCTTTTTCCTGGTCTTAATGTGGTTGATTGCATCTTGGCCCTGGCTTCTCGGGGTTAACCTGATACCCCATGATTCGATTACATTCTTCTATCCGCAGATACGGTTCGTTGTCGATTCAATCCTACTTGGTGACTTGCCATGGTGGAATCCGTACCAATTTTCTGGTGTGCCAGTATTCGGCGATCCGCAGGGGATGCTGTTTACACTTCATACGATAGTTGGTCTGATCCTCGGTAAATCATACAGCTTGCGTGTGTTTGAGGCCATTACTTTTATTCAGATTCTCGTGGGAGGATTATCAATATATGCGCTAGGTTACTCACGTGGAATTCCCCGAGTATGGCTACTACTCGGAGCTGTGGTCTTCATGTTTGGCGGCGTGGCGACCGGGCGATTACAACATGTATCCCAGATTATCTCGTACAGCTGGCTGCCGGTTTTGCTCTGGTTTCAATTGGTGCATATGCGACGGCAGAAGGTCACCAATGCCGTAATTTTTGGGGTAGCCTTAGCATTCTGGGCAGCGAATCCGAATCAAGTAGTTTTTCTAGGGTTTGGCTTGTTGCTTCTCGTGGCGGCCCATCAGATCATGTCTAGGGGGCTTGATCGCAGACTCGCGGTAATGTATGCGCTATCATTTGGCATCATGTTGGTGCTGCTGTTCCCGTTATATGCAGCCATCTTTGAGGTGATCCAACTGTCGGTTCGGGGTGGCTTGGAAATTGGCGAGTCGAAATGGGCGTCTTATCCGTGGCATGTCTTCATGACTTTATTCATGCCGGGCCTCTACGGGAATCTATCAGGTCAGGTTTGGGCACCGACAGATATTACCCAGGATTTTCTTTACGTTGGCGCATTGCCAGTCCTGATGCTGCTTTTTGCGCTTTTTCGTCGTGAGTGTTGGAGTCAATGGACATTGTGGGCATTGATAGTGGCACTTGCATTTTTTTTCCTGTTTTCTCTCGGGTTGAATTTTCCTCTTTATGCCTTCCTGTGGGCCCATGTTCCTGGATTCGATTTTTTCAGAAGGCCCGCCGATGGTGCGTACTTTATTAATATTCTACTCGCATTGGGACTCATTGAAGTTGGGAGGCAGTTTCGCCGACAAGCAACCAACGGTCAAAGGCTCTTCGAGGTGGGCTTAGTCACGGGATTAGGCCCCTTAACTGTGGTAGGCTTGATCCTGATCTTGTTGCCGATGGCGCTAATTGGGCTGGGTGCGGCTGCGGAGTCAAAAGGGGCATTGCAGTCGGCCGTTTCCAGTTATGCAGGCCTTTCCGTTCGGGTAACTCTTCTCTTTCTTGCCGTATGGGTGTGCATACGCTTGGTATCAAGCAGACGGGCGAAACCCCCGACGGCCATCTATCTTCTTCTTTTGGTGGCGATACTTGATATTGCGCTCACGGGCAGGTACTACGGTCATTTTGCAGTGGCCGTGGACCGCCATCCTCTCGGGGCCAGATACGCGAACGGCTCAGGACTCGCTACTGGGGGTATCGATGAGTGGTTGAACGCAGAGACCGCTCCGGGAAAACGGGTCGAAATTGTTGGTGGGATCAAGGCGATGGGACATTCCAGTGCGGTGAGATGGTTCCAGACCCAAGGCTCAAACCCTCTGAAACTTGCGAATTATTCGGCCGTCTTGGGGGCTTATGAATTGATCAGCGAGCCAAGAAAGTTTCCATCGAATACCGATGGGGCGTTCGACTGGCGGTATGATGTCTTGGGCTTGGATTATGTGGCGTTCTATAACTGGACGCTTCAGCCGAATTCCGGCTCAGACGCAAACACACAAGCCATCGACTACCACTCCGCGTTGGTCGCGCATGGTGCAATATTGGTGTACAAAGACGACGAATACCAAGTCTGGACCCGGCCCGGGAAAAATCTATGGTTGTCGATTATTTACCCCTCTGCTGCAGGTGCTCTCCTGCCTGCTCCGTGCCGCCTCGACCATTACTCAAACGTGGGCGTGGATGTCACTTGTACGAATGTTGAAGGCGGCACACTTGTGCTCGGAGAGGTGTATGCGCCAGGTTGGTCGGCGTGTGTAAATGGGTCACCAGTCGATGTCCTGCCTTATAACGATGTCTTTCGATCGGTTAAGGTCCCTCAAGGCGATGCATTGATAGAATTTCGGTATCAGCCGATTCCGTTCATGCGTTTTAAAAGTTGTTGATGCGTGAGGCCATCGCGTGCTGGCATTAGCGCTCCAAGTGGGTCTCGAGGATCTGGTCTGCGAGATCAGTACATGATGTTGTTTTGGGCCGAGTTGTTCGCCTTGAGCGGAAAGCGCGGTGCAATAGACTCTCGTTCTGTGAAAGGGTGTGCAGGTGTCTGAAAACTGCTTGGAGTTTACCTCGGTCCTGGAGCCATTAGTAGCTCAGCGATTCTCGTAAACAATGATTTTTACGGCTAAGTCAAGTGATTGGTTGCTAGGACTTGGATATTAGACGCTTCGTACATTCATCCTTCGGGTTATCTGTTCTTTGCTTTGTTCGAACACTTGCGTTTGAAGGGTGGTCCGGCTTTTGGAGAAGGCTGTATTCACGATCCCTGATTGATACGGATGCCAGTGGGGTCCTTTCGTCGACAGGCGACCGCAACGAAGATTGTGTGAAGGCGTCTGCGGAACATGGCGAGACCGTCGGGGTTTCGATCTTGCTGATTGTAACGGGAAAGGTAGTAAGTTCAACTGCTTGTATCGAAGCGGTACGGTCTCAGGTAACTCAAGCGCATTTCGACCTGTTTCTTGTTCAGTTTCATAACGCGCACCTAAGGTGGTCTTATCTGCCAGATTCGACTGGTCTGAATGAGGTTCCACTTCCTGAGTTTTCAATCGAGGCAGATCTTCTGGCGCATGACGCACCTTGGTTAAGTAGCGACGTTGTGGTGCTTCTGGAAGATACGGTGGTGGTTCAGCCTGATTGGCTGGGGGCGCTTGTACATACCTTTGAAAGGTACGAACGTGCGGGTGTGGTAGGCTGTCAGGTTCTGTACTCAAACGGTAAGATGGAATGCGCACCGAGTCAAGATTGGGATTGTAGTAGGGGTGCGCTGTCAAGCGATCCTCGACATTCGCGAAACACGTTCGTGACTGACGCCGACCAGATCTGCGGAGATGTTTTTGCGGTTCGCCGCGAACTATTTTCTGGTATTGGTAGTCTGCAGGCGGTTTTGACGTCTTCTTTAGTGCGGTGCCGGGAGCTGATTCGGTTGGCGAGGCTAGAAGGTTATCTTGTAATCTATCAGCCCGAGGCTAAAGCAGTTTTGATGAACCAGGGGCTGAGCGGCAACGCAGGGCTCGATGATCGCGATTGGCTATCTCGTGGGTCTCATTCGGGGCCGGACACGGATATTGATTCCGGGCTCGCCGAGGGATTGCTCGACCGGATACCCGGCAGATTACAAGTACTTGTGGTTGACAAGTATATGGTCCGGCCGGATCGGGATTCTGGTTCATTGCGGCTGGAAAACATCCTACGTCTTTTGCGCGAACTTGAGTGTGATGTTACCTTCGCGGCACTCAATCTGGAGGCACCGGAGCCATACGTAAGCCGGCTACAACTGCTTGGTGTTCAGGTACTGTGTCGACCCTTCTTTTCCTCTGTGAAGAAGTACATGGAAAAGAGCGGTCACTGTTTTGATGTCGTGATTCTATGCCGAGCTGATGTTGCTTCAGCTCTTATGTCCACCGCGAAACGGTTCTGCAAGAATGCGCAGGTCGTTTTCGACACGGTTGATCTGCATTATTTGCGGGAATTCCGGTTGGCCGATCTAAGGAAGGATCGTCTGAGTAGACTTCTTGCGGAGTTACGACGGGGGCAAGAGTTGAGCCTGATTGCGCAGGCTGACAAAACCTTCGTTGTGAGCCCGGCCGAGGAACGCTTGCTGGCGAGGGAGGCTCCGCTCGCGAATGTTCGTGTGGTTTCAAATATACATAATGTGTATGGCCGGCGCAGGTCCTTTTCCGATCGGCGAGATTTGCTCTTTATCGGAAATTTCGTACACCCTCCGAATGTCGATGCGGTTTGCTGGTTCGCTGAGGAGGTGTTCCCTTTGGTTCTGACGCGGAGGCCGGAGATCAAGTTGTTGGTCATTGGTTCGCAGGCCCCACGGAAGATACTTGCGCAACAGTCGTCGAATATCGAGGTTAAGGGGTTCGTGCCAGATGTCGTGCCCTACTTTACGCACTGTAGGCTATCAGTCGCTCCGCTACGATACGGTGCCGGGGTCAAGGGCAAAGTCAATCAGAGTCTCGCACATGGACTGCCCGTTGTGGCAACGTCGGTAGCGGCTGAAGGTATGTTCCTGGAAGACGGTGTGTCGGTGCTCGTCGGTGATGATCCCGCGCGTTTTGCCGACCAGGTGTTGCGTGCATATTCCGACGAGGCGTTGTGGACTCAGCTCTCTGATGCGGGGTTGGCCGTGATGCAAGAGCACTTTGGCTTCGCTTCAGCGCGGCGGGTACTGGCTGAGCTGGTATAATACCCTCAGTGCTCTGGGAGGTTGCGATCATCGTGGTACGACGTCCGTGTCACCGAAGCTTGCCGTAGTCATCGTCAATTACAACGCGGGCTTGCTGCTGACGAAATGTGTGTCGAGTGTGCTGGCAGACGAGGTCGGTGCCGAGATAATCGTCAGCGACAATGCCTCCACCGACACCAGTCTGGCGTTGCTGCGTGATCAGTTTGGCGATGACCCGCGACTCTCCATCCTTGAGAACGGCGCCAATCTGGGCTTTGCGCGCGCCAACAATGTCGCCCTCGGCCATGCTTGTGCCCCGTATGTCTTGTTTTTGAATCCGGACTGCCTGGTCGCGCCCGGGGCGCTCGAGCGCATGCTGCGCTTCATGCAGGATACGCCCAAGGCGGGCATGGCCGGCTGCGTGGTGCGCAATCCGGACGGCAGCGAGCAGGTGGCCAGCCGGCGGGTGATTCCGGATCCGTGGATCGGGCTGGCGCGGGTGTTGCGCGTTGAGCATGTCTGGCCCAGCCTCCTGGCGGGCAAGCGTCTGGATCGCACGGACGAGCCCTTGCCGGAGGGGCCGGCCGAGGTGGAGGCCATCTCCGGCGCCTTCATGCTGGTGCGCCGCGAGGCGCTGGAGCAGGTGGGCCCGCTGGACGAGGGCTATTTTCTGCACTGCGAGGATCTGGACTGGTTCGTGCGCTTCCGCCAGGCCGGCTGGAAGATCTATCTGGTGCCGGATGCCGAGGCGGTGCACTACAAGGGCGCGTGCAGCACCCGGCGGCCGCTGGCGGTGCTGTGGCACAAGCATCGCGGCATGGGCCGCTTCTTTCGCAAGTTCCAGTTCGACCGCTATCCGCTGCCGCAGAGCCTGCTGGTGCTGCTGGGCATCTGGGCGCATTTTGCGCTGGTGTCGTCCGCGTTTGCGCTGCGCCGTCTGGCGGAGCACCTGCTGGAGCGGGTGCGGCGGCGATGACAACCCCGGACCTGAACCGCGCCTTCTTCGACGGACGCCGGGTGCTGGTGACCGGCGCCACCGGCGGCATCGGCCGTCGGCTGGTGGCGGCGCTGCGGCAGGCCGGCGCCCAGGTGACGGTGCTGACGCGCTCGCCCGCGCGTGCCGCGGCGCTGTGGCCGGATGCCGGCGTGCGCGTGCTGGTCGGTGATCTGACGGACGCCGCCTCGCTGGCTGGCGCCTTCAAGGGTGCCGACGCCGCCGCCGGCTTCGATCTGGTGTTTCATCTGGCCAGCCACGCGCCGCCCCCCGGCCGGCGCGACGTCTATCAGGATCCGGCCCACTGGCCGGTCACGGCCGAGGGCACTGGCCACCTGGTGGACGCGGCGGTGGCCGCGGGGGTGCAACGCCTGGTGTACCTGAGCAGCGTCAAGGCGATGGGCGATATGGCGGGTGCGGGCGACACGCCAGCGGACGAGTCCACGCCCGCGGCACCGGACAGCCTGTACGGCCAGGCCAAGCTGGCGGCGGAGCAGCGGGTGCTGCAGGCGCGCCGCCACGGACTGCATGTGGCCGTGCTGCGCCTGCCCATGGTCTACGGTCTGGGCGGGCAGGGGAATCTGGCGCGGATGATGCGAGCCATTGCTCGGCGGCGTTTCCCGCCCTGGCCACCGGTGGCCAATCGCCGTTCGGCGGTGCATGTGCAGGACGTGGTGCGGGCGGCGCTGCTGGCGGCGTCGGACCCCCGGGCCGACGGCGAGACCTTTCTGGTCACCGACGGGGCGGAGTACGCCACGCGCTGGATCTATGAACGGATGTGTGTCGCCCTGGGACGACCGGTGCCGCGCTGGTCTCTGCCGCTTTGGGCCTGGCGTCTGGCGGCGGGGCTCGGCGCCGTGGCAGAGCGGCTGAGCGGGCGCGCCATGCCGCTGACCCCGGACGCCCTGGGCAAGCTGACGGGCAATGCCTGCTACAGCGCCGACAAGATCCGGCGCCAACTGGGTTTTGTGGCGCGGCATCGCCTCGATGACGAGATTCTTCACATGGCGGCGGAGCATGCCAGCGCCCGGGCCGGGGGGCGGCGTCAGATGACGGCGACGAAGGGCTGACCATGCGCTATCTGGTGACTGGGGCAAACGGCTTCATCGGACGCGCCCTGTGCGATGCGCTGCGGCGGCGGGGGTGTCAGGTCAGCGCGCTGCTGCGCCGGCCCGCCGAGGGGCCGTGGGACCGGCAGATCATCTGCGATCTGGCCGGCGAGCGCATTTCCGCCGACTGGCTCGCCGACATCGACGGCGTTTTCCATCTGGCCGGCATCGCCCATGTGCTGGACGAGCCCGGTGACGACCCGGACGGCTACCAGCGGGTCAATGTCGACGGCACCCGGCACCTGCTGCGGGCGGTGGAGGCCGCCGGCGTGGGCCGGGTGGTCTTTTTCAGCAGCGTCAAGGCGGCCGCCGATCCGCCGGACGAGTGCGTCGACGAGACCTGGGACGCGCCGCCCACGGATGCCTACGGCCGCTCCAAGCGGGCCGCGGAGCGCTTGCTGCTGGCGCGCGCGGGGCCGTCGCTGCACGTCTGCGTGTTGCGCCCGACCCTGGTCTACGGGGCCGGGGTCAAGGGCAACCTGCGGCGCATGATCGACGCGGTGGCGGAAGGCCGTTTTCCGCCGTTGCCCGACCTGCGCAATCGCCGCTCCATGGTCGGCCTGGATGATCTGGTCGAGGCGGCCTGGCTGGGGATGACCCGCGATGCGGCCAATGGCCGTATCTATATCGTCGAGGACGGCATCGACTACGCCACCCGGGACCTCTACCTGGCCATCTGCCAGGCCCTGGGGCGGACGCCGCCGACCTGGACGCTGCCGTTGCCGCTGCTGACGGTGGCCGCCCATCTGGGCGATCTGCTGTCTTTTGTCGTCCGGCGCCGGATGCCGTTTTCGTCCCCCGCGCTGGAGCGCATCCGCGGTTCCGCCTGCTACCGTTCACACCGGCTGCGGCAGGAACTGGGCTGGGCGCCGCACTCGAACTTCTACGACCTGCTGCCGGACATGCTGGACAAGTAGGGGGCCGAACTCCCATCATCCGTCCAATCCATCCGCTGAACCCCTCTGCCGGAGAACGCCCGTGAGTCTGGTCAAGCATCTCGTCCTGGACATCCCCGTCATCGTCGATCTGTGGCTGGATGCGCCGTCCGCAGCCGATACCAAGGCGCTGTGGCAACGCGCTGAGGCCGGCGACGCCCGGCTGTGGGTGGCCGCCGGCGCGCTGGCCGAGCTGGAGCGCGCGGCCCGGGGGGCGTTCGCTGGCCGGGGCCTGGCGCCGGAGGAGATTGGCCGGACACTGGCGGAGCACATGGACGCGCTGTTCGACCGGGTCGAGGTGCTGAGCGCGCCGGGGTTCGAGCAGCCGGAGCTGTATCGGCGGGCCGCGGTGTTCGCCCAGGCGCAGATCGCCGCGGCGGCGCGCGCCTTGCAAGGCCAGCCGGCGTGCATCGTCACCAATGATCCGGCCTTCGACGCCCTGGGCGAGCTGGCCTGCCGCTCGCCGGCGCAGGCCCTGGTCTGGTTGCAACAGGGGCCGCAAGAGGACGAGGCTGCGCCCGCGGCGCCACTGCCGTTCATCGACCTGGCCGCCCAGCAGGCCGGCCTGCGACCCGCCATCGAGCGCGGCATCGAGACCGTGCTGCGCCACGGCCAGTATGTGCTCGGCCCCGAGGTGCAGGAGCTGGAGGCGCGTCTGGCCGCCTACACCGGCGCCGGCCACTGCGTGACCGTGGGCAGCGGCACCGAGGCGCTGCTGATCAGCCTGATGGCCCTGGGCATCGGTCCCGGCGACGAGGTGATCACCACCGCCTTCACCTTCGTCGCCACGGCGGAGGTCATCGTGCTGACTGGCGCCCGCCCCGTGTTCGTGGATATCGAGCCGGATACCTGCAACATCGACGCCGACAAGATCGAGGCCGCCATCACTCCCCGCACCCGGGCGATCATGCCGGTGTCGCTGTACGGCCAGCCGGCGGACATGGAGCGCATCAACGCCATCGCGGCGCGCCACGGCCTGCCGGTGATCGAGGACGCCGCCCAGAGCTTCGGCGCCGACTACCAGGGCCGGCGCAGCTGCAATCTGTCCACCATCGGCTGTACCAGTTTCTTTCCGGCCAAGCCGCTGGGGGGCTATGGCGACGGCGGCGCCATCTTTACTAGCGACGCCGACCTGGCCCGGGCCATGCGCCAGATCCGCGTGCACGGCCAGGGCGCGCGTTACGTGCACGAGCGCATCGGCATCTGCGGGCGCATGGATACCCTGCAATGTGCCGTGCTGCTGGCCAAGCTGGACCGGTTCGACTGGGAGGTGCAGCGGCGCCATGCCCTGGGCGCACGCTACAGCACCCTGTTCGCCGACCTGCCGGGGGTGGCCACGCCGGTGATCCGGCCCGACCGCAGCAGCGTATTCGCGCAGTATACGCTGCAGGTGGAGGCGCGCGACGCGGTGACCGCGGCCATCGGCAAGGCCGGCGTGCCCACGGCCGTGCACTACCCGATCCCGCTCAACGCCCAGCCCGCCTATCGCGATCTCGGCAACCCCGAGGCCACGCCGGTGGCGGCGGCGGTGGCCGCGCGGGTGTTCAGCCTGCCCATGCATCCTGACCTGACGGACGCAGCCCAGGCGCGCATCGCGGCAGCCGTGCGCGATGCCGTGATCGGCCTGACTGCCTGATCAGGAACCCGATCAGCTGTTGCACCGCCCCGTCGCCCCGCACCCCGTCGGCCAGCGTCCCGTCGTCGCGCACCCCGTCGTCCCGGCCGGGAAGCCGGGACCCATGCCAGGGATGGCAGGCCCGTGCATCACTCCGGCCTCAGCGGCCCCACCATCGCCGCCGTCCATGGCTTGGATTCCGGCTTCCCGGCCGGAATGACGGTGGCGATTTCAAACCGCCCTGCCGGCTGGAACGACAACTACCGCGCCAAGGTGGTATTCGGCCAGTGATTTATGCGCGCTCGCCCTGCCGGCGGCGGGTGCGCGGCTGAAAACTGGGTGTATTCATTATAGAATGTCAAGTTTGGCCTGACCGGCCGGCCCCGAGCCCATCCACCGGACATCCCCGCACCATGAAAGTCCTCGTCACCGGCAGCGCCGGCTTCATCGGTTCCGCCCTGTCGTTGCGCCTGCTGGAGCGCGGTGATCAGGTGCTCGGCGTCGACAACCTCAACGACTACTACGACGTCGGCCTGAAACAGGCGCGCCTTGCCCGCACCCTGCAACACCCGGGCTACACCGACCTGCGCCTGGATCTGGAAGACCGCGACGGCATCGCCCGCGCCTTCGCCGAGCACCGGCCGGAGCGCGTGGTCAACCTGGCCGCCCAGGCCGGCGTGCGCTACTCCATCGACAACCCGATGGCCTATGTCGACACCAATCTCACCGGCTTTGCGCACATCCTGGAGGGTTGCCGCCACAACGACGTCGAGCACCTGGTATACGCCTCCAGCAGCTCCGTCTACGGCGCCAACACCCGCATGCCGTTCTCGGTGCACGACAACGTGGACCACCCGCTGAGCCTGTACGCCGCCAGCAAGAAGGCCAACGAGCTGATGGCCCATACCTACAGCCACCTGTACCGGCTGCCGACCACCGGGCTGCGCTTCTTCACCGTCTATGGCCCCTGGGGCCGGCCGGACATGGCGCTGTTCAAGTTCACCCGCGCCATCCTCGCCGGCGAACCCATCGATGTGTTCAACCACGGCAGGCACCGGCGCGACTTCACCTACATCGACGACATCGTCGAGGGCGTGATCCGCGTGCTGGACCAGGTGCCCGCGCCCAATGCCGACTGGCGCGGCGACGCCCCGGACTCCGCCACCAGCAGCGCCCCCTACCGGCTGTACAACATCGGCAACAACCAGCCGGTGGAGCTGATGCACTACATCCGGGTGCTGGAACAGTGCCTGGGCCGCGAGGCGAAGAAGAACCTGCTGCCGCTGCAACCCGGCGACGTGCCCGACACCTACGCCGACGTCACCGACCTGGTCAGCCAGCTCGGCTACAAGCCCGACACCAGCGTCGAGACGGGCATCGCCCGCTTCGTCGAGTGGTACCGCGGGTATTACGGGGGCTGATGCTGGCGTTCGATGCCCTGTTCCGCGGAGGCGATCTGCGACGCAAACTGATCCGGGGCGGGATCGGCAGCGCGGTGGTTCAAGCAGGCAATCGGCTGCTGATGCTGTTGCTCGGCATTTTGCTGGCCAGGGGGCTGGGGGCTGAGGGTTACGGCATCTATGCCTATACCTTCGCGACCATGAGTCTGCTGATGGTGGCCGCCGAGGCGGGCACGCCGACGCTTCTGATGCGGGAGGTGGCGGCGGCCCACGGCCGAGACGACTGGTCGACGTTGCGCAGTTCCTTGCAGACCGGCGCCCTGTTTGTCGTGATGTCGTCCGCGTGCGTGACATCGGCCGGGCTGGTGATGCTGTGGGCGTTCGCCGGCACGGTTGGCCAGGCGGCGTTCTACAGCATGCTGCTGATGTTGTTCGTGCTGCCGCTCACTGCGGTTGCCAAGACGTTTGCGGCGGCCGTGCATGGTCTGCAGCATGTCGTGGCTGCCCAGGCAGTCGAGATGTTGTTGCGACCGCTGGCGGTAATCATTATTGCCGGTTGGCTGTTTTACCAATACCCCTCGTTGCGCCAGCCACAATTTGCCCTTGCCGCCCAGCTCGCGGCATCCGTTGTGGTCTTGGCCATGGCCGGTCTGCTGCTGTGGCGGGTGCTGCCCGCCAGCTGCAGAGGCGCGGCGCCCGCCGGCCGCGGACGGCGGTGGTTCCGGGCGGCAGTGCCCTTTGCGGTGATCGGTGCTGCCGGGGTCCTGAACAATCAGACCGATCTTCTGATGCTGGGCTGGTTCCGCGAGGCCAATGAGGTGGGTATCTATCGGGTTGCCATGCAGGGTGCCATCCTCGTGGCCTTTACCCAACAGGCTGCTGGTGCCGTAGTGGCGCCGCAATTCGCGCGCCTGTTTGCGCAGGCGGACCGGGATCGGCTGCAACGCCTGCTGACCCTGGCTGCGCGACTGGTAACACTGACGGCGTTGCCGCTCGCCCTGCTGTTCATCGTCGCCGGCGACGATATCAGCGCCTGGGTCTTTGGAGCGGAATTCGCCGACAGCCATCTGCCGCTCGCCATCCTGGCGTCGGGGCAGCTCATCGCCGCCGGCTTCGGGCTGGTCGGCCCATTGCTGACCATGACGGGACGGGAACGGTTTGTCGCTCGCACCTTGTGGCAGACTGCGCTGCTCAATGTGGCTCTGAACCTGGTCTTGATCCCCCTGTACGGCTCGGCGGGCGCGTCCATTGCATCGGCGGTCAGCCTTGTGGCGTGGAATTACATGCTGGGCCATCATGCGTGGACCCGGCTCGGCCTCCGTGCTGGAGCCTTCGGCAGGAGTCGCCCTGGTGTTGTTATCGGGTCGGAAAAATGACGAGCAGTAATTCCAGCAGTAAAAATCGCGTTGCCGTGAAATCACTTGAATACCCTGTCGTGCTTGGCGCGCTCAGGCTCCTTGCAAGACGACTCTACCCATTGCGCGGTACCGGCCTGCCGCGGATTGCCGAATATATTCGCATCAAGGTCGCCGGCTCCGCGGCACGTGGAGCCTGGCCGCATGATGTCTGGATCGACGATTTTTGCGGACACCTCCGATTCCGTTGCGATCTGTCCGAGCACATGGGCAGCCAGATCTTTTTTCGCGGCGCTTACTCGCGGGGACAGTTGTCCATACTGCGGCAATTGCTCAAGCCGGACTCCGTGTTTGTCGACGCGGGCGCAAACCAGGGCGAATTCACGGTTTGTGCTGCCAGCCTGACGCCGCTTGGCACCGTCCATGCATTCGAGCCCATGCCGGACCTGGTGCGCCGTCTGCGGGAGAATGTCGAGGCCAATGGCCTGGCGAATGTGCAGGTACATTGCTGCGGTTTGTCGGACGGTGAACGTTGCGAGGTGCCGATTTATGCCAGTGCCGCCGTCTATGTGGATGGCACCAGAAATGCTGGTCTGCCAACGATCTTTCCGTCGGACGAGCGAGATGCCGAAGTCGGGCACATCCACTTGGTCGACCTGGATCGCGTGCTGGGACAATCCGGTGTCGATGTGATGAAGATCGACGTGGAGGGGGCTGAACTTGCCGTCTTGAAGGGGGCGGCGGGCGTGATTGAAAACGCGCATCCCTACATCCTGTTCGAGGCGAATGCCGAGACGGCCCGCGCGGCGGGGTATGCGATCGAAGAGCTGTTTTCCTGGCTTGAGGCGCGTGACTACCGGCTTCGTCTGATCCTGCCCGACGGGGGGCTGATGGCGATCCAGCGGGACGCGCGGTTCGGCAATGTGCTGGCGGTGCCGAAAAGCCGGGCCGGTGAGGCCTTGGTGGCGTGAAGCTCTGTCTGGTCATCAACTCGTTGGGTGCAGGCGGTGCGGAACGGGTTGCCGTCACCCTCGCAGGTTACTGGGCCGAGCGGGGCTGGCAGGTTACGCTCGTGACCTTGTCCGACGACCGGGGCGACTTCTACGGCACGGGTGATCATGTCAAGCGCGTGGCGCTGGGTCTTTTTCATGACAGTGCGAATCCGCTCATGGGCCTGCTGAACAATCTGCGTCGGATCCGTGCGCTTCGTCGTGTGCTTGTTGCCGAGCAAGCGGATGTCACTCTTGGATTCATGCCCGTCTGTAATATTCTCAGTGGCCTGGCGGTCATTGGTACGGGCCTGGCCGTAGCGGGTTCGGAGCATGTGCACCCGCCAACCAGGCCGCTGACGTCTTACTGGGCCGGTCTGCGGCGGCTCGTCTATCCCCGCCTTGCCTTTGTGTCGGCGCCGACGCAACAAAGCGCTGACTGGTTGAAGCGCCATGCTGGTGTCAGGCGTGCGGCGATCATCCCCAATCCGGTCGCCTATCCGCTGGTGGCGCATGGCCCGGTCGTGGCACCGGAACGCGTCCTGCGGCAATGTCCAGGGCAGCGCACGCTGCTTGCCGTCGGCAGATTGGTCCATGAGAAGGGGTTCGATATCCTGATCGATGCGTTCGCCGCATTGGCCTCGAAACATCCCGCCTGGAGACTCGTCATCCTAGGCGAGGGAGCGCTGCGGGCGCAGTTAGGGCAGCAGATCGCGGCGCTGGACATCGCCGACCGGGTCTGTCTGCCCGGGGCTGTGGGCAATGTCGGCGATTGGTACCGGGCCGCGGATGCCTATGCCATGAGTTCCAGGCTCGAGGGCTTCGGCAACACGCTGGCCGAGGCATTGGCCTACGGTCTTCCGGCGGTTGCCCTGGATTGCGATGCCGGCCCGCGGGAGATTCTCCGGCAGGGGCAGGACGGGCTGCTTGTGCCGATGCATGATCGGCAGGCGCTTGTGGCCTCACTGGACAGGCTGATGAGCGATCAGGCGCTTCGACTCGCGTTGGGTCGTCGCGCGGTGGAGGCACGCGAACGGTTCTCGATCGAGCGCATCGCAGCTCAGTGGGAGACGCTGTTTCGCTCCGTGCCGCGGCGTTTGGCAGGTTGAGCAAGGAGATGCCCCGGCGGAAACGGATCCTCTTTCTCGTCAACTCCATGTATGCAGGAGGGGCAGAGCGCGTCGCGTCGCTGCTGAGTTCGTATTGGGCCCGACTCGGACATGAGGTGATCCTGATGCCGACCTACAGCGGCCGTGGAGACTGCGTGTATCCGCTGGATGGCCGGGTCCGGCTGGACTATCTGGCGGATCATGTCGAGCCGGGCCGCTCCCTGGTGCCCGTAAGACTGAGGCGCCTGTGGGCGTTGCGGCGGGCTATCAGGGATTACTCGCCAGACGTTGTCCTGGCGTTTCTGACGCCCGTCAACGTGATTGCAGTGCTTGCAAGCCGCGGGCTGGGAAAGCGGGTTGTCCTGGCAGAGCATACCCACCCGCCGGCAAGACGCCTGGGCATTCCGTTGGCCTTGCTGCGGCGAATGACCTATCACCATGCCGAGACCGTTGTCATGCTGACGGAGTCGGGGCGGCGATGGTTGCAGTCCTGCTGTCCTCGCGCCCGGGGGAAAGTCATTCCAAACCCCGTGGCCATGCCATTGCCCATCGGGCAGCCATCGGTGGCCCCCGCGTCCATTCTCGCGGCGAATCGACGGGTGCTGATTGCGGTTGGACGGCTGAGTCCGGAGAAGAACCTGTCCCTGCTGATCGACGCCTTTGCCAAATTGGCTGGTCGCTTCAGCGACTGGGATCTTGTGCTGCTTGGCGAGGGACCGGAGCATGCCGCACTGGAACGCCGATCCGACGCGCATGGGCTGAAGGGCCGGGTGTATTTTCCGGGACGCGCCGGCAATGTGGCCGACTGGTTTCGGCGGGCGGATCTGTTTGCGCTCAGCTCGGATTTCGAGGGGTTTCCGAACAGCCTGCTGGAGGCGATGGCGCATGGCCTGCCCGCGGTGAGCCGAGACTGCAAGACCGGCCCGCGGGAGATCATCCGGCACGGCGTGGATGGCCTGCTGGTGGAGATGAATGCCGGTTCGGCGGAACTGGCCAGAACGCTGGCGATACTCATGTCCGACTCGGACAAGCGCATCGCCATGGGGCGTGCAGCTACGGATGTGCGTGAACGTTTTGGCCTGGCCCGGATCGCCGCCCTGTGGGATGGGGTGCTGGGCTTGAACACGTGAGGCAACTGCATGTCATTTCGGGCCTGGGGGCAGGCGGGGCCGAGCGGGCGTTGTTCAATCTGCTGGCCGGTGGCCTCGCGGCGCCGGGGGAGGCCATGGTGCTGTCTCTGCTCGACAGGGGTTGTTATGGCGATCGCCTCGAGGCCCTGGGTATCGAGGTGCGGACACTCGACCTGAAAAGTCCGGGCGGACTTGCTGTCGCGTTGCCGCGGACACGGCGGCTGGTCGATGCCTTCCGGCCGGACCTGATCCAGGGCTGGCTCTACCATGGCAATCTGGCGGCAACACTGGCTGCACGCGTGGCTCGCAGGCATCCGGCCTTGGTCTGGAATGTGCGCAACTGCCTGTACTCACTGTCTGACTGGAAGCTGCTGACCCAACAGATCATCCGCATCAGTCGGGCGTTGTCCGCAAATGTCGATGCGGTCATCTATAACAGCGAACTGGCTCGACAGCAGCATGAGGCATTCGGCTTTCGGACGGATGTCGGACACCTGATCCCTAATGGCTTTGATGTTGACGCGCTCCGCCCCGATGCCGCTGTTCGTCTGGCGGAACGCCTCGCCCTCGATGTGAGCGGCGAAACGGTGTTGATCGGGCATGTGGCGCGCTTTCACCCGGTGAAGGATCACGCCTCCTTTCTGCGCGCAGCGGTCCGGGTCGCCGAGGCGCGGCCCCGGATCGAGTTTCTGCTGGCGGGCATGGATGTCAGCGTCGACAACCCGGCGCTGGCCGGGCGCGTTCCCCCACGCCTGTCAGACCGGTTTCATTTTCTCGGATTGCGCAACGACATACACAGGCTAATGCAGGCGCTGGATGTGTTGTGCCAGAGTTCGTGGTCGGAGGCATTTCCCAACGTCCTGGGCGAGGCGATGGCACTGGGCATTCCCTGCGTGGCGACGGCGGTTGGCGACAGCCGGTCGATTCTGGGCGACTGCGGGGTGCTGGTGCCGCCAAGGGACAGCGACGCCTTGGCAAGGGGCATGATCAGACTTGCCGACATGGCGCCAACCGAGCGTCGTCGTCTCGGCATGCGAGCCCGCTCCCGGGTGACCGAGCGGTTCGCGCTGCCCGCAATCGTCGCACGCTACGCCCGGCTATATCAGCGACTCATGGCGCAGGTGTCCCCGTTTGGGCGGTCTACAAGCGACAATGGATGATTTTGCTGCTCTACCTCATCAGCGTGGACTGGTTCTTCGTCTCGCACTTTCTGGAGCGTGCCGAGGCGGCGCGGCGGGCGGTCGAGCCGGATTCATCCGGTGCCTGCACCTAGCGTCATTTCGTAGCCTGGAGAGGTGCTATGCTGGCAGTTAGAAGGGGGCAGCAGGATATTCGCTGATGATGCCACACACGATTGAAATCGTTTGTCCACCGGAGCTCATGCTCAGTCTGAACATGAACACGCAGGAACTTGCGCAGCGCGTGCAGCGGGATGCCGCCATCGCGCTGTTTCGGGAGGGGCGTCTGTCCTCAGGCCTGGCGTCCCAATGGCTCGGGATGTCTCGTGTGCATTTTCTGCTGATGGCGATGGAGGCGGGCGCTGAGTTGCTGGAAGACACCGACGAGGACTTTCGTCGCGAGACAGCCTTGTTGTGATGGTGTTCTGCAATACGACACCGTTCATCGCGCTTGCCAGCATCGACCGCCTCGAGTTGCTGCATCAAGTTCTGGGCACAATTTCCGTCGCGGAATCCGTGGTGGAAGAATGTGAACAAGGTGGACCAATCGCCGTGCCCGGTCTACGAAGCTTGCCGTGGGTCACCGTATATTCCGACTTGCCGCCCAAGGACTGGTCGGCGGTGCTGGATCTGGATCGCGGCGAACAGCAGACCTTGTTGCTTGCCCGCCATCACGGAAGCGATCTGGTGGTCATCGATGAGCGTCGGGCGCGGAGTCTGGCCGAGTATCTCGGCCTCCGTGTCACAGGAACCCTCGGCACTCTGGCCAAGGCCAAAGCCTGTGGTTTGATTCCCTCCTTTCGAGAGGCGGCCACGGCGATGCGTGACCAAGGTATGTACTACAGTCAGGGACTGATCGATCGACTGGCGCACCGGCTTGGTGAAGCAGGCGGGTTCTCATCATGAGCTGCCGTCACGGCCATCTCTTGATGTGCCATGTGTTTCGGCATCACGGCTTCATGTCGCGACTAAACACGCGCACTTTGCTGCTGGACGAGGAATTCCCGCCCGCACGTCCAGATTGAACCAAGGAGCGGGCAGGTTTTGACCTGGCCTGCGCGCGACAAGTTCGAGCCTAATGAACTGATGGCCGAAATAAGGCAACCCACTGCGGATCCTCCGCGGCTGCTCTACCTGATTACCGTGGACTGGTTCTTCGTCTCGCACTTTCTGGAGCGTGCGGAGGCGGCGCGGCAGGCGGGTTATGAAGTTGTGGTGATGGCGCGTCTGGGGGCCGAGGCGGAGCGCCTGCGGGCCGCTGGTCTGCGCGTGGTGGACTGGCCGGTGGCGCGATCGGGCGTGAATCCGCTGCGCGAGCTGCGCTCGCTGTGGCGGGTGGTGCGCGCCTATCGCCGGTTGCGGCCGACACTGGTGCATCATGTGGCGCTGAAGCCGATCCTCTATGGCTCCATCGCCGCGCGGCTGTGCGGTATCCGGCGGGTGCTGAACGCCCCGGTGGGCATGGGCTTCGTGTTCGCGTCCGGCCGGCCCCTGGCGCGGCTGATGCGGCCGCTGATGGGGGTGGCGTTGCGGGCGTTGCTGAATCCGCCGGGCAGCCGGGTGGTGTTCGAGAACCGCGATGATCTGGCCGCTGCCGAGCGCAAGCGGCTGGTGCGCCCGGACGCTGCGGTGCTGATCCGCGGTGCCGGTATCGACCTGTCCCGCGCGCCCGTGCTGCCGGAACCCTCGGGCCGGCCGCGGGTGTTGCTGGTGGCGCGGATGCTCTGGGACAAGGGGGTGGGCGAACTGGTGGCCGCGGCACGGCAGCTGAAGGCCGCCGGCGTGGACGCCGAGTTCGTGCTGGTGGGGGCGCCGGATGCGGAGAATCGCGCCTGCATCCCCGAGCAGCAGTTGCGCGACTGGCAGTCAGAGGGGCTGGTGACCTGGCTGGGCCACCGCGATGACGTGATGACCTTGCTGGCCGGGGCCGCCATCGTCACCTTGCCGTCCTACCGCGAGGGGCTGCCCAAATCGCTGCTCGAGGCCCTGGCCGCCGCCCGGCCGGTGGTGGCGACCGACGTGCCCGGTTGTCGCGAGGTGGTCATCGACGGTGAGACCGGCTTTCTGGTGCCGCCGCGTGACCCGGTCAGGCTGGCGGAGGCGCTGGCTGCACTACTGGGGTCCGCTGAACTGCGACAGCGGTTCGGCGCCGCCGGTCGCCGACTGGCGGAACAGGCGTTTTCATCGCAGCAGGTGTGCCGGGAGACGATGCGCGTCTACTCGCGCTTGCTGGAAGAGGGTTAGGCGCGGCACGTCATCGTCAACTGCCGCAGCCTAGCGCAGGGTGCCGCGGCATATTGCGAAACAGCCATGTCTTGTCTACTCTCAGCTAATGAGCGAGGCAAATTTCGAATGGGACGAGGCCAAGAGCCTGAAGAACCGGGAGAAACATGGTGTCTCGTTCTATGAGGCCCAACACGCATTTCTTGATCCCAGCCGTGTCATCGCCGAGGATCTCTCGCATAGTCAGAGGAGGAGAAAAGGGATTTCTGCCTTGGCCGAGACGCGTCGGGGGATGGAATCCTGACTGTCCGGTTCACCTATCGCTCAAATCGTATCCGTATTTTCGGCGCGGGTTACTGGCGAAAAGGTAAAAAGCCTTATGAGCACGCAAATTCAATACACTGATGAGCCGCTTGGTGACATGAAGGTGGTGACTGATTTCCTTCCGTCGCCGGAAGAGTTGGCGCTGAAAAACCAGCAAACGAAGATCACCATTTCACTCAGTTCGGAAAGCCTGGCGTATTTCAAGGAAATGGCGAGTAAGCATCACACGCAGTATCAAAAGATGATTCGCGAGTTGTTGGATGCATACGTCGCCCAACAGCGGAATATCCGCAAGTCATAGTAGGGCCGAACGATGCAGGGATCTGCTCGGCGTGCTGCCGCGTCATCGTGCGAGAGCCGCCAGAATCCGCATTCGATCCCCCGGCATCATGGAGGATATTGCCCGAACAGTTCATGCCATCGTGCAGACACCGGCCGGCGTTATTCGTCTCCGCCTCGGCAAGAGACTACCTGGTGCTCAATGACCTTTCGCCGCCCGATCAATGGCCTTGAGGGTGCGCAGCAGCGCCGGTAACTGGTCCAGGCGGACGGAGTTGGGGCCGTCGCTGGCGGCGTTGTCCGGGTCGTCGTGCACCTCCAGAAAGAGCGCGCCGATGCCCACGCCGACGGCGGCCCGGGCGATGACGGGCACGTATTCGCGCTTGCCGCCGGAGGCGTTGCCCAGGGCGCCGGGCATCTGCACGGCGTGGGTGGCGTCCATCACCACCGGGTAGCCGGTCTTGGCCATCTCGTACAGGCTGCGCGGATCCACCACCAGGTTGCCATAGCCGAAGGTCACGCCCCGCTCCACCAGCGCGAGTTTGTTGCAGCCGGTGGACTCCAGCTTGTCCACCACGTTGCGCATGTCCCAGGGGGCCAGGAACTGCCCCTTCTTGACGTTCACCGCCCGGCCGTATTCCGCCGCGGCGGCGCCCACGGCCAGCACAAAGTCGGTCTGCCGACAGAGAAAGGCCGGGATCTGCAGCATGTCCACCACCTCTGCCACCGGCCGGCACTGGGCCTCGGTGTGCACGTCGGTGAGCACCGGGCAGCCGACGCTGTCGCGCACCGCCACCAGGATCTCCAGCCCCTGCGCCAGGCCGACGCCGCGCCGACCGCCCAGGCTGGAGCGATTGGCCTTGTCGAACGAGGCCTTGAATATGTATGGAATGCCAAGGTCCGCGGCGATGGCGGCGATCTCGCGGGCCAGCATCAGCGCATGCTCGCGGCTCTCGATCTGGCAGGGCCCCGCCTGCAACACCAGAGGCAGGTCGTTGCCGATGCGGATCTGGTCAGTGATCTGGATGTGCTTCATGGGTTTTTTGCGTGGAGACGGGCTGGATGGTCGGTCTGGTATGGCGGGTGTAAGCGATCAGGCCCTTGCGTCATCCCGGCAGGCAATGCCGGGATCCAGGCGCCATGGATGGCAAATCGGCAGCGGGGCTAAACACGTGCTGGCCGGGTTGCCATAACAGTTTTGCTATAACCGTTTGCTATACTGACGAAAACCGACGGTAATCAAGAGCCTGTCGCCATGCTCCGGGGCGTTGCCCAGGTCGGGCCTGGTCGAGCGGGATGCGCCGGATCTGTCATATCAACGGAGCATTATATGACGCTGACCCAGCAAGACATCGAATTTATCAAGGAAAACATGGCCACCTGGCTCGCGGAGCAAAGTCTCGGCAAGCCGCCGGCCGTTTACGAGATCGAATTGCGCGAGCGCATGGTGCGGGTCGAAGAGGAGCTGAGGCACCAGCGCGAGCTGATGCGCGAAGGTTTCGAGCAGATGGACAAGCGCTTCGAGCAGGTCGACAAGCGTTTCGAGCAGATGGACAAGCGCTTCGAGGCCATGCAGGTGAGCATGGACCAGCGTTTCGAGCAGATGGACAAGCGCTTCGAGGCCATGCAGGTAAGCATGGACCAGCGTTTCGAGCAGATGGACAAGCGCTTTGAGAGCATGCAGGCCAGCATGGACAAGCGCTTCGAGCAGATGGACAAGCGCTTCGAGAGCATGCAAGCCAGCATGGACAAGCGCTTCGAGCAGATGGACAAGCGCTTCGAGAGCATGCAAGCCAGCATGGACAAGCGCTTCGAAAGCATGCAGGCAACCATGGACAAGCGTTTCGAGCGCATGCAGGCCGCCATGGACAAGCGCTTCGAGGCCGTTCATCAGGATATCCGGGAGTTGCAACGCCGCATGGACCGCTTCATGGTCTGGTCGTTCGGGACCACCGTTGCCGTCGGCGGTACCGTGGTGACGGTGCTCAAGCTCTGGCCCTGAGGTCCCCCTCAATCTAAGTCGGTGCCAATCCGGAACTGAGCCGGGTGACGGCGCCACGTCAGTCATCCCCATCGGGTCGCCCGCAGGCGGGTTCCCAAGGTCCGCGCTTTCCCGTTCAGGCCTTGGTCGAACATCGATGGACTCCATTGATGGTCGCCAAAAAAAAACGGGGCCCGAAGGCCCCGTTCTGCATCATCCGTAATGCTCAGCTTGTGAGGGTGATCAGAAGCTGTGGATCATGCCCAGGGAGAAGCCGCTCCACTCGGCACCGGTGATGCCAAAGCCGTCATCCAGGTCGGCGCGATCGTCGGTCACGTCGGTGTAGAGGACGTAGGCCTTGGTGCGCTTGCTGAAGTTGTGGTCGAGGCCGATGGCCCAGGACTCACGATCGCCGGACAGATAGTCGTCGAGCTGGCCAGCCTGAGTGGTGCTCAGTCCGCCAGCCGGGGCGGTGTAGCTGCCGTCGCGGTCCATCTGGCCATACATGGCCTTGATCTGGCTGTTGCCGAAGGCGTAGGCGGCCTGGACCTGCCACAGCTCGGCCTCTTTCGAGCCCGCCGGGATATTATAGCCGGTGTCGTTATAGAAGGTCTGTTGGCCAGCGGGCAGGTCATCCTGCTGCTCGTAGATGGCGGTCAGAGTGAAGCCATTCCAGTCCAGCAGTCCCAGGCCGATGCGCCACTTGGACCAGTCGTTACCGACCTGCTTGCAGTTTTCAAGACCACTGGCATCTTTCCAGTCCGCAATGCTGTCATATAAAGTCGTTGAAGCACAGGTACCGGAAGCATCGCTGGTAGCGGTGTTCATGAAGTGCTCATTGCCGAGCGACTCATAGGCAGCGGAGGCGTAGAACGGGCCGTTGTTGTAGATGGCGGCCAGGGAGTAGGCCTCGGCCAGCGAATCCAGGTTGATGTTGCTGCCGGCGCCAGCCGTGCCGCTGCCCGGCGCGACCATGGCGGCGGCCACGGAGAAGCCGGCGAAGCTCGGGCTGATGTAGGCCACGGCGTTGTCGGCACGGACATCGTGGAAGCCGATGGTGCCGTTGTAGTCCGCCATGGTGTCGGAGAACAGGTCCAGCTTGCCGGTGGAGATCTTCATCGGCGTGTCGTGACGACCGACCAGCGCGGTACCCCAGCCCCCGGCCAGGCCGACGAAGCTGTTACGCATGGTGATGCCGTCGTTGCCGCTGGTGACGTTGTTGTTGTTGTCCGACAGGTTGATGCCGAACTCGATCTGGTAGATGGCCTTCATGCCGTTGCCCAGATCCTCGGAGCCCTTCAGGCCGAAGCGGTTGGCGCGACCCTGGGCAATCGGCTGTGCATTGCCGTAGTCATTGGTCATGTAGTTCTTGACCATGCTGGAACCGTTGATGCCCCAGCCCTCGAAGTTCTCGCCGCCGTAGACCTTCTCGCCGGTAGTAAAGTTATAGTTGGGCGCAATGGCGTTATGGATGTCCATGTAATCGATGGACACGTGCAGCTTGCCGTACAGGGTGGCCTCGGCCATGGCGGCGGCAGGGGCGGCCATGGCGGCGGCGACTGCCAGAGAGATGAGCTTTTTGTTCATCATGTGCTCCGATGTTGTGAAAATAACGAAAGACTGCATGGGGTGCGCGCAATCATGTCTTGCGTTGGAAATAGTAGACCAGGAAGCCACACCGTGCAACGTTTTTTTGAAAAAAGAGACAAATGCCCACCACGTTGCGCGTTTGCAACAGGCGTCGACTGCGCCATAGGCGCTGGTGGCTGAAGGCCAGTCGCGGGAGGGGGAATTCCATGTGCGCCTGCCGGATAAACGGACGCAGGTGATGCGCGTGTGGTGACCGCAAAGATGGTCGCCGGAAAGGCCGCTTCGGGCGCGTGACGGTCAGAAATGCAACAGCCGGCACAAGGCCGGCTGCTGCTGATTGGCTGGGGGACTAGGATTCGAACCTAGGTTGACGGAGTCAGAGTCCGTAGTCCTGCCGCTAGACGATCCCCCAATAGAAACGGTATCCGGGCGGCGGCCATCCGGGCTGGGCCGGTCGCCGCCATCGGTAGCGCTCCGGTTCCTTAGCGCTTGGAGAACTGCGGACGCTTGCGGGCCTTGTGCAGGCCGACCTTCTTGCGCTCAACCTCGCGGGCATCGCGGGTGAGGAAGCCGGCGCGGCGCAGCGGGGTGCGCAGGTTCTCGTCGTACTCGACCAGGGCACGGGCGATGCCGTGGCGAATGGCACCGGCCTGGCCGGTGGTGCCGCCGCCGATGACGGTGGCCTTCACGTCGACGCGGTTGGCCATCTCGGCGGCATCCAGTGCCTGCCGCACCACCATGCGCGCGGTCTCGCGACCGAAAAAGCGATCCAGCGGGCGTCCGTTGACGGTGATATCACCGTTGCCGGTGCTCAGAAACACGCGTGCCGATGCGCTCTTGCGACGTCCGGTGGCGTAATGATGTTGCGGCATGTTCGCTATCCGTTTTTGCTGACTGTTTCGCGATGCGGCCCGCGCGCCGGGGTGGGTCGAGTGCCCGCGCCCCCTGGCTGCGCGGCGCCGAATCAGATCTCGAGGGGTTGCGGCTGCTGCGCCTGGTGCCGATGCTCCGGCCCGGCGTAGACCTTGAGCTTCTTGAACATGGCGCGGCCCAGCGGGTTGTGCGGCAGCATGCCCTTCACGGCGTGCTCGATGACCCGCTCCGGGTGCTGTTCCAGCATCTTGCCGAGGGGGGTGGAGCGCAGGTGACCGATGTAACCCGTGTGACGGTGATACATCTTGTCGTCCAGCTTGTTGCCGGTGACGCGCACCTTCTCGGCGTTGACCACCACCAGGTAGTCGCCGGTATCGACGTGCGGCGTATACTGCGGCTTGTGCTTGCCCCGCAGACGGCGGGCCAGCTCCGTGGCCAGGCGGCCGAGGGTCTTGCCCTCTGCGTCCACCACGTACCAGGCGCGCCGCACTTCCGCGGGCTTTGCGCTTTCTGTCATCATTGTTCGTCGCTCCGGAACTGGGCAGTGCGCACCCTAAAAGCTAGCGTGGCGCGGTCTGTTCAGCGGGCGCGGCTCCGGTCGAGCGCTGGCCCGTCGATAAAGACCGCGAAGAATAACGGATCAGCCCGATGGCTGCAACCCCCCCTCGAACATTCGGGCGTATTTCGGATTTGCCGCGACACCCGGCCCGCCCGCCCAGCGCGACCGAAGAAAAGTTTGAAGTTCGAAGTTTGAAGTTTGAAACCTGGGGGCTGGGGGCTGGGGGCCTTCTCCCCCTCTCCGCGTTTTCTTCTCTGCGTCCTCCGCGCCTCTGCGGTTAATCGAGCCGCGACCATGCACGATCATCGGCTGGCGGCTGACATGCAGACGACCTCCAGCCTAACCCCGGCCCTTCAATCCGCCGGTCGATCTGGCTTGTGGGCGCAGCGGGCGCAGGTGCCGATGACCTCGATGACGGGGCGCTGGGGGCTGAAGCCGGATTCGGCGGCGGCGGAGTGCAGGCTGCCCAGCAGGGCGGCGTCTTCCAGCTCCGTGACCTTGCCGCAGTCGGCGCAGATCAGGAACTGGCTGCTGTGGGGGTGGTCGGGGTGGGTGCAGCCGATGAAGGCGTGCAATGTCTCCAGCTTGTGGATCAGGCCCTGTTCCAGCAGGAAGTCCAGCGCCCGATACACGGTGGGCGGTGCGGCCTTGCCGCCGTCGCGGACCTGGTCCAGGAGTTCGTAGGCGCCGATGGGCCGCTCTGCCCGGCAGACCAGCTCCAGCACTCGCCGACGCTGGGGTGTCAGGCGCGCGCCGCGCCGGGCGCAGAGGGCCTCGGCCTGCCTCAGCACGCGGTTCAGCAACTGCTCGTTCATGCCGGCGGCCGCGCTCCGGTGCCCGGCCCGTGGCCGCCGGCGACCCGTTGCAAGGCGGCCCGGCGTGCGCGGTACCTGGCGCGGGCGCCTGCAATCAGCGCGGAGACCACATAGAGCGCGCCGGCCAGCAGGATGATGGTGGGGCCGGCGGGCAGGTCCGGGGCATAGGACAGGGCCAGGCCGGAGCTGGTGAGGGCGGCGCCCAGCAGGGTGGCCGTCAGCATCATGCCGGCGATGGACTGGGTCCATTGTCCGGCGACGGCGGCCGGCAGGGTCAGCAGCGCGATGACCAGGATCAGGCCCACCACCTGGATCATCAGCACCACCGTGACCGCCACCAGCACCAGCAGCAGCAGATAGAAAAAGGCCACCGGCACGCCCCGCAGTCGGGCGAACTCCTCGTCGAAGGCAACGGCGACGAACTGCCGATAAAAGGCGACCACCGTCAGCAGCAGCAGCAGGTCGAGCCCGGCCATGAACCAGAGCTCGCGGACGGGCACCAGCAGGATGTTGCCGAACAGGAAGCTCATCAGGTCCGTGGCGTAGCCCGGGGTGCGCGAGATGAACAGGATGCCGACGGCCATGCCAATGGCCCAGAGTGCGCCGATCAGGGTGTCCTCGCCGGTGCGCCAGGCGAGCCGCACACCGCCGATCAGCAGTGCCGCCAGGATCGCCGCGACAAGCGCCCCCAGCAGCGGGTCGATGCCGAAGTAGACGGCGGCGCCCATGCCGCCGAGCACCGAGTGGGCGATGCCGCCGGCGAGAAAGGCGATGCGCTTGACCACGACGAAGGGGCCGACCAGCCCGCAGCCGAGGCTGGCGAGCAGGCCCGCCAGCAGTGCCTGCTGCAGGAACCCCTGGCTGGCCAGCGCGCTGAAGAACTCAGGCATGGGCATGGCCCCGGGATACGGCGACCGGTGCGGGCGAGCGTGGCTGCGCCTGGCCGTGGACGTCAGCGTGGCTGTGCCCGTGACTGTGTTCGTGACCATGCGCGTGGCTGTGCTCATGGCTGATTTGGCGCACCTCTTCGCCGTAGAGTTCGTTGATCATCTGGCCGTCGATGTCGTCGGTGGCGTGGCACAGCAGGGTGCGGTTGAGGCAGGCCACGCGGCTGACATAGCCGGAGATGAAGGCGATGTCGTGGGAGACCACGATGATGGTCATGCGCCGGTTCAGGGTGGCGAGCAGGTCGAAGATCTCGCCTTCCATGCGCTGGTCGATGTTGGCCGTGGGCTCGTCCAGGATCAGGATGGCCGGATCGCCGACCAGGGCCCGGGCCAGCAGCACGCGCTGCATCTGACCGCCGGACAGGGTGCCGATCTGGCGGCCGATGAGTTCCGCCGCTTCCACCTCGCGCAGGGCCTGACGCACCGCCTGGCGGTCGGCGCTGCGGTAGCGGCCGACGCGCCCGAGCAGGCCATGTCCGGTACCGAGCCGGCCCATCAGCACCACGTCTTCGACGCGGATGGGGAAGTCCCGCGGGAAGGCGGGATACTGCGGGACATAGCCGAGGCGCCGGCGCGCCCGCCGCGGCGAGTGGCCGAGCACGCGGATGCGCCCGGCCTGGGGCTCAAGCAGGCCGAGGATGAGCTTCAGCAAGGTGCTCTTGCCGCCGGCGTTGGGGCCGACCAGGCCCAGGAACTCGCCGTCCTGGATGCTGAGGTTCACGTCCTCGAGCACCGTGGCCTCGGCATAGGCGAAGCGGAGCCCCTGGATGTCGATGACGGCCGTCATTCAGGCGGCCATCCCTGCGCGACCATCGGCCAGTTGCCGGGAGCTGGCGAATCGAACGGCTGCTGGACGGACTGGCGGGCCGGGTAGCGGCGGCCGGGGGGCGCCGTGAATCCGTCCGTGGAGGCTTCACGATCGCATCCCTGCGATCGAGACCCCCGGCCGTCGCTACCCGGCCCGCCAGCCCTGCACGGGCAGCGGTTGATGGCATATGAATCTCCGCTGGAGCGTGCCGGCTGGTGGCTGGTGGCTGGCGGCTGGTGGCTGGTGGCTGGCGGCTGGTGGCTGGTGGCTGGCGGCTGGCGGCTGGCGGCTGGCGACTGCCGGCCATTGGCTGCGGCAATCAGTTCGGCCAGTCTGCGCAGATTGTCCGCAAGGTCCGGAGCCAGCGGGTCGACCGCCTCGACGCGCCCGCCGATGGCCTGCGCCACGCGTCCGGCGGCCCGGCGGTCGAACTGTGGCTGCACCAGGATGAGCCGGGTGCCGGCGGCGCGGGCCTGCTCGATGAGCGCCGCTAGGCGCCGCGCCCCGGGCTCCTTGCCCTCGCGCTCGATCGGGATCTGGGTCAGGTGGTAGCGGTCGGCGAAGTAGCCCCAGGCCGGGTGGTAGACCAGGAAGCTGCGGTTGTCGAGGTTGCGCAGTATCGCGGCCAGTTCCTGGTCCAGGGCGGCCAGTTCGGCGTCGAAGGCGGCCTGTCGCTGGGCATACAGCGACGCACCGTCCGGATCCAGCCGGCTCAGGGTGTCGCGCAGCGCCCGGGCAATCTGGCGCACCAGTGCCGGGCTGGTCCAGACATGGGCGTCCATGGCCTCGTCGTCATCCGGGTCGGCGCTTCCCTGCCGGTGGTCAGGCGATTGTTCAGGCTGATGCGCGTGCGCGTGCTCGTGCTCGTGCTCATGCGCATGGTCGTGTGCTTCCTGGGGGCGCAGCGGCAGGCCCTCGCGCACGTCCAGCACCGCCATGGCCGGATTTGCCGAACGGAAACGGGGCATCCAGGCCGCCTCGAAGGGCAGGCCGGCGCGCACATAGAGGTCCGCCTCGGACAGGGCCGCGAGTTGTCGCGGCGACGGCTCGTAGCTGTGCGGGCTCTGGCCCGGCAGCACCATGGTCTGCACCTGCACCCGGTCGCCGCCGACGCGCTCGACCAGGGTCTGCATCGGCAACACGCTGACGAACACCGAAAGCGGCGACTCGGCAACGGCCTGCTGCATGAAGAGCAAGGACAGGACCACGAGACCCGCGGCGGATGCGCGAAGTCTCCCGGCTCGGGAGCGATGAGCGGGTGCGAAAGGTGAATTTGTCGCCACGGGGGTTCCAGTGTCTGGTAACGGCTGTACCAGGAATGTAACGATATAACAGCCCCAAGCCAAGCCTCCGCTGGCGGGCGGCGCGTCCTGCCCCGTAGGAGAAACGCTAAATCAGCGTTTCCCTAGGCGATCAGCAGATCGGCGAGCTTGAACACCGCGCCGAGGACGGCCAGGCCGCCCAGCAGCCAGCGTGTCTGTGCCGCCATGGCCTTGTGCAGATTCACCTCGACGTCCTTGATCTGCGCTTCCACCCGGGCGATGCGTTCCTGTAGGCGCGCCTCGACCTCCATGATCTCCTTGCGCAGTCGCGCCTCGACCTCGTGAATCTGCAATTCGACGGCCTTGATCTGCTGCTGCAGCCGTGCCTCGACCTCATGAATCTGCAATTCGACGGCCTTGATCTCCTTCTGCAGCCGCCCCTCGACCTCCTTGATCTCTTTCTGCAGCCGCAGTTCGCCTTCGCGCACATGGCCCTGGGTGGCCAGATCGGTGATCTGCGGAAAGCGCGCCTCCAGTGCATCGAAGGCATCGGCGATCAGACGCGCGCGGGTCTTATCATCCGGTGCCTCGATCAGTTGTGTGTAAAGTTGTAATGCAGCGCTCATGGTGGCGGTCCGGTGGCCTCTCTGCACCCGGGGAAGCGGTCATCCGGGCGATGCCGGCTCAATCCGGCAACCCATCCTCCTGCAGGAGTTGTTCGATGCTGAACGGGCAGGTGTCCGGGAACACCGATGGGGCCAGCCCGGTCTCGAGCATCGCCTGCCTGCGGGCGCCTGCGTAACGGCTGGCGGCCAGTTCGGCCAGTCGAGGCCTGAGGCTCGGGCTGTCGCGCAGGATGGCAGCGATTTCGTCGCGCGCATTGGCGATGGACAGGCGCCAGCTGATCCCGCGATGGCTCGGCTGATGGCGCCATTTGAGCAGGTGCAGCATCAGGACCTTCAGATGGCTCTCAAGCGCCCGCCGATCGCTCTTGCCCATGTCTTCGATCTCCTCGGCGACCTGTGCCAGATCGACGCCATCAAGGCATCCTGAACGCAGCCGCTGGGCCGTTTGCAGGGTCCAGGCATAGAAATCGCCGTCGTATTCAGCAGGCCCGTTGGTCGCAGTGGTCATTGGCTCCTCCGCATGGCGTGCTCCGGAGCCCGCTCCGGGGCAACTGACTGCAAAGCATAGGCCATCACCGTACCGGTGGCGAGCCATGGACGGCCGGCGGCAGGGCCTTGCATTCGCGGAAGATGCGGCGCGTGCAGCCGGCGCAGACGCCCTTGTCCAGCTTCTGGAAGATGGCGCGGATGGCAGCCTCCTTGGACTGGAAGACGTTGCGCGCACCGGTGGCCTCCATGCAGTGGCAGCGCTCCAGGGCGTCCCACAGCCCCTTCTTGACGTTGATCAGGTAGAAACCGCCGCCGGCCGCATGGCAACGGTCGGCCTCGCGGATCAGGGTCTCGCCGCCCTGCAGGTCGACGAAGTTGATGCCGTCGGCCAGGATGGCCAGGTGCCGCTGTTGCGGATTGGCCGCCCGCAGCCGGTCCAGCGTCTGTTCCACATGGGCCACCGAGCCGAAGAACAGCGAGCCGTCGATGCGCACGAAGCGCAGTTGCGGGCACTCGGCGACGTCCGGTTCGCAGGAGAAGGCCTGGTCCGGCAGGCGTGGGTCCGGCGCCAGGGTGATGATGCGCGGCTTGGAGGTGCGCTCCAGGTAGAGCACCAGCGACAGCAGCACGCCGGCGAAGATGGCGAACTCCAGCTCCAGGAACAGGGCCGACAGGAAGGTGACCGCGAGCACCGCGGTCTCGCGCCTGGAGGCCTGGACGATGTGCCGGATCTCTTTGAAGTCGATCAGGCCCCAGGCGACCAGGAACAGCACGCCGGCCATGGCCGCCTTGGGCAGGTAGCTGGCCAGCGGCGCGACGAACAGCACGATGATCATGAGCAGCGCGCCGGCGAAGACCGCCGCCAGCGGCGTGCGTGCGCCGGCCTCGAAATTGACCCCGCTGCGGTTGAACGAACCGGTGGCCACATAGCCGGAGAAGAAGGAACCGGCGATGTTCGACAGCCCCTGGCCGATGAACTCCTGGTTGCCGTCGATGCGGTAGCCGCCGCGGGCGGCCAGGGAGCGGCCGATGGAGACCGCCTCGGTCAGCGCGAACAGGGTCACCGCCAGGGCCGACGGGGCCAGTTGCCGGATGTCGTCCAGATCGAACGACGGCGCCGACAGTGGCGGCAGACTGGCGGGCAAGGCGCCGACGGTGGCGATGCGGGTGGTCTCGGGGCCGAACACCTGATCCAGCAGCAGCGCCAGCAGGCTGCCGCCGAGCATGGCGGCGATCATGTAGGGCACCACCGGCAGCCAGCGCTTGACGGCGATGCCGATGGCCAGGGTGGCGAAGGCGACGGCGGCGGCGTAGGGGTTGATGTCGAGCAGGTGGCTGCCGAACTGGATCAGGATGTCGTGGAAGTGTCCGCCGCTGTCCATCTCTACGCCGAAGAAGTGCTTGAGCTGCTTGGCGGCGATCAGCAGGGCTGCCCCGGCGGTGAAGCCCACCACCACGGAGTGGGAGATGAAGTTCACCAGCGCGCCCATGCGCGCGAGCCCGAGCGCCAGCTGCATGATGCCGACCATGAAGGTCAGCGTGAGGGCCAGCACCACGTAGTCCGGCGTGCCCGGTACCGCCAGCAGCGACAGCGACGAGAACAGCACCACCGAGGCCGCCGTGGTGGGGCCCGACACCAGATGCCGAGACGAGCCGAACAGCGCCGCGATCATGGCCGGCACCATGCCGGCATACAGGCCATATTCCGGCGGCATGCCGGCGATGGTGGCGAAGGCCACGCCCTGGGGCAGCACGACGATGGCACCGGTCACGGCGGCGATCAGATCGGCGCGCAGGTCGTCCCGGCGCACGGCCGGCAGCCAGGTCATGAAGGGGACGAGCCAGGAGAGACGGGAGGGCGCTGGGCGTGACACGGGCAGCATCCGGAGGCAGGGAAGGCCGCGGACTGCGGCCCTGGCTGAGCAGCAGAATACACCCCGCGGAGGCATGGTTTCCAGTCGGGTACCGGGCCGTACAACGGAAAACGGGGCCCGAAGGCCCCGCTGCAAGCATGATCGCGTCCCTGCGGTCCGGCGTTATTTGCCGCCGCGGGCCCCCACGAACTCGGGGTAGGCCTCCAGTCCGCATTCACCCACATCGACGCCTTCGTATTCTTCCTCCTCGCTGACGCGGATGCCCATGCTGAGCTTCAGCAGCAGCCAGACGATGAGCGAGGCGAAGAACACCCAGGCGAAGATGGTGATCAGGCCGATCACCTGGGCGCCCAGGCTGGCGTCGGTGTTGGTGATGGGTACGGCCAGCAGGCCCCAGATACCGACCACGCCGTGCACCGAGATGGCGCCGACCGGGTCGTCGATGCGTAGCTTGTCCATGGCGATGATGGCGAACACCACGATCACGCCACCGACGCCGCCGATCAGGGTCGCCGCCAGGGGCGTCGGCGTCAGCGGCTCGGCGGTGATGGCCACCAGGCCGGCCAGCGCGCCGTTCAGGGTCATGGTCAGGTCCGCCTTGCCGAACAGCAGCCGCGCGGTGATCAGGGCCAGCACCAGGCCGCCGGCCGCTGCCATGTTGGTGTTGACGAACACCGCCGCCACCGCGTTGGCCTCTTCGATGTCGGAGATCTTCAGTTCCGAGCCGCCATTGAAGCCGAACCAGCCCAGCCACAGGATGAAGGTGCCCAGGGTGGCCAGCGGCAGGTTGGCACCGGGGATGGCGTTGATGGAACCGTCCTTGCCGTACTTGCCCTTGCGTGCGCCCAGCAGCAGCACGCCTGCCAGGGCCGCCGATGCGCCGGCCAGATGGACGATGCCGGAGCCGGCAAAGTCACTGAAGCCGATGCCGTCGAGCCAGCCGCCGCCCCACTTCCAGTAGCCCTGCAGCGGGTAGATGAAGCCGGTCATGACCACCGCGAACAGCAGGAAGGCCCACAGCTTCATGCGCTCGGCCACGGCGCCGGAGACGATGGACATGGCGGTGGCGACGAAGACCACCTGGAAGAAGAAGTCCGACATGGCCGAGTAGTAGGTCTCGCCGTTGCTGTCGATCACGGCGTCCACCGCGTTGTCGCCGCCGAACATGAAACCCCAGTCGATCTGGGGGATGATGCCGTCGCCGCCGGCGGGATACATGATGCCGTAGCCGACCACCATGTACATGATGCTGGCGATGGAATAGAGCGCCACGTTCTTGGTCAGGATCTCGGCGGTGTTCTTGGCCCGGACCAGGCCTGCCTCCAGCATGGCGAAGCCGGCGGCCATCCACATGACCAGGGCGCCGGAGACGAGGAAATAGAAGGTGTCCAGGGCGTATGCGAGATGAATGGTTTGAGCTTCCACAGTCAGTTACCTCCGCGTGGATGCGCTTACAGGGCTTCCGGACCGGTCTCGCCGGTGCGGATGCGAATGACCTGGTCGACGGTGGTGACGAAGATCTTGCCGTCGCCGATCTTGCCGGTGCGGGCAGCGGAGGAGACGGCCTCGATGACCTTGTCCACCAGCGGATCGTCCACGGCGATCTCGACCTTGATCTTGGGCAGGAAGTCGACCACGTACTCGGCGCCACGGTAGAGTTCCGTGTGGCCCTTCTGGCGGCCGAACCCCTTGACCTCGGTGACGGTGATGCCCGATACGCCGATGTCGGCCAGGGCCTCGCGGACATCGTCGAGCTTGAACGGTTTGATGACGGCTGCAATCAGCTTCATTGGCTTGGCTCCGCGTGTGTGATGGCTGCCGTGCGCCGGGCGTGCCGGCGCACGGGGTGCTGTTGCGAGGACGGTGGTTACCGGCTCAGAAGGTCTTGCTCCAGCTGACCCAGAACTTGGGATCGGTGTCGTAGCCCAGCACCTGCTCGCCGTTGTTCTGGTCCCAGTTCAGGCTGAAGGTGCCGAAGTCGCCGGCGTCGCGGCTGATGGAGGCGCCGTAGTTCCAGTAGTCGTGGCTCTCGGTCTTCAGGTAGGGCATGCCGGAGGCGTCGGTCAGTTCGACGACTTCGTCATCGTTACGGAAGTCGTAGTAGCCGGCGCGCAGGCTCAGGCCGAAGTCGTAGGGCAGGGGCAGATCGAAGCCGCCGTAGTAGTACAGGTCACCGTCGTCGAACAGGCCGTCGTCGTTCTCGCCGTAGACGGTGTAGGCCAGGCCCAGGGTGAACCACTTGTAGCTGGCGCTGGCGCCGAGTTCGCCGAAGTCGGCATCGCGGCCATCGGGATAGGCGTAGTAGATGCCGCTGATGTCGTAGCTGAAGTCGTCATTGATGGCGCCGCCGTAGCCCAGATAGAGATCCAGCTCGTAGTTGGGCGATTCGGAGCCCCAGTCGATGTTCGAGACCCAGGTGCCGGCGTAGAAGCCGCTTTCGTGCTCGGCGTCCAGGCCGCCCTGGATGGCGGCCTGATCGCCGGTCTGAGTGACGCCGCGCCATACATAGTTGGATACCGCGCCGATGTTGGCGCTGAAGGCCCAGGGGCCCTCGGCAACGGCCGGCGTCATGCCTAGCAGGGAGATGGAAGCGAGCGCGCCGGCCGCGGCGGCTGTGGGAAGGTTGAGCTGCATGGCGGATTCCTCTTGTGCGTTGGGGGTGGTCGAGACGCCACTGACGGCGTTTCCTGATTAACCATCAGGCACGAGGCATGCCAGAAATTGATTGTGCCGGAAATCCAACGTTTCGCGGCCAGGCGTTGCGTCTGAGCAACGCCGATGCGCACCGGCGCCGGGCGCCGGATGCGGGTTTTCGGGGCGACATTGCACCGGTTTGGTGCGTTAACTTTGAAGTTTGAAGTTTGAAGTTTGAAGGCTGTGGGCTTAGGGCTCTGGAAGTCGGTCTGCCGGGCTGGGTAGCGGCGGTCGGGGGGCGCCGTGAATCCGTCCCTGGAGGCTTCACGATCGCGTCCTGCGATCGAGACCCCCGACCGCCGCCACCCAGCCCGGCAGCCCTGCGCTACCCTTGGCTGGTTGCGCTAGATTGTCGCCGGAGGCTGGGGGGCCAAGTTTGAAGTTTGAAGTTTGAAGTTTGAAGGCAGGAGGCTGGAGGCAATAATCAAAAAACTCTCTCCTGCCTCTGCGTTCTCCGTGCCTCTGCGGTTAATCGAGCCGCGTCCAGGGGCCGCCGATATGCTCGAGGCTAGGCGGCCCGCTAAATCAGCCTTTCCGTTACGGGGTATACTCGGGCGCACGCGTCGTCGCTCGCCAGCGGCGGCCGACGGAATCGATTCACGGCAATTCAGGAGATGTCTGATGCTGGACGCGAGACAACTGGACGACCTGGCCCGCCGGCTGGGGGCGAGCATGCCGAAGGGCGTGCAGATGCTGCACGCAGACTTCAATCGCAGCCTGCGTGCGGCGCTGGAGGCCGGGCTTGGCAAGCTCGATCTGGTCACGCGCGAGGAATTCGACGTGCAGGCCGCCGTGCTGGCGCGCACCCGCGCCCGGCTGGAGGCGCTGGAGGCCCGGGTGGTGGCAATGGAGACCGCCGGCGCTCGGGCGCAGCCATCCGCCCCCGCTCCGGCCGATGCGCCGGATCCGGACGGACCCAGTGCCTGAACGAGCGCTTGCAAGGGCGCCTGAGCGGTTGCCTGAAGCACGGCCTGGCGGTCTCCGCCAGTGGCTGACGGCGCCCGAGCGCACCTGATGCCGGCGCTCCGCGAGCAACGCCATGGGTCTTTGCGTCCTGCATAGCCGGGCCCGCGTGGGCATCCATTCCCCCGAGGTCACGGTGGAGGTGCACGCCGGCAACGGCCTGCCGTCGCTGTCCATCGTCGGCCTGCCGGAGATGGCGGTGAAAGAGAGCCGCGACCGCGTGCGTGGGGCCCTGGCCAGCGGCCGTTTCCAGTTCCCGGCCGGGCGCGTCACCATCAACCTGGCACCGGCGGACCTGCCCAAGGAGGGCGGGCGCTTCGACCTGGCCATCGCCGTCGGCATCCTCGGCGCCTCCGGCCAGGTGCGCGCCGAGCCCCTGCAGCAACTGGAATTGCTCGGAGAGTTGGCCCTGACCGGCGCCCTGCGTCCGGTGCCGGCGGTGCTGCCGGCGGCGCTGGCGGCCCGCGATGCCGGGCGCGCGCTGGTGCTGCCCCGGGCCAATGCCGAAGAGGCGGCGCTGGTGGCGGGGCTGCAGATCCTGCCGGCGGAGCATTTGCTGGAGGTGTGCGAACACCTGGATGGGCGCACGCCGCTGGCGTCGTTCGATGCACCGCAGGTGCGCCGGCAGCGGCCGGCGTATCCGGACCTGGCGGACGTGCGCGGCCAGGAGCACGCCAAGCGGGCGCTGGAGATCGCCGCCGCCGGCGGCCACAGCCTGCTGTTTCTCGGGCCGCCGGGCACCGGCAAGTCGATGCTGGCCACCCGCCTGCCGGGCATCCTGCCGGCGCTGGAGGACGACGAGGCGCTGCAGGTGGCGGCGATCCGCTCGGTTAGCGGCCGCGAGGCGCTGGACCCGGCGCGCTGGCGCGAGCGCCCGTTCCGGGCGCCGCACCATACCGCCTCCGGCGTTGCGCTGGTGGGGGGTGGCAGCAATCCGCGTCCGGGCGAGATCTCCCTGGCGCACCTGGGGGTGCTGTTCCTGGACGAATTGCCGGAGTTCGACCGGCGCGTGCTGGAGGTCCTGCGAGAGCCGCTGGAATCCGGCCAGATCCTGATCTCCCGGGCCGCGCGCCAGGCGGAGTTCCCGGCCCGCTTCCAGCTGGTGGCGGCGATGAACCCCTGCCCGTGCGGCTACCTGGGTGACGAGGGCGGTCGCTGTCGCTGCACCGCGGAGCAGGTGGCCCGTTACCGCGCGCGCATCTCCGGGCCGCTGCTGGACCGCATCGACCTGCAGGTGGAGGTGCCGCGGCTGGCGCCGGAACGTCTGACCGAACGCGGCGGGACCGGCGAGACCAGCGCCACGGTGCAGGCCCGGGTGGAGCGGGCGCGGCGGCATCAGCAACGGCGGGCGAACCGGCCCAACGCGGCCCTGACTGCGCCGGAGATCGAGCGCGACTGTGGGCTCGACGACGCCGGTCGCGCGCTCATGGTCCGGGCCCTGCAGCAGCTCGGCCTGTCTGCGCGGGCCTATCACCGCATCCTGAAGGTGGCGCGCACCATCGCCGATCTGGCCGACGAGGAGCGCATCGGCGCTGCCCATCTGGGCGAGGCCATCGGCTACCGCCGGCTCGACCGGACCCTGCCCGGCGGCAGTCCGGGCGCTGATCTCGACAGGAATCCCTGAGCATGCTGCAGTTGAGAGACCTGGGCCTGCGCCGGGGCGGCAGGCGCCTGATCGATGCCGCCGATCTGCGCGTGCATCCGGGGCAGAAGGTGGGGGTGGTCGGTGCCAACGGCTGCGGCAAGTCGAGCCTGTTCGCCTTGCTGCGGGGCGAGCTGACCCCGGACCAGGGCACGGTATCGATACCGGCCGACTGGCAGATCGCCCATGTGGCGCAGCAGACGCCGGGCGGCGAGCGTGCCGCGATCGAGTTCGTCATCGACGGCGACCGAGAACTGCGCGACGTGCAGGCGGCCCTGGCCCGCGCCGAGCAGGCCGACGAGGGCCTGCGGCAGGCGGAGCTGCACGGCCAGCTGGAGACCATCGGCGGCTACGATGCCTACAGCCGCGCGGCGCGGTTGCTGCACGGACTGGGTTTTGCCGTCGGCGACGAGCAGCGCCCCATCGACAGCTACTCCGGCGGCTGGCGCATGCGTCTGGCGCTGGCCCAGGCGCTGATGTGCCGCTCGGACCTGTTGCTGCTGGACGAGCCCACCAATCACCTGGACCTGGACGCGGTGATCTGGCTGGAAGGCTGGCTGCGGGACTACCAGGGCACGCTGTTGCTGATCTCCCACGACCGCGACTTCCTGGATGCGGTGGTGGGCCACATCTGCCATCTGGAGCGGGGCGTGCTGCGGCTGTATGCCGGCGGCTATTCGGCCTTCGAGCGTCAGCGTGCCGAGCAACTGGCGCAGCAGCAGGCGGCCTTCGAGCGCCAGCAGCGCGAGATCGCCCATGTGCGCGGCTTCATCGACCGCTTCCGCGCCAAGGCCACCAAGGCCCGCCAGGCGCAGAGCCGGCTCAAGGCCCTGGAGCGTCTGGAGCTGATCGCACCGGCGCATGTGGACTCGCCGTTTCGCTTCGCCTTTGCGCCGCCGGAGTCACAGCCCCATCCGCTGCTGCGGCTGGAGGAGGTCAGCGCCGGTTACGACGCGGTGCCCATCCTGCGCGGCCTGAACCTGAGCCTCACCCCCGGCGATCGCGTCGCGCTGCTCGGCCCCAACGGCGCCGGCAAGTCGACGCTGATCAAGCTGCTGGCCGGCCGGCTGGCGCCCCTGTCCGGCCGTTGCGAGCCGGCCCAGGGACTGCGCATCGGCTACTTCGCCCAGCACCAGATGGACCAGCTGCGTCCACACGACTCGCCGTTGACGCACCTGATGCGGCTGGACCCGGCGCGGCCGGAGCAGGCCCTGCGCGACTTTCTCGGCGGCTTCGATTTCGGCGGCGATCGGGCGGTGGAGCCGGTGGCGCCGTTCTCCGGGGGCGAGAAGGCGCGCCTGGCGCTGGCGCTGATCATCTACCAGCGGCCCAACCTGCTGTTGCTGGACGAGCCCACCAACCACCTGGACCTGGAGATGCGCCATGCCCTGAGCGAGGCCCTGCAGGCCTTCGAGGGGGCCATGGTGCTGGTCTCCCACGACCGGCATCTGCTGCGCATCACCTGCGACACGCTGCTGCTGGTGCATGCCGGCGGGGTGACGCCCTTTGCCGGCAGTCTGGACGAGTATCCCGCCTGGCTGGCCAGCCAGGCCGGTGCCCCGACAGATGACACGGCAAAGGGCCCGGCCGACAGGGCTGCGCCGGCCGCTGGCTCGCGCAAGGACCAGCGCCGCCGGGAGGCGGAGATGCGCGCGCGGCTGCAGCCCCTGCGTCGGCGGCTGCGCGATGTGGAGGCGCGGGTGGAGGCGCTCACCGAGTCGCAACAGGCGCTGGAGCAGGCGCTGGCGGATCCGTCCGTCTATGCGGAAGCGGCCAAGGCGCGGTTGCTGGCATTGCTGGCGGACAAGCAGCGGGTGGATGCCGAACTGGCCCAGGCCGAGGCCCAGTGGCTGGACGACGGCGAGGCGCTGGAGCGCCTGCAGGCGGCGCTGCAGGGAGACGCCTGCGCATGCGACTGATCCGGCTTCGGCCACGGCCATGGCCGAGCCGCCTGCCCGTGCCCTGGGCGCGGCGGCTGCTCCGGCTGGTGGTGCTGCTGGTGGTCGCCGCGCTGCTGACGCTGCCCTGGCCCTATCTGACCCTGTGGCGGCTGAACGCTGTCATCCAGCAGGGGACGCCGCAGGCCCTGGCGCCCATGGTGCGCATCGAGTCGGTGCGCGAGCAGATCCGCCGGCGGCTGAACAAGGAAGCCGCCAGCCACATTGGCGAGGTCTCCGACCCCTTCATCGACTGGATCCAGCGCAGCATCCGCCGCGCCGACAACGACGGCCTGCAGCAGAGCGTGACCCTGGAGTGGCTGTACGGCCTGCTGTCCATGCATGCCACGCCGGGGCGGGGCTTCCTGCCGGCGGTGAGCCAGGCCGTCTTCGTCTCGCCTGTCGGCTTCCGGGTTCGAATCGGTGCCGGCGACATCCCCGCGACCACGCTGCGCCTGGGGCTTGGCTGGTCCGGCTGGCGGGTGGTGGCGGCCTACTACTGACCCCCAGGCGATCCTCTCTGGTGCCGGCCCCGGCCAGTACCATGGCCCCGTTGAAAAAATCCGCCTGCATGGGGTCAAAGACGGTCGCATCCGTCGGTCGGGCAGGGTATCTTAGGGTTCGAGGGCCATCGATTTCCGGCCGTGACCCGCGAAAACCGGACATCGAGACAGCACCCGTGGTCGCGTTGGCCGGCGCCGCATGGCGCCCGACCGGGGCGTTGCGTCCAGCCAAGTCTTCTCGTCAGCTCTGGAAGCCTACAACGATGTCGCCGTTCAAAGACCTGAGTGAAAGCTCGCCCAATGCCTCCCTGTTCACCCTGGCCCCATTGCCCATGGACGCGGATGGGATCGCCCAGGGGTTTCAGCACTATTACGCGCACACATTTGGCCGCGACCGCGACTGCCGTTCCAGCTACTATCCGTACAAGGCGCTGGCCATCACCCTGCGCGACCGGCTCATGGAGCGCTGGAAGCGCACCCGCCATGCCCATGACCAGGCCAATTGCCGGCGCACCTATTATCTGTCGCTGGAGTTCCTGATGGGGCGCTCGCTGAGCAACGCCCTGCTCAATCTCGACCTCACCGACGCCACCCGCCAGAGCCTGTACCAGATGGGCCTGCTGTACGAGGAGATCGAGCAGGCGGAGATGGACGCCGGGCTCGGCAACGGTGGCCTGGGCCGCCTGGCGGCCTGCTTCCTGGACAGTTGCGCCACCCTGCAGCTGCCGGTGAAGGGCTACGGCCTGCGCTACGAATACGGCATGTTCCGCCAGCTGATCGAGGACGGTCGCCAGGTGGAGGAGCCGGACCACTGGATGCGAGACGGCAACCCCTGGGAGCTTGAGCGCCCGGAGTACACCCAGCGTATCCCGTTCTTCGGCCGCACCGAGGAGTACAAGGACCACAACGGCCGCAGCTGCCGGCGCTGGGTCGACACCCATGACGTGCTGGCGGTGCCCTACGACATCCCCATCCCCGGCTACCGCAACGACACCATCAACACCCTGCGGCTGTGGTCCGCGGCGGCCACCGACGAGTTCGACCTGGGCGAGTTCAACGCCGGCAGCTATCCGGAATCCGTTGCCGCCAAGAACGATGCCGAGCACATCACCATGGTGCTCTATCCCAACGACGCCAACGAGTGCGGCAAGGAACTGCGGCTGCGCCAGCAGTTCTTCCTGGCCAGTGCCAGCATCAAGGATGTGATCCGCGAATGGGTCCGGCTGCAGGGGCGCGACTTCAGCACGTTCGCGGACAAGAACTGTTTCCAGCTCAACGACACCCATCCGGCGGTGTCGGTGGCAGAGCTGATGCGCCAGCTGATGGACGATCACGGGCTGGAGTGGGAGGCGGCGTGGGAGATCACCAGCCGCACCATGGCCTACACCAATCACACCCTGCTGCCGGAGGCGCTGGAGCGCTGGCCGGTGCGGCTGTTCCAGCAGCTGCTGCCGCGCATCCTTGAGATCATCTACGAGATCAACGCCCGCTTCCTGTCGCTGGTGGCCGCCCGCTGGCCCGGCGACATCGACCGCCAGCGGCGCTTGTCGCTGATCGAGGAGGGCGATGACCCGCAGGTGCGCATGGCCTTCCTGGCCATCGTCGGCAGCTTCTCCGTCAACGGCGTGGCGGCGCTGCATTCCGATCTCCTCAAGAAGGGCCTGTTCCGCGACTGGTACGAGCTCTGGCCCGAGAAGTTCAACAACAAGACCAATGGGGTCACGCCGCGGCGCTGGCTGGCGATGTGCAACGAGCCCCTGCGCGATCTGCTCGACGAGACCATCGGCACGGGCTGGGTCTGTGACCTGTCGCAGCTGAGCCGGCTGGCGCCCCATGCCGACGATGCCGCCTTCCGGGCGCGCTGGGACGACATCAAACAGGCCAACAAGGCGCGTCTGTCACGGCTGGTGGCGAGCACCTGCGGCATCGAGTTCCCGCCGGAGTTCATGTTCGATGTGCAGGTCAAGCGCATCCATGAGTACAAGCGCCAGTTGCTGAACATCCTGCACGTGATCCACCTGTACAACCGCATCAAGCACGGCGACGGCGACCTGGGCGCACCCCGCTGCGTGCTGATCGGTGGCAAGGCGGCCCCCGGCTACGAGATGGCCAAGCTGATCATCAAGCTGATCAACAACGTGGCCAAGGTGGTGAATGCCGACCGCAGCGTCAGCGAGCGGCTGCGCGTGGCCTTCATTCCGGACTACCGGGTGTCGGTGATGGAGATCCTCGCCCCCGGCACGGACCTGTCGGAACAGATCTCCACCGCCGGCAAGGAGGCCTCGGGCACCGGCAACATGAAGTTCATGATGAACGGCGCCGTGACCATCGGCACCCTGGACGGGGCCAACATCGAGATCCGCGAGCGCGTCGGTGAGGACAACTTCTTCCTCTTCGGCCTCACCGCCGAGGAGGTGGAGCGGACCCGCGGCAACTATGATCCGAACGGCATCATTGCCCACGAGCCGGCGTTGCAGGAGGTGATGGGGCTGCTGGAGTCCGGCCATTTCAACCAGTTCGAGAAGGGCATCTTCGATCCCATCATCAACGGCATCCGCAGCCCCCACGACCCCTGGCTCACGGCGGCGGACTTCGACAGCTACCGGCGCACGCAGCTGCTGGCCGCCGAGACCTACAAGGACCGTGAGCGCTGGTTGCGCATGAGCATCCTGAACACGGCCCATAGCGGGTTCTTCTCGTCGGACCGCACCATTGCCGAATACAACCGTGACATCTGGAAGCTCGACACCGTGGAGCCGTCGCCCTTCGGCTCTTGGTAGGGGCCAGCGGCCAACGCGCAAGCGGGGGACAGGCCGGCGTCGGAGCAGGGCGGGCTAGTTGAGGGTTCGCAGCAGGCGCACGAAGTCCATGGTGGCGTTGAAGAAGTCGGCGTTCGGATAGTCCCGGCAGTAGGCCTGGTTGCGGCGCATGGCCGAGGCGATGCTGGAGCCCCGCAGCACGTCCTCGCCGGTGGCCAGGCTCAGCCCGGAGATGAACCCGGTGAGCCAGTCCTGGTAGCGCTGGAACTCCATCCCGGCCGCGTCGCCGGCAGCTGCCTCCTGCGCCGCCGCGGCCTGCAGGAAGCGTTCGCAGCCCTGCACGCCATAGCCCCAGAGCTGCGGCCCGTCGCCGGCGGCGTTCGCCGCCAACGGTAACAGCAGCAGGCCGGCCAGGGCGGCGTGGCTTGGTCGTCGGATCATGGTGCATGCTCCTCGTCGAAGGCGGAACGGATTGCTGCAGTGTTTCCGGCGGGGCCTCTTGCCCCGCGCGGCTCTGCGGTTTGCCCCTTGAATCGCCGTCGGCGACGGCAAGACACGACAACCGGCGCCGAACGGGTCTATGCTGTGGGGCAGACAGCGGCCGGGGCCGGAACGACCAACAGGTAACTCCGATGGACAGCAAAGACGTGCTCGATGCCTTCGCACTGCTCGACAACTGGGAGGCGCGGTACGAACTCATCGCCGATCTGAGCCGCGAGCTGCTGCCGCTGGCCGAGACCGAGAAACACGACGGCAATCTGGTCAAGGGTTGCAACACCCGCACCTGGCTCACCGCCAACCTCAGCAATGATCCCGCCCATGACCCGCCCGGGGTGCTCGACTATCGTGCCGATGCCGAGACGCCGCTGGTGCGCGGCCTGGTGGCGCTGCTGCTGGTGCCTTTCCAGCACAAGACGCCGGACGATGTGCTGCAGACCGATGTCCGGGACTATATCGCAAAGCTCGGCCTGGCGGAGCACCTGAGCCCGAATCGCCGGGTCGGCATGGAGCATTTCATCGAGCGCGTCTACCAGATCGCGCGCGCCATGCAGGATCGCTAGCCGGGGGTGCGGCCATGCGCATCGTCGAGGTCATCGCCCCCGCCCGCCACGCCAAGGAGGTGATCGGCATGGGCCGCTTCTATGGCGCCGTGGATACCTGGTGGGGGCCGCCCAGCGAGGATCAGCGCCAGTGCGTGCGCATGCTGGTGCCGGATGCCGCGCGCCAACCGCTGATGGATGCGCTGCAGAGCCTGCTGGAGTCCGAGCACTCGGCGCGGGTGGTGGTGTCGTCTGTTGATGCGACCCTGCCGCGGCAGAAATCCACCGAGGCCGAGGCGCAAAAGCAGAAACAGGAGGCGGTCAGCGCCACCCGCGAGGAGCTCTACAGCGAGATCGCCCAGGGCGCCCGTCTGGACTGGAACTACGTCCTGCTGGCGTCGCTGTCCACCGTGGTCGCCGCCATCGGTCTGGCGGCAGACGACGTGGCGGTGGTGATCGGCGCCATGGTCATCGCGCCGCTGCTGGGGCCGATCATCGCCTTTGCCTTCGCCGCGTCGCTGGGGGACCGGTCGCTCGCCGGCCGTGCCCTCGTCACCAGTCTGGTCGGCCTGGGGCTGGCACTGCTGCTGTCGCTGTGTTTCGGTCTGATCTGGCCGGTCAACCTGTCCAGTCACGAGGTCCTGGCGCGCACGGATGTCAGTCTGGCCAATGTGGCGCTGGCACTGGCGTCGGGCGCGGCGGCAGTGCTGTCGCTGACTTCGGGGCTGCCCACGGCGCTGGTGGGGGTCATGGTGGCCGTTGCCCTGTTGCCGCCCACAAGCGTGCTGGGCATGCTGCTTGGCGGCGGCCGCTGGGAGCTGGCGGTGGGGGCGGCGCTGCTGCTCGCGGTCAACGTCGTCTGCGTGCTGCTGGCGGCGAAGATCGTGTTCCTGGGCAAGGGGGTGCGCCCGCGCACCTGGCTCGAGCGGGCCAAGGTGCGCCAGTCCATGGCCCTGTACATCGGCCTGTGGGTCACCCTGCTGGCCCTGCTGATCGGTGCGATCCTGCTCCGCGGCGCCTTGCCCTGACACCCGTGCCGGATCCTCAGGGTGGCTTGGATTTACCGTCCTTCGGCTGCTCTTTCTTGCCTCTGCGTTCTCTGCGCCTTTGCGGTAGGCCGATTCAGAACTGATTCAAAAGTCTCGGTCGAGCCCGAGCGCCCGTGACATGAACGCCCGCTTGAGCGCCGGCAGGCGCTCGGCGGTGGCCAGCCCCAGGTTGCGGCCGGCCACCAGCGGCGGCAGGCGGTTGCCGAACAGCCGCTTGAACAGGTCCATGGCGCCGAGCATCAGCAGGTTGTCGCCGCGCCGGGCGCGCTCGTAGCGACGCAGGGTGGTCAGGCTGCCGATGTTCCGGCCGCGGGCATGGGCGCGTTTCAGTTCTGCCGCCAGGGCCGCCACATCGAGCAGGCCGAGGTTCACCCCCTGGCCTGCCAGCGGGTGGATGGCGTGGGCGGCGTCGCCGATCAGGGCCGCGCGCGGCTGCACATAGTGTTGCGCATGCTGTAGCCGCAGCGGGAAGGCGGCGCGCGGCCCCACGGACAGCACCGGTCCCAGCCGTTGCTGGAAGGCGGCCTCCAGCTCGGCGATGAAGGGGGCATCGTCCAGTGCCAGCAGGGCGTCGGCCCGGGGCTCGTCGGCGGACCAGACGATGGAGCAGCGACCGTCGGCCAGCGGCAGGAACGCCAGGGGGCCGGTGGGCAGGAAGCGCTGCCAGGCGGTCTCGCGGTGCCAGTGGGCGACCTCGACATTGGCGACGATGGCGCGCTGCTCGTAGGACCAGCCGCTGGTGGCGATGCCCAGGCCCTCGCGGACGAAGGAGTCGCGGCCGTCGGCACCGACCAGCAGCCGCGCGGTCAGGCTGCGTTGATCATCGAGGCGCAGCCGGGCCCCGTCCGCGTCGATCTCCAGGTGCCGGATGGCGGCCGGGCAGAGCAGGGTGATGTCCGGTGCCTGTTCCAGCGCCTCCCACAGGGCCAGGCGGGTGACGCGGTTTTCGACGATGTGGCCCAGGTCCGGCTGGCCGATGTCGGCGCTGTCGAAGTGGATGCCAGCGCCGCCGACGCTGTCCCAGACCACCATCTCGCGGTACGGGCTCACCCCCAGTTCGACGATGCGCGGCCAGACGCCGAGTTGTTCCAGCAGGCGCTGGCTGGCGCGGCTCAGGGCGGAGACGCGCAGGTCTACCTCACCCCGGGGCCAGCTGCGCTGCGGCGGCTGTCCGTCGACGACGGCGATGCGCCAGCGCTGGCCGCGACAGGCGCAGGCGAGGGCGGCGCCGACCATGCCGCCGCCGACGATGAGGATGTCATAGGCGTCGCTGGTGTGGCGGGCCCGGTTGTGGGCCTGATGGTGGGCGCTGTGGCTCATGATGCTGTCTGCGTGATACGCGCTGAATCGTCTGCGGCGTGGGTCGCCTGGCCGCCGTCCAGGGGCAGACCGCGCGCCAGCCGTGGCAGGCGCCCGCCGATGCCCATGAAGCGTCGGGCCAGGGCATGGCGGGCCGGCGGCAGCAGGTCGAGGCCGAGCAGGCCGAGGTTGCGGCCCAGCCGCAGCGTCGGCAGGGGGTTGGTGAACAGCCGCGCCAGGCCGTCGGTGAGGGCGGCGACATTGGCCTGGTCTTGCCGGCGGCGTTGCCGGTAGCCGGCGAGCACCGCGTGGCCGCCGGGGTCCTGGCCGGTGCGGCGGGTGTCCGCCAGCAGGTCGGCCAGTTCGGCGACATCGCGCAGCCCCAGGTTGAAGCCCTGCCCGGCCACCGGGTGCAGGGTGTGGGCGGCATTGCCGATGAGCGCCAGGCGCGGGCCCGTGAGCTGTTTTGCCAGCAGCAGGCGCAGTGGATAGGCGATGCGTCGGCCAGGGCGGGCCAGTCGTCCCAGGCGGTGGCCGAAGCGCTGCTGCAGCGCCTGCAGGAAGGCCGTGTCATCCAGCGCCAGCAGGCCCGCGGTGTCGCTGTCGCGGGCGGTCCAGACCACGGACCAGCGACCGCCGGTCATCGGCAGCATGGCCAGCGGGCCGCTGTCGGTGAACCGTTCGAAGGCCACCCCCGGGCGCGGCCGGCCGGGTGTCACCGTGGTGATGATGGCGTCGTAGCCGTAGGCCTGCTCGTGCACCGCCAGCCCCAGGCGCCGGCGCAGGGCGGAGTCGCCGCCGTCCGCGGCCACCAGCAGGGCGGTGCGCAGCAGCCGCGAGCTGCCGGCAACGCTGATCTCGATGTTCCAGCCGTCGGGTTGCTGGCGCAGGCCCACCAGGCGTGCCGGGCGCATCACCTCCACGGTGTCGGTGGCATCGCGCAGGCAGGCCTCCAGCGCCTGGCCGATGGACCGCGCCGGGGTGACATAGCCCAGGGCCTCTACCCCCTCCTCGTCTGCCGCGAGCCGGGCGAAGCCGAACTGGCCCCGCTCCGACACATGCACCTGACGGATGGGCTCGGCGTCGGCGCGCATGGCGTCCCACAGGCCGATGCCGCCAAAGATGCGGCGGCTGCCCAGGGACAGCGCCAGCACGCGTTCGTCGTAGCTGGGATGGGACGGGGCGTTGGCAGCGACGGCCTCTACCACGCCTACCCGCAGGCCGCTGTGGCGCAGGGCGCAAGCCAGGCTGCTGCCCACCAGTCCGCCGCCGACGATCACCAGGTCGAAGTCCATCATGTTCGGCTCTCCAGCGGGGGTTGGGCCGCCGCCATCAGGTGCTCGATGTCGTCGATCTCCTTGGGCGCGTCCCGCGACAGCACCTCGCAGCCGTCGGTGGTGACCAGCACGTCGTCCTCGATGCGGATGCCGATGCCGCGGTAGTCGGCGGGGGCGTCGGCATCCGGCGCCACATACAGGCCCGGCTCCACCGTCAGCACCATGCCGGGCTCCAGTCGGCGCCATTTGCCGTCGTGCCGGTAGCTGCCGACATCGTGCACGTCCATGCCCAGCCAGTGGCCGGTGCGGTGCATGTAGAAGGGTTTGTAGGCCTCGTCCTTGATCAGCCTGGACAGGTGCTTCGGATCCCCGGCGATCAGGCCCAGTTCCAGCAGCCCGCGGGTCAGCACCCGCAATGCCGCCTGATGCGGGGCGTTCCAGCGGTTGCCCGGTTTCACCGCGGCGATGGCCGCCTTCTGTGCCGCCAGCACCAGCGCATAGAGCCGCCGCTGGGCCGGGCTGAAGCGGCCGTTGACCGGGAAGGTGCGGGTGATGTCCGAGGCGTAGTCGTCGAGTTCGCAGCCGGCGTCCACCAGCACCAGGTCGCCGTCGCGCAACGGCGCGGCGTTGTCCACGTAATGCAGCACACAGGCATTGGCACCACCGCCCACGATGGGCTGATAGGCCTGGTGGCGCGCGCCCTGCGCCGCGCAGGTGGCGACGAACAGGGCCTCGAGCTGCTGTTCGTTCATGCCCGGGCGGCAGCCGCGCATCAGCTGCCGATGGGCGGCGGCGGAGATGCGCGCGGCGCGGCGCATGGTGTCACGCTCGGGCTTCGACTTGATCAGCCGCTGCTCGTGCAGGATGCGGTCGGACGTGATCAGTTCCGTGGGCGCACTGACGCCGGCCCGGGCCTTGGCTCGCACCTGGCGCAGCCAGCCCATGACCCGGCGGTCGAGGGCGTCGCTGGTGCCGAGGGGATAGAAGATGCGGGTGCGATCCGCGAGCAGCTCCGGCAGCGTGCTGTCGATGGCGTCCAGCGGGTGGGCCTCGTCGGCGCCGTAGTCGGCGACGGCCCCCTCGACCCCGAGTCGCGCGCCGTCCCACAGCTCGCGCTCCTTGTCGCGGGGACGGCAGAACAGGATGAATTCGCCATGCTTGCGCTTCGGCACGAGCACGGCGACGGCGTCCGGTTCCGGAAAGCCGGTCAGGTAGCCGAAATCGCTATCCTGGCGGAACGGGTAGTGCACGTCGCGGTTGCGCGTGACGTTGCCGGCGGCGGCCAGGATGAGGACGCCGTCGGCGCCCACGACGCGGGCGGCCTCGCGTCGGCGACGGCGCAGGGCACGGGCCAGCTTGGGATCGGGCATCAGTGCAGTTCCTTCGGCGTCGGCGCATGCCGCCGGGGGGCGGCGAGTGCCTCATGGACCAGCATGGCGGCGACGCGGATGAATTCCACGATCTCCGTCAGGGCCTCCTCGTTTTCCGGTCCGTCGTCGAGGTCGTCCAGGTCCATGCGGGTGATTTCGAGCAGGTCGTCGAAGGCCTCGCGGGCCTCGCCCTGCAGCCCGCCGGCATCGATGCCGCCGAGCGCGAGGCCGAACAGCAGGCCGCGGGTCCAGCCGTTGGCGGCGATGGCCCGCTCGCGCAGCGGCCGATCCTCGGCCGGCAGCAGCAATTGCAGGCCCAGTACCGGGGCGTCCAGTTGCGCGCAGGTCATGGCTGTCAGGTCCTGCAGCAGGATCCGCGCGCGCGCGATCTGCGACGCCTGCCCGTCCTCCGCGGCCGTTTCCGGCAGCAGCTCGCTGACCAGGCGCTGCGCCGCGCCCTGCGCCCGGTTGGGCCGGTCGGAATCCGTGTCGGCAACAGCGGCGGAGACTGCGCCGGACGTGGCGCCGGTGGCCAGCAGTCCGAAGCAGATGCCCTGGGCCTCCGCGGCACCGGGGGCCAGCGGGCTCAGTTGCAGGAGCTGGTCCAGTTCCTGGTAATCCACCGCGGCGTCGAGGGAATCGCTGTTTGAATCAGGTGTTTGCATCATGTTTGATCGTTGTGACCGCGGCGCATCATAGCATGCCCCCCGGATTGCCCGGCATGGGGCTCCCGGAACGGGCCGCTCGATGCGGTTGATCGATCACCCCGGGACATTCCGGAACCGCCATGAACGTGGCATGATGCATGGACCTCCAGTGCCGGGCGCCGGTTCCCGACGGCGTCTGTCCCGCCCACATTTTCAAATCGCGTCTGCAAACGGGGCCGATCACATGAGAATCCGCATCATTTTACTGGCGGCCTGCATCCCCTTGCTGTTGGCGGGCTGCGCCGAGAAGACGGACGAACAGGTCGTCCGGGTGGCCGTGTCGCCTGCCTCGCCGCCCAACCTGTACGAGGACAACGGTCAGGTGAAGGGCCTGGACCTGGATCTCTTCGAGGGCTACTGCGCGAGCCGGGGCTGTCGCCTGGACATCACCGCCTATGACTGGCAAGGCATGCTGGGCGCGGTGGTCAGCGGCCGGGCCGATGTGGCCTTCTCCGCCATCTCCATCACCGACAAGCGCAAGCAGGTCATGGACTTCTCCGCGCCCTACATGGACAACACCTGGAACCTGATCAGCCTGACGGAGCGCAACATCCGCTTCGACGACCTGAATGAATGGAAGCACTATGTCACCGGCTATCCGCGCGGCATGGCCTACACCGATTTCATCAAGAACGAGATGGAACCGCAGGGCTACTATTCGCTGGATCGGGTGAAGCTGTATCCCAGCTACAACGAGGTGTTGACCGATCTGCAGAACGGCAACATCGATCTGGCCTTCGTCGAGGGCGGCGTGTCCGCTGTCTACAAGGAGAAATTGCCGATCCAGGACAGCCATGTCTTTTCGGGGTTCGATCGCTTTGGTTTCGCCTTCCCGAAGGACTCCGAACTGCGGCAGGACTTCGACCGTTACCTGGCGGAACTGGGTCCGGAGCAGCTCAAGGCCACGGTGGACAAGTGGATGAAGTAATGGCCGGCCGCTCCGTCGCGGGCAGCATGTCGTGAGTTTCGCGCAGATCGTCGCCCTGCTGGCCACCGGCGCCGGCTACACGGTGCTGGTGACCCTGGCCTGCATCGCCACGGGGCTGCTGACGGGGCTCGGCATCGCGCTGCTCGGTCGGCTGCGTCTGCGGGGGCTGGGCTGGCTGCTGCGGGCCTACACCTATGTCTTCCGCGGCGTACCGGTGCTGGCGCTGCTGTTCCTGGTGTTCTTCGGCCTGCCGGGCATCGGTTTCAACGTACCGCCGCTGCTGGCCATGATGCTCAGCCTGGGGCTGGTCACCGGCGCCTATCTGGCCGAGGTGTTCCGGGGCGCCTTCGAGGCGGTGGACCCGAACGAGATCATGGCCGCCGAGGCCATGGGCATGCGCCGGCGACAGATCCTGCTGGCCATCGAGATGCCGCAGATGCTGCGTTTCTCGGTGCCCGGCATGCTGAACGAGTTCACCACGGTGCTCAAGTACTCGCCCTTCGCCTATACCGTCGGCCTGCCGGACATCATGAAGCAGGCCATGGCATTGTCAGCCACCACGCTGCGCGGACTGGAGATCTATCTCGCCGTCGGCCTGCTGTATTTTGCCATCTACAAGTCGTTGCAGTTCCTGGTGCGGGGGATCGAACGCTACTTCTACGTGCCCGGCTTTACCCGCCTGTGAGGTTTCCATGGCGTTGCTCGAAGTCTCTGGACTGGTCAAGGAGTTCGACGGCAAGCCGGTGCTGAACGGCGTCGACCTGTCGCTGGAAGAAGGGCAGGTCAAGGTCATCATGGGCCCGTCCGGCTGCGGCAAGTCCACGCTGCTGCGCTGCATCAACCGCCTGGTCGAGCCCACCAGCGGGCGGATCCTGTTCCGCGGCGAGGACGTCACGCGACCGGACACCGACGTGCGCGCGCTGCGTCAGCGCATCGGCTTCGTGTTTCAGCACTTTGCCCTGTACCGGCATCTCAGCGCGCTGGACAACATCAAGCTGGGTCTGCGCAAGCTGCGGCGGATGTCGGATGCCGAGGCCACGGACCGGGCCTGTCACGAATTGCGGCGCATGGACATGGAGGAGCACCGCGACAAGTATCCGGCGCAGCTGTCCGGCGGGCAGAAGCAGCGCGTCGCCATCGCGCGGGCCCTGGCCATGGATCCGGCGGTGCTGTTCTTCGACGAGCCCACCTCGGCGCTGGATCCGCGCATGGCGCGCGAGGTGGTGGCGCTGATCAATCAGCTCTTCATGGACAACGTGACCATGCTCTGCGTGACCCACGATGTCTTTCTGGCGCGGTATATCAGCGACCGGATACTGTTCCTGGACCACGGCCAGGTCCGGGCGGAGGGGGATGTGGAGCAGTTGCTGGACGCGCACGACGATCCCCAAATCCGCGCCTTTTTCGGCCCCGGAACCCGGGCCAGATGAGTGACAGGAGCATGCCTGTGGTAAACGCACCCCCGACCACCGATACAACTGTCGCAAACGAGAATTCGGTTTTCGCGGCCGAAAACTGATGGCAGTCGACCATGCCCAAGTCGCGAACCCTGTGGTCAGGCATTGATGAGCGACTGGATCGGCTTTTTTCAGGATGTTGTCGACTATGGCCCGCAGATCCTGCAGGGGCTGGGCAACACCCTGTTGCTCTGGGTGGTGATGACCATCACGGGTCTGCTGGGCAGCATCCTGGTGTTCTACCTGACCCTGAGCCAGCACCGTCTGGTGTGCCGGCTGACCGATGCCTATATCTCGTTCTTCATCGGCACGCCGCTGATCGTGCTGCTGTTCCTGATGTACTACGGGCTGCCCCAATGGGGGCTGCGGCTGTCGCCGTTCACGGTGGCGGTGATCGGCTTCACGTTCAATGTGGCGGCCTACAATGCCCGCTATCTGCGCGCCGCCTACAACGGGCTCGATCAGGAGGAGCTGGAGGCGGGCCGGGCCCAGGGGTTCTCATCGCGGCAGGTGTTTCTGCTGATCACCCTGCCCCAGTCGCTGCGCCTGGCGGTGCCAGGCCTGACCAATCAGGCGATCCTGAATCTGAAGGACAGCTCCGTGGCCTTTCTCATCCAGTACACCGAGTTCTTCGCCCAGGTGCAGGAGCTGGCCACGCGCAACTTCCAGTACTTCAAGGCCTATCTCATGGCAGGCCTGGTCTATTTGGCGCTGGTCTCGGTCATTGTCATCGTTGCCCGCCAACTGGAGCGCAGGCTGGTGCGGCCGATCGGTGGATAGAGAGGTGAGTCATGAGCACTGAGATCGCGCAAGACCCGGAGGCGGCCCGCCTGGAGGCCCTGCATGCGGTGCTGGAGTCGGGCTCGGTGGTCATGGCCCGGCGCATGCTCAACGCGCTGCATCCCGCCGAAATCGCCCATCTGCTGCAGTCGTTGCCGCCGTTCCAGCGTCCCATCGCCTGGAACATGGTGGACGACTCCGCCGAGGGCGAGGTGCTGCTCTACGTCAACGATGACCTGCGCGAGGAGCTGCTGCGGGGCATGGACGCCGGCCGCATCCTTGCCGCCGCCGAGGGGCTGGACACCGACGACCTGGCAGACCTGGTGCAGGACCTGCCCGCCAGTATCACGGCGGAGGTGCTGAGTTCGCTGGACGAGCAGCGCCGCGAGCGGCTGCAGACGGCGCTGGGCTATCCCGAGGACAGCGCCGGCGGCCTGATGAACACCGACATGGTCACCGTCCGCCCGGAGGTGACCCTGGATGTGGTGCTGCGTTATCTGCGGCGATTCAAGGATGGGTTGCCGAACATCACGGACAATCTGATCGTGGTGAATCGCGACGGCCGCTATCTGGGCGTCATCTATCTTACGGACCTGTTGACCCGCGATCCGGACGAGTCGGTGGCCGAGGTCATGACCCTGCAGGTGCAGCCCATCGCCGCGTCGCTGGATGCCCACGACGTGGCCAATCGCTTCGAGCAGCTGGACCTGGTGTCGGCGCCGGTGGTGGATGAGAGCGGGCGGGTGCTGGGCCGCATCACGGTGGATGATGTGATGGACGTGATCCGCGAGCAGGCGGATCACCAGTTCATGGGCCAGGCGGGGCTGAGCGAGACCGAGGACATGTTCGCGCCGGTGCTGCTGAGCGCCCGGCGGCGGGCGCTGTGGCTGGGGGTGAATCTGATGACGGCCTTTCTCGCCTCCTGGGTGATCGGCCGCTTCGAGGCGACCATCCAGCAGGTGGTGGCGCTGGCGGTGCTGATGCCGGTGGTGGCCAGCATGGGCGGCATCGCCGGCACCCAGACCCTGACCCTGGCCATCCGCGGCATCGCCCTGGGGCAGCTGTCGGTGAAGAACATGCGCTGGCTGCTGGCGAAGGAGATGGCGGTCTCGCTGATCAACAGCGCGGTCTGGGCGCTGGTGGTGGCCCTGATCGCGCTGCTCTGGTTCGACGATGTGAATATCGCGCTGATCATCGGCGTGGCCATCACCATCAATCTGCTGGCCGCCACCTTCTCCGGCGCGCTGTTGCCGCTGCTGCTGGAGCGCCTGGGGGTGGATCCGGCCCTTGCCGGCGGTGTCATCCTGACCACGGTGACGGACGTGGTGGGCTTCCTGGCCTTTCTCGGGCTGGCGACGCTGTTCCTGGTCTAGCTCGGGCAGGATTGAGCGCAGGTCATGGCGACGACGGCCGGATCTGAATGCACAACGAGCGCCTAACCATGCGTCCGGCAAAGGCTCCTCGATATGCAGCCCCGGGGCCGATGCGTGTCGTCTTTACCGACGGACAAGGGGCTCGGCGAGCGCAGACCTTCACTGCGCCTGTCGTGATCGGACGCGGTCAGGACTGTGGCCTTCGCATCGCGCATGCCATGGTCAGCCGTCACCATCTGGCGCTGTCTCCAGAGGATGGTACCTGGTGGATTCGGGATCTGCAGAGCAGCAACGGAACGCTCGTGGGCGGCCGTGTCATCGACCGCATGCCCGTGACCGGGGAGACAACGGTCCAGCTCGGGGCGGACGGGCCGGTGCTTCATCTCTCGCCGCCGGCTGCCCCACGCGAAACCCGCAGGACCGTGTCCCTCGAAGACATCTCGAAGCATTATTTCGACCGCCAATCACCGGACGCGGCCGGCGAGCACACCAGGATGATCCGCCGCGCCTACCGCGAGCAAAGGCTCAAGCAGCGCAGGGTCTATGCCTTCATGCTCTCCGGCGTTCTGCTCCTCCTCCTGATGGTCGGCGGATTCGCGCTGTTTCAGTACTGGCAGCTGGAAAAGACCCGAGAGCTCGCCAAAGAGACCTTCTACGAGATGAAGGAACTGGAGCTGCACATCGCCAACCTGGAGGCCAGCATCGAGCAGGATGCCTCGGCAGCCGTCCGGGCCCGGATCGCCGAATCGAAACGCCTGTTGGCAGGTCTGCGTGAGCGCTACGACGCCTTTGTCCAGGAGGTGCAGGCCAGTCGGATCATCAAGTTCAGCTCCGAGGACCAGATCATCCTGCACATGGCGCGCACCTTCGGTGAGACCGAGCTGGACCTGCCGGACGATTTTGTTGCGGAAGTGAAACGTTACATCCGGAAATGGCAAGCAACGCCGCGGCTTGAGCATGCCATCCGCCGGCTACATGAAAACGGCTACGCACCGATCATCTATCGCGAGCTCGTGGCGCAGGAATTGCCCCCGCAGTTCCTCTACCTCGCATTGCAGGAGTCGGGCTTTCGGCAAGATGCCGTGGGTCCGCCCACACGCTATGGGCATGCCAAGGGGATGTGGCAATTCATACCGGATACGGCCCGGCGTTACGGATTGACGCCGGGGCCCTTGCAGCACCTCGGGCGCTACGATCCGGAGGACGATCGCCACAATGTCGCCAAGGCAACAAAGGCCGCGGCACGGTATCTCAAGGACATCTATCGCACCGACGCGCAGGCCTCGGGCCTGTTGGTGATGGCCTCGTACAACTGGGGCGAAGGAAACATCATCAAACGCTTACGCAAGATGCCGGAGAACCCTCGAGAGCGCAACTTCTGGAAGCTGTTGCGCGAGCACAAGATTCCGAAGGAGACCTATGACTACGTCTTCTACATCTTCTCGGCGGCTGTCATTGGCGAGAACCCGCGTCTGTTCGGCTTTGATTTCGACAATCCCGTGCAAGGGCTGCGCCAGATCCCTGCCATCCGATGAGATCCAAGGTAGGCGCAGAGTCAATCAGCGTGTCCCGAACGTCCCGGTTCGCCGATAAGCGAATACGATTTGCGGCCATCACGGGTTTTTGGTTGCATTTTTGCGATACCGAGCAATAATTGAGACAGCCCGGGTCGAGTTTTCCTCCGTTGGAGTATGCCCATGCCATTCGCACACGAAACATGCGCAAGTCGATCCCGATCCTCCAGGGCTCGGCGGCGGATCGCTGGTTTTCTCCTTGCTGCCTTGAGCGTTGCCGCTCAGCCGGCCGCTGCCTTCACCCTGACTCCAAGCGGTGTCGTCGAACTGGCGCTGAGTCCCAACAGCACGGTCAGTCAGGCCTTCAGCGTCGCTCTGGGTCCGGACGAACGCTTCCTTGACTGGGAGTTCAATGGCCTCGGCAACTTCGTACCATCCGCCGATCAGGCCGCACCAAGGGCCGACTACAGTTTTTCCGATCCTGGGAATCTGCAGCACTGTGAAGCGGTGTCCGGAATCGCGACGGGTGTTGCGGCAACGGTAACGGCTCGCATTTATGGCGCGGCCGCTCCGCCGCAAGAGACCGCCGAAATCCACATCCTCTACGAAGACCCGTTAGCCATGTCGGGCTCGGCTCCAACACTCGAGGGCGTACCAGGGGAACGCCTCTCCTTCAGCCTCGGTTTCTCCGGTGGCCGGGCACCTTATAGCGCCACGAGTACCCTGGGGGCATCCGTAACGACCTCTGGCGGCCAGTTGAGCTATCAGTATGTGATTCCGCCGGGCACGCCCGGCGGCACCCTGACCGACACGGTCGTCCTCGCCGGACAAGGCACCGCCTGCGGGGGAGATTCCGTACGCCTGACGGTGACGATCAAGGTGCTGAGCGGACTCTCCGTGACACCCTCCGCGCTCGAGCTGTCCGCGCTGTCACTGGTGGGCGTCGCCACCGAGGCCTCGCAGACCTTCAGCGTCAATGGCGGCCGGGCCCCTTACAACCTGGCGATCCTGGGTGGCAACGGCCGCGTCGATCCCACGCGCCTGGATCAAGCCGGTAGCGCGACCTACTCGGTGACCATTCCGGCAGATGCCTCGGCGTCCACCCTGAGCGACAGCATCGTCGTCACGGATGCGGCAGGGTCGCGCATCGAGGTTCCGGTGACGGTCAATATCTCGGCGTCGAATTCCCTGTCCGGCCGACATGACCTGACCCCCAACCAGCGCAATGTCGCGCGCGCCATCGAGACGGTCTGTCCTCAGCTGGCCTTGATGCCCAACCGCAACGCCGAGCAGGAAGACCTCTTCCGCCAATGCTCCGACATGCTCGCGAACGCATCGGGTAGCGCCATTCCGGGCACCCTCGATCAGATAACCACCGAAAAGGCCAGAGCGGCAACAAGCGCGGCGGTCGAGGCCGGCAATCAGCAATTGGCCAATATCGGCTCGCGGCTAGCGGCCTTGCGCCGAGGGACCACGGGGCTCAGCCTGCAAGGACTGGCCGTCAACATCGATGGTCAGACACTCTCGGTCGATCAGGTTGCCGACGCCGTCTCCGCGCAGATGCGGGGAGGCGCTGCCGGAGGCGATAGCCCATTTGGCCGCTGGGGATTTTTTCTGAACGGCTCATTCAATTTCGGCGACAAGGATGCCACTGACAATGAAGCCGGCTTCGACTTCAACACCACAGGCGTGACCGCCGGCGCTGACTACCGCTTCACCGACAAGTTTATTGCCGGCGGGGCCTTGGGCTTCGGCCAGAGCAATGTCTCGTTCGACTCCAGCGGCGGTGATCTGGACACGGATACCTGGCACTTGGCCGCTTACGGCACCTACAGCTGGACCGATCGCGCCTACGTCGACGCCATCCTGGAATACGGCTGGCACAGCTACGACTCGAAGCGGAACATCCGCTATCAGGTCGCCTCCAGCACCAGTGCGGTGAATCGCCGTGCCCGGGCCGATTACGACGGCACGCAATTCGGGGCGAGTGTCGGAGCGGGCTATGACTTCACAAGCGGTCCACTGTCCTATGGTCTCTACGGCCGGGCCGGCTATATCGACGTCGATGTCGATGGCTACAACGAAAACGGCGCCGATGGCCTGAATCTGAGCCTCGATGGCTTCGGAGCCACATCGGTCACGACGACCCTTGGCGCGCGGGTGTCTCGGGTATTCAACACGGCAACGGCGGTGTTTGTTCCACAGGCGCGAATCGAATGGGAGCACGAGTACGATCAGGATGCGGATACCCTGGTCGCTCGATTCGCCGCAGACCCCACCGCGACTAGCTTCAACATCGAAACGGATAGCCCTGACCGGGACTATTTCCGTGTGGGGTTGGGGCTATCCGCTGTGTTCCCGCATGGCCTGTCCGCCTTCATCAATTACGACACGGTCCTGGACCGACAATACTGGTCTGACCACGTCATCGATGTCGGTCTGCGCTGGGAGCTTTACTAAGGAGACGCTGATTTATCGGCCATCCTGGCCAAAAATCAGCACGCGATTCGAAAACGTGGTTTCCGAATCGCTTCATTTTCAGCGGCTTGCGCCGCTAAAAATGGCGGGGCCTCCTGCCCCGCACGGGAAATGCTGAACAAATCAGCGTTTCCCTAAGGATCCCGCTGACCCTCTCTGATACGGCTGATCGCCCGCAGCACAGAGGGCCAGTGGTCCTGCCAGCCGCATCGATGATCCGAGGCCAGGACCTGGACGATGGCTTGGCTGCCGGCACTGTTCAGCGCCGTCTGAATGAGTGCCGGCGGCACGTTCGCGTCCCGCTCGCCCGCGATATGCAACTGTCTCACGCGGGCCGGGAGGGCTGCGCGTTTCGCAGGATTGAGTGACCCGAGCAATGGCGTGTATCCGTGGCGCGCTGTCCATGCGTCGGTATCCAGGTTGGCGGCAAGGGTGACCAGGAGCCGCACCTGCTCGAGGCGTTCTGCGATGAGCCATGCCAGCACGCCACCACCGCTGTAGCCGATCAGCACCACATTCCGGAAGTCCTGTTGCTGGATGAATTCCTCCAGCGCGTGCGTCATGGAAGCCACCACCTCCTCCGAGTAACGGCCGTTCGTCCACAGCCAAGGGTCGCAGGCGCTGCTATCCGTCAGGCCGTGGTAGCACGGGCGGCCAAGATAGAGCCTCGGGCGCGGATCTAGCGCCATCAGGCGCAACGCCACGGGATTCCTCGGGGTTGGGTCTTTGGCGATTCGGTGTTCATCGATCCAGGGGCTGCCATCTCCCGACAGATAGACATGCAGATCGTCTCCCCGCCCCTCAGCGAAAAATGCGCTGTGTGAGAATGCGCTGCCAACCAGGAGGAGGCCCGTCATACCGGAGTCCGCCGCGACGCGCTCTGTCTTCGTTGCCGGACTGGCACAGCCCGTGATGACCGGGATCGCAATACCGACCATGGCCAGGACTCGAAAACCATGAGTTCGCGGACTAAGCTTAAAACCGGCTGTCCTCTCTGTCCGCCGGCTGCCCTTCTTGACAAGGCGACAGGCAGGCAGACAGGCGGCTGACATCGAGCCAGGCAATCGACGAACGAGACGGGTGATAACGCACATGACGAACATGATCGGCGCACGAATGATTCGGTCACTCTTTCTGCCGGGCATTGCGCTTGCACTGACGGCATGCGTCTCAACGACCGCCAACCTGGACGCAGGGATCAGCGGGCCGTCAACCGGGTCCGGGGCGAGTCGCGTCGAAGACCTGGTGCTGGTGGATTGCCTGCTGCCCGGGCAGATCAGGAGACTTGGGACAAGCATGACCTATTTGGCCCCAAGACGCTCGGTCAAGACGACGCAGCGCGACTGCGCCATTCGCGGCGGCGAATATGTGCTCTTCGATCGCTCGGATTACCGATCCGCGCTGCAGGCGCTGCTGCCTCAGGCACGGGCGGGCGATGCCGTGGCCCAGACCTACGTCGGCGAGATCCATGAACGCGGTCTTGGCTTGTCGGCGCCGGACTTCGCCGCGGCCGCCACTTGGTACGCAAAGGCGGCTGAAGCCGGACACCGGCCCGCCCAGATTCGCCTCGGCTCGCTCTACGAGCGAGGCCTTGGTGTCCCGCGAAATCAGGCGGCCGCGCTGAACTGGTATCGTCGAGCGACCGGTCTGGATGAGGATCGCTTGATCTTCGAGTCGGACTTGAAGGCTCGACGCGAGGCATTCCGGCGCGAACTGGCCCTGCGCAACCAGGTGGCAGCGTCCTTGAAGCAACAGTTGCGCCAGGCCCAGCAGGTGGTGACGAGAGGCAACATGGATTCCGAAGCCCCGGGTGCCCAGCCAAGGCAGGCGGAACTGCAGGCCTTGATCGAGAGTCAGCAACGCGAGGCCGAGTCGCTGGCGACACAGAAGCAGACCGAACTGAAGGCCGTCCAGCTGCTGCAACAGCAAGGACAGGATGCCGGCGAGGGGTCCTCGGAAAAGGCGGCGCAGATGGGCAAGCTCGAGCTGACACTGCGCCAGCAGATCGATGGATTGCGCGACACCTCCGAGCGTTTGGTCATGCGGGACTAGCGAGGCCTCGGCCCAGGCCCTCGGCCGCTTTCCCATGCACCAAGCGGCTAGGGCGTCTTCGCCGGTGCTGCCAGGTCCTGCGCCAAGCGAAAACCAACGAAGCTGTATCTCGCTTCGGGAAAGTTGCGGTTCCGATAAGCCGCGCGTACAAGGCTTGGTCCACTGTTCCAGGCGCCACCGCGCAACACCCGGGGGGCATCCGAGGACGCCGGGGCACATCGCTTCTCGATGCCACCATAAGCGGCATCATACTCGGAGCAGGTCCACTCCCAGAGGTTGCCCAGCATGTCGAACAGACCCCAGGGGTTTGATGCAAAGGTGCCCACTGGCGCCACCCATTCATGGCGGTCATCACAGTCAAACCCATCGGCCCAAGCGTGACCCGTGTCGGCGACGCTGGCGTTCCGACAAGCGGTCTCGAGACCGCTCGCCGGCCAGTAGCGGGTCGAGCGCTCGCCGGCGCGGGCCGCATACTCCCACTCGGCTTCGGTGGGCAGCCGGAACCTGCGGCCAGTCTCCTTGCTCAGCCAGTTGGCATAGGCCATGGCATCATTCCAGCTCACGCAGCTCACAGGATGGCCAGACCTGCTCTCCTGGTACTTATTGGGTGTGATCCAGCTTGCCCAGACATGATAGCCCCAGGTGCTGTCGCCATTTTCGCGATCGAAGGTCCAGCAGCCATACTGCCCGCCCACACCCCGCTCCGCATCGCTGCGATAATCGGTCGCATCGACGAATCGGGCAAAGTCCTCGACCGTCACCTCATACTTGCCCAGCATAAAGGCATCGACGCAGACCTCGTGCAGGCGCTCATCTGCTTCACGTCCGGGCTCGTCGGCTGGACTGCCCATGGCGTAACAACCCGCGGCGACCGATACCATCGGCGGCAGCAATCGGCGGCGGATGAGGTCGCGCTCGCCTTCCAGCTCAGTGAGCCCGGGATGCGAAGGCTGCAAGGCCTTTAATGCGGCGATTGCAAGATCGGCATCTTCCGGTGCGCCCCTGCGCAAGGCCTCCGAGGCAATGCGCGCATAGGCGTCGGCGACTTGCTGCAATCCGGCTGCTGCACGCTGGCTGCCAGCGTCGAGCGTCAGCGCACGCTCAAAACACTCCGCGGCCTCATCAAGCTGGCCGGGATCCATCGTGTCTGCGGTCAGGCGTTGCTCGCACTCGGCCAAGGTCTGTGATAACAGCTGTTGTCGATCGAGCGCGGCCTGCAATTCACGCCGGTAACCGATCGCAGGCACCGCTTTGGGAGACAGCGCCAAGGCCTCGTCGACCAGGGCCAAGGCCTGTTCCAGCTTGCCCTCAGCGGCGAGGCTGCGGGCTCGCTCGAGCAATTGCGCGGTGTCCTGTGCAAGCTGCCGTTGGCGCTCGCTGCGGACGAGATCGCGCAATCTCAGCAGTTCGGGCTCATTCGGTACCAACCTCAAGCCGCGTTCGAGCCATGCCAGGCTCTCATCGAATGCCTGCTTGCGCAGCAGCTCCCGCGCCTCGGCAACGATCTGCTCGACCCGTCCGCGCTGCTCCAGCTCGGTCTCGATCTCGCTGCGCAGAGTCAGGGTCTCTGCATGTCCGGGTGTCAGTTTGAGCGCCTCGTCGAGCAGTCTCAGGCTCTGGTAGAGATCACCCCGTCCATGGGCATCCCGGGCCTGTGCGAGCAGCTCGTCTGAGCGCTGACGCCCCGTCGCGGCAGCAACGCGACTGCGCAACGATCGCAGGGCATCGAGCTCCGACTGCTGCAAGAGCCCCTCATCGATGCGGTCCAGGCCCTCGGGCAGCTGGCCCTGCGCGAATGCCTGTTCGGCACGCTCCAGGAGCGCCAACGCCTCGACCCTGTGTGCCTGCTTTCGTTTCGCCTCGATGTCATCCCGAAGCCGCATCAGGTCGGCCTGTTCCGGTGCAATGCTGAGTCCCTCCGCGATCTGATCGAGCGCTTCGTCGAGCGCACCTTGATCAAGCAGGGTCCGCGCTTCCGTCAGCAGGCTGTCGACACGCTGCTGCTGGACCTTCAGCGCCAGCAGCTCGGAGCGCATGCTGAGCAAGGCGGCCTGCTCCGGCGATAGCCGAAGCCCCTCCGTCGTCAATGCAAGCGCGGCATCGAGGTCACCACGCTCCTGCGCTGCTTGCGCCTGCCCGAGCAAGGTCTCGGCCTGCGCCCGGCGCTGCGCCTTGCGCAGTGTCATGACCCGTTCGCGCAAGGCCGTGAGCTCGGCGTGGCCGGGCACCGTTTCCAAGCCTTCGTCGATCAACGCCAGGCCCTCGTCGAAGGCCTCGTCTCGGATGGCGCGCTCGATCTTCTCGACGAGCTTCCGCGCATAGCGCTGCTTATCCAGGTAGTCCTGCAGCGCCAGGAGCCGCTGGTCTCTTGGGGTGCTGGCAAGACCGAGCTCGACCAGCTCGATGCTGCGTTCGAGCTGGCCCTGTTCCAGGTGGGCCATGGCGAGTCGCTCGTAAGTGGTTGCCGTGGAGGGGCGATCCGGCAGCGGATCGGGTAGCACCAGATTCGGCAGCCGCGTGGGGGGCGTCACGGTGCGCCCCTGCCACCAATGCCAGCCAGTGGCCGCGAGCAGCGCGAGCAGGATCAGGCCCGCACTCGGACCGATCGCCCGCAACCAGACCGGTCGACGCGAGCGCACTGGACCAGGGCTGGTCGCGGTGGGTGACGACAGGACCGCAGCAGCAGGCCGTGTCGTTGACGGCGTGGCTGACCGGATCTCGGTGCGTCGGCTGCTGGCCGTCGATTCGGCGATGGTCGCGGAGGCAGGGCCGCGTCTGATGGGTTTGACGATCGTCGGTGCATAGTCGGTGGCGGCACGCGTGCCAAGTAACCCCTGGCGCCACTCAGCCACCGATTGGGGTCGATCGCGCGGATCCAGAGCGCAGGCCTGGTCGATGGCCTGCAAGAAGGATTCTGGATAGCGGTCATGGCAGAGATCGCTGGCGGGCTGTTGCGGGTCTGACAACAGGCGCTGCGAGGCACTCTTGGGCGGCAGTCCGGTCACTGCCCGGTAAAGGGTGGCGCCCAGGGCATAGATGTCGGTCCAGGGCCCCTGCTCACCGACATCCTGGTGCTGCTCCAGGGCCGCATAGAGCGGCGTATAGGTGGCGAAGACCGATCGCTCGCCGCTCTTGGCGACATAGCGGGCGGAGCCGAAGTCGATCAGCACCGGAGAGCCATCACTGCGGATCAGGATGTTGCCGGGCTTGATGTCGCGATGCACGATGCCGGAGGAATGCACGCGCTCCAGACCGTCCAGCAACGGCAACAGGATGGCACGCAGTTCCTCGAACGGCAGGGTGCCGCGCTCTTCCAGCAGATCGGACAGCGGCTGGCCGCGCTCGAACTGCATGAACATGTAAGCGCTGCCGTTCAGCTCGCGGTAGCGTGTCACGCGGACGATGTTGCGATGCGGGACAGGATGCCCGAGTCCCCAGAGGGTCTTCGCCTCCTGCAGGAAGCGCTCGAGCGCCCAATCGAAGCCCTCCCGGGTCGCCTCGGACAAGGGCTCGATGCGCCCATTCGGCATGCGTGCCGCAAGATCCGTCGGCAGGAACTCCTTGATCGCGACCGTTTCGTCCAGGTAGGTGTTATCGCATTGGTAGACGACACCGAAGCTGCCGGCGCCGAGTATCCGCACGATACGGAATTCCTCGATCATGGCGCCGATGGGAAGCGCCGATTCCTTGCCTGGTCCGGACATGCCTAATACTGGTCGAGATGCCAAACGGCCGGTGATTCTTGGGCGAGTCTTTGGGGAGACGCTGATTTATTGGCCTCCTGGCCAAAAATCAGCACGCGATTCGAAAACGCGGTTTCCGAATCGCTTCATTTTCAGCGGCTTGCGCCGCTAAAAATGGCGGGGCCTCCTGCCCCGCACGGGAAATGCTGAATATATCAGCATTTCCTTAGGGTGCAGTGCTGCGACTGTTTTGGTAGCTTAGCTGCTGAGATGCCAAGTGTCGCGGGCCGGCTGCTTCGTGGCACATGTGCCGGTCGTCAGGTCGCGCTTGCGCGCGGCCGATCGGCCCATGGCGGCACCGGCACGCGTCGACATCTACTGCCGAACTATGGGGCAACCGATGGAGCTCATACTGACCGTGTCGAGCTACAATGGGCAGCCGCCAAACCGGCCAGCGAGCTTGCGTCTGTCGCAAGGAAACTGCGTCCTTGGCCGCCACCCCGATTGCGAGCTCGAGTTGCCCGATCCGGAGTGCGTCGTCTCCGGCCGTCATGCCCTGATCGAGCGTCAGGACACGGGCTATTCCATCACCGATATCAGCACCAACGGCACCGCCGTCAATGATGCCTCGGCGCCTATCCCGCCGCATCAGCCGGTGGCTCTGCACGACGGTGATTGCCTGATCATCGGGCCCTACGAGATCTCCGTCGCCATCGCGTCGCAGGATGAAGGGCTCCCGACCGCGCCCTTGGCACCCGCCCTGGGGCAGGGGCTCCCGGGGATGGCCGATGCTCGATCGACGGAAGACATCATGGACCTGCTGGGATCTGGTCCCGGTGGTGCCGGTGCCGGGCCAGCCAAAGCTGCTCGTCCAGCGTCGCAGACCGGGCAGGCCCCGAGGCTCGAAGCAGCACGCCCCAGCGTGGAAGACATCCATTTCGACCTCCCCGAGATGCCGCCCCGGACGGCCCCGGCGCAACCTGACGAGCGTGAGGGCACCCCGGGAGACGACCCATTTGCAGTATTTCCGCCGGCAGAACAAGCCCCAAGGCCTACCACTGAGCCCGCTGCGCAGCCTTCAGCCGCAAAGGCAATGGGCGAGCCGCAGGGCCAGGTGCCCGAGGGCTACGACCTGCTCAGCGATGTCTTCATGCCGCCTGAAACCAGCGCGCTCGAAGCCGCGTCGAGGCCCGCGCCCGAGGCTGAACCGCCAGCCGCCCCCGAGACATCGCCTTTGATCCCAGATGCATCTGATCGGCATGGTGGTGCGGAGGCCTCCGGCAGGGAGACAGCGCCGGAGATGCCTCCCTCCCCGCGCGCGCCCGCCAGCGCTCCTGCGCAGGGTGCCGCCGCGCCGTCCGCCGAGCTCACCGCCTTCCTGAAGGGGCTCGGTGCACCAGAGGTATCGGAGATTCGCGACCCCGAGGCCATGCTGCGAACCGCGGGCCAACTGCTGCGCAGCATGACGGAAGGACTCATGGCGGTCATGATGGCCCGCGCAAGCTTCAAGAGCGAGCTGCGCCTGGAGGTCACGACCATCCGCGCGCGCGAGAACAATCCGTTCCAGTTCAGCGTCGATCCGGCCGATGCCCTCGAGCGCCTGCTCTGGCGCCCGAGCCATGGCTTTCTCGATCCAGCGACATCGGCACGCAAGTCGTTCGAAGACATTCAGGCGCATCAGATGGCCATGATCGCGGGGCTGAGGGCGGCCCTGAAGGCCTTGCTCGCTCGCTTCGACCCTCAGCGGATCGAGCAGGGTCTCGACGACCAATCGCAGATCGAAAAGCTGCTGCCCATCGCCCACAAGTCGAAGTGCTGGGACCAGTTCGTAGCCGCCTACGATCAGGTGGCCGAGGACGCCTCCGAGGATTTCATGCGGCTGTTTGGTGACGCGTTCAATCAGGCCTATGAAGAACAGGTCTCGCGTCTCGCCGAGGCAAAGCGCACGGATTCGGACTAAGCTCCTAGGAGGCCGCTAAGAGATCCATACAGAACATCGGAGCACCAGGCATGCCAAACCCGCAGTTGCGCCGTTCATCGAATGTCCTCCTGATCTTGGCAATAGCACTGTTGCTCCTGCAGGCCTGCGGGAGTCCCCCGCCTCCCCCGCCAGAGACCACTGTCGAGATCTCGCTGGCTGCTCGCAAGGACGCCAATGCCTCTCCCGGTCAGCCCGGGCGGCCGATCGTCGTTCGTCTGTATGAATTGAAGGCCTCAGGCAGCTTCTCGACGGCCGATTTCTTCAGCCTGTACGAGCATGCCGGCACAGTCCTTGGCGCCGACCTGCTCGGCAGCGAGGAGATCAATCTGTTGCCCGGCCAGGGCTATCGCATAGAAAAGACGGTGACGCAGGAGACGGCCTATCTGGGTGTCGTTGCCGCCTATCGTGACATCGATCGGACGCAGTGGCGCGACCTCGCCCCGATCAAGGCGAAGCAAGTCAATCGGGTCTCCGTGATCATCGAAGCCGACGCGATCCGCCTATCAGCACAATAGGACACGACGACCATGGCCTGTACGAATCGCGTGCTCTGGTCGGAAGGGCTGTTTCTAAGGCCCCATCACTTCCAGCAGCAGGACAGGTATCTCGAGCACCTGATCGCCGCATCCCGGCGCCTGGGCATGCCGCACCCCTGGGGTTTGCGTCGTCTGCGTCTCGACCAGGACCTATTGGCACTGGGTAAGCTCAGCCTGACCGAAGTGATTGGCCTCTTGCCCGACGATACCCCCATCGATGCCCCCGCCTCGGATCCCCTGCCGGCCCCCATACAAGTGGGCGAGGACAGCGCCGGGCAGATCTTGTATTTGGCGCTGCCGCTGCAGCGTCCCGGTGCCAGGGAGAGCGGCGGACCGGAAGACGCGCAGACGATGCTGCGCTATCGCGCCGGCGAGGAAACCGTGCGCGACAACACCACAGCCGCACAAACCGAAGAGTTGCTCGAGGTCGGGCAGCTCGATCTGCGCCTGTTGCTGGGGCGTGACAACCGTGACGGGTATGCCTGCTGCGGCATCGCGCGCATCCTCGAGAGACGGTCCGACGGGCAGGTGCTGCTCGACCAGAACTACATCCCGCCCTGTGTCGAAATCACCGCCAGCACGCGACTGCGCGCCTTTCTGGAGGAACTCCAGGGGCTGTGCCGCCGGCGGGCGGATACGCTCGCCGCGCGGGTGCGCGCCGGTGCGAGCGGTGGGGTATCCGAATGGGCCAACTTCCTGCTGCTGCAGCTCATCAACCGCCAGGAACCTCTGGTTGCGCACCTGGCCGGCATGGACGGACATCACCCCGAGACGCTGTACCGCGAACTGCTGCAATTCGCGGGCGAGCTCTCCACCTTTACCACTGACGACAAGCGTCCGCCCGTCTTCCCCGTCTACGACCATGAGGATCTCGCCGCGACCTTCGGCCCGGTCTTCGAGGCGCTCAGGCAATTCCTGAGCCGCGAAGGGGTCGAGCGCGCGATCGCGATCCCGATCCAGGAGCGCAAGTTCGGCTTCAGGGTGGCGCTGGTCGCGGACAAGTCGCTGCTGGACAATGCCAGATTCGTGCTCGCGGCCAAGGCCGGTGTGGATCCGGAGAAGGTCCGCGGGCGCTTCCCCGCACAGGCCAAGATTGGCCCCATCGACAAGATCCAGGAGCTGGTCAAGCTGGCCCTGCCAGGGATCGGGCTCTACCCGATGCCGATGGCACCGATGGAACTGCCCTACCATGCCGGCTTCAACTATTTCGAGCTCGACCGTACCAGCGACTTCTGGCGCCAGCTGGCGCCCTCCGGCGGCTTCGGGCTGCATGTGGGCGGCGAGTTCCCCGATCTGGAGCTGGAACTCTGGGCGATTCGCGAGTGATCCATGAGCCACGACGATCCCTTCTTCTCCGCAGACGACGGCGGCCCGACGGTCATACGGCCGGTGCCGGGAGGGCGACGTGCCGGGGCTGTCACCCCAGCAGCCCCACCTCCGTCGCCGCCGCTTGGTGTACGATGGCGTGCCGATCTTGCTGTGTCAGCAGACCAGAATCCGTTGGTCGCCTGTGCATCCGGACTGCTAACGGTTGCGGCACAACTGCGCGGTACGCCCTCGCACCCCGATCCTGCCGCGCTGCTGGAGCGCCTTGTGCAGCAGGTGCGGGAGTTCGAGACCTGCGCCCGCGCCCGCGGCCTTGCCGACCCGGTCGTGCTGCCCGCCCGCTACGTCCTTTGCGCCCTCCTGGACGAATCTGTGCTGGACACCCCCTGGGGCAGCGAAAGCGCCTGGGGGGCTCATGGACTGCTGATCAGCTTTCACAACGAGACCTGGGGCGGCGAGAAGTTCTTCGAGGCACTGGATCGGCTGCTGGCCTTTCCCAGTGGCAACCTCCAGCTGCTCGAGCTGCTCTATCTCTGTCTGGCGATGGGCTTCGAGGGACGTTATCGGGTGCGCGACGGAGGACGTGCCGAGCTCCAGCAGGTGCGCGAACGTCTCTATCTGGCCATCCGCAATCAGCGCGGCGAGCCGGAGCCCGAGCTCTCACCGCACTGGCGCGGCGAAAGCCGACGGCGTGATCCGCTGATTCACCAGTTGCCATTGTGGGTCTTCGCGGCCATCTCCGGCATCGCATTGCTCGGCCTTTTCAGCACCTTCACCTTTGCCTTGCACCGCGCCTCGGACCCGGTATTTGCCGGGTTGGCGCAGGTCGGCAGAAACATCCCCGTCGACTTCGAGCGCCCGGCGCTCGAGGTGCCCACCGTCGCGGCGGTTTCGCAGCCGGCACCGCCCAAGCCCATACCCGAACCCAAGCCGAAGCCGAAGCTCACGCTGCGCATCCTGCTGGCCCAGGAGATCGCCGCCAATCAGCTCGAGGTGGTCGACACCCCCCTGGGGCAGACGGTGATCCTGCATGGAGACGGCTTGTTCGCGTCAGGTCAGGTCAAGGTCAAGCCCGAATATCGATTGCACCTGCAGCGAATCGGCGAAGCCCTGATGCAGCTGCCCGGCCCGGTACTGGTGACCGGGCATACCGACAGCGTGCCCATCAGGACATTGCGTTTTCCGTCGAATCAGGTGCTGTCACAGGCGCGCGCGGAGAGCGTGCGCAATCTCCTGGCGACGGTCATGGGTGGCGATGACCGTCTGAGCGCCCAGGGCCGATCAGACACTGAGCTGCGGGTACCGGCTGATCCGACGAACGCCCGTAACCGTCGGGTCGAGATCACGCTGATGCCACCCCGCGGCACCGATGCCGGCTGAGATGCGCTAGCCGCAGAAGAAAAAGCCATGAAGACGCTGTTCGCATTCGTCGGAAAGCGCTGGTTTCTGAGTCTGCTTGGAACCCTTGCCCTGGCCGTGCTGGTCTGGCTCGCGGGCGATTTGATCGGCATCGGCGGGCGCGTACCGCTGGCATCGCCGTCCGCCCGACTGGCGGTCATGGCCGCCCTGTTCGGCACCTGGGGGCTCTGGCAGATCGGGTCGGCGGTGCGGGCGCGTCTGCGCAACCGCCGCCTCGTCGATCAGCTGGCGGCCTCAAGGACGGAGGACGTCGATCCGGCACAGGCCGCATCCGCTGAAGAGCTGCAGTTGCTCGAGGAGCGTTTTCGCGATGCCCTGGGTCTGCTGAGGCGTTCCGAGACGCGCCATCGGCTCGGAGGTCGCTGGCTCTATCAACTGCCCTGGTATCTCATCATCGGGCCGCCTGGATGCGGCAAGACCACGGCACTGCTCAACGCGGGCCTGCGCTTTCCGCTGGTCGATCGGGTGGGCAAGGACCCCATTCAGGGTGTTGGCGGCACGCGCAATTGCGACTGGTGGTTTGCTGAAGACGCCGTGCTGCTCGACACCGCCGGCCGCTACACCACCCAAGACAGCTACCAGCAAGTGGACAGCAACGCCTGGCTAGGCTTTCTGGGCATGCTCAAGAAGCACCGGCCGCGGCGACCGATCAACGGTGTCCTCGTCGCCGTCAGCCTGGCCGATCTGCTGCAGCAGTCGCCCACCGAGCGAGCGGCCCATGCACAAGCGATCAGACAACGCCTGCAGGAGCTCTACACCAGGTTCAAGATCCGCTTCCCGGTCTACGTCCTGTTCATGAAGGCGGACTTGGTCGCGGGGTTCATGGAATACTTCGCCGATCTGGGCAAGGAGCAGCGCGAGCAGGTCTGGGGCACCACACTGCGACTGGATGATGAGGGTGTCGGCATGGCCCCGGTCGAAGGGCTGCGCGACGCGCTCGACGCCTTGCTCGTGCGGCTGTCTCAGCGGCGCCTCGCCCGTTTGCAGGCGGAGCGCGACGCGCATAAGCGCAGCCTCATCTTTGCCTTTCCGGAGCAGTTTGCCGCGCTCACGGAGCCGGTCGACGATTTCGTCCGCGCGGTCTTCACGCCCAGCCGCTACGAGGTCCGCCCCCTGCTGCGCGGGGTCTACTTCACCAGCGGCACCCAGACCGGCACGCCCATCGATCGCGTGCTGGCAGGCATCGCCGCCAGCTTCGGCCTGTCGCGGCAGGGCCCGCAGCCCTTCGATGGCACCGGCCGCGGCTACTTCCTGGCGCGACTGTTCCGCGACCTGGTCTTCCCTGAGGCCGGCCTTGCGGGGCTCAATCCGCGTCTCGAGCGCCGCCGCCGCTGGCTGCGCAACGGAGCCTACGCAAGCGCCATTGGCCTGACGCTGCTCGCGGCCGCTGCCTGGACCACCAGTTATAGCCGCAACAAGGCCTATACGCAGACCGTCGACCAGGCCTTGCTGGAGATCGACGCCCAGATCGACGCCTTGGGCCCGGTCGAGCGGGATCCCATTGCGCTCTTGCCACTGCTCGATGCCGCACGCACGATCCCCGGCGGCTATGCCGACCGTGATCGCGGAGCGCCCCTGCTGTCCCGCCTCGGCCTCTATCAAGGGGAAAAGCTCGGCCCCGAGGCCGAGCGCGCCTATCAGCGGATCTTACGCAAGACCTTGCTGCCATCGGTCATGCTGCGACTGGAGGACCAGATTCGCGAGGCCGGCGGTGATCCGGACTTTCTCTACGATGCACTGCGCATCTATCTGATGCTGGACACTCCCGCCCATTATGACGCCGAGAGCATTCAATACTGGGTTGGGCGTGATTGGGAGCGGAATCTGCCGCGTGCCAATCCAGCGCAGCAGCGCGAATCGCTGAAGGATCACCTGCAGGCCCTTCTGGAGCAGCGCCCGGCGCCACTGCCATTGGCGCTCGACGCGAACCTGATCGCCCGTTCCCGCGAGATCATCAACCGCGTCCCGCTCGCCGAGCGCATCTACGAGCGGCTCCAGCGCGATGGCCTGGGCCTCGGATTCCCGGACTTCACCGTGAGCGAGGCCGCGGGCGATTACGCCAAGCTGGTGTTCCAGCGACGCAGCGGACGCTCGCTCAATGACGGCATCCCGGCCCTCTATACCTACGAGGGCTACCATCAGGGCTTTGCCCGGCAAGCCCTGCGGCTCGTCGGCATGACCGCCGAAGAGGCCTGGATCCTCGGCTCCAGCCAAGCGCTCACGCCGGGCTCGGAACCGTTCAGCCGTTTGCTGGAGGATGTACGCTCCCTCTACCTGCGCGATTATGTCGCCGCCTGGAACGATCTGCTGCAGGACATCGACCTCGTCCCCCCGCGCGACCTGCATCATGCCGCCGAGATCGCGAGGGTGCTTGCGGACAAGGACCAGTCGCCGCTGCGCAGACTGCTCACTGCCGTCGCGACCCAGACGAGGCTGGACCGCAGCGCAGAGGGCGATCAGGACGAAACACCGGGACCCGGATCCGCGTCGGGATTCTTGCAGCGGGTGGATCGCTACTTTGGTGGCGAATCCCAGATCGCCGAGATCGCGACCGAAGAGGCCCCTGAGGCCTATGTCACGCGCCGCTTCCGCTGGCTGTACGACCTCATGATTGCGCCTGAGGGCCAAGCGCCGCCCTTCGACAAGGCACTCGAGGCGCTGGATCAGATGAATCTGTACCTGAAGTCGGTCGGCACTGCCGCAAGCGCCGGGCGTGGTGTGCTCGCGGCTGGCGAGAGCGCCGAGATCGCAGGGGTCAGGCAGGTGGCCGGCGAGCTGCCCGATCCGGTCTCGCGCCTCCTGACCACTCTGGCGCAGGACAGCGCCGATATCGTCTCCGGTGGCATGCGTGCGCAGCTGAACCGTCTCTGGACCGCCGAGGTCTTGCCGTTCTGTCGCGAGGCCATCCACGACCGCTATCCGTTCGACCGCGACAGTCCGCGGGAGACGACGCTGCACGACTTTGGCCGCATGTTCGGCCCAGGGGGGCTGCTGGACGCCTTCTTCAAGGAGAATCTCGGCCCGCTGGCGGACACCTCGGGGCCCCAGTGGCGCTGGATCGGTTCCGGCATCGGCATCCCCGAGGAGGTCCTGGCCCAGTTCCAGCGCGCGGCCGTCATCCGCGAGGCCTTCTTCCTCAGCGGCGGCAAGCTGCCGAGCATCCAGTTCGATCTCACCCCACGCGCGCTCGATGCGGAGATAAAGCAGTTCATCCTCGACCTTGGTGGCCAGATCGTCGATTACCGGCAAGGACCCATGGTCACTTACCCGCTGCAATGGCCGTCACCGACGGCGCCAGGGCGCGTGCGCATGGTCTTCGTCGATACCCTGGGCGCACGCCCAACCCTCACATTCTCTGGCCCCTGGGCCTGGTTCCGCCTGCTGGATACCGCCAGCATCCGGGCCACCAGCCAGCAGGAGCTCTTCCGGGTCGGCTTTCAGCTTGCCGGGCACAACGCCAATTTCGACCTGCGTGCGGTCAGCGTGCGCAACCCGTTCAATCTGAATGCGCTGAGGGGGTTCCGATGCCCGGACAGGCTGTAACGGCCGAGCAGATCGCCGCGGGGCTCTTCGGCAAGCTGCCGGGACAGGGCGACTTCATCACGCGTCGCCTGCCTCAAGCCTTCCTGCGCGTCTGGGATCCCTGGCTACAGTCCTGCCTGAACCAGAGCCGCGAGGCACTCGGCGACGCTTGGCTCGACGCCTACCTGACCAGCCCCATCTGGCGCTTCGTGCTCACCGCCGGCATCGCCGGGCAGACCCCTTGGTGCGGATTGCTCATGCCCAGTGTCGATCGGGTCGGCCGTTATTTCCCGCTGACCGTCGCCTGCGCTCTGCCTCAGGGCACAAACCCCTTTCTCGCACTCTCGTCCGGCCATGAGTGGCTCGACAGTGCTCAGTCGCTGATGCTCGACGCCCTTGAAGGCGCTTTGAGCCTGGAGGAACTCGATACCGGCCTGATGCAGCTAAGTTCGCTGCCCGGGACACCGGCGCCATCGACGCAGACCGTCTCCCCCGCCCCCCTCGAGCCGAGGGGCTGGAGGCTGGGCCTGAGCGAGTCGCGATACATGCCTCATGCGACGTTCGCCTTCCTGCATCTCGCGCTGCAAGAGCTGTTCCTGAGCTACAGCCTCTGGTGGTCTGCTGGCTCAGAGCGTGTAGCACCCTCGCTGCTGCTCTGCCAGGGGCTGCCGGTCGAGCAGGCCTTTCCTGCGCTCTATACCGGTGATTGGGGCGCCGGCCAATGGTGGAACCTTGGCGACCCAATCACTGACGCCGGACTTGGCGAGCCTGCATAGGAACAGGGGAGCAATCAATGATGCGCTGGAAATCGGCGGCAGCAACACACCCAGGCTGCGTGCGGAGCGTCAACCAGGATGCCTTCCTCGACCGCCCGGATCTCGGACTCTGGGCAGTCGCCGACGGCATGGGTGGACATGCGGCCGGAGAGCGGGCCAGCGCACTCGTTGTCGAGACCCTGGCAAGGCTGCCGTCACCGAGGTTCCTCGGTCGGTCGACGGAACAGCTGGAAAGTCTCATTCAAGAGGCCAATCGCCAACTCATCGCAGAAGCGGCCGCCAAGGGTGATGAGATCATCGGCACCACCCTGGTGGCACTGCTCGCCTTGGGCGGTGCCTGCGCGCTGCTCTGGGTTGGTGACAGTCGCATCTATCGGCTGCGCGAAGGCCGCCTCACGCAACTCACCACAGACCACACCGAGGTCCAGCAGTGGGTTGCGCAGGGCATGCTGTCGCCCGACGAAGCCGACGCGCACCCCCACGCCAATGTCCTCTCGCGCGCCATCGGTGCAGAGGACGAGCTGCAAATCGACACCGCCATCGACTCCCTGCACCCTGGCGACCGTTATCTGCTCTGCAGCGATGGCTTGAGCAAAGAGTTGAGCCGCGAACGCATTGGAGCACTGCTCGCCTCCGGGGCGCCAACCGAGACGGTTCAGCAACTGATCGAGACGACATGTGAGGCCGGGGCGCGGGATAACGTCACAGCGCTCGTTATCGAGTTTTCGGTGGTTTAGGCAGACCTGACCTATACTCAGGTGCAAGGCATCGGGAGGATGAGCGCATGACTCTGAGTCAACAGGCAAGGGAATTATCCGTCTCGACATCGCTGGGCGATGATGTATTGCTGTTGCGCGGCATGGCGGCCAGCGAGCAACTGAGTCGCTTGTTCGAATATCAGCTCGAGCTGGTCAGCGAAGATATCGACATCCGTCACTCGGATCTGCTTGGCCAGCCGGCCACCGTCAGGGTCAGTCTGCTCGACGGCGGTCAGCGCTACTTTAGCGGCATCGTCAGCCGTTTCTCTCAAGTGGGCTTCGATGGCGCATTTGCCATCTACCAGGCCACACTCGTTCCATGGCTCTGGTTCCTGACGCGGACTGCCGACTGCCGCATCTTTCAGGACAAGACCGTCCCCGATATCGTCAAAGAGATCTTCCGCGAGCACGGCTACACGGATTTCGAAGAGCGCCTCAGTGCCAGCTACCGACAATGGGGCTATTGTGTCCAATACCGCGAGACGGACTTCAACTTCGTCAGCCGTTTGATGGAGCAGGAAGGTATCTACTATTACTTCGTCCACGAAGAGGGAAAGCATACGCTTATCCTGGCCGACGGCTATAGCGCCCACAATGCCATCGCCGGCTGCGAGGAGGTACCCTACTATCCCCCCGACGAGACCGCGCTGCATGGCGATCATATCCATGAACTGACTGTCGCCCAAGTCGTGCAGTCCGGCGCCTATGCGCATACCGACTTCGATTTCACGGCACCGCGGAAGAACCTGTTCGCCAAGCGCAGCAGCCCAAAGCCGCATGAGAAGGCAGATCTGGAGGTCTACGATTATCCAGGAGCGTATACGGAGAGTGGTGATGGCGAGGCCTACGCCCGTGTTCGTCTGGAAGAAATCCATGCGGGCTACGAGCTCATCCATGCCAGGGGCCATGTCCGTGGGCTCGCTGCTGGCGGCTTGTTCAATCTCGTCAACTATCCCCGAGACGATCAGAATCGAGAATATCTGATCCTCGCGACGGATTATCAGCTTCAGTCCGATCTCTTCGGCTCCGCGGGCGCCACCGCCCAAGGCCCGATCGTTCGATGCAGCATCACGGCGATCGATGCACAGACACCATTTCGTCCACCTCGGGCGACACCCAGACCCTCGGTCCAGGGACCTCAGACCGCCATCGTTGTCGGCAAGTCCGGCGAGGAGATCTGGACCGACGAATACGGCCGGGTCAAGGTCCAGTTCCATTGGGATCGCTATGGAAAATCGGACGAGAATAGCTCCTGCTGGGTACGCGTCTCGCACCCTTGGGCGGGCAAGAACTGGGGAGCCATTGCGATCCCCCGAATTGGCCAAGAGGTCATCGTCGACTTCCTGGAAGGTGATCCAGACCAGCCCATCATCACTGGTCGGGTCTACAACGGTACCGAGATGCCGCCCTATAGCCTACCGGCCGAGGCGGTCTTCAGCGGCGTGAAGTCCAATAGCACCAAGGGCGGTGGCGGCTACAACGAATACGTCATGGACGACACCCAGGGCAGCGAGCTGATCCGGGAGCATGGCCAATTCGACAAGGACAGCACCGTTGAGCATGACCTGCGCGAGCATGTGCTGCACGACCGCAGCCGTGATGTCACCAACAATGAGTCCATTCAGGTGGGCGTAGACCGCGGCCTGACCGTCGGGAACAACGAGACCACCACCATTGGCGCCAACCGAACGGAAAGCGTTGGAGGCAATGAGAACATTAGCATCGGCGGCAGCCGCACAGAAACCGTCGCGGCCAACGAGACCATCAGTATTGGCGCCAGCCGCTCCGAGGCCGTCGGCGCCAGCGAGTCTGTCAGCATCGGCGCGAGCCGAGTCCTGAGTGTCGGCGCCTCCGAGGCGGTCACGGTCGGCGCCAGCCGCACGGAACAGATCGGCGCAAGCCTTACGCAGACCGTCGGTGGCAGTGTCAAACTCAGTTCAGGCGGGCCATTCACGATCAACGCGACCGGTGGGATGACCATCGTTGCACCCGGCGGAACCAAGGTGATCGATTTCGAACTGAATCAGATTGGTGGGACGATCAAGGAAGGCTATGCCTCCAAGCTGGACTTCAATGGGGCGGTCATGGAGGTGAACGGCATCAAGGCCGAGGTGACGGGCTCGACCAACGCCGCTGTCGGTCTAAAGTTCGAGAAGGTTGGTGCGGATCTGAGCGCCGGAAGCTTGAACGACCAAAAATTTGCACTAAGCATGCTCAACGAGGCAACCGGCATCGACATGGCAACCCTCAAGATTCTGATGTAATCGGCACCACAATGCGGTGTGTCAAGCCATTGTCGGCCTCTCTCCTGACTCGCCCCTTCGAGCACGGGGGGCGCTTCATGCTCGGCGTCTCGGTCATCCTCTTTTCGACCCTTGGACGCACGAGCCGGCTCCTGACCGAGCAACAGCTCTGGCCGTTTTGGGCAAGCCGGCCTGAGTCTCAAGGTCCCTTGGAGGAGGGTTACCCGCGTCCTCGGGCCGAATATCTGGTTGGCGCCACCGCCTTTACCCGTGCGGATCGTCGGCGCGCCTGCCGAGTGCGCGCGCAGGTCGGCAACCTGAGCAAGGAGTTGGTCGTCTGGGGGCTGCGTTTCTGGGAGGGCGAGCGTCCCTCGGCGCCGCTGGCTTTTGAGCGACTGGCGCTCGACTGGAGTCAGACCTATGGCGGGGAGGATTTTGCCGCCAACCCTGTCGGCATGGGCCGGCGCGACAGCGAGATCGACGGTACCCGCATGCGCCTGCTGCCGCGGGTCGAATATCCCGATCGCCCCTTGACTCGCCCGAGCGCTGTCGGTCGCCCGGCCGGCTTCGGTCCGCTGGACCAGACCTGGGCGACCCGAGCCGCCAAGCGAGGGACCTATGACCAAGCCTGGCTGGAGCGGGATTATCCAGGCTTGGCCCGCGATCTGGACGGCAGCTTCTTCAACCTGGCCCCGGAGGATCAGCAGCAGGCAACGCCCTTCCGGGGAGACGAGGGCTATGCCTTTGACCTGCTGCATCCCGAGCTCGATCGCATCGAGGGTGTCCTGCCAGGGCTCGCCACGCGGGTATTCGCCACCCGAAAGAAGGCGGCAGACGAGACCTTCGAGGAGCTCTCCATGTCGCTCAAGGCGCTCTGGTTCTTTCCGGAGGAAGAACGTCTGATCCAGGTCTTCCAAGGCTGGATGCACATCGGCGAAGATGATGCCGCGGATGTTCAGACACTCCTCGCCGCGGTCGAGCGACTGGGCGAGGCGCGTCCGAGCGAGCATTATCGCGCCGTTCAGGAGCGTCGACGCGATCCGGACCAGGGTGCACTGGAGTCGCTGCGCGAGTCCGACCTCATGCCGGCGGATCTTGCGGTGTCGCTGTTCGACCCGCCGGATAAGCCGAGTCCGGCCTACGAACGCGCCATGCGCCGTGCCGCGCGCGAGCGTGCCGAGGCACGGGCCCTGGTCGCCGCCCATGGCCTGGACCCGGACGAACATGGCCCGCCGGCCGATCTCCCCGACCCACCCCGGATTCAAACCCTCGATGACCTCATCGATATCCGTAAACGGATGGAGGCCGAGTCCGCCGCGCTTGCCGAGCGATTGGAGCAGGAGAAGCGGAATACCTTGGATGAGGTCCGCGTGGTCGCGGCCCGCGATGGCGTGGACATGGAACAGATCGAGCGCGAGATGAGCGGCGACCTGACACGTGGTCCGCCGCGGCCGAACGCCGAGCCCTTGATCGCCGACCTGACCCGCTTGGCCGAGGAGGGGCGTGCGGGGGGCACCGACGTCGCCGAGTTGGAGCAGATGCTGAGCGATCCAGACACGCTGGCGCGTTGGCGCGAGGGAGACCGACAACAGCTCGCGGCCTACCAGGCAACCGGCCATCACCAACGGCCGCCTGACCCGCTGGCCGAAGCCGCCCGTGAAGACCTGCGCGTCCGTGTCCAGGCCGAGCTCGCGCGCGGCGGCTCGCTTGCGGGCTGGGATCTGACCCGGGCGGATCTGAGCCGGATGGACCTGCGCGGAGCCGATCTGAGTGGCGCGCTCCTGGAGGCAGCTGACCTGAGCGGCGCGCTGCTCGATCGGGCCAAGCTGAGCCGGGCCATGCTGGCCCACGCGCGACTCATCGCCACCCGCCTGATCGATGCCGATCTGCGCGAGTGCAACCTTGGTGCGGCCCAGATCGCGCGTGCCGATCTGAGCGGCGCGGACCTCAGTGAGGCAATCCTGGAGCGCGCCCGGCTGGGCAACTCGACCCTGCACGGTGCCCGCATCGAGGGTCTGCGTCTGACCGATGCGGAGGTCGTCGCGGTCGATTTCTCCGCAACAGAGGCCGACTCCATGGTCCTATGGCGCGAGGCCGACCTGCGGGGCTGCAGCTTCGCCGGGATCCGTTATGCCCAGGCGGTCTTTCAGGATTGCAACCTCGAGGAAACCGACTTTACCGGGGCGTCCATCACCAAGGCCGCCTTCGTCGGGATGCGGGCCAGGCGCAGCTGTTTTCGGGATCTGAGCCTCGGGGCTGGTTGCTTCGCGTTGAATTGCCAGCTCGATGGGGTCGAGTTCAGCGGCGCCCGCCTGAACGAGGTCTCCTTTCGCGAGGCCAGTCTGCGCTGCGCCAATTTCTCGCGGGCCGAGCTGCGCGGCTGCGATTTCAGCGGTTGCAATCTGCGCGAGACACGCTTCTATGCCGCTGATGCACGCGGCGCCCGGCTGGTGCGAGCGGACCTCGGTGGCGCCGATCTCGGGAGCTGCAATCTGGCCGGGGCGGTCCTGCAACATGCGCGTCTAGAGCGCTCCGAGCTCTCTCATGCCAATCTGCACGAGGCCGATCTCGCGCGGGTGCAGGTCGGTCCGGGGGTTCGCTTCGATGGTGCAATCTTCACGCGGGCCAGGACACGTCCGCGCTATCGGCCACCCGAGCGCGCGGACTGACAGCCAAGATGGACCGCGAGACCATCGAACGGCTGGCCCAGGACGCCGAACTGCTCAGCGGCGCGACGCTGCGCGGGCTCGATCTGCGAGGAGCGGATCTGGCGGCGCTGCGGCTCGACAAATGCGAGCTCGATGGAGTCGATCTGCGCGGTGCCGACCTGACCGACTGCCAGTTCACTCACTGCCGTCTAACGCGGTCTGTCTTCGACGCCGCAAGGCTATCGGGGACCCTCTTTTTCGCCTCCGAGCTTCACGCAGTGTCCTTCGCCGAGGCGCTCATCGAGAATGCCAATTGGCATGAATGCCGCCTGGAGGGTGTGCTCTTCGACCGGGTAAGGCTGCACCTGGCCGGATTCAGTGGGGGTCAGCTTGCCAACATTCGGTTTCGCGAGGCTCGGCTCGAACAGCTCGTGATGGCCAACCTGAGCAGCGGCGCGATGGATTTCGCCGATGCGCACTTCGAGCGCAGCGTACTGCTCGAGTGCGATCTGCGACGGGCCGATTTCCGTGGGGCCGATTTCGCCATGGTGGTTCTCAACAAGAGCAATTTGGCTGGACAGCGGTTCGCCGGACAGGACTTCGATGTCGTCCAATTCAGCGAGGCCGATTTGACCGGCTGTGATTTCAGTCATGTACGGATTCGGCAAGGCAATTTCACCGCAGCTCGGCTGCAGGGGGCACGCTTCGGTGGGGCCTCCTTGAGTGGTGCGATCTTTCTACAAGCCGACCTGACAGGCGCCGATTTCAGCGGCGCGAATCTCATCCAGGCGATCTGGCAGGGTGCGCGGGCCGAGGGGGCCTGCTTCACTCGTGCCAACCTCTACCAGGGCAATTTCCTGTCCACGGAGCTCGGCAAGGCGGATCTGCGCGGTGCCGACCTGACCTATGCCGATCTCTCGCACGCCAATCTCGAAGCGGCGGATCTGGGCGGGGCAACCCTCTTACGCGCCAAGCTGCACCGCGTGCGCGACCGCGACGCCCGTTTCACCGACCGCGGGCGGGCACTTGGAGACGATCCCGAGCAGCGCGCAGCCGAGGATTGGCGGCCGCTTCCCGAGTCGGGAGGATGATGAGGATGATCACTTCGGCTCGACCCCCCATCCACGTCGAGCGTGGATTCCCGAACCCGACGATCAAATAGCGGAGAACCCCATGGATGCCTTGAGATCTGACCAGGCGAGCACGCTTCGTCCGCATCCGTTGCATCTCGAGGGCGAGATCCTCGAGGTGGCGGAGGGCGCCACCTGCACCATTCAGACTGCAACAGGAGTTCTTAGGGCGCACCGTGCCTTGAGCTGCCTGGTGTGGCCCGAGGTGGGTGATCGGGTGCTGATCACGATGGGCCTGAATGACGAGGCCTTCGTGATCGCGATCCTGGAACGTCGCGCCACGTTGCCGCTCCGCCTCGTTCTGCCCGGCGAGGCTGCAGTTGAGGTCGACGGCGGGGCAGGCCTGAAGCTTCGGATCGATGGGCCACTCACGCTCGGCTCGCGGACGCATCTCAGCGTCGATAGCCCGAAGGTCTCGATCAGGTCCGATCGGCTGACCCTGATCGGTGCACGACTCAGGCTGATCGCGCGCGAGGCGTTGGCGTCACTGCGCTCAAGCCGCTTGATCGGCGACTTGGTGGAAGCGACCGCTGAGCGCCTGAATCTCGCGCTCAGCCAGTCGCGACGGACGGTCCGCGACCTGGACCAGGTCCACGCCGGTTCCGTCGAGATCCGGGCCGAGCAGGTCGCGCGCCTGAGCTCCGGCACCCTGCTCGCCGACGCCCGTCATCTGGTCAAGATCGACGGCGAACAGATCCATCTCGGTTAACGTGAAATTCACGACATAGTCTTTCATCATTAGGGATGTGGCGCGCCCCTCATGTCAGTTAGGAGGTTCGATCGATGTTTGCAAACGCACAGATGATGGGCACGGATACCGCCTTTCCTGATGTCTGCCTTACACCCAGCCCCGCAGGCCCGGTGCCCGTCCCCTACCCGAACATCGCCATGGGACCCATGGCGGTGCCGAACGTGCCCAACATCCTGTTTGCCGCAACGCCAGCGCACAATCTCGGCACCACCATCCCCATGACCAACGGCGACAACGCGGGCCTGGCCACTGGGGTTGCCTCCGGTACCGTGATGGGGCCTTCCCGTCACCTCACCGGCGCCTTCTCGGTGCTGATCAAGGGGATGCCGGCCAGTCGGATGACCAGCATGTCCTTGCAGAACAATACCAACGCACCCGGCTGCCGTTTAGCGCCGAGCCAGACCAAGGTGTTGATCCTGGCGCCGTGAATGAGCGCCATAACCCTGGATTTTTTGACTAAGAAGATCAACCCGCCCGGCCGCTCGCAACTACCGAGAACGGACCCTAGCATCAATTGCAGTTCACGCCTGCATCGATCTTTGTCTGCACGATATTGAATGTCCCTGAGCGATGTCTCGGGAGGCCTTGATCTTAAGCACGGTCAGCCAAGCTGATGATCAAGGCCGAATAGGTCTCTACCGCTGCACGAGCTCCACCCGTCGGTTCTTGGCGCGCCCCTCTTCCGTCGCGTTGGACGCGACCGGGGCCAGGTTGGCGACGCCCATGGGCGTTAGGCGTTCCCGCTTGATCTGGTAATCATCGGCCAGTGCCGCCGCCACGGCTTCGGCGCGGCGCCTTGAAAGGTCCATGTTGTAGTCGAGACTGCCCCGATTATCGGTGTGACCGACGATGAAGACCTCGAGGTCTGGCTGCGTGCGCAGCAAGTTTGCCATCTCTTCCAACTGGGCATGTGACTCTGGGCGGATCGTGGCCTGATCGAAATCGAAGGTGATGCCATAGAGCGCAATGCGCCCTTCGTCTGATAGGCCGCTGGCGAGCTCCGCGGCCTCGATGACCAGCATGCGGTCCTGCATGGGCTTGGTCAGCACCTGTTCGACGAAGACGGCGACCCGATCGCCAGCCGCGGGCTCGACATAGTTGTCCTGGTAGGCCGCAAAGACGAAGACGTAAGCAGCGGCTTCTGCACCGGCGTGCCTAGCCACATACACCTGAGGCGCCTGAACCGAGGCACCGGAATACACGTTCTTCAGCATGTTGTTGTCGGTGAGCTTCTTGCCATTGCGCTCGTCGACGTAGAAATCTGCAATCTTAGCTCCGCAGTCCCGGAATCCGGAACAGCTGAACAGCGCCTGATAGTCCGTGGCCTCGAGTGCCTGCTGATAATTGCGGATGACCTCCAGTGCGCTGGCATCGGTTGGCGCGAGATAGACGAGACGGGTGCGCTGGCCCTCGAGTTTAAGAGAGTCCTTCCAGAACCGGACGTCTGGAGTGGGATCCCAGGGTCCTGTCGGAATGTCCGTCTGATCGAACTGACTGTGGCGATAGCCGATGATGACCGAGTCCGCAAAGCGGGGTATGCCCGGGATGTCACACGATCCGGGTAAGTCGTGTGTTAGATCACGCGCCTGTACCGAGGACAAGCTGGCAAGAAGCAGCGTTGCCAGACCACCGATCCATATCAGCCGATAGCGCATGTGTTGCATGAACGCCTCCACGGGATATCGGTTATTGAACTGAGCACTTCCAGTATCAAATTGATGCTGGCTGTCATAACCCCCCGGATGCAGGCACCGGTGGCAAGGCCACCGACGGACGCTTCTTGATGGGCGGCGGCCCAACCTCGAGTGCGGTCCATGTCAGCGGGCCGACAATGCCATCGCGCTTCAGTCCCTTCATGCCCTGATATTGACGGACAGCGGCGTCGGTCTTCGGGCCGAAGATGCCGTCGACCCAGAGGCATCCATGGCTCGGCAGGCGCGCGTTGAGGAGATTCTGGCAATAGGACACATAGGGACCCCGGCTTCCGGACTTGATGGTCGGTGGTGCGCTTGTGCTCATCGGCTGCATGGGCATCGGCTTCTACCTCTGCATTGCTTGTCATGTTGACGAGCCTGGATTGGCATCGACTCGTCGTTGAAAGCTGTTGATTCAGTCAAAATGATAGTTGAAACCACCGTCACCGACGTCGACCGAGATCCGTTCCACGGCGCGTCCGTCCATGCTGCGCGTGAGCAGCTCACGGCTGATCTCCGGCAGCACGGTGTTGGTGAGGATGGCATCGACGACGCGGGCGCCGCTCTCCACCTCCGAGCAGCGCTGGGCGATGAGATCGACGACCTCGTCGCTGTAATCGAGCGGGATGCGGTGATTCTCTTGGATACGGCGAACGATGCGGCCGAGCTGCAACCGGATGATGGCGGCCAGCATCTCGTCGTTGAGGGGATAGTAGGGGATGGCCACCAGGCGCCCGAGCAGGGCCGCCGGGAAGACCTTGAGCAGCGGCTCGCGCAGCGCAGTGGCGATGCCCTCGGGCTCCGGCATCAGGTCCGGGTCCTGACACAGCCCCATGATCAGCTCGGTGCCCACATTGGTGGTGAGCAGGATCAGGGTATTGCGGAAATCGATCTTGCGGCCTTCGGCGTCTTCCATCCAGCCCTTGTCGAAGACCTGGAAGAAGATCTCGTGCACATCCGGGTGGGCCTTCTCCACCTCGTCCAGCAACACGACGCTATAGGGCTTGCGGCGCACGGCCTCGGTGAGAATCCCACCCTCGCCATAGCCGACGTAGCCCGGTGGCGAGCCCTTGAGCGTAGAGACGGTATGCGCCTCCTGGAACTCGCTCATGTTGATGGTGATGATGTTCTGCTCACCGCCATAGAGAGCCTCGGCCAGGGCAAGACCCGTCTCGGTCTTGCCGACGCCGGAAGGGCCGGCAAGCAGGAACACGCCGATCGGCTTGTTGGGATTGTCCAGCCGTGCGCGCGAGGTCTGGATGCGGCTGGCGATCATGTCCAAGGCGTGGCGCTGGCCGATGACGCGTCGGTTCAGGGTGTCGGCCAGGTGGAGCACTGCCTGGACCTCGTCCTTGACCATGCGACCCACGGGGATACCGGTCCAGTCCGCGACCACCGAGGCGACCGCCTGGGCGTCGACGCTGGGCAGGATCAAGGGCTCGTCACCCTGCAGCCCATGCAGCTCCACCTGCAACGTGCGCAGCCGCTCCAGCGTCTCCCCGCGTTCGTCCGCCTCGGCATCGGTGACGGCCGAAGCCGCTTGCGCCGGGGGCTCGGGTGGGTCAGCGGGTGATGCAGGGCTGGTCGGCTCCACCTCGGCTGCGGCCTGCTCCAGCGCGCTCCCCGTGCCCTCGACCGGGGCCTGATCGCCGCGCAGCCTGGCACGCAGGTCCAGGATGTCCTGGACCAGGGCCTTTTCGCGCTCCCAGCGGGAGTCCAGCTGGTCCAAGCGGACCTGGGCTGCCTCGAGCTGCTCGCGCGCGCCGAGCTCGCGCTCGGCCGTGTCGACGCCGACGGCGGTCTCACGGCCGATGATCTCCAGCTCGGTCTGCAGGGCCTCGATGTGCCGACGGCAATCCTCCACGGTACCCGGCACCGCGCTCTGGCTGATGGCGACCCGGGCGCAGGCGGTATCGAGCAGGCTGACCGCCTTGTCCGGCAGTTGGCGGGCGGGGATGTAGCGATGGGACAGACGCACCGCGGCCTCCAGCGCCTCGTCGAGCACCTGCACCCGATGGTGTTTCTCCAGGGTCGAGGCGATGCCGCGAACCATGAGAATGGCCTTGTCCTCGCTCGGCTCGCCGACCTGAACCACCTGAAAGCGCCTGGTCAGGGCCGGATCCTTTTCGATGTACTTCTTGTATTCGCCCCAGGTGGTGGCGGCAACGGTGCGCAGGGTGCCTCTGGCCAGCGCCGGCTTCAGCAGGTTGGCCGCATCGCTGGTGCCGGCGCTGCCGCCCGCGCCGATGAGGGTGTGCGCCTCGTCGATGAACAGGATGATGGGCTTCGGCGAGGTCTGCACCTCCTCGATCACCTGGCGCAGACGGTTCTCGAACTCACCCTTCATGCTGGCGCCGGCCTGCAGCAGGCCCACATCCAGCGTGCGCAGGGTGACGTCCTGAAGTGGCGGCGGGACATCGCCCGAGGCGATGCGCAAGGCAAAGCCCTCGACCACTGCCGTCTTGCCCACGCCGGCCTCGCCGGTGAGGATCGGATTGTTCTGCCGCCGACGCATCAGGATATCCACCAGCTGGCGTATCTCCTCGTCGCGGCCGACGATGGGGTCGAGCTCATCCTTGCGGGCACGCTCGGTGAGGTCCACCGAGAACTGCCGCAAGGCCTCCTGCTTGCCCATCTGGGCCGGCGCAAGGGCGCCGCTGGCCTCGCCGGGGGCAGCGCCACCGCCCACCTGGAAGCCGTCGGTCGTCCCCAGACGATTCTCCGGCGACTCAGCAAGGAGCTTATCGAAGGCGTCGGTCAGGCTGTCGCTGCCGATCTTTTCGAACTGGCGCGAGATCCCCAGCAGCGCGCTGCGCAAGCCGCGGGTCTTCAGGATACCGACCAGCAGATGGCCGGTGCGTACCTGGGTCTCGCCGAACATCAGGGTGCCGTAGACCCAGCCGCGCTCCACCGCCTCTTCGACGTCCGATGACAGGTCTGCGATGGAGCGTGAGCCGCGCGGCAGCCGGTCCAGGGCATCGGTGAAATCCTTTGCCAGCCGCGAGGGCTCAAGATCGAAGTGGCGAATGATGCGATGCAGATCCGAGTCCTGCAGCTGCAGCACCTGGTTCAGCCAGTGCACCAGCTCGACGTAGGGATTGCCACGCATCTTGCAGAAGACGGTAGCGCTCTCGATGGCCTTGTAGGCCAGCGGGTTGAGCTTGCCGAACAATGCGGCACGGCTGATCTCGGTCATGGTGCGGGTTCTCCGTTTGGCGCGGCCCCTTCCGGGCCTGGCTGAACGCGATGGGCACGGACTGGTCTGACGTTGGGATCGAGCTTGAGGTCATCGCCGTCCCGAGCCAGAGGCCGGCTCGTCAGCCAGGTGGTCCAGCCCAGGCATCCGGCCTTGCCGAGCCGAATGGCCGGCACCTCGGGCCGGGCCAGAACCGGGTTCAGGTCCCAGTCCAGCGGCTGGCCGACGTAGTTGCGCACGATGGCCTTGACCGCGGACAGGCTCTTGCCGCCAGGCAGCAGGCGAAGGTAATCGCTGAGGCGCAGCGGCCCGACGCGGATGCGGAACTTGGATTGGTGATCCCAGACACGGCCGCCGATCGTCGTGGTGAGCCCCAGACAGCCGGCCTCGGGGGATTCGCCGAGGCGCCAGCGGCAATCCTGTGGCAGTTGCAGCCAGTGGCCGATGAATTCCTCGATGCGGACCGGCAGTTTCAGGTAGTCGGACAGGATCGCGCCGAGGCCTTCTGCATGTCTGGCTTGGCACGACAGATGGCCGCTGTGGTGGAGCTTGAACAGATCCGGCATGGCATCGCGGTGTCGGTAGCCAGGCATGCCGATGCCGTGCAGCGATCCCAGATAGGTGCCGAACCGGTCCTTTCCAGGACGGTCGAAGCTCACCGCGGGCTGGGCCTGGGCCCAGGCGCGATAGAACAGGCTGAGCATCCGATGGTTGAACAGATCCAGGAAGCGGGCAAAGGTCGCATCGCCCGCATTGCGCAGCCGGTCGCGGGCGTAATCCGTCAGATGCAGCGGCAGGGGGCCGTTGGGACCGAGCAGACCGAGGAAGTAGACCAATAGCCGCGGCGCACGCCCTGTCCCGGATCGGCGCAGCGCAGCCAGCTCGGCCGGGGCGAAGATCAGCGACGGCTCCTGGCCCAGCCGGACCATGTCATCGGCGGCCCGTACCGTTTCTCCGAGACGAGGCCGCTCGGCATGCTGGCACTCCAGCGCCCGCAGGGTCTGCAGGAAGCCGAAGCGCCAGGGCTCGCGCTCCAGCGCGCTCAGCAGCGCTAGAGCGTCGGGCGTCGGCCGATGGTCGGTGGCCATCGTTTCAGCTCCCCACGCTGGCTGGTGGTCAGAACGGTCTCGGTAAAGGCATTGACGGACGCGTACCGGGCAAAGAATCGCTCGAGCACGGCGCCAAGCAGATAGACGCCGGTGCCCTCGAAGGCCGCCTCATCGCAGCCCAGTGTGATTTCGGTGCCACGGGCATAGGTGATGGGACGCACGCCCGGCAGACGGCGGGTGATCGGCTGCGCGTTGACGTCGCGAATGCCGTCGATCTGATGTCGATTGCCAGCGTTGGTGAGATCGGCGTAGAGCATGAGCAGCTCACGTAGTGCGCCGGCCCCGGTGCCGCCTGCCGTGTCGGTGATCGACAGGTAGTTCAGGGACAGATGGCTGATCAGGCGCCAGGCCGTGTCGCCATGCGCCGGAGAAGGCAGCGGCGGCGTCGGTCCGGAGCAGATGCGCACGGCCTGCACCGGCGCGCCGGCCTCCATCGAGAAATCGCCCTGTCCAACGCCGACCGGCATCTGGAGCGGGAGGTCCCGATTGGTGCAGAGGCAGCTGACGGCGAGCTGCCGCAGCTCCGAGGCCCAGGGGGCCGCGGTCGCGTCGACGAGGTTGACATAGACCTCGCTGCCCAGATAGCTCGAACGCGGTCCTTGCCGACGCTGACGCGAGGACATTCGGCGCGGCATGCGATGCACGCTGTAGTAGGCCGGGCGGTCGCTCGGATGCGCCAAGTCGTTGGTGGCATAGAAGGGCTGGAATTCGCGTGCGTTCGCCGTGGAGGCGCCGTAGCCGGTGACCCCTTCGATGCGATAGATCTCGAAGTCCATCGGCCGGGTGCGATCCGGCACCACGTGATACTCTGGCCAGCCCTTGCCCAGATGGATGCGGTCGCAACGCTTCGGAAACAGGTTGACGACGGGTGTGCAATGCAATGCGAAGTGCCCGGCGTCGACAACGCCCTCCAGCGCCCTGGCGCGTGCGGGCAAGAGCACGATGAGGTCGACCTCTGGTGTCTTGACCCGCTGCAGAGCCGGTGCCAGCCCATCCACCGCGACGAACAGAAAGCGTTGTGGAAAGGCAAAGTACTCATGCAGATTGCGATATCCCTGGAACGACGGCGCAGCGTAAGGCAGCAGCGCCTCATCCGTGGAGAAGCCCAGGGGAGAGAGGACGGAGCGCGGGAGCTCGGTGATCCAAGGCAGCGGCCGTTCGAGGGGCTGGATCAAGACGGCCACTGGATTGGCGGTCAGCTGCTCATAGAGCGTGAAGGGGATCTCATCGCTGCCCTGCAGGTAGAGGTCGAGACGATCGAGCTTGAGGTCGCAGAGATTGAGTCCGGCCGTGGCGCGCAGGCGCAGCCTCAGCCCCGATTTTGACCGGTTGAGTACGGCCAGGTCGGTCTTGGCGACCGGTCCGGCATGGCTGAAATACTCGGCCTCGGCGATCTCCAGGGGCCAGAGCTGGGTCTCGTGCGCGGTCAGGTACTCGCAGGCGGTTTGCTCACCCTTGCCGATGCTGCTGCGAAGCTTGGTATGACGAGGTATCGGGAACCCGTCGGCCAAGGTCCCCTGGCTCAGATCGGGCTGTAATTGCACGACCGCCATGGACGGCGTCGGTGCCAGGTAATGCGGATAGACCATCTCCAGCAGGTGCTGGGTGAAGGTCGGAAACTCATCTTCGAGCTTGAGCTGGACACGCGCGGCCAGGAAGGCGAAGCCCTCCAGCAGTCGCTCGACATAGGGATCGGCGCATTCGAAGCCGCTCAGGCCGAGCCGGCCGGCGATCTTGGGGAATTCGGCCGCAAATTCGCCGCCCAGCCCGCGTAGGTGCTGCAGCTCTCGGTTGTAGTGGGCAAGCAGGCGCGGATCCACGTCAGCGCTCGTCTCGCACAGCCGTGGATTCGAAGACGGCCACCTCGCCCGACTCCAGATCGACCTCCGTCTTCAGGTAGAGCTGCAGTGGCATGGGTTGTCCCCAAAGCTCCCCTTCGATGATGAACTGGATCGCGTTATGGCTCATGGTGGACGCGTCGATGAGGGTGCGAATGACCAGTGATCTTCTCAAGATGCGTGGCTCGAACTGCAGAATGGCCTGGCGCAGCTCGCGCTCGAGGCTCAGCACGTCGAGCCCGGACACGTTTTTTCCGGCCAGGTCCGGCAGGCCGTAATTGAGCACCGAGCTCGCAACCTCCGGGAAGGGATCGAGGTCTTGTACCGAAGCCAGGTTGCAGGTGTTAAGCAACCATTGCAGATCGCGCAGCACGCTCGCCTTGAGCCGACTCGGAGACAGGACCCGTTCCTCACGTGATTCCTGATCCGTCGTTGGCGCCTGGTCAGTCAAGCGGTCGAGCAGCGAAGGCTGAAGCCGCTCTTTCGGCGTGAGATCAGCCATGTTCTGAGGTGCCGGTGGCGAGCCCGGACTGATCGAGAACGATCTCGCGAATGGCCAGTAGCGGATACTCATCCTTGTCGGTGGTCAGCATTCGCTGCCCCAGTCCGGCAAAGCAGTCTGCCCCGAGATCAATCCATTCCGTTCTGCGCGCCAGCTTCAGGCCAGCGTCGGCCTGGGCCGTCGTGCCCGCGTAGCGCACAGGGATCAAGACCACGGACTCACCGCCGTTGATCCAGGTGACCTGGGCCGGGGCCCAGACGAGGTCGCGCAGGTCCGTTGGCGCATCGAGATGGATGCGCTGGATGTACTGAAACGGCATCCAGCAATAGCGCCCGTCGACGACACCCTCGAGCACTGGTCCCAGCCGCATGTCTGCATCCGCGATCCAGGCGCAGTCGGCGCCGTCGATGCGACCGGCTGTCGCGGGGGCATCCTCGAAGGCCTCGGCACGCAGGGCCTGCGCCCGAGCCGCATCGCCATGGGCGCTGACGCGCAATGCCTCGACCAGCAAGGCGATCCAGCGCTGGGGCTCACCGAAAACGACGGGGTCGCGCTCTCCGGCGAAGACGCTCTCGCGCAAGGCCTCGGCCTGTACCGCATTTCGGTAGGTTGCCGCCATGGCCAGTGCGCCGGCATCCAGATCGGCTGCTACCTGGAGTTGCCGCAGGGCCTTGTCCCAATGTCCCAGCACGCAGAGCAGCTGGAACAGGAAGACGCGCAGTTTCGCCTCAGCCGGGGCCTTGCGGATCTGACCCTGCAGCGCTTTCAGCGCGGCGTCGAGATCGCCTCGTTCGAGTGACGCTTCTGCGTCCATGGCTGACCCTCGCTGCCGGGTACCAAACTACCCGGCTCGTCATGGCAGATCGTAGTTGAGCGGCAATTCTCTGACCGCGGTTTACTATTCCTGCTGATTTTTTTCCAAGTCCCACTTGCGGTCCGTCGTGGAGCCCGGAGCGCCCGTATCGTCGATAGGAGTGTATTCCCACTTGATCTTGCCATAGGCAAAGCTGACTTGCTCAGTGGGCTTGGGCTCTCCCCCTGAGCTGCCGCCGGGAGTAACGGATGTCACGATGCAATCTTCAAACGTGTATTTCATGAAGGTATGCTTGTCACCAGTCGCGAGACACAGCTCCAGTTCGACGGTTGGTATGTGCTCGCCCTTGGCACACTTGATCGAGAGGTCCGGTGTCGAGTTATCGATCACCTTCACAATGCTCAAGTCTTGAAAGTCCGCGCGGCCGCCGGTGCGACCACCGGTTCCCGTAACACCAGAGACGGGCTGACTCAGACCAACGCTATAGCTCAGCACTTGTATCCATTTGTCATGTGCAGCGTCGGTGGCCTCTCCATCGACACCTTCCACCTTCAGGTACGCATCGAACGCCATGGCAGCTCTCCTCGCTAGTTATAAAAGGCCGCTCACGAGAGCGGAGCTCTTTATGCGCCGACAGGCGCAGCAGTTGATGCCCTTGAGCATCAGGTCGTTGAGGTCCGAGTCCAGACCCGGCTTACAGTACGCATTGTCAGCCCAGTCATGCCTTCTCTGAAGGCAGGCGCGATACCAGCCGCAAAGATACCGTCAAGCCCTCCAGTTGGTAGTGCGGCCTGAGATAGAATTTTGATCGATAGTATCCGGGGTTGCCTTCCACCTCCTCGACGACCACCTGTGCAGCCGCGAGCGGCTTGCGCGCCTTGTCGGCTTCGGAGGCATTCGCGGGATTGGGCTCGACATATTTGTTGATCCATTTGTTGAGCCACTTCTCCATGTCTTCGCGCTCCTTGAAGGAGCCGATCTTGTCGCGCACGATCGCCTTGAGGTAGTGCGCAAAGCGGCAAACCGCGAAGAGATACGGCAACCGAGCGGCCAGGTTGGCATTGGCCGTCGCGTCTGGATCATCGTACTCGAACGGCTTCTGCAGCGACTGAGCACCGATGAATGCCGCGAAATCGCTATTCTTTTTGTGCAGCAATGGCATGAAGCCGTTCTTCGCAAGCTCTGCTTCACGCCGGTCGTCGATGGCGATCTCGGTGGGGCATTTCATATCCACGCCGCCGTCATCGGTTGGAAAGGTATGCACTGGCAGTCCCTCCACCGCACCTCCGGATTCGACCCCGCGGATGCGCGAGCACCAGCCGTACAGCTTGAAGGCCCGGTTGATATTCACGGCCATGGCATAGGCGGCATTGGACCAGGTGTAACGCGAATGATCGCCGAAGCCGGTCTCCTCCTCGAAATCAAACTCCTCTACCGGGTCCGTCTTGGCGCCGTAGGGCAATCGCGCCAGGAAACGCGGCATCGCAAGGCCGATGTATCGCGAGTCCTCGGATTCTCGCAAAGACCGCCAGGCGGCGTACTCCGGCGTCTGGAAGATCTTGGTCAGATCCCGCGGGTTGCTGAGCTCTTGCCAGGACTCCATCTGCATCACACCCGGATCGGCACCGGCAATGAAGGGGGCATGGGCGGCCGCGGAGATCTGTGCCATCTGGCCCAGTAGCTCAACGTCCGGCGGACCATGGTCGAAAGAGTAGTCGCCGATCAGACAGCCGAACGGCTCCCCGCCGAACATGCTGTACTCCTGGGTATAGACCTGCTTGAAGATGGGGCTTTGGTCCCAGGCGGTTCCCTTGAATTTCTTGAGGGTCTTGTGCAGCTCCTTCTTCGAGATGTTCATGACGCGGATCTTGAGCATCTCGTCGGTTTCGGTGTTGTTGACAAGATAGTGCAGGCCGCGCCAGCTGCCCTCCAGTTGGCTGAAGTCCGGATGATGCAGGATCTGATTGATCTGCTCCGTAAGCTTGCGGTCGATCTCGGCGATGATCGACTCGATGGTCCGGACCGCATCCTCCGAGATCAGGCCCGTCTGTTCGAGGGCCTGGGCGGCAAGCGTATGCACGGCGTCCTCGACCGCCTCGCGCGCGCGGTCGGACCGCGGCTTGAATTCCTGCTGCAGCAGCGATGCGAATTCACCGGCCTCGGCGGTCTTGGCTTCGGCCTGGGCTTGTTCGGACTGGAGGTGTGCTTCTGGTTCGGCCATGTTAGTTTGCCTCCGTTGGCGCTTCTGTGCCCTCGACTGGCTCCTGTGGCTTCGGCGCCGCTGCAAGCGCCTGCAGTAGCGTTGGGTCTTGCAGGACCTTGGCGATCAGCTCTTCCGCGCCACTCTTGCCGTCCATGTAGGTCAGCAGATTGGAGAGCTGCGTGCGCGCCTGCAGCAGCTTGTTCAGGGAATCCACCTTTTGGGCGATGGCGGCGGGTGAGAAATCGTCCATGCTCTCGAAGGTCAACTCCACGTTCAGGTTGCCTTCGCCAGTCAGTGTGTTGGGTACCTGGAAGGCAACACGAGGTTTCATCGCCTTCAGCCGATCGTCGAAGTTATCGACATCGATCTCCAGGAACTTGCGCTCCCCGACTGGAGGGAGGGGGTCCTCAGGCTTGCCAGAGAGATCCGACAAGACGCCCATGACAAAGGGCAGCTGAATCGTCTTTTCTGCGCCGTACAGCTCGACGTCGTACTCGATCTGAACCCGTGGCGCCCGATTCCGGGCGATGAATTTTTGGCTGCTTTCTTTGGTCATTTCGTGCCCCTTGGAGGTGACTGGCTCGTTTGAAACGTTTCAGCTCGTTGCTTCAAGTCACGAATGGACAAGCTGCTCTTCGGCTGAATGCCATTCATGATTTGTCATCGCCTGGGCCCTTGATCATCACCAGCTTGTCCAATGCCTCCGGCACCAGGTCGTGCATGATTTCCATGAAATCCTTTGTGGCAAGTCGACGTGCCCGTTCCAGCAGCAGCGGCACCGGACTCGAGGGCTCATGGCGTTTGTAATACAGGCAAAGGGCATCGAGCACCCGCACGACGTCCTCTCGTGAGCTGATGTGCGATGGATCGAGCGTCGCGGCATCGCCGGTGCGCCCCGATGGTCCCGGTGTACGGGGTGTCGCGGTCTCTGTGGCATCATCCAGTTCGGGAGGACTCGTCGGCTGGCGCTCGCGGAGATGTGACTGCAAGACCGTTAAAATCTCGCTCAGCAGCGTCTGCAGCGGCTTGAAGTCCGGGATGTCAGCGCCCTGCACGTGCTGTTCCAGCGTGCCAGTCAGACGCCTCACGTTGTCCAGGGACGATGCGGTGGCGTCTGCCGATGCAGCTAACTCGTCGAGTGCACAGTCGGTAAAAGCGGCATTCACCGACGCTGCATCCAGTGCATCCTCATTCGGAGCGGCGCTGGTCTTGCCTTCGGCAATCTCGATCTTGCGGAGGGAAAGGGTTCCAAAAACGGGAGACTGGACCAGTGGCGCAGTGCGCAGGGGCAGCAGCATCAAGTCCGGGTCGATCAGACTCGCCAGGACATTCATGCGCTCCATCGGGTCGTTGTTGGCATCGGCGTCCAACAGCGGGAACAGCGAGTCCCAATACTGATCAACGAGGCCAGCCAGCAATTCGGTGCCACTCTGCAGCCCCGTCAAGGATTCACGGTAGACCAGCGCGCGAAGCAGCAAGATGGCGATTCTGAGGTCTTTGGAGCGAGCGAGAAGCTCCGTGCAGCGTTCTTGTACCTTGCGCCAGTCCGGCGGTTCGGCAGGAACAACTGTGCTCCCCATGACGCGTTCCGGAGTGCCTTCAGCCAGCCTGAACACCTCGAGGAATGATGGATCGTATTCGAGATCCTCCCCGGCAGGTGCTTCGACCGGGCATGGCTCAAGTAGTTTTTGAACGTCGATCACCGACATTTCCGAGGATCCCTCGCGAGATTGCTACGGGCCTTTCGATTCCGTCGATTGTCTTTGGCGCCACGATGGCGCCCGCGGGAGCAGGCAGAGCGCTCGCCTTTTCGTGTTGCTCGATTCAATACTAGACCATGCTGTGCCGGTCGGGGGAGGGAGGCCGGCCGGTTGGGTGACCGGAGGCCAGCGGGCACTGGCGCCTTTTCGGTCAACCTCAAAGCCAGTCCAGGCTGGCCTGAAGGCCCGATGATCCGAACTCTAGGGAAACGCTGATTTATTCAGCATTTCCCGTGCGGGGCAGGAGGCCCCGCCATTCTTAGCGGCGCAAGCGGCTGAAAGTGAAGCGCTTCGGGAACCGCGTTTTCGGATCGCGTGCGGATTTTTGGCCAGGATGGCCAATCAATCAGCGTCTCCCAAGGGAGCCGCTGATGTACTCAGCGGTTCCCGTACGGACTTTTGGCCAGGAGGGTAAATCAATCAGCGTCTCGTTAGAGGATCACTCGTACATGCCGGCGCCGACGATCATCGGCTCTCCGTCGACCATGACCTGCTGTACATAGGTGGTCTTGCGCGCCGGGCGTTCGGGCATGCCGGGCCGGGGCCAGAGGTAGTGGACCCAGCCGGATCCCTGTTCCCGGGCCAGGGTGATGTAGTTGCGGACGATGTAGGTGCCATCCATGTCCCGGGCATCCCACAGGTTGCGGCCTTCGATGGCGGGGAAGGCGGGGTTCACCAGTTCGATGCCGCTGTCCGAGGTGACGAAGACGTAGGTGTCGTGGAAGAAGAAGCGATCGCGCTTGTCCCGCAGTCGCTCGAATGCGGCCCGTCCCTGTTTTTCCAGCAGGCTGGCGGCGGCGCGGACTTCCTGCACCAGGAAGGCCTTTTCCATGGGGGGCTGATAGAGGCCGCTGCCAACCAGGTAGGTGGTGCCGTCGGGGGCGGTCGCGCGGGTGATGTAGGTGGATTTCCAGACCGGTTGCGGATCATGGGGTCGGTTCCATTGGTAGTGGACCCAGCCCTGGCCATCGCCGTCCCGGGCGGTGCGCACGAACATCCGGCCGATGGGCTTGCCGCCGATGTCCTGCAGGTCGAGCAGGTTCTGTCGCTCGTGTTCGAGGTCGGGCGGATAGACCTGGCGGTTGCCTTCGAGGTCCCAGACGAACAGGTAGCGGTCGCCCTGGAACCAGCGGCTGCCCTCGATGCGGAAGTCGGGGAAGACGGCTTCGCCCTGGGTCTCGATGGCGGCTGCGGCGGCGTTGACCAGTTCGACGATGGCGCGGATGGACTGGTGTTCGTAGTCCGGCATCTCGTCTGCGCGGGTGGCCGTTGTTGGCCAGAGCAGGGTGAACGCGACCAGGGTGCAGCAGATGAGTCCGGACTGGACGGGATGCGCTGATCCGAGCGGCTTGTTCATGGTGAAGGCCCTCTGCTGTGTGGGTGTTGGTCTCTGGTCTCTGGTCGCTGTCGCTGCCTTTGAAGTATAGCTTTTGGATTGGGGCTGTCCGTTTGCGTGCGGGCTGGTTGCCTCGGCTGGTGGCTGTTGCTTGAACTCTGTCGGTTTTCGGGGGTTGGTTGGCGGCCGTCGCGGGACGCCGTGAATCCATCCATGGAGGCTTCACGATCGCATCCCTGCGATCGAGACCCCCGACCGCCGCCACCCAGCCCCCGAAAACGGGCACAGGCTTGGGGTCCCCGAAAACTTGGGCGGGCTTGGGTCAGCTGCGCGGGGGACTCTGGATTCTGGCGATTCCTGGTGTCCGTACCCATCTGCTTTCGAGCGGATGCGGGGCGTTGGGCGGCCTCGTGTCGATCGGTCTCTGTTGCATTGTTGGAGGGGGAACCAGCCATGTCCGATCTGCCTGATGCCGAGCGCGTTCGGCGATATCTGCTGGAACTGCAGGACCGCATCTGTACGGAGTTGTCGGCGGCGGACGGCGGGTGCGGGTTCCGCGAGGACGTCTGGAGCCGTCCGGGGGGCGGTGGCGGGCGTAGCCGGGTCATCGAGGATGGCGCGGTGTTCGAGAAGGGCGGGGTGAATGTGTCGGATGTGCGCGGCGACGGCCTGCCGGCTACGGCGAGTGCGAACCGCCCGGAGCTGGCGGGCCGGGGTTATCGCGCGATGGGGCTTTCGCTGGTGATGCATCCGCGCAACCCGTATGTGCCGACGTCGCACATGAACGTGCGCTTTTTCATTGCAGAGAAGCCCGGCGAGGCGCCGGTGTGGTGGTTCGGTGGCGGCTTCGACCTGACCCCATACTACGGCAATGAAGCGGATGTGAGGCACTGGCATCGCAACGCACGGGCGGCCTGCGACGGCTTTGGTGCGGATGGCGGGGACGCGCTGCATGCCCGTTACAAGGCGTGGTGCGATCGCTACTTCTTTCTCAAGCACCGCGACGAGCCCCGCGGGGTCGGCGGCCTGTTCTTTGATGATCTGAGCGAGTGGGGGTTCGAGCGCTGCTTCGCCTTCCTGCGCCGGGTGGCGGAGCACTTCCTGCCCGGTTATCTGCCCATCGTGGCGCGTCGCAAGACCATGCCGTACGGGGAGCGGGAGCGCGCGTTCCAGAAGATCCGTCGCGGCCGCTATGTGGAGTTCAATCTGGTCTGGGACCGCGGCACCCTGTTCGGCCTGCAGTCCGGGGGGCGTGCCGAGTCCATCCTGATGTCGCTGCCTCCGGAGGTGAGCTGGCGCTACGACTGGCGGCCGGAGCCCGGCACGCCCGAGGCGGAGCTCCTTGAGCACTATCTGGTGCCCAGGGACTGGCTTGCCGAGTCCTGACGCTAGCCCCTAGCGCCGGGCCCTGACGCTGCTCGATCCCGGTCCCGGCGTCGGAGTCGGACCGCTGGATGTCTCCGGGATCACGGCATGCTGCACCGCAACAATTTTTTCCCCAAGGGGGGTTGACAGCCTCCCGGGCCATCGGTATTGTGCACTGCAACAATTGCTGCACTGCAACATCAACGACATCAGGAAAACAAATCATGAGCACCAACACCAACATGCTGAACACCTACAACGACATGGCCAACAAGAGCGTCGATCAGATGAACGCGCTGGGCGAGCTGAACCTGAAGATCGCGGAGAAGATGGTCGCGCGTCAGATGGACATGATGAACATGTTCGTCGAGCAGAGCGTTCGCATGATGAAGCTGGCCACCGAGGCCAAGGGTTACAACGAGTACTACAAGGGTCAGGTCGAGATGACCAAGGACATCGCCGACAAGATGATGAGCGAGTCCAAGGCCAACATGCACATGGCTGGCGAGATCCGTGACGAGTACCGCGGCTGGTTCGACGGCGCCATGAGCGAGATGAAGAACAACAGCGCCACCATCCGCAACGCTGTCACTGCCTGACGCACCCGCACGGCTGGCGCCCTCGGCCTCTGGTCCGGCTCTCTGGCCGGGCCCGGGGCGGGGTGCTACCATCCGCGCCTGGTTCCATAACAACACCCGAGGAGAACAGTCATGACCGCAGCTGCAAGAGTCGCCCTGGTTACCGGTGGCATTGGGGGCATCGGCACCGCCATCTGCCAGCGCCTGTGCCGCGATGGCCTCCGTGTCGTCGCCAACCATCATCCGTCCGAGCAGGACGCCGCGGTGGCCTGGAAGAAAGAGCAGCAGGAGGCCGGCTTCGACGTCGACACCATCGCCGGCGACGTGTCCTCGTTCGAGGACTCCCAGCGCATGGTCGCCGAGATCAAGCAGGCCCACGGCCCAGTGACTGTTCTCGTCAACTGTGCCGGCATCACCCGGGACAAGACGTTTAAGAAGATGGATGAGGCGAGCTGGAATGCCGTCATCAACGTCAACCTGAACAGCGTCTTCAATGTCACGCGCCAGGTCTGGGACGACATGCTGGCTGCCGGCTCCGGTCGCGTGGTCAACATCTCCTCGGTGAACGGCCAGCGCGGCCAGTTCGGCCAGACCAATTATTCGACGGCCAAGGCCGGCATGCACGGCTTCACCATGGCACTGGCCCAGGAAGGGGCTGCCAAGGGCGTCACGGTCAATACCGTCTCGCCGGGTTACGTCGAGACCGCTATGACCAAGGCCATGCGTGACGATGTGCGCGAGGCCATCGTCTCTGGCGTGCCGATGCGTCGCATGGGCCAGCCGGAAGAGATCGCCAGCGCGGTGTCCTTCCTGGTCGCGGAAGAGAACGGCTATGTCACCGGCGCCAACCTGCCCGTGAACGGCGGCCTGTTCATCCACTGATCATTCGCACGACTGGGAACCGTCCCGGTCGCGCATTGAAACAAAACCGATTTCGCCCCGCGCGATCCCGGGCCAAGCTGGTAGAACCCAGCCTGCCTGCCGCGCCGGGGCCACCGAGTCCTCCTCGTCTCTCTCACCATGAGACGCTTCAGCCCGGCACCCCGCCGGGCTTTTTTTATCCCCATCACTCTCCAGTCAGGTCAAACCGCCTGAACTGCATGGTGAACTGCCCGCGGCCCTGGGTCAGGCTTCGCAGGTCTGTGGTGTAGCCCAGCAGCGCCTGCAGACCAACCTCGCCCCGGATGCTCGCGTTGCCATCGCGGATATTGGTGGACTGGATCTCCCCCCGACGCTGTTGCAGATCGCCGAGCACCGTGCCCAGATTGTCCTCGGGGACCAGGATCTCCACCGCCATCACCGGACGCAACACCGCCGGTTGCGCATCCGCCAGCGCCTTGGCCAAGGCACGGGCAGCCACCGCGCTGAGCGACTCCGCAGTGCTCGCCGCACCGAACAGTTCAACCGCCTCAAGTGCAACCGCCACATCCTCCAGCGCCGCCCCGTGCTGTGGACCCGCACTCAGCCCCAGATGCAGCCCCTCGCGCAGGCAAGACACCTGCTCCGGGGTCAGCTCCACCCCCTCTGGTCGCACCGCCGGCACACAGTCCACATGGTTACCGCTGCCACGCGTCTGCGGCGAGACCCGCACCCTGGCCCAGGCTGTGGCAGCCGGCTGCTTGCCGTCCGGGGTCGGCGGTCGGCTGAAGAGTGCCTCCGCCGCGGCCGCCGCCGTGATCGTCTCGCGCAGGGCCACCGCCGGCCGACCGCTACGCACCTGCTGGTGGAATTCCCGCTCCAGCCGCTCGATGACGATCTGCAGATGCAGTTCCCCCATGCCCCGCAGCAGACGCTGGCCGGTCTCGGGGTCCTCCGCCACCTGCAGCGTCGGGTCCTCCTGCTGCAGCTTGTCCAGGGCCTCCAGCAGGCGCTCCTCATCGGTGCCGGCAGCGGGCTCGATGGCCAGGCTCAGCACCGGCTGGCGCAGATCGATGCGCTCCAGGCTCAGCAGATGCTCCGGGGCACAGAGGGTGTCGCCGGTGGAGGCGTGGCGCAGACCGGCAAGCAGCACGATCTGTCCGGGCTCAGCCTGGTCCAGACGGGTCTTGTGGCCCGCGTCGATGTCGAAGATGCGCGCCACCTGCTCGGTGACCACCCGACCGTCGCCGGTGATGAAGGACACCTTGTCCCCCGGCAGCAGCCGATTGCGGTAGAGTCGGGTGAAGCAGTGCCGCCGCCCGTCCCACATCTGCACCTTGAACACCAGTGCCACCAGCGGACCCTTGCCGCCGAGCACCACCTCCTCGACGCCGTCGTCCGGCAGCCGAGCCCGGGCCGGCGGGCGGTCCAGCGGTGCCGGCAGCAGATCCACCGCCGCGTCCATGATCGGCTGCACCCCCAGATTGCGCAGGGCACTGCCGCCAAAGCACGGAAACAACCGCCCGGCCAGGGTGCCTGTGCGCAGCGCCGCCAGCAGCGCCGCGGGCTCCGGCTCATCGCCGCCGAGGACACGGTCTGCCAGGGCCTCGTCGAACTCTGCCGCCGCCAACAGCAGCGACTCGCGCAACGGCGCCAGCGGTGTCCACAGGGACTCCGGGCAGGGCTCGGCGCTGACCTGTTCGCCCTGCTCGCCGCCGAAGCGCAGCAGGGTCTTGTGCACCAGGTCCACCACCGCGTCCTGCTCCGCCGGGGTGGGCGACAGGCCGCTGCGTTCGAGCGCGGGGTCAGCAAGGGGCACGGTGACGGCGACCGGCTCCACCTGCAGCTGCTCGCGGATGTGCGCCAGCACCTGGAGAAAATCGGCACCGGGGCGGTCCATCTTGTTGACGAAGAACAGCACCGGCAGCCCGAAGCGGCAGCGCTGGCGCCACACCGTTTCGGTCTGGGGTTCGACGCCGCGGACGCCGTCCAGCACCAGGATGACGCCGTCGAGGACGCGCATGGAACGCTCCACCTCGATGGTAAAATCCACATGGCCCGGGGTGTCCACCACCTGCAGCAGGTGATCGCGCCAGGGGGCGCGGGTGACCGCGGCGGTGATGGTGATGCCGTGCTGCTGCTCCTCGGCCATCCAGTCCATGTGGGCGGCGCCGTCATGCACCTCGCCGATCTTGTGCGAGGCGCCGGCATAGAACAGGATGCGTTCCGTCAGCGTGGTCTTGCCGGCATCCACATGGGCGGCAATGCCGATGTTGCGCACATGTGCCAGCTTGCCGGACAGTTGCGCTTGGCTCGCCCGGGGGGCGGCCCTGGATTTGTGTGAGTGACTCATCGCAACCCGAGCGGACCTGTAATGTCTGTTCCAGAGGAGAGTTTGTCTTTTGCGGGTTGGGTGTCGGTGGTCAACGGCCAACCCGCTCAGATTGTGGTCGAGAACTTGTTGTTTTTGTACAGCTGGGAGAGTGCTCCATGAACAACCCGATGCAGTTCCGGACAACCGAGAGCCGGCGACCGAGGCCCGGCGGGCTGTCCAGCCGTTTGGCCGGCTGTTCGGTCCTGTTGCTGCTGGCAGCCATGCCGGCGGGCGCCGAGCTGTACCGGCTGGCGAGCGTCAGCGACAGTGTCATCGGCGTTCCATTCTATGTGAAGACCGACGCCGAGCATACGCTGCTGGACATCGGTCGGCACTTCGGCGCCGGCTACGACGAGATGCAGCAGGCCAACCCGAATGTGGACATGTGGGTGCCCGGTGACGATGCCGACGTGCTGGTGCCGGATTTTCATGTGCTGCCCAGTACCCCGCGAGAGGGGCTGGTGATGAATCTGGCGGAGAAGCGCATGTACTTCTTTCGTTCCGCCACCGAGGTGGAGACCTTCTCCGTCGGCATCGGCCGCGAGGGCTGGGAGACCCCGGTCGGCACCTACAGCATCATCGAGAAGATCAAGGATCCCACCTGGACGCCGCCGGCGTCCATCCGCAAGGAGCACGCGGAGGCCGGTGATCCGCTGCCGGCGGTGGTCCCCGCGGGCCCGGACAATCCCCTCGGCGCCTTCGCCATGCGCCTGAGCAATCCCAGCTATCTCATCCACGGCACCAACAAGCCCTGGGGCGTGGGCATGCCGGTGAGTCATGGCTGCACGCGCATGTATCCGGAGGACATCGAGCGCCTGTTCGGCAAGGTGGCCACCGGCACGCCGGTGCGCATCGTCGACGAGCCCTACAAGGTCGGCTGGCTGGGCGATTTTCTGTATCTGGAGGTCAACGCCAATGCGGCGCAGGCCGGGGGGGTGCCGCTGGAGCAGGTGATTCCGCCATCGGTGGCGGAGGCGGACGGGGTGGTGATCGACTGGGAAGCGGTGCGGACGGCCGTGAACGACAATGCCGGCCTGCCACACCTGGTGGGAGGCCGGCAGGGCTCAAGGAGCTGGCATCACTTGGACATGATCTTCTGATACATGCGGTTGATGCGCTCCTCATTGGCTTCGCAGCAGGCCTGGGCGGAGTTGGCGGCATCCATGGCGGCCTGGGCCATGTCGCGGGCCTCCTGATCGGTGGCGCAACCACCCAGCAGGGCGGCGCTGATCAGGGCCGCAGCGGACAACGACACGATCTTGATATTCTTCGTCATGGCGATTTCTCCAGGTGAATATGCCGAACGGCAAGGTGAATATGCCGGACTGCACTTTGGGTATAGCACAGGACCGAGGTTTTTCCGACCCCTGTCGTGCGGATGGTAGCAGAGTCCGTCAGGGATGTGCGAAGGCCGTGCAAGGCAAAATGGCGCTTGCACGGGATACAATGGGGCGGGAATCAGCGCAGGAACGGACGGGGCATGGTAAGCAGGTATTACGGCAAGACCAGCGAGGACCGCGCGTCGGCGCCGTTTCGCTGCCAGGGTTTCGTGCGCAACGGCATCATCGGTCGGACCGACGGCCAGGACGCCGGCCGGCCCGTGGCCATCGCGTCGCTGCCGCCGTTCCTGCGCGCCCTGCTGGTCACCGACGGCACGGTCACCAAGATCCTCGAGGCCTACTTCTGGGAGCCGGTGCGCGTCGATACCCTGCGCCAGGAGTGCATCGATGTGGAGGCTGCCATTCCGTGGATCGAGGTGTCCGCCGGTGACCGGGTCATGGTGCGCCGCGTGCAGCTGCGCGGCGTCGACACCGGCTTGCCCTATGCCCACGCCTTTTCGGTGATCCGGCTCGAACGCATCCCCGAGGGCTTCCGCCAGCGCCTGATCGACCGCGAGATCGGCATCGGGGCGCTGATCCGCGACAGTGGCCTGGAGAGCTACCGCGAGGTCATGGAGGTGGGCCTGGAAGGGCCGCCGTCTCCCGAGGTGAGCCCTGATGCGACACAGGATGCGATACAGGGCGGGGTCTCGCGCACCTACCGCATCATCATCGCCGGCGAGCCGGTGATCCTGATCACGGAGACCTTTCCGCTGGACCTGTACCGGTCCGATCCGGGCGCCGGCGGAGATCCTGGGTGAACTGTCGCTGGACGTGTTCGGCCAGCCGCTGACCGGCCGTCTCCACGTCGTGGTCGGGCCGCAGGTCGCGGATCTGGGTCACCACCAGGCCGGCGTGGCCGCAGGGATTGATGCGCCGGAACGGTTCCAGGTCCATGTCGACGTTGAGTGCGATGCCGTGGTAGCTGCAGCCGCGGCGCACGCGCAGGCCGACGGAGGCGATCTTGGCCCCGCCCACATAGACCCCGGGCGCGTCTGCTCGGGCGGCGGCGTCGATGCCGATCTCCGCCAGCAGGCCGATGACGGCCCCTTCCAGCCGGTTCACCACCTGCCGCACGCCGAGCCCAGCCCGGCGCAGATCCAGCAGCAGATAGGCGATGACCTGGCCGGGTCCGTGGTAGGTCACCTGGCCGCCGCGATCGGTCTGCACCACGGGGATGTCCCCCGGCGCAAGCAGGTGTTCCAGTCGCGCGGCCTGGCCCAGGGTGAACACCGGCGGATGCTGTACCAGCCAGAGTTCATCGGCGGTCTCCGGGCCGCGGGTGTCGGTCATCCGGCGCATGGACTGCCAGGCCTGCTGATAGTCCAGCAGGCCCAGCGGCCGCACGGTCAGGGGGTGTGGGGCGCCGCCAGGCTCAGAGTGCATAGGCGACCAGTTCGTGGGCGCTCAGCTCGCGGTAGATGGCGTCCAGCTGGGTCTTGCTCGTGGCCTCGATGTGCACGGTGACCGCAAGCCACTTGCCGCCACTGCTGGCGCGCACCTTGACCGCATCCTCCACCAGCCCCGGCGCGTGCCGGCGCACGATCTCTACCACCACCGCCTCCAGGTCGCTGTCCGCAGGCCCCATGGCCTTGATCGGGAAGCGGCAGGGAAACTCCAGCAGGGTTTCGTCGGTGTCGGTCATGTCAGAACAGCTTCAGTAAGGCATCCTGCGCCCGGCGCAGGAGTCCGCCGGCGTCGATGTCGGCCAGGGCCACCGCCGGCTCGCGCATGATCTCGGTGTCGCCGAGCCGGACGACGATCTCGCCCACAACGTCGCCCCAGGCCACCGGTGCGGTGATGTCCGAGGCGGCCTCGAGCTCGGCGCTGAGCGCGTCGTAGCGTCCGCGGGGAATGGTCACGTACAGGTCGCGGGCCGGACCGACCGGCAGCTCGCGGGTCTGGCCGGACCAGACCCGGATCGACTCCACCGGCTCACCGCCCGGAAACGGGTTGTGCGTCTCGAAGAAGCGAAAGCCGTAATTCAGCAGGGCCAGGCTTTCGCGCAGGCGCGCGTTCTCGCTGTCGGTGCCCATCACCACCGAGGTCAGGCGCTGACCGTCGCGTCGGGCAGAGGCCACCAGGCAGTATCCGGCGGCCTCGGTGTGGCCGGTCTTCACACCGTCGACGCTGGGGTCCTGTTGCAGCAGCCGGTTGCGGTTGGCCTGGGTGATGTCGTGGTAGGTGAACTCCGGCAGGGCGTACCAGGCGTACAGGTCCGGGAATTCGCGGATGGTGGCGGCAGTGACCCGGGTGATGTCCCGCGGCGTGGTGTAGTGCTCCGGATGCGGCAGCCCGGTGGCGTTGACGAAGTGGGTGCGCGTCATTCCAAGCCGCTCGGCGTGGGTGTTCATCAGCGCCGCGAAGGTCTCCTCGGTGCCGGCCACGTGTTCGGCCAGGGCCACGCTGGCGTCGTTGCCGGACTGCACGATCATGCCCTTGAGCAGGTCCTCCACGCGCACCCGGGCGCCGACCTCGACGAAGGTCTTGGAGCCGCCGGTGCGCCAGGCCTTCTCGCTGATCAGCACCTCATCGTCGAGTGCCAGGTTGCCCTTGGCGAGTTCGTCGAAGATCACATAGGCGGTCATGATCTTGGTCAGGCTGGCCGGCTCCAGGCGCTGGTCGACATTGTGCTCCGCCAGTACGGCGCCACTGTCGTGATCGAGCAACAGGTAGCCCCTGGCGGTCAGCTGGGGCGCGTCCGGAATGGGAACCGGCTGCGCCGGTGCGCCCAGGCTGGCAGTGAGCAGGCCCAGGGCGAGGAGGATGCGGAGACTGGGGATCATGATGGGCTTCACTCCTGCACCAGCATAGGCTCGCCCAGGCCGAGGGCGGACAGCTTGCGCGACAGCGCCAACGCGTCGGTGTGCGTCGGCACCGGGCCGACGCGCACCTTGTACAGCGCCGTGGCGGAGCCTGTTGGCTGCGGCCTGTCCTCGCGCAATTGCACCGGGTCCGGCAGCAGCGAGGTCAGGCGGCGACGTAGTTGCTCGGCGTTGTTGCGGGCGCCGAAGGCGCCGACCTGCAGATAGAGGCCGCGATCGGCCATGGACGGCCCCGTCGCGGACCCGGCCGAATCGGCCGTCGAGACCACCGCCGGGGTGAGGCTGGAAGCGGCTTCGGTGGATCTGCTCGCCGGGCTCCCTGCCGGGCTGGTGATCGGGCCGGCGACCGGGCTGGCTGGCGGCGTCGGGCGGGTCGAGGCAATGGCCGGCCGTGGCTGCGTGCCGGTGGACGCGGTCAGGGTCTTCGGCGGCTTGCCGCCGTGGTCACGAGGGTCGATGGATGTCACCTCGACCCTCGCAATGCCCTGTTTGTCCACCCCCAGCTTGCGGGCGGCAGCGTAGGACAGGTCGATGATGCGGTCGTCGACGAAGGGTCCGCGATCGTTCACCCGCACCACGGCGCTGCGCCCGTTCTCCAGGTTGGTGACGCGCACATAGCTCGGCAGCGGCAGCGTCTTGTGCGCCGCGGTCATGCGGTGCATGTCGTAGGGCTCGCCGCTGGAGGTCTTGCGGCCATGGAACTTGGTGCCGTACCAGGAGGCGACGCCGCGCTCCACATGGTTACGGCTGCTGGCCTTGGTGTGGTAGGTCTTGCCGAAGACGACATAGGATTTCATGTTGCCGTACTTCGACTTGGGTTCCACCCGGGGTACGGCGTCCGGTATGTCACTGCCGCCGGTCGCTGTACCCGCCTCCGACTTCGACGGGCTGCTGCCACAGCCGCTCAGCAGCAGCGTGGCGGATGCCAGCAGGGTCAGGCCCATGGCGGCGGACAGGGACGCCCTGCGCCCCGATGTCGTCCTGTTCATCGTTTCCCCCTTCCCCGGCGTGTTGGTCATTCGCCGCCCGCCTGCGCAATGGCGCGGCTGAGTTGCAGCACTGCCATGGCGTAGAGATTGCTATGGTTGTAGCGGGTGATGGCGTAGAAGTTGTCGAAGCCGAGCCAGTATTCCGGCCCGTCGCCGTCGAGTTCGATCAGGGTGGCCCGCCGGTCCGGGGCGAACGCGGCGCCGGCATCGGCGTCATTGCCGGTGTCGGTGCCGGCCCCGGCATCGATGGCAAGCGGCTGCACGCCGGCCTCGGCCAGGCGGGCCAGGGTGGTCTGTGGCGCCAGCGGACGCTTGTCGACCATGGTGATGCCCGCGGGCGGCATGTCCCGCAGCCGCGCCGGCACGGCGATGGGGGCGCCGGGCTGCCAGTCGTGGCGGGCAAGATAACTGCCGACGCTGCCGATCACGTCGGCATCGCTCTGCCACAGGTCGCGGCGACCGTCGCCATCGAAATCCACCGCATAGTTGCGGTAGCTCGAGGGGATGAACTGCGGTTTGCCCAGGGCACCGGCATAGGAGCCCAGGGCGTCGGTCAGGTCCAGCCCCTCGTCGCGGGACAGCAGCAGCAACTGTTCCAGCTCACCGCGAAAGAACTCCGCCCGGCGTGGATAGGAGAAGCCCAGGGTGGTCAGGGCATCCAGTACGCGGTGCCGGCCGAGATTGCGGCCGTAGTTGGTCTCGACGCCGATGATGGCGGTGATGATCTCCGCCGGCACGCCGTAGGTGGTCTGCGCCTGTTGCAGCAGATCGGCGTTGGCGCGCCGGAAGCGGATGCCGCCCTGGATGCGTTCCGGCGTGAGGAACAGGCGGCGGTATTCCCGCCAGGGCCGGCCCTCGTAGGGGCGGTCCATGGCGTCGACGATGGCCTGCTGGTAGCGGGCGCCCGCGAGCAGGGTGTCGAGCGTCTGCGGCGAAAAGCCGTGGCGATCTACCATGTCCGCGATGAAGGCCTGTCGGCCGCGTTCGTAGGACGCCGGGGGCGCATCCGCCATGGCCGGCCCGATGGCGAACGGCATCGTGAACAGGGTCGCGAGCAGCAGCGCGATTCGGCCGGTTGATGGCAGGCCGGCTGATGCCAGTCTGGCCGATGGCCCTGTGGTCAGCCGGGCGATCAGCGTGGCGCTGGTTGGAACTGGCAGGGGCTGCATGGTCTCACCGTGCCGGATTTGCTGGTCGGCGCAAGGCGCCCTGTTCGAGATCTACACCCGATATCGAGTATAGCGTCGAACTCCCTAAGTTTGAAGCAATTTTGGGTAAGCAGGGTGCGCGGGCCGCTCCGCGTTGCCTTGCCGCCGGCTCAGCGGATGGCGGAGGACGGGCGCGCGTCGAAGGCGGGGTGCGTGGCAAGGGACATGATGATGCCGAAGCCGGCCATGATGGTCACCATGGAGGTGCCCCCGTAGCTGATCAGCGGCAGCGGAATGCCGACCACCGGCAGCAGGCCCGCGACCATGCCGGTATTGACGAACAGATAGACGAAGAACACCAGGGTCAGGGCGCCGGCCAGCAGTCGCCCGAAGCTGTCGCCGGCGTTGGCCGAGATGGCCAGGGCACGCAGGATGATGAACAGGTAGAGCCCCAGCAGGAGCAAGGTGCCGGCGAAGCCGAATTCCTCGCCGATGACGGCGAAGATGAAGTCGGTGGAGTGCTCCGGCAGGAATTCCAGTTGCGACTGGGTGCCGTTGAGCCAGCCCTTGCCGTAGGTACCGCCGGAGCCGATGGCGATCTGCGACTGGATGATGTGGTAGCCGGCGCCGAGGGGGTCCGAACCCGGGTCCAGAAAGGTCAGCACCCGCTGGCGCTGATAGGGGCGCATCAGCATCCACAGCACCGGCGCGGCGGCCGCCGCCAGGGCCGCCAGCAGCGCGATCAGCCGCCAGCGCATGCCGGCCAGGAACAGCACGGCCAGGCCTGCAGCGGCCACCAGCAGGGCGGTGCCGAGATCGGGCTGGACTGCGATCAGCAGCACCGGCAGCGCCAGCATCAGCGCGGCCAGCAGCAGGGCCGGGGCGTTGGGCGGCAGCGGCCGCCGCGACAGCAGCCAGGCCATGGCCATGGGTACCGTGAGCTTCATCAGTTCCGACGGTTGAAAGCGCAGGATGCCCAGGTCGAGCCAGCGCTGGGCACCCTTGCCGGTGTCCCCCGCCAGCAGCACGGCCAGCAGCAGCAGCGTGCCGGCGGCGAACAGCGGCATGGCCAGGCGCCGCAACAGCGCCGGCGGCAGCTGGGCCATGATCAGCAGGGTGCCGAAGGCGAGCCCCAGCCGGAGCAGTTGTCGCTCCAGTTGCCCGGAGCCGGCATCGCCGGCGCTGTACAGCACCGCTAGACCGATGCCGGACAGCAGCAGCAGCGCGGCCATCAGCGGCGGGTCCAGATGCAGTCGTGCGAACAGCCCGCCGGCGGGCGCAGCGGACACGGAGGCGACGTCAGGGCCGGGCATCGGTGGCCGTCTCCGTCCGGGCTGCGGTTTCCGGGTCTGCGTGTGGGGCATGCGCCCCGTCGGGCGCGATGCGCGTGCCCAGCAGGTAGCTGTCCATCACCGCCCGGGCGATGGGTGCGGCGGTGGACCCTCCATGGCCGCCGTTCTCCACCACCAAGGCAACGGCGATGCGCGGCGCCTCCGCCGGGGCAAAGGCGATGAACAGGGCGTGGTCGCGCAGGCGTTCGGCCACCTCCGCCTCGTTGTAGGTGGCGTTCTGGGCCACCGAGAAGACCTGTGCGGTGCCGGTCTTGCCGGCGATGCGATAGGCGTCGGTGCGGATGCGCCGGGCCGTGCCCCGGGGGCCTTCCACCACCTCCGTCATGGCATCGATAGCGGTCTGCCAGTGGTGCGGCTCGGCGGTGGTGATCTGGCGCTGCTGCGGCGTTGTAGCCTGCAGCGGCGCACCGGTGCCGCTGTGCGTGCCCTTGAGCAGGCGCGGCGTCACCTGCAGGCCGCGATTGGCCATGGTGGCGGTTGCTGCCGCCAGTTGCAGCGGTGTCGCGAGAAAGGCCCCCTGGCCGATGCCGACGATCAGCGTCTCCCCCGGATACCAGGGTTCCCGGCGCGCACGGCGCTTCCACTGGGGCGACGGCAGCAGGCCGCCGAGTTCCTCGTCGATGTCTGCGCCGGTACGCTCGCCGAACCTGAACTCGCCGAGAAAGCCGCTCAGTCGCTCGATGCCGAGATCGTTGGCCAGGCGGTAGAAGTAGACATCGCAGGACTGCACGATGGCGTCCTCCATGGCCAGCACGCCATGCCCGCCGCGGCGCCAGCAGCGGTAGCGGTGGCTGTGTCCGGGCAACTGGAAATGGCCGCCGCAGTACTTGCCCTCGGTGCGGCTGGTGACCCCCATGGCAAGCCCGCCCAGCGCGACGAACGGCTTGATGGTGGAGCCGGGCGGATACTGGCCGCGCACGGCCCGGTTGTACAGCGGCCGGTCGATGTCGTCGCGCAGCGCGGCGTAGGCAGCATGGCCGATGCCGCCGACGAACGGATTCGGATCGTAGGTCGGCGTGCTGGCCAGTGCCAGGATGCCGCCGCTACCGGGGTCGATGGCCACCACGGCGCCGCGATGCTCGCCCAGGGCCGCGATGGCGTCCCGCTGCAGTGCGATGTCGAGAAACAGCGACAGATCCTGCCCCGGTATCGGCGCCTGCTGCTGGCGACGCTCCAGCACACGCCCGCGGGCATTGACCAGCGCCTGCTCATGGCCCACCTGGCCGTGTAGCAGGTCCTCGTGGGCCTTCTCCACCCCCAGCTTGCCGATATGGCTGGTGCCGGCATAGTTGGACACGTCGATGCGGGCCATCTCGCCTTCGTCGATGCGCCCGACATACCCCAGCACATGGGCCGTGGCCTCGCCATGGGGGTAGAAGCGCAGCAGTTCCGCCTGGATGTCGACGCTGGGGAAGCGGTGGGCCTGCACCGCGATCCATGCGCGCTCGGTCTCGTTCAGGTCCAGGCGGACGGGCACGCCCTCGAAGCGCCGGCGCTGGCGCAGCAGACGCTGAAAGCGCTCCCGGTCGTCGTCCGTGATGCTGACCAGCTCCGCCAGTGCCGACAGCGTGGCGTCCAGGTCGTCGGTCTTCTCCGGCGTGATGGTCAGGGTGTAGGACGGCAGGTTGTCCGCCAGCAGCACGCCGTTGGTGTCGTAGATCAGACCCCGGCTCGGCGGCAGCGGCTGCAGGCGGATGCGGTTGTCCTCGGACAGGGTCGAGAAGTGATCGTGCCGCAGCACCTGTAGCCGGAACAGTTGCGCCACCAGCAGCGCAAGACAGGCAATGACCAGCAGCGCCGCGGCCAGGGTACGCCGGCGGAACAGGGCGCGCTCTGCCCGTTGGTCCTGGAATGCCGGATCAAGCATCCAGCAGCTCCATCCCGCTGCGTGCCTGCAGCCGGCGCAGCAGCCACCACAGCCAGGGCCACAGCAGCATGCCGACGATGGTGGCGGCCCAGTACACCAGCGACGGGGTCGGTTGGCCGCTGACGCCATGGATCCACAGCGCCAGCAGGCGCTCCAGCAGCAACAGCAGCCAGACCGTGATGGCCTGCTGCCAGGGTGGGACGGGCAGCACGCGCCGGCGCAACTGCAGCGCCAGGTAGGCGATCACCGACAGGCCCAGGGCATGCTGGCCGAGCAGCGACCCCGACAGGACGTCGAGCGCGATGCCGGTGACGAAGGCCCAGAGCACGCCGACCCTGTCCGGGGCGTTGAAGCACCAGAAGATCAGCACCAGGGCGACCCATTGCGGCCTGTAGGGGGCGGCCCACCAGGGCAGGGGCAGGATGCTCAGCACCAGTGCCGCCAGCAGTGAGCCGACGATGGCGAGCCTGGCCGTGCCCGAACGCGTGCTCACGGCGTTGCCTGCCCGGTGGCAGCTGCCGCCCGGCTCCATACCAGCAGCACCTCGTGACTGCGATCCAGGCGCGCGGTGGGCTCGGCCATGACGGTGGCGAATGGGTTGCCGGGGTCGTGACGCACCTCGGTGATCCGCGCCACCGGGTAGCCGGGTGGAAACACGCCGCCGAGGCCGGAGGTGATGAGGAGGTCGCCGCTGCGCACGTCGGCGTTCTTCGGCAGGTGCGGCAGGTACAGCCGGTCCACCAGCCCGCTGCCCTCGGCAATGCTGCGCAGGCCGTTGCGGTCGATCTGCACCGGCAGCGAGTGGGCGGCATCGGTGATCAGCAGCACCGTCGACGTCAACGGGCTGGTGCGGATCACCTGGCCCATCACTGCGTCGGCGTCCAGCACCGGCTGGCCGACGAAGACACCGGCGACGGAGCCCTTGTCCACCAGCACCTGCTGGCGGTAGGGATCCAGGTCCACCTCCAGCAGTCTGGCAACCAGCACGCGCTGACGCAGTTTGCGCGACGAGTCCAGCAGGTCGCGCAGCCGGCGGTTTTCCGACTGCAGCCAGTCGAAGGTCTGCAGGCGGCCCTTGAGTGCCAGGTTTTCCTGTTCCAGCTGCGCGTTGCGTGCGCGCAGTTCCGCCTCGGTGGCTAGCCGCCCGTCTACGGCGCGGACCAGCCGCGACGGCAGCGCCGCCAGGTAATGCACCGGGTACAGTGCCACGGACAGGCCGGCGCGCAGCGACTCCAGGGCCGGCCAGCGGCTGTCGATCACCATCAGTGTCAGTGACAGCAGCAGCGCCAGCGCCAGCCGCGCGGCGTGCGACGGACCGGTGACGAACAGGGGTTTGATGGCGCCTCGCCTCCCCGCCGGCCAGCCGCGGGCGGCCGTCCGGGCGTGCTCCGCTAGTCGCTGGAGAAGAGGTCGATGCCGCGCTGGCCGATCATCTCCAGGGCCTTGCCACCGCCCCGGGCGACACAGGTCAGCGGATCCTCGGCGACCACCACCGGCAGGCCGGTCTCCTCGGCGATCAGGCGGTCGAAATCCCGCAGCAGGGCGCCGCCGCCGGTGAGCACGATGCCGCGCTCGGCCACGTCGGCGCCAAGCTCCGGCGGCGTCTGTTCCAGCGCCTGCTTGACCGCCATGACGATGCCCATCAGCGGCTCCTGCAGTGACTCCAGGATCTCGTTGCTGTTCAGCGTGAAGCTGCGCGGCATGCCCTCGGACAGGTTGCGCCCCTTGACCTCGATCTCCAGCACCTCGTTGCCGGGGAACGCCGAGCCGATCCGGTGCTTGATGCGCTCCGCCGTCGCCTCGCCGATGAAGGTGCCGTAGTTGCGGCGGACATAGCTGATGATGGCGTCGTCGAAGGTATCGCCGCCGATGCGCACGGAGTTGGAGAAGACGATGCCGTTCAGTGACATCACCGCCACCTCGGAGGTGCCGCCACCGATGTCCAGCACCATGGAGCCGCGAGGCTCGTGAACCGGCAGTCCGGCGCCGACGGCCGCGGCCATGGGCTCGTCGATGAGATAGACCTCGCGCGCGCCGGCGCCGGCGGCAGACTCCTTGATGGCGCGCCGCTCCACCTGGGTCGAGCCGCAGGGTACGCAGACCAGCACCCGCGGGCTGGGGCGGATCATCCGCGTCTGATGCACCTTGTGCAGGAAGTACTGCAGCATCTTCTCGGTGACGGTGAAGTCGGCGATGACGCCGTCCTTCATCGGGCGGATGGCGGTGATGTTCTGCGGCGTGCGCCCGAGCATCTGCTTCGCCGCCTCGCCCACCGCGGCCACGGACTTGCGTCCGCTCTCGTTGTCCTGGCGGATCGCCACCACGGACGGTTCGTTCAGCACCACGCCCTGGCCGCGGGCATAGATCAAGGTGTTGGCCGTTCCCAGGTCGATCGACAGATCGTTGGAGAACAGCCCCCGAATGCGTCTGAAGAACATCAACGTGTTACCCCGAACAGGAATGAAGGGCGTCCTGGCACTGCCGTCACGCCGATGTCGACCCGTTGCGCCCCGTCAGGCGTTCGTGGCGGCCCGGATGCCGGACCGGAAAACCCTGATGCAATGGGTGATTGCACTAATCTATCAATGCGGCCGATGCAGGGCAAGGCGGCATTTTTCCGACGCGGCGGATGTGATAAGTTTGCGGGTTGAGTTTCGGATTTTTTGCGGGAGCACCTGCATGGCACTGGACAAGACCGACGTCGCCAAGATTGCCCACCTGGCCCGCCTGGCGGTGGACGATGACGCCCTGGACCATTACGCGAGCGAGCTCAGCAGCATCCTCGACCTGGTGGCGCAGATGAACGCCGCGGACACGTCAGGTGTGGAACCCATGGCGCATCCGCTGCACATGGCCCAGCGGCTGCGGCCGGACCGGGTCACCGAGTCGAACCAGCGCGAGCACTTCCAGCAGATCGCGCCGGCCACCGAAGGCGGGCTCTATCTGGTACCCAAGGTGATCGAGTGACCCCCGGCGCCGACTCGGCTCCGACTGGGTCCTGACCCAGCCCCTGGTACGGGCCCCGGAGCCTGCCCAGATCGCTGGCCCAGATCGCTGGCCCAGATCGCTGGCCCGATCACCATCCCGATCCAGACTTGGATCCAGCTTCCGACCGTCCTCTCTCATGCATCACAAGACCATCGCCGAACTCGCCGCCGGCTTGCGCGCCAGGACCTTCTCCAGCCGCGAGCTGACGCAGCACTACCTGGAGCGCATCGCACGGCTGGATCCCGGCCTGAACAGCTATATCACCGTGGCGGCAAACGCGGCCCTGGCGGCCGCCGACGCCGCCGATGCGCGCCTCGATGCCGGTGACGCCGGCCCGCTGACGGGCATTCCCATTGCCCACAAGGACATCTTCTGCACCAACGGCATCCGCACCAGTTGCGGCTCGCGCATGCTCGACAACTTCATCGCGCCCTACGACGCCACCGTTGTCGAGCGGCTGGGCGCCGCCGGCGCGGTGGTGCTGGGCAAGACCAACATGGACGAGTTCGCCATGGGCTCGAGCAACGAGACCAGCTTCTACGGCCCGGTGCGCAACCCGTGGGACCAGACCCGGGTGCCGGGCGGCTCTTCCGGCGGCTCCGCCGCGGCGGTGGCCGGCCGGCTCTGCGCTGCGGCCACGGGCACCGACACCGGCGGCTCGATCCGCCAGCCCGCGGCCTTCTGCGGCATCACCGGCATCAAGCCCACCTACGGCCGCTGCTCGCGCTGGGGCATGATCGCCTTCGCCTCCAGCCTGGATCAGGCCGGCGCCATGGCCCGTTCCGCCGAGGATGCGGCGGCCCTGCTGGGGGCCATGGCCGGCTTCGACTCGCGCGACTCCACCAGCGTCGACAGGGCGGTGCCAGACTACGGCGCCGAGCTGGGTGGTGACATTCGCGGGCTGAAGATCGGGTTGCCGAAGGAGTATTTTGGCGAGGGCCTGGATGCCGGCGTCGCCGCGTCGGTGCAGCAGGCCATCGACCATTACCGGCGGCTCGGGGCCAGCGTCCACGACATCAGCCTGCCCAACGCGTCGCTGTCGGTACCGGTGTACTACGTGGTTGCGCCCGCAGAGTGTTCATCCAACCTGGCCCGCTTCGACGGCGTGCGTTTCGGCCATCGCTGCGCCGAGCCGCGGGATCTGGAGGATCTGTACAAGCGCAGCCGCGCCGAGGGCTTCGGCGCCGAGGTGCAGCGGCGCATCATGATCGGCACCTACGCCCTGTCCGCCGGTTATTACGACGCCTACTATCTGAAGGCGCAGCAGATCCGTCACCTGATCAGCGACGACTTCCGCCGGGCGTTCGAGCAGGTGGACGTCATCATGGGGCCGACTGCGCCGACCACCGCCTTCGCACTGGGCGCCAAGACCGACGACCCGGTGGCCATGTACCTGAACGACATCTACACCATCGCCACCAATCTCGCCGGCCTGCCGGGGCTGTCGCTGCCGGTGGAGCCCGTCGCGGGGCTGCCAGTGGGGCTGCAGATCATCGGCAACTACTTCGACGAGGGTCGCCTGCTCAACGTCGCCCACGCCCTGCAGCGCGAGACCGACTGGCACCTGCGAACCCCCGACGGCTTCGCCTGACGGGCAGGCCTCATCGCCCGGTGCATGGCGGCGCCGGGGAACAAGGTGGATAACGGCATATTTGCCGGGTGATGAGCCGGGCAAATCTCAGAGTCTGGGCCGGCTTTCCTTGTGATGCCAGATTCGGAGGATATGGATTTCGGAGCCTCCCACCAGGTCGCGCGCAATGTATTTGCCGATCACCAGATCCCTTATCCGTGAGGGATCTGGCGCTGATCCGGCCTCGGTACCAAGGAGCGGAAACCCGTGCAATTGGCCAATGCCCTGCATGCTCGATTCGGCTGCGCACTGCGCGGCCTGCGGGTTCAGCGAAGGCGGCTCCGAGACCTGGGCGACCACCAGGGTGTCCGCGGGCGGCTCGATGCGCCCGCAAGCGGTCATCAGCAACGCCGCAAGATCATTCGAAGATATCGCCCGGGATTCTCCAGTCGCGAATGACTGTCTCGTCAGGCCATTTGACGACGTCTGTCGCGTTGAAATAAACAATCGTCTTCAGCAGTGGAAACTGGTCGAGATTTTGAAACAGGTCGCGCATCCACAGTTGCTGATAGGCCGGGCTGCCCTGCACGCCCAACTCGGCGATCATGATGGGCCGGTCGAAGATGCTGATCCATTGGTAGAGCGGCTGGAACAGCTTGACGAAGGAGCGCCGTCGCCGTTCCACCTGCATGTCGAGGCGAGCGTCGCCGAAGATCGTCACCGCCACATAATCGGCGTAACGCGTCCCCGGCCAGTAGTCCGCCAGCCCGCTGTTGCCCATGGGCGACCAGATATAGTAACCCTCGGCGATTTGCCGGCGACAGGCGTCGACAAAGCCGCGATAAGCGGCGATATAGTCGTCCGCCGGCTGGCCTGACCAGGGATAGCGCGCCTGCCGCGACTCCATCTCGTGACCCCAGCGAACCAGCAGCGGGGATTCCAGCCGTCCGAGCATCCGGCAGGTGGTGTCGATGTTTTCGTCATAGGCGCCGGCCAGCACCTGTTGGAGAAACCCGCCCTCTGCCACCTGTCGGCCATCCGAGCTGGGTTCGATGGTCACCATCAGCCAGCGTCCGCGGTCGCGTGCGTACTGGTGCATGGCATCGAGCGATGCACCATGGGAGGTGCGCTCCGGATCCAGCCACGACAGAAAGACGTGCTCGATGGCAACACCTTGCGCGTCGCCGAACGCCTGCTCCCCGTCCGGCCCGGTCAGCGGGTCGTAGACGCCGTAATTGGTCGATGGATGCTTGAGACGCGACACCGTTGGCGCAAGGACTGCTTGCGCCCTCCAGAGCAGTGACTGGACCCCGGGCGTGCCGTAGGCAACGACGACCATGACAGGCAGCACCAGCGCCAGGCCGGCAAGCGCCTTGAGCGTGATTCTGACCAGCGGGTTACTCATCGGTCGGGCACGAGGCCGCATCGTTGATGGACGCCGCCGGCGCCCGGGCCGCCGGCGGCAGAAAGGCGACCACCGAGAATGTCAGCGCGTAGATGATCGCATTGAGCGCGCTGAAAAAGACGTAACCGACCATGTCGTCGGCGGGGTGCAGCAGGAATACCGGCAAGATGGCAAACAGCGAGCATGCGAGGTAGGGCATGGCCAATCTCGCCGGCGACCCCGCCGCGCTGGGCGTTCCCGGCTTTGGCGTGACCTCGAAGACCCATCGGCGGCGAAACAGCCGATCCCCGATCCCCGCCACAGAGCCGAGCAGCGACCAGGGCCAGCGCAGGATGAGATAGAGCAGCGCCTCCCAGCCCAGGCAACGTGCCGACGGGGGTCTCGCAAAACCCTGTCGGCACAGATAGCGATAGAGCAGCAGCAGCGGCAGGATGATCAGCCCGAGGCGCCACAGGAATTGCGCAAAGCTCACCGTGACCAGCGGCGTCGACGAGAACAGCGCGATGGCGGGCAGCAGCAGAACCACCAGCATCGACACGGACGACAACAGGTACCAGAGCTCCGTGTAGGCAAACTGCAGACGGTGGCTCGGGGACAGGCCGCGCCAGTGGCGCGGCAGATGGCCCAGCAGGATGTTCATCAGGCTCCTGGCCCATTGAAACTCCTGCACGGCAAAATCCCTGAAGCAGCGCGGGCCATGGCCATGCGCGGTCGCCGAGAAGGCGTGCACGCCTCGCCAGCCGGCGGCGTTGAGCATCAGCGTGGTGGAATGATCTTCGGCCAGTTCTGGCCCAAGACCGCCGACTGCCTTCAACGCCGCCGTCCGTATGGCGTAATGGGATCCGAAGCAGAGGGGGACGAAGCCGTTCGCATGGCCCGCCTGCTGCAGCCCGTGCAGGTGCGCCTCGGCATATAGCCGGGCACGTGCCGGCCAGCTGTGCCCGGCATTCCGGTCGCAAATGCTCGGGGCGGAGACATACCCGACACGGGCGTCCAGGAAGGGCCGCAGCATCGCCTCGAGGTACCCCGGTTGCGGCACGTGATCCGCATCCAGTTGCACGACAAAGTCATACGTATCGTAGCCGAAGTGGTCATAGAAGTAGGCCAGATTTCCCTCCTTGCAGCCCGTTCTTCGGGGCCAGTCGGGCCGGTGATATTCGGCCACCGCGTCGCGGCTGCTGATCTTCACGCCATTGAAGGCGCACCAGCGGATTGTGACTGCGTCCGGGCGTTCGTCGGCGAGCCAGGTGTCATGCCGGTAGTCCTGCGCCAGCATCCCGCGCAACGTCTCCTGCACCATGGCGAAAGGCTCGCCCGGGGCCTTGGTCACGACCATCGCGACGCGCCAGCCATCCGCCGGTGCTTGCCGCGTGTCCGGAATGCGCGCCCTCGAGATGAAAAAGAGAAAATAGGCGGATGTGAGCGTGTCCCAGAAAAAGACCAGCGTAATGGCCCAGAATCCGCCCTCGGTCACGACGTGGGCGGGGTCGAACCACCAGGCGTAGAACGACACCAGGGCGCCGAACCAGCAGGCCGTGAGGCCCGCAAGAACCAGGCGCTGGGTCAGCGAGTAGGGGCTGACAAGAAACGGAAAAGCCCGTTTATTCGACATGTCCCCGGCCGGCCCCCCGGCCGTCTGGGGAAGGATCCATGCTGCCGCTGTCCGCCCTTGGATCGATCGTCACCAGCACCTTGTCCACGCGTTGCCGGTCCATGTCCATGACCTCGAAGCGCAAGCCCGCCGCTTCGAAGCCGTCCGCCGGGCGCGGGATCTGGCCGAGCATGTGCATGACGAAGCCGCTGACGGTGTGGAACAGTCGCGTCTGCTCGTCCGGCAGTGGTTCAGGCAGGCCCAGCGCGGTGTGCAGCCGCTCCAGCGACAGTCCGCCATCGATCAGCCAGGAGCCATCTGCGCGGCGCACGATCTGCGGATCCTCGGTGGCGTCCTCGCCCACCGGCCCGCCGACGATGGAGCCGAGCAGGTCGGCGAGCGTGACCAGTCCCTCCAGGCTGCCGTATTCGTCCACCACCAGCAGCAGGTTGACGCGGCTGTCGCGAAACTGCTCCAGCAGCTGCGTGCTGCTCAGCCCCTCAGGCACGAATCGGGCGGGATACAGCAGCGACTGGATGCGCGCCTGATCCGGGGGGCGCCCGTCGAGACAGGTCGGCAGCAGGTCCGCGACCTTGAGCAGGCCGAGCACCGGCCCGTCCAGGCCGCCACGACAGACGGGAAGCAGCCCATGGGACGACGCAGCCAGCTCCCGATGCAGTACCTCGGGCGGATCGGCCAGATCGAGGTGGTCGATGGCGTTGCGCGGCGTCATGATGGCGCGGATCGACTGCTCGTCCAGCCGCAGGATATTGGCGACGATGGGCCCCTCGCTGGCGTGGAAGACGCCCGCTTCGGCGCCCTGGGTCATGAGCACCTTGATCTCCTCGTCCGTCACTGGCGGCCCGGCCGCGCGCTTCGCGCCCAGGCCGCGCAGGATCAGCGCGCTGGAGGCCGACAGCAGCCAGACCAGCGGCAGCGCCGCACGCGACAGCCAGCGCAGCGGCCGGGCGACGCCCGCGGCAATCGCCTCCGGCGCCAGCAGCGCCAGCTGCTTCGGCACCAGCTCGCCGATCACCACCGACAGGTAGGCGATGCCGCCGACCACCAGCGCCAGCGCCAGCACATCCGCCCAGGGCGCCAGCACGGGCACCGCCGACAGCCAGACCCTGAGCGGCTCGGCGAGGGCCGCCTCGCCGATGGCGCCGCTCAAGATGGCGATGGAGGTGATGCCGACCTGGATGGTCGACAGGAATCCGCCCGGCTGCTCCTGCAGTTCGACGGCCGCCCGTGCCCCGGCCTTGTCCTGGTCCGCCATCCCCAGCAGTCGCGGGCGGCGGGCGGAGACCACGGCGATCTCGGACATGGCGAAGACGCCGTTCAGCAGGATCAACAGCAGCAGCACAAGCAGTTCCATGACTCAATCCCGCGCAGAGTGGAGATGTCGCGCTTCTGCCGGCTATAGCGGCGATACGCGGCCTGACGCTCGTCCTCGCCGCCGGGAATGAAGGGGCCGAACGGGACTCGCAAGAAGGAATGCAGCGTCACACCACCGGCATTGATCGCCGCCACGCCGGTGGTGGCGGTGACGATCATGCGCTTGGGCGCTGCCTGTTGCAGCGCGTGCAGAAAGGTCGTCCTTCCAGCGCCCGCCTTGCCGGTCAGAAAGACGCCCTGGTCGGTCGGGCAGACAAGATCCCGAGCCAACTGCAACCGCGGATTCGACTTTGCCGTCGTCATGGCGCGATGGGCCTTGAACGGGAATGGTATCAGACATGCGAGGATGAGCGGCTCTGGTGTCTGGTAACCTGCGCCATCGGGAACTGCTGGCCTATTCAGATTTTCCCGCGCGCCACTTAATGCTTCGGCTGACTCGCGGCCACGACAGCCCACGCGTCTGTCCGTCGTCCGGACATGTCGCCCCGGTCGCTCTTAAGCCCAAGACCAATGCCACCCAGAACAGAAGAGCGGGAACAATGGCGAGCAGGTGCCGATTGATCCCTGTTCCGTTCACCAGGTTGATCTGTTCCTTCGTGAACAGGTTCACTGCCAACACCAGCGCCAGAATGGTGATGACGGAGATTCCAACCAATCTGTGGCCGGGCTCGGGAAAGCGCAGCACGCCGAGGATGATCACCCATGGCGCGATGAACCAGAGTAGCAGCCAGGTGCCGTCCGCCATGAGTCGTTGCCAAAGCGCACCCCATGCCGGTGCTTGCGAAAAGGAGCCGACCCGGGAGAAATAGAAGGTCTCGCTGTTTACGATGATTCGCCCTTCCTTGGGTAGAGGGAGATCGATGCCTAGGGTGTAGATCCACGCGAGCAGCAGGATAGCGCCACCGGCGGCGAGGGCCGCCAGCCACCGTCCTGAAATTGCTCCGGTCATGAAGGCGCCAAGCAGAATCGCCGCATGGATGATGGTGTGCCGATCCAGGAAGGGGATGATCGCAACGCAGATGAGAAACAAGAGCCATTGACGGCGGTTCAGTCCGGCCGCGATGTGGTACCCGGCCATGACCGCGAGCGCGATGAACGCCGACAGCCAAAGCTCGAAATACCCGCCCAGCATGACATGGACGCCGTACATCGGCAGCGCAACAAGCACGTACACGAAAATTAGGGACGGGAGCCGGTCGACGCCAGCGCCTCTCAGCTGGCCGTATAGCGCGAGGGGTAGCGCGAGCCCGGCGACCCACCATGGAAGATTTACCAGCGACTCATCCCAGCGCCCAAGCGCCAGTGCCTGCCATACCTGAGCAAGCGGAATCAGTGAAGAGGTCAGGAATCGTTCGTCCGAGGTGACGAAGGATAGACCATCGGCTTCGAAGAGCGTCTTGGCGATATGGCTCCAGGTGGCCCAGGCATCCCAGGCGAACACGGGCATCCACAGAACCTGCAGCAGGTAGACCGCGAATCGCCCGACAACGAGCACAATGACGCCCCCGGCGATGACCCGAACCGGGATCGACGATTGTGCCCAGATGCGTCCGGTTGCCGACAAAAGTTGTTCTGGCGAGGGTGGCAACGGCAGCCAGTGACGGAACCGGATGCCCGCCCCGAGCGCGATGGACGCCAGGAGGCACTGGACCAGCAGGTAATGCCAGCCACCAAGGAGATGGTCCAGCGCCAGCAGCAACAGGACCGCGAGAACGATTCCCAGGAAATAGCCATAGCCAAGGACGGCTGCAACACGACCAACCGAGGCTTTGGACCACAGCGCCGATATCATGGTGATCCCGGCTAGCCAGGGCACTCCAAGGGCGAGAAACATCTTCAGCGCTACCAACATGATGTGGCTCCCTGTTTGCCTTGCGGTGTTTTCCGATTGCTATGCCGCGCTGCCTCGGATAGCACGAGCACGAGTTGCGCCGCTCCCTGCGGCGGGGCGCAGGCCACGCGCCCCGATATCTCGAACGCCGGACACATACGCTTTTCCAAGAGGGTACACTACCTGTCATGATGACAAAAAGCTCCGATCTTCCCCCGACAGGGGCCGGCCGCCAGTTCCTGCTCCAGCTCGCCTCGTGTGCATTGCTGGCAACCATCAACATCGTGGTGCTGTTGCCGATTGTTGCCAGCCACAGCGAAGAGCGTGCGGTCATACCCGCTGAGGCCTTTCGGCTCGTCGAGGGGCATGCGACGCGGCTAGGCGACGAGTGGCAAATTCAGGCCCCGTCGGGTCGCGGGCGGGTCGTGCTTCTGGCGGTTTTCCGCAGCACCACCAATGCCGATCGCCTGCGGCAGCTCGAAATCGAGCTCGGGGGGGCAAGTGCTACGCCCGACGTCATGCTGTACTGGGCTCCAGCGGGCTCGCGCACGCTGACCGGAAAGCAGGCGCTACAAGACCCGGCTGCGCCCGTTGAGTTGGCGCAGTTGTCCGACTGGCCCGCGCGGATCGGTGCGATCGGTCTCGGTTTCAGCGGTTCAGCGCTCAAGGGCACTACATTCGGTGGCGTCACCCTGAGCGCGGGCGAAGCGACTTTCGTGAATTTCTACCGCCGGCTATTCGCGGATTGGACATGGCACCAGGGTTGGATCCAGTCGAGCATCAATCTCACCGCCGGCTATCGCCCCAATGCGCCGATCAGCCCGAATGCGGTGCTCGCTGCGTGGGTGGGGCTGTCGTTGCTGTTCCTGCTCGCCTGGCGTCTGTACCACCGGATTCCCCTTGCCAGGGCGCTGCCAAGGGCTGGCTGGTTCACGGTTCTGGGTGTCGCGTGGTTGCTTGCGGATGCGCATTGGCAATTCGAGCTATGGCAGCGACTGCTTGACACTCAGCGCCTCTATGCCGGAACGCCGTCGGCGGACAGGGTCGTGGATCTCGGTGCTCAATCGCTCCAGATCAGGGCCCTGCAGCAGGCCAGAGCAGGGCTGCCGCCTGAAGCAACGATCCATCTCGTGTCGCCGTCAGAGGCGCTTCGGCTGTATCTGCGCTATCGGCTGCCAAATCCGGTTCTGCTCTACCACGAATTGCATCCAGAGTCGTTCGAATGGATCAAACCGGGAGACGGTCTGCTCCTGCTTGGGGCGACCCGCAGCCAGTTGCAGCCTGTGCCGACGGCAGATGCGTCATCAGCACGATTCCAGCTCACTTTGGATGGGGAGCCAACTGCGATTACGCTGGAGTCGGTTGGCGATGGCGTTGGCCCCTTGTTTCTGGTTATGGAGTAGCAACCACGACAAACAACGTCCCCCAGGCGACTGAGATCCGAGCGCGCCATAAAATCTCTGCATGTGGCTTATTAGGGCACATCGTCCGCGTGGTCGCTCAGCCGCCTCAGGTCGAGGTGGAGACCAGACCCTCAGCAGCCATCTTGTTCAGCAGTTTCAACACGTCATGCCGGCAGATATCCGGCGCGACCGCATATTTGCTGGTCAACTGCTCGCAGAGGTCGCCGATACGCATCGGTTCGGCTAACCGTGCCCAGATCTCGGCACCAATGGGATCGAGGCTGAAATACTTGCCGCCTTCCAGATCCATCATGACCAGCGCATTGTCCACGGGACTGCTCATGATTCGATCAGAGCGTGCCACTCTGGTTTCTAGAGTGATGGCTGGGGTCTTATCCATGGTTTTCTCTCTTCTGGGTAAAAGCGATGGAAACTGCCCGTGAATCGCGCCAACTCGCTTAGTCGACGAGCGCGTTTTTTTCGTAGCCGAAGCGTCGCATGCAGGCCTGGTGCCGGCGCAGGATTCGGGCGACCTGCTCGGGCGACAACTCCTCACGCCAGGCATCGGACCTGCCCTGACGAAAGAAGCGCGGCGCATTGATGAGCCGTTCACTGAAACCCGTGCTGGCCTCGGATGCCTGCAGGCGATCGAACCGGGTCTGCTCGAGGGCCCAGTCCAGAGCCCGTTCGTCCAACGACAGGTTCAGCGCATCGATCAGCCTGAAAAACTCGCGACGCGGCTCAGCGCACAGATCCTCATAACGCAGCAGAAGCACGGGAAACGCCGTTTGCCCCAGCCAGGAATCGACGTGGGCGCTCCAAGCGCCGACCGGCTGCGGCAGTTGCCGATGCAGTTTTCGATCGGTTCCGGCCAGGCGATAGGCGTCCGAGGCCATGTGCTCGATGGCCTGGTCGATGGAGCAGCCAAGATGACTGGCCAAGGAGGGCGCCACGGCCAACGGATTGCGCACGATGTAGACCGCCAGCCGCGTCGCATCCGGCGGAAAGACCGGCTCTCCCGAATCGGCGTGGCGCCACGCATCATGGACCTTCATGAAGACTGGCCGTGTGGCCTCCCGGTTCAACGAGCGGTAGACCTCGGGGCGCAGGCGATCGATCTCGGCGGGGATCAGATCCGATGCCGGGAAACCGATCACGCGATCGAACAAGCGTCGGCTGGCGGCATGCAGGCCGACGTCGAGCCGATTGATGTCCAGGGCCGAGCCAGGCCCGTTCTGGTAGGCGGTCAGAAAGGCGCGTACCCAGGTGTTACCGGACTTCGGATAGGATGCCAGCCAAACCAGTTGGTTGGGCATCGGGATCAGGACAGAAAGTCGGCTTCGAGCCGGTCGGCCAGATCCCCTGGATGCAGGCCGCCGCCATCGGGGCGGCGGATCGACACCACACGCACCGCATTGGCCACGGCCACGGCGCGGCTGAAATGCTCGGTGTGTAGCCCCATGCGTTTGATGGTCAGTTTTTGCCAGGTGTGGTCCAGCAGCGCGTTGAACTTGGCGCTATCGCGGCGCGGCTTCATGCTGAGCTCCGGCCGGTTGTGCGTGGCGAGCTGATAGATGGCACGCACCGGCGCGGCCTGGGTGACGAGATTCGCACCGGTCGGCACCATGAACTTTTCCAGCTCGGCGCGAACCCGGGGCAGGTCCGCAGTACCCAGGCCAAGCGCCTCAGCACTGTCCGCCCAGAGCTTGTACACGCCTACGCCAGGCCAGACTTGAGGCATGCCTGCGTCGTTGAGACGAATGGCGGCCAGGTCATCGCAGATCATGGGATAACCGCGCTGCATCAACGCGGCCAGCGTGGTGGACTTGCCGGCGCCGGAATGGCCAACGAAGAGCACGGCGCCTCGGGCCGTCAGGATACCGCTGCCATGCAACGGCAGGTAGCCGCGCTGGTGCAGCAACAGCGCGGCGCCGGTTCCCATCAGCAACAGATTCAGGGCGTCGTCCGAGCAACCGTCATGGCGTTTTACCCGGATACGGTTGCCGTCGGTAATAAGGAGTCGGGCCACGCCGGGCAGGCCGATGCGCGCCACCGCGGGTCCCGCTTCGCGCAAGGGGCCGCACGCACGGACCTCGCCGGCGGCCGACGGCAAGTCGCCCTCTTCGACCAGGACGTCCGCGGCCTGCCCCGCCGGTGCGGCGGGGAAGGCTGGGAACGGGAATGGCAGATGCCAGCGCAGGCCGAACGCCAAGTGGGTTGCGGTACGGTCGGATATCTTTGTAGTCAACAGGGTCTGTGTTCTGTCGGACTCACGGCCCGATGATTCTTGCACGGATTTGAATCGCGGCTTGCGGCTGGGCTTCGCTATATTTGTTAACGTCACACGACCAGCGCACTCCGCGACGCTGGCCTGTCCGACACTCGATATCTGACCCGAAAACCTCAGTCGGGGCTTGAGAACTGTCCTAGATCGGCACCAGAGCCAGTTTCGAACTGTGTGTCCAGACTGACATGCAACGTTTCGAGCTCCGGTGCATGCCAGGGCACGCGGTCGTCTGTGAGTCCTTCTACATCGGCTTGGATGATCTCGTGGTCGCGGTTCATGCGTCTCGCCTCCGAATCTATGCTGTGCGGCCGTACCGCTCGTGGTTCAAACCTGCTACGGAGTATAGTCCGTATTAACGGATGCGCAACCAGCCGACCAACCAGCTTGGCTGGAAGCAGTCAGGCGATTTTCGTTGTCGTTTGCGTCCTAGTCCGCTGGGAGGAGGTCTTTCCGTGATCTTGTCCAAGCCGGCCGAGAGTGTCCGCCTGTTTCTCGCCGGGGATGTAATGCTCGGGCGTGCGATCGATCAACTCTTTATCCGGCATCACCCGGATATCCTGGATAAGGATGACTACAAGCCCGCCTGGTTGTACCAACACCTCAGCGAGGCGATCCATGGCGCGCTGTCCAGGCCGGTGGCATACGCCTCGATATGGGGTCCGTTGCCGGAACTGCTGGATGCGGCCGATACGGACCTTCGGCTGCTGAACCTGGAAACGGCCATCACAACCAGTGACGACTGGGCGGTCAAGCCCTGTGTCTTTCGCATGCATCCCGCGAACATGCCCTGCCTGTCCGCGATCGGCCCTGATTGTTGCACGCTCGCCAACAATCATGTGCTGGACTTCGGTCGAGCCGGACTGATCGAGACCCTCGACTTGCTCAGGCATGCGGGGATCGGTCAGGCCGGGGCAGGCTTGGATATTGACGAGGTCGTTCAGCCCTTTGTCCGAAACTTGCCCAGCGGCCCCCGTTTGGTCATCCACGCCTGGGGTGCGCGTGATGGCGGCGTGTTTCCGGATTGGCAGGCCGCGACCGATCGCCCCGGGGTGAATTACCTGCCGGATTACAACGCAGACGCGGTCGATCGAATGATCGAGCAGGTTCGGGCGTTCCAGCAGCCCGGAGACATCACCATCGCCTCGCTGCATTGGGGTGCCAACTGGGTGCGGAAGATCCCGGAGGAGCATCGCAGACTGGCTCGCACCCTCATCGACAGCGCCAGCGTTGATCTGATACACGGACATTCGTCGCATCATCCGATCGGCATGGAGGTCCATCGTGGAAAACTGGTCTTGTACGGCTGCGGTGATCTCATCAATGATTACGAGGGGATCGTCAACCATCGTCGCTGGAGGCATGACCTGACGGCTGCGTACTTCGTCGATCTGGACACCGACAGCGGTGATCTGCGCGGGCTGACCTTGCGGACCTTGCAGCGCCGCCAATTCAGGCTCGGCTATCCCTCACCCGACGACGCGCTGTGGCTGACGACCCGCATCGGCCAGCTTAGCCCGCGCAGTCATGCCGGGGAATGACACATCCCAAGATAGCCACATCATCGGAACTGCATCAGGCGCCCTTGAGCAACTCGCGGACCATCTGGAGCGGCCTCAGCGAGCCGTAGGTGATCACCACCAGCAGATCTCCAGTCAGGGGCCGGCGGAAGGCCAGTTCCACAGCCTCATCATGCGACGCCGCGATGGTGATGGCGTCTCCATCGATCCCCGCATCTGCGAGCCCCCGGGCAATCAGTCTGGCCACTTCACCGGCGGGGCGATCACGCACGGTCTCCAGGTCGGAGGTGATGAAGGTCGAGAAATGCCCGGCGACCACGCGCGCGGAGTCCAGGATGTGTTGATTGGAACGGTGGCCCCCGATTGCCAGCATCAAATGGCGCCGCCCCTGGATCGGAAGGGTGTCGACGAAGGCACTGATTTCGGCAAGGGCCTCCGGATTCCCCGCCTTGGTAACAATCAGCTGGTAGGGCAGGCCCTCGATGACGTTCATGCGGTCGGGGTTCGTTTCCGGGGTGGACCGGAAGTTTCCAAGCGCGGATGCGATGGTGGCGAATGGCATGCCCATGCCATGGGCCGCGGCGGCGGCGAAGAGTGCGTTGACAATCGCCGGGCGAAATCGGCCATCCCAGGTATCCGGAATGGCCGAGGCCAGCAGGCTGCCGATCATCCGCTCGCCCCGACAGAATGTCAGTTCGGGCCCTGAATCCCGCTGCTGCAGGTAAGCCGCGAGGCCGCCCGTCGCCAGATGGTCCAGGATGGCGGGATGATCGGCGCGTTCGCTGACCAGACAGATGCGATCTGCGCTGATGCCGCGGCGCATGCCCAGGCACAGCGGGTCATCCGCATTGAGAATCGCCAGATGACGCGCATGGCGAACCACCAACGCCTTGATCTCCGCCAGCGTTTCCCGGTTGATGATGCCGTCCTGTCCAATATGATTGTCGAGCAGGTTGAGCACCATGCCGACATCGACGGCGTCGAGGTCCATGCCATACTTGAGTAAGCCGCCCCGGGCGAGCTCAAACACCCCGACTTCGGCAGCAGGGTCGAGCAGCAAGGTGCGCGCCATGGTGCCGCAGGCAACGTCGCCGATATGTACAGTGTCTTGCCCTATCCAGGCTCCCTGCGTGGTCGACAGCGCCACGGTCTTGCCGGCTTCAGCCAGGATGGCGGCAACCATGCGGCAGGTGGTGGTCTTGCCGACGCTGCCGGTGATGCCCAGGGTTGGAATGCGGCCCGTCTCTCCGGCCGCAAACAGCGACTCGATGATGGGGCCCGCGACATCTCTCGGACGATCCGCCCCGAGATGCACTCCCAGACCCGGTGAGCGATTGACCTCGATGATTGCACCGGGCTCCTCCCGCCATGAGCGATGGATGTCCGGCGTGATGAGGTCGATGCCGGCGACGTCGAGTCGCATCAACCGCGCAACGCGCTCCGCCAAGCGGCGGTTGTCCGGATGGATACTGTCGGTGACATCGATGGCGATGCCGCCCCGCGACAGGTTCGCGGTCCTGCGCAGTTCAACGCGCCGGCCTTTTTCCGGCACCGAGTCCAGGGTCAAACTGGCCGCAGCGAGACAGTCGATCGCTTCCTGATCGATGACGATCCGGTCCAGCCAGCGATCATGCGGCAGGCTTCGATTGGGTTCCAGGTTGAGCCGATCGACAAGCTGGCGCACGCTCTGGCATCCGTCTCCGGTGACCGCGCCCGGCAGCCGCGTCGCCGCGGCAACCAGTCTCCCGCCGACCACGAGCAGACGATGGTCATGGCCCGGGATCTGCCGCTCCAGGACAACGCCGGTGCCGAATTCCGCCGCGGCGGCAAAGGCATCGGCGACCGCCTGGTCGTCAAGCAATCCCATACGGATGCCCATACCCCGGCCAAGGCCACGGGGCTTGACGACGACCGGATAGCCAAGCTGTCGCGCCCGCTCGACGGCCTGCTCGGCGGATGTCGCGCCCAGGGTACCTGGCGTAGGTATGCCCTGGGCAGCCAGCAGCCGGTTCGTCTCCAGCTTGTCATCGACGAGTTGGTGACTGATCTGGCTGCAGGCATCCGTCAGGGTTGCAGCAATGGTTCGGCCGAAGGTGCCTTGTCCGAGCCGGAAGCGCCGATTGGATGCGCCGAGTCGATGAAAAGGGATGTCGCGCCGGGCAGCGGCTCGCAACATTTCTAGGGCATTCAGTGACATGCCTTGATTGCGAGCGGCATGTCGAAACCGCCAGAACCGTGCGACCAGCAGCGCCTTGGAGGCCATCGTGACGGTTGCATCGGGCGACAGTGCCTGGTCAAGGCTATCGAGGCCCAGTGTCAATGCGGAAAGACCAATTTGCGTGTCATCACAGGGCAAGAAGGCGTCGGTTCGGAGCCGATCTGCATGCAGGCGTTCACCGGTTTGCGGCTGCACTGAATAATCCCGAACCAGCAGCTCGACGAGGCTCAGCAACAGCGTGACGAGGGGGTACGGCCCGGCACGAAAGGCATCGGGCGCGCTCAGCTCCGGCTCGCCAGCGTGCAAAGGCAATATCTGGCGCAGTCCTTCCAGCACGCGCAACGCATCGGGCGCACCGACCGGCCAGGCCGGAGAGCCGAGGGATCCCTGTGGATCCTCTATCGTTACCAGCAGGCCAGAATGCGGCGACCAGAGATTGGGGCCTCGATAGAAGCGATGCTCAATCAGTTTTAACAGAGTCGGATCCCCTCTGGTTGAGAAACAACCCGGCCATCAGCCCACGCAGCAGGATGGTTCCGGCACGGTGCGTGGTCAGCGCCGTGGTCTCCCGCTGCACATCGGCCCAGGCTTGGCGCATCTTGACCGGATCGACATACCGATTGGCCGGCAGCGCGTCCACGGCAGCCAGCGCCGCATCCACCTCTGACGCGCTTGCCAGCAGGCGTCCGGCCAGGTCGGCGGACTGACGACCACGCCGGCGGTTGAGCCGCACCTCGTCGGGCAGCAGACCCTCCATGGCCTGACGAATCAGCCAGCGATCGGTGCCGTCCGGAGCATCGAACAGACGATCGGGGACGGAGAGGGTGTAGGTCATCACGCGTTTATCCAGCGTCGGATCGCGCACCTCCAGACCCGCCGCGGCACCCTGCCGCGCCCAGAGATCACCGCCTCGGTCAGCGCCGGGCTGGATGATGGCATAGCGTTTGTCGCGCGGCGTGCGCCAGGCATCGCGCGAATAGAGGTCGACCCCTGTCGCCTCGATACGACGCTGGTTCAGCCCCAAGCGCCGCGCGAAGTCGAGCTGAATCGCGCTTCCGGTCCAGGCCTGCCGAGTGGCACGCAGTCGCATTGCCGCACGCAGCATCCAGAGCGGCGCGATTCGGCGGATGCCATGCTTCCAGCCGGCGTGTCGGAACATGGCGAGAGGAGACCGCAGCTCCGGCGCGCCGGTCCAGCTCACGGTCGCATTCCCTCCCTGGCCGGTCAGCAGGGTGCCCAGCCCTTTAACCTTGGCTTGGTTGAGCAGGTCCTGGATCCAGAAATAATTGCTGGCGGCATGGCTGGGCTCTTGCAGTATGGCCAGGGCGCGCACGATGCCTTGCATGGGCGAGTACCCTGCGCTGTCGAGCAAGATGTGATCGACGTTGCTCCAGGCAGCGGCGGTGGCCGCCGCATAGCCTGTCTCGTCGCCGAAACGGCGTGGACCGACGCCTTGCGAGCTATCGTAGCGGGGCACGGCGGTAAATGCGGTCAGCCGTTGTCCCGTGCGCGCCAGCGCTTGCGCAGCCAGGGCGGTGACGGATCCGGAATCCAGGCCACCACTCAGGGTCGTGCCCACCGGGCGATAACTGCGCAGCCGGCAGCGAACCGCCTCGTCATAGACCTCTAGGAAGCCCTCGGCATAGTCCCCGGGGGTCGACAGCCGCAGCTCGGGCGTGTCTTCAAGTCGCCAGTAGCGCCAGACACGGGTATGGTTGGGCGTGATGGTCATCGCGTGCGCCGGCGGCAGACGCTGCACGTCCAGATGGATCGTCTGCGAGCCGTTGGCGACCGGCCAGGAAATGAGCAACTGGGCCAGAAAGGGTTCATTCAGCCTTTTCGGGACACCGACGGCATGAAGCGCCTGCGGGTCGGAGGCGAAGGCGAACTGCTCCCCCTGTCTCCAGTGATACAGACTGGTGTTGCCCTGGTGGTCGCGCGCCAGGAACAATTTGCGCTCATCCGGATGCCAGATGGCGAAGGACCAATCCCCCAGCAGATGATCCGGGCAGGCCTCGCCCCAGGCGAGATAGGCGCGCAGAATCAGCTCCCCGTCGGGTGTCTCGGGGCGGTCCACCGACGGAATCGAGAAGGCATCGCACAAAGACCCCCGGTTATCCAGCCGGGCCTCGGCGGTGATGGCCAGCCGTGCATCCGGTACCCAACGCGGAAGGCGTTCGTGCACGGCCTCCGGGGTATTGTAGAGCAGCGACTGCCCGAGACCGCAGTGGGTATCGTGCCACCGGTCGCCGCCATCCGGCCCCCAATGGGTCATGGCGCCTCCCATTGCGTTCAGACGCTGCTGGAGCAGCGGATGACCGGAAGCGTCGAAAAACCCGAAGATGCCGCTCATGATTATCTTATTTGCCTGGTTGCTGCTGGATCAGTCGCCTGTCGAGTATTGTGAAATAGATGCACCTTCAGCGTTGGCATCAGTATGGCGATAGGAGGCCCCCTGAATCAATGATACGTATCCTGATGCTCGGTGACGGTTCCCTGACCGCCGTTCAACGGCCCTTGGCCTGGATGCTGGCGTCCGGTTGCCGGGTCTGGCTGATGAGCGGTACGGACCCGTACCAGCGATCTCCGCCCGCGAACTATGGGTTCTTGCCCTTGTCGACCCCAGCATTGGGTGAAGGGTACGGTGCGGAGGCCGTGGGCGCGGGGGCCGCGGAGGTGACGCGGGCGGTCGAGCGGATAAGGCCGAGCCTTATCCATCTCCATTTTCTTGGCTTCGAAGCGACCTGCTGCGTCGCGGCTGGCATTCGACCACATGTCCTGTCGGTGTGGGGCGCGCTGAATCATCTTCTCAAACCAAAGATGACTCGGAATGCGGCAGCGCCGGAGAGCACCGAAAACAAGGCCGTCGATCCCCTTGTCGATTTCGCGCGAACACTGATTCTGGAATCCCCGGCGCTTGCCCAGGCCGCTGCTGCCCGTTATGGGGCGGGCAAGCGCATCGAAATGATCCCGATGGGTGTCGACACGCGCCGTTTCTGCCCCGACAACCGGTCGGAGCGCGCGGCCTGGCGCAAGGCACTGCAGATTCCCGAGGACGCATTCGTCATGCTGTCACCACGCGGCTGGGGACAGATCTACAATCACGACAAGATCCTCCGTGCCTTCGCCCGTGCGCGACCGCGCTTGCGCAGACCGACGCTACTGGCCTTCTCAAAAATGGGACGCAACACGCAAACGGGGGAGGCGCCCCGGGTCTTCAATTCGGTGATGGAACTTGCCGAATCGCTCGGCCTCAGGGACGCTATTCGGACATTGCCCTGCCTGCGCTACGAGATGATGCTGGGCCTGTACGCAATGGCCGATGCCGTGGTCAACTTTCCCTTGCAGGACGCCTTTCCGTCGACGCTGATCGAGGCCGCGGCCTGCGAGCGGCCAATCCTGTCGGCCAACCTGCCCGCGTATATCGGAACCTTTGTCGAGACTTGCTGCGATCTGGTGGAGCCGGAGAATGAATTGGCACTTGCGGATGCGATCGTCGAGTTTGTCAACCAGCCCGAATCCAGCCGGAGGGAGGCGCTGATTCGCGGGCGGACAGAGATTCTGGAACACTACGATGAGCATCTGTGCCGGGCGCTTTTGTTGCGACTGTATACTGACCTCAATCGAGAATAAATCCTGACCAATCCTTTCCATGCTAAAAAATCCAGGGCAACGAATGACTCCCTCCGCACTCTATCTCGACCTGCTCAAGAACTGCCTGACCGGACTCCTGTACGAGGATATACCTTCCGTTGCCTTCCCCTTTGGCTATGGAATGCCGTCTGACAAATCGCCGGAAACCTTTGTTCGGGTCTTCCGGGAAACAGGTCGCGATGTCCCTGGCCGGGCGCAGACCATGGTGGGCCTGCGACGCCTCAACAACGTCCAGCAGTGCATTGAGACCGTGTTGACCGAGAAAATACCCGGGGATTTGATCGAGACGGGCGTCTGGCGCGGCGGTGTGACGATCTTGATGCGGGGGATACTCAAGGCGCATGGCGTTGTCGATCGGGTCGTCTGGGTTGCTGATTCATTCCAGGGTCTGCCGGTCCCTGATCTTGATCTTTACCCATCTGATGCCATGCTGTCGAAAGAGGCCGGGCACCTCGCCGTCTCCAAAGATCAGGTCAGGCAAAACTTCCAACGCTATGGTTTGCTTGATGAGCAGGTGCAATTTCTTCCGGGCTGGTTTAAGGATACCTTGCCCACTGCACCCATCGAACGGTTGGCGGTATTGCGGCTGGATGGCGATCTCTATGAGTCGACCAAGGATGCGCTCGTCAATCTATATCCGAAGCTTTCTCCAGGCGGGTTTGTCATCATCGATGATTACAATATCCGATCCTGCCGAGAGGCCGTTGATGACTATCGCTTGGCTCAGGGTATCGAAGAGCCCATTGAAGATATCGATGGTTGGGGGGTGTTTTGGCGGCGCTCTGAGTAACTCGATGTTGGCGGCGCAATCCTTGGCGAAGTGCTTCCCACAGGTCGCGTACAGCGGTCTACGAGACGCTTCCAAGAAAGACCGGCAATTCTTCGGTCGTTTTATCCTGCGGGTTCAGCTGTTAAATAGCTTCGTAGCTCGTCCGAACTCACCCTTGCAGAGCGGGTGTAGTGGTCGATTACATTCGTCTTGGCAATCAATTCACACTTGCGGTCAAGGCGGAACTGAAACAAACCCATGATGCCTGATTTGATGCAGGCCTGGCATGTTTCATGAGCGCGCTTCCTTTGCAGAAGTACATCAAGCGGCTCATCAAGATAATTGCCAATACCAAAACGGCCCTCGTCATAGACAATGCAGCAAAGCTGCACCTGCCCCTGGCTGTTCACGACAAGAGTTTTTTCCCTTAGTGGGCAGTATCCGGCATCATCGATGTCGACAGCGTCAAGCACGGCGCGAGATGGGGGCAACGCGAGTCTCGCAACCAGATCCAGATCTTCCCGGGAGAGTTGCGAAGGGTCTTCCAGATACTGAAGATTTTTTTCAATGGGCAACAGGCGTGCCCAGCGTGGCTCGAAACGGAACCCAAGATTTTGGGCATATTCTTTCATCTGGCGTTCATCTTCCAGATTATCGAGGTAGCGATGGAAAAGCACGACAAGCTGTGTCTTGCTGTCTGCCCTCGCCTTTGCCAGAGACAGGCGAAACATGTTTTGCTTGACAATCTCGATATTGCCGCCACGATGGGATTTTTTGTAGGTGCCTTGGTTGAATCCCGATACCGAGACAAAAAAGGTGGCGGGTTCTTTGGAGAGCAGGCTGTCGTAATTGACCTTGGGCAGATTGAGGTTGCTGCTGAGCAGGCAGGGTGCATATGCAGAGGCGATCTCCACCAGCTCGGGGAGCCTCGGGTGAATGAGCGGCTCCGTCCAATTGAAGAGCCAGACGCTTGTAATAATCGTCTCTTTCGACGCCTTTGCAAGAATTTCCGCGAGGTGCTCCGGGGTCATGATGCCGCGGGCGTTCTTGACCGTGTTTGAATTGCCCTTGGGACAGGACGGGCATGTGAGATTACATGCGCTGACAACATCGATCATGACGCTCGTCTTTTTTGTCATTCTTCTGACCTGAATAGAATTGGTGGCCGACGCAGCGCGTCGACAATGTCAAGCCTATTTGCTCATTCTGTATTCGGCGGATCTGATCCTGGCCGGCCTCATTGGTGATATCATCGCCGGCGCAAGGAGCGTCGGAAGGCGAGATCGGCCTTGAGATTGGGTGCCAGGCGGCGGGCTTCTCGCCAGCAGTCCCGGCTGAACTGCGGGTGAAGCCGATAGCTGTAGTGTGCCATCTTTGCCCATCGACGGGCGCAGTCGAGGGCCACGGCTTCCTGGTCGGACGGCTGTGGCGTGAAGCCTTGGAGGTACTGCCCAAAAAGGGTTCGGAGTGATTCGACTGCCGCGGCGGCGAGCGCCGGCTCGGCCGGCGGGTGGCCATACATCCAGCGTCTCATGGCGCTGAAGACCTCGAGGCTGGGGCGGTGATGGAGCCATGCCGCCTGCAGGGCATATTGCAACAGCAGCATCTGTCCGTTTTGGCGCTGCGAGTGGCGGGCGCTTGTCTGGTCGTCGTGCCGGCGATAGCACGCAAGCACGTCAGGCAGGTTGGTGATACGGGCCTGTTGAGCGATGCGGATGAGTAATTCGTAATCGCAAAGATAAGCGTGGTTGGTGGAATAGCCCCCGAGTCGCTCGACAAGGGAGCGACGGTACATCGACGCGGAATGCAGGAGGCTGGCGCCAAAGAGCAACCCCCAGTGGGCGGCGGCCGGGTGGAGCGGGTAGGTTTGGTGGCGAAGGGTGTTGCCGTAGCCGTCGATCTGTCGGACGGCGGATCCGACGGCCCCGTGGTCTGGATGCCTATCCATGAATTCAAGCTGCCGTTCCAGGCGCTTGGGCAGCGCCAGATCGTCATGGTCGAGAATGGCGATATAGTCGCCCCTCGCCGCGCTCAGCGCGAGATTGAGGGCGCCTGGGGGGCCGGCCTGGACAGGATGGGCGATTGGCCGGATACGGTGATCCTGGCGGGCGTGCTCATGGATGATTGTCAGTGAATTGTCCGTAGAGGCATCATCGACGATCAGGTATTCGAAATCTTCGAAGGTCTGGTGCAGAACGCTTCGAATCGTGCGATCGAGGTACTCAGATCCATTGTGGGTGGCGGTTAGAACCGAGACCCGCGGTGCGCTCATGATCCGTGCGGGTCAGCATGCAATGCAACCAGACGTTGGATCACCTGGGGCAGGGCATCGAGATCGTCGGGCAGTCGCAGGGTGCGGATGGGGATGCGCGTGCCGAGACGGGCAAGCGCACGAAGCTCCGCTTCAAGCCGTTCGGGCGGCAGTGGCAGGCTGATCCGGCCCAATCGATGGTGGAGCAGGTGAACCAGGCGCTCAGCGGGGGATGGTCTTCCGAGTTGTGCATCCTGGTGAGCCGGTGACCGAGGCTCGAGGACATAGAGCGCGGCGAGCGGTGGGGCGGCCTCATCGAACCGATCCGGGACATCGAATTCGAGCCATCCCTTGACGGATGCACCGAATGGCTGGCTGTAGGCGGTCATGGTCGTTCGCGCCATCCCTTGCAGGGAATTCGGCCAGAGTCTGATCCGTGGCACACCGTAGGCGGGGTGGTCGCCCTGGGGCCCTTTCCGTAGCACCAGCTGATCGTCCGTGATCGTAGCATAACCCGCGTCGGTGAAGGCCGCCGAGAGGGTCGACTTGCCTGCGCCCTTGCCACCAATCCAGGCAATCGACCGATCGCCGATGCAAACAGCGTTGCCGTGCAGGACAATCCGGCCGGAAAGGCGCAGGGCCAGGGCCACCAGATTGCCCAGGACGTAGGACGTCATGATGCGGTCGAGCCCATCCAGTCCGGCGTGCTCCGTCTCTGACCACCCGATCTCCAGATCCTGGCCATTCGCCGACAGCAGAGCCGCCAGGCGATAGGACGGGGTGGCATCGTCAAAGATCAGAACGCTGCCGTCGATCAAGGCCTGGAGCTGCGGGCCTTTCGCAGACGAAGATGTTCCCTCTCGCAGTGGTGGCCGGTCAGCCAGTGACCGCCGCTGGAGAAGCCGTTGAAGCGGCTCGACGTGCAGTCGGAGATCGATGGGAGCGGTAGTAGGGAGCGCGTGAGGTTGGAGGTCGGCGACAGGTCGGTTGGATCGGATCAGGGCGCCATGAACGCAGTAGGTGAAATGGGTACTCACAGATGAATCTGGTCTGATCGGGAACTTATGGCGGGCGCGACCGCAATGGCCGGCCCGCCGTCAGACTCGGAATCAAGCAACGGACGTGTAAAGCGTGTCTTCGGCGTCAGAGTTTAAGTACCCACCCTCAGTCAGATCGGCAACCTTGCCATAGTCCAACAGTTGGGGTTTCGACCACGCCTCACGCGCATTGTCCTGCTCGATATGGGCTGTTTTCTCGGGGTTCGTCTTCATAGCAAGTTCCTCGGGTCAATGAGAGGTGGACATCCGGCATCGCTGGGCGAGATTCCAACGCCCGAATGGCGTTCCTAGACTACACCATGTCAGGCCCCCTTGCGACCTGACGCGGCTTAAAATGCTGATCGATGTGATGGATCTGCCGACGACGGATCTGGGCAATGCATGATGCTGCATCGGGCACGGCTTTGCCTTTCTCATTGTTTTCGACGAGTGCCGTCTGCATGGTGTCGACGAGCCTATGAACGCGTTCGGCCTCGATCTTGACCGAGGCCAGCCGGATGTTTTCCGGCAGCAGGCCGTGCATGGCTTCACGGAACAGCCAGCGCGTCCTGGTGGGGCTGACGAAGAGCGCGGGCGGCGCCCCCAGGCAGAATTCGATCAAACGCCGGTCCAGCAACGGATAGACATAGCGGATCCCGTCGCGGGCCCCCTGCATCCACCAGGTCTCGATGCGGTCCTGTAGATGGCCCGCCGTCAACGAGCGCGCCATCTCGACGCGCTTGCCGACCGCCTTTTGAAAGTTTGACGCGGGGGGAAGGCGACCGCCAAGCGGGGCCAGTATGGGGTCTTCGGGTTGGAAACCGGGTAAAGGGACCCTTCGCCGACCCGTCCATCGACGAAAAAGCCATGCAGGCAGTGAAGGCAGCACGACCTGCCCGTAGAAAAACCCGAGCAGACGATGCCAGACCGATCTTTGCAACCGATCCGGCAACTCGGCCAGCAACTGCCGGTCACGCCAACGTGCGAGTTTTCCAAGGCGAATCCAGCGGCCGGTCCAGAACAGTTCGGCGGCGTAGCCGTTGATGCCCGAGGTGACCACATCGTCGCCACCCCAGCCGGAGAGCAGGGTCTTGATGCCTCGCCCCTTGGCCCGCTCGCGGACCAGCTGCTCGTACCAGAGGTCAGCGTAGCCTTCCAGGGCAATGTTGCGGTCCCATTCGCGCAACAGCGCTGCCGGTGTCAGCGCAACCCGTTCAATCGGCAGGTCCAGCGCCTGCTCGGCGTTGCGGGTTGCGACATATTCGGCGGCCTCCTCGGTTGAAGCGTTGTCAACATCCGGCAACCAGGTGAAGGCCCCGGCCAGTGACTCTCCGCGTTGCCGCAGTTGGCGCTGGGCCTCCAGGGCGATCGCGGTCGAATCCAGGCCGCCGCTCACATGGGCGCCGACCGGGGCCGAACCGCGCAGCCGAGATGCGACCGAACGCTCGAAGAGCACACGCAATTGCTGGGCATAGGCATTGGCGTCGGGCAACCGGACGCGCGGCGCACGTTCCGGGAACCAGTACCGGCGTCGCGTGCACTGGCCGCTGGAGGCCGTCAGCACGTGGCCTCCGGGCAGGCGCCGGACCCCGGCCAGGTAGGTGCGATCCCCCAGCAGGTACTGGGCGTCGCGCAGGTGGTGGGCCGCGGACACCGGATCGAGCGACCCGGGACCGCGAGGGTGAGCGGCAAGGGCGCGCAGGTCGTTCGCGAAGAGCACCCCTGTCTCGGTCTCGTAGTAGAAGAGCGGCACGATCCCGATCTGATCGCGCACCAGCAGCAGCTGTCGCGACGCATCGTTCCAGAGGGCGAAGGCGAAATCCCCAAGTAGACGCACCGCGAAGTCAGCGCCCCAGTGGGCATGGGCTGCCAGCACGAGCTCGGCGTCGGTGACGGGCCGCCCACTGATGGGCGGCAATTCGAGTTGTCCGATCAGCTCTTCTCGGTTGTCGATGCGAACGCTGCCAGCAAGGAGACGCGTGCCCTCGATGTCCTTGACGATCGGCGACTCATGGCATGACTCGGGCGTGGTGCAGGTTAGCAAAACACCGAGCCCGATGCCGGGCGCATGCCAAAAATCTTCACCGTCTATCCCGTACCAGGGGACGGCCTGGGCCATGGCCACGAGGGCCTCTCTATCGATCGAAGCACCGTCATGGCGAAACTCACCGAAGAAACCGCTCATGGTCTCAGTCGTGAGCCTCTGGCACAGCTGTCACCAGCTGGGCCTCGATCAGATTGGTCAGAAGCTCATCGACGTCCCGGCGCAGCGTGACTTCATCGACCTCGTAGGTCTTGAGCAGGCCATCGATCACCGCTTCCGTGTCACCGAGTTCCTCGAGTAGTCGCCAGACACGGGAGCCGCTGGCCTGTAGGCCAAAATAGCGTCCTGTCTCGATATTCAGCACCACCAGCTCGTCATCGATCGTTTGTGTCAGAATCTGACTAGAAATCTGGATTTTCATGTTCGTGCGTTCCTCGTACTGAATAAGACGATAGGGATTGTTTACAGGGCAAAGCTGGCGGTTGTCATGATGGTCTGCCTGTGCCTAGACTCTGTTGGCCACGGCGTTTAAGTGGATTAGATTTTATTGGACTTCGGCGATACTTCTGTAGCGTTCCAGTAGGTCTGTCGAATCCAGATGCTTCCGTTGCGTGTAAAACGCAAAATGGGCCACAAGGGCCTTCCCGGCCACCAGAACTGGCCGCCCTATACGGTGTGTCATTTCCTTCGTCATGAATGGCTCCTCATACACAAGGAAACGCTCCTCATCAAAGAACTCGAAATCACGTAAATCATCACCCAGCCAGCACAGGCAATTGATTGAGAAGTGTTTTCCGAGGTCAAGCTGATAATCCGGGAGTTGCCAGCTGTCAACATCATGCTCTGATAATGCCGACAGGAATGATCGATGTTTCCACTCCGCGGCCTCGGGATCCTTCCAGCCTTGCGGGCATTCAGCGGAGTCCGAGAAGGTATATCGCGTATCGTAGATCCCGGCCACCTGAAGGTGATGATCGCAGACCGCGTTATTGATGACATTACCGCTGATGAGCCAGAACTCCGGATGAGAGAGACGGGTCTCACACAGACGTTCAACTGCGTCTGGATGAATCCAGGCGATGTCATCATCAAAGCGGATGTAGATGGTATTCTCTTCCACGGCAAACTGCCAGAATTTTGCGATATTTCTGATGATGTCCTTTCCCATTCCCGGTGCCAGAACAAGATTGACCTTGTCCGGTCGCCTGCGCTTAAGGTCCATGATCCATTGCAGATCCTCGGCTACCGAGGTATTTACCCACACATCCCAGCGATCAATCAGGCTGGAGCGAAACAGTTAACAGATTGGGTGGAAGCGAATAGGCACGTCCGTTGTGTAACGCAATCGGGGAATATCGGAACTGGCGAAATTTGGCGAAACGATTGACAAAACGCCAGATCTTGGTGTCTTCGCAATGGAAGATATGAGGTCCGTATCTATGAACGTGGATGCCGGATATCTCTTCTGTATAGCAATTGCCCCCAATATTGCTTCGTTTGTCGATAACGAGACAGTGTTTCCCCGCATCTTTGGCAAGTCTGGCGAAGGTCGCACCAAACATGCCGGCACCGACGATCAGAAAATCATAGCGTTGCATATCACGCGGCGCCTGGTTCACATGACATCACTAAGGGCCTTGTCCAAGCCGGCAAAGGTCTGCGGGGCCGCCCACTGGTCGTCGAGGGCCATTCGCCGTAGACATCGTTCATTCCCGCAAGACCCTTGCTGAGGCGTGTTTGTCCGACAACGCGCGGCCCCAGTCGCGCGCTGAATCGTTCAGCCAGATGCTGAAGAGTACACGCGCTAGAAAGGGGCTCACCGCATAGAGCTGATCCGGTCGTCGTCTCATCCAATAGTGCCAGTAGCGCCTTCGGGTAGCCCCAATGCCAAGGTCGGTCAGAAACGACCAAGGGATGATCGGATCCGGTTCGTACGGAAAGAGATAGTTGATCCGGATGCCCGTGGCATAGGCGGCATTGGCCAGACCAAGCCGTTTGATATCAAAGGATACCCTGGACCAGTCGACCTGTTCCTCTGACCGCAAGACCTGCAGGACGACATCGAGCATTCTGACGGCACGCTCCGTGAGATATTCCGTGACCGCAGGATGAATGAGGCTTAAGACAAGTTCGTCGTGCGGCGCCAGAAACCTGTAGGGCGGGCATTTGCGGGCTCTGCTCACCCAGTCCGTCGCCGGATTGACACGCAGACGGCCAAACCGCATGGGCGCCTTGTGCACATCCACATGCACACCCTGGATGACAATACATTGCTCATGGGAATGCTTGAGCGAGGGCACCTCCGTTCCGCCCTTGGCGACGAGCAGCTGCAGCGCGGCCTGGTGGTCCTTGGGGCGAACCAGAAGATCGATGTCGGCGCTGCCGCGCATATAGGGGTGATCGTAGAGGGTTCTCGCCAGGGCGAACCCTTTCATGATGGCCCAGGGAGGGCCCCATGCGTTTAGGGCGTTCGCAACCGTCTGGCCGGCGGCCTCCATGCGGAGTGTGCGCATAATCGAGGATTGGCGAATGCGCTTCCATGTCTCGCGGGCAGCATCCGGGGTGACCTCATCGCCGGCTGCGTCTTCGTAGTGACAGAGCAGGCTGGCCAGAATTGGCATCAGCCCCTGGCGATGGAGCCACCGGATGTGGGGGTCTTGTTCCGCCGGCAATTGCCTTTGTGGTGCCGGACCGGCTTTGTGATCGATCTTGTCTGCGACAGGGGTCAGCAAGGCAAGTTTGCGCGCTTGTTCGATTGCCGGGGCCTGTTGCGCCCACGCCTGCAGGGCCTGCAGGGTTTGTTGTTGGAATACGTTCAGCATGGCGCTGCAATCGGTGCCTTTCGTCCCATCAAAGGGAGTCTAGCCCAAGCGGGTGTTGCGGGCGAACGCTACGTTGCCCACTGGTGCAGGCTCAACGCGGCCGAAGGCACGAACGATAGCGAACTTGCAGGATGCGGATTCGCGTTCGCAGGTTACGAAGCATCATGTGCGATGTTGTCTGCGGAACCAGGCAGGGTTGCACGTACCTGTGCCCAGCTTCCCCGTGCCGCCACTCGGCCGGCCTCCAGCACCACCACCTGATCGGCGTGTTCCAGCGTGGCCAGACGATGACCAATCAGGACCACTGTCAGGTCGCCGTGCAGGTGTTCGATCGCTTCGCGGACCCGAGCTTCGTTCTCTTGATCGAGAGCACTGGTGGCCTCGTCGAGAATCAGCAGGCTAGGCTGTTTGAGCAGCGCGCGGGCCAATGCCAGTCGCTGGCGCTCCCCGCCAGAGAGACGCACGCCGCCGTCGCCAACGCGGGTCTCCAGTCCCTGCGGCAGATCGAACACGAAGTCTGCGGCGGCACGCTGCAGGGCTTGGCACAGCTCGGACTCGTCGGCGTCGGGGCGGCCCCAAAGCAGGTTGGCGCGAATGCTGTCGTTGAAAAGGAACACTTCCTGGGGCACATAGGCCACTGATCGGCGCCAGGCACGGCGTCGCTGACCTGTCACTGTTTCACCATCGACGCCGAGATGACCTTCGTCTGGCTCCAGCAGTCCCATCAACACATCCGCCAGGGTGCTCTTGCCAGCACCGGAAGTTCCGATGATGGCCGTGCTGGTACGCGCGGGAAAACGAAGGCTCACGCCGTCGAGCGCGGGACGGTCGCGTTCCGCGTAGGTCAGGCGCACCGCGTCCAGTTCGATCGCCTTACGCACGGGCCAGGCGGGGCCAGGTGGCCCGGCGGGTGGCTCGGCGGCGGCGCTGCATTCACCCAGTAGCCGCTCGGTCTCCTCCAGCGCCGGCAGCGCGTGCAACCAGTGGTGAAACTGCTGCTGCGCGGATTGGAGCTGCGGGATCAAACGGCTGAAGATCAACACCAGGGTCAGCAGTTCCGGTACCGGCGTTTCCCAAAACACCAGGCCCAAGTAGAGATAGGCCGCCAGCAAGGCCGCGCCCGCCACCTGAAACAGCGCACGCGCCAGGCTAGTGTTCGCGCTGAAGCGGACCTGTTGCTCCCGCAGCCGCTGCAAGGTTTGACGAAACTGACAGACATGTCGCTCTTCCTGTCCGAGGATCTTGGTCAGCTTGATTCCCCCCAGACTTTCCTGCACGCGGCCTTGCAGGTCGCGGTTGGCCTCGCCAAGGCTGCGTCCCAGCGCCAGGGCCTGGCGTCGTTGTCCGGCGAGTAGCCAGAACACCAACATGCCACTGGCCAGGGCCAGACTGCTCATCTGCCAGGACAGAATGAAGGCGGTCGCCAGATAGGCCAATAAGGTCACGGCAGTGGCGAGCAGCGCGATACCAAAGTTCAGACCAACCCCCACGCGGTTGATGTCGGTCAGCAGCAGATTGGCCTGATCGGCGCGGCGACTGGCGGCGATCCAGCGCCACTCGACCCCAAGCAGCGCCGCATAGGCGTGCAGACGCAGCCGGTCCACGAGCCGATGCTGAAGGCTCACGCTGAGGCGTTCACGGCTGTATTGGATCAGCGCACGGAGTCCTACCAAACCCAGGAAGGCGAGCAGCAGGCCACCGATGGTGGGTGTAAGACCCAACCAGGAGAGCGCTTGCAGCAACATCTCCACCAGAGGATTGTCGCCACCAGTGCTGGCATCCGCGAGTTCGCCCGTGCCGGCCGACCCCACTCCACCATCCGCCCCCAGGACGCCCAGCAAGGGCACCAGCAAGATGAAGCCGATTCCCTCGCTAAGACTGCCCAGAACCATGAGCGCGAGCAGGCCCGACAGTCGCCCACGCGGGGCCGTGGCAAGCAGACGCCGATAGGCTCTTACCGACTTCACGGGGCGGCGACATCAACGAGCGAGGACGCGACGAAGCATCCCACCACGGTGAACTGCATGAAGCTCTGTCCGCCGGTGACAGGCACGCGTCCGGCTACCACCCAGGCGTGCGCCTTCATGCCAGTAGAGTCTTGCACGTCGCGCTGTAGACCGAAGTAGAGGATGTAGGGCACGTTGTAGAGTCCCAGCAACGCGCGCGCGGCAACTGCTTGCGGAAAGCAGTTCGATACCCAGGGGGTATAGCGGGCCGTCATGCGCACCAGCCGACCGATCATCCAAGCCCGCTGCTCCTGCTTGGGCGTCAGCAACGGCACCCAGGGTGCAATGTCTGTCCTGTGCCCCAAGCGCGGTGCCAGGCGACGAAAGGACACCGTGAAGATGAGCGCCTTCGAGATGCCCAGCAGAATCCAGACCGGTACGAACCACACCTGGACGAACCAAGGTTGGCGCAAAAAGGTCAGAGACTTACGGCGAATTCGGGCGAGAACAGTGGTCATTGAACAGCGAGTCCCGAACAGGGCCTGGCTGAAGGGGCAGCCAGGACTGCGTGGCAAAAGGCATCCGCCGAATACTGCTTCGAGCATGCAGGCGGCTTGGTCCATTTTCGTCTCGAAGGCCTCGACCACGCTCTTGCGACAGGCGTTGTTAAATAGGGCCTGCACATCAAGCAACCGCATCGATTGGTCCTTGAGGCATATCGCCAGGCGCTGGGGATAATACGAACTCCGTAAGAGATCGGCTATGGATGGTCGCGGTCTCATTTGAAACGGACATCCATCCATGGATGTCGTGGGGCTGACGGCACCTGGGATCGCCGATCAGCCCGTGGCCGTGCGAATCCATTCAACACGCTTGCGCATGACCCCGTAGTAGACCACCGGGATCACCACCAGCGTGAGCACGGTGGAGACGAACAGGCCGAACAAGAGCGACACGGCCAGTCCCGAGAAGATCGGGTCGTCGAGGATGAACACCGCGCCGGCCATGGCTGCAACGGCGGTCAGGGCGATGGGCTTGGCGCGCACCACGGCGGAGTTGATGACCGCCTGCTCGAACGCACTGCCCTCGCGCACCTGCTGGTTGATGAAGTCCACCAGCAGGATGGAGTTGCGCACGATGATGCCCGCCAGCGCGATCATGCCGATCATGGAGGTGGCCGTGAACTGGGCGCCGAGCAGGGCATGACCGGGCATGATGCCGATGATGGTCAGCGGGATGGGCGCCATGATCACCAGCGGCACCACATAGCTGCGGAACTGCGCCACCACCAGCAGGTAGATCAGCACCAGGCCGACGCCGTAGGCGATGCCCATATCGCGGAAGGTCTCGTAGGTGATCTGCCACTCGCCGTCCCATTTGACGCTGAACTCGTAGGGATTCTCCGGCGGGCTCATGTACCACTGGGTCAGTCCCATCGCGTCCGTCAGGGTGCCGGCGATCTCGAACAGGCCATAGAGCGGGCTGTCGGTCTCGCCGGCCATGTCGCCGGTGACATAGACCACCGGCAGCAGGTCCTTGTGATAGACGCTGTGGGCGCGGGTGGTATCCACCACCGAGACGATCTCCGACAGCGGCACCAGTTGCCCGCCCATGGAGCGCACCCGCAGCGCCAGCACCTGCTCCAGATCGGCCTTGTCCGCCTCCGCGTACTCCACGCGGATGGGCACGGCATATTTCACGTTGGCCCCATGCAGGAAGCTCATGTCCTCCCCGCCGAGCACCGTCTGCAGCGCCTGGGCCACGGTCGCCTGCTCCACGCCCAGGCGCGCCGCCTTGGCCCGGTCCACCACCACCAGGAACTTGGCCGACGGATATTCCACCGAGTCGTCGATGTCGACGATGTCGGCGGTCTGCTCGAAGACCCCACGCACCTGCCTGGCGATATCGATTTGGCCCTGGTAGTCGATGCCGTAGACCTCGGCCACCAGCGGCGAGAGCACCGGCGGGCCGGGCGGGATCTCGACGATCTTGGCATTGCCGTCGTACTGCCGCGCGATGGCCTGCAGCGGCTCGCGCATGCGCAGCGCGATGGCGTGGCTCTTGTCGTCGCGATGGTGCGAGTCCACCAGATTCACCTGGATGTCGCCCAGGTGCGCCCCCTCGCGCAGATAGTACTGGCGCACCAAGCCGTTGAAGTTGATCGGCGCTGCCGTGCCGGCATAGACCTGGTAGTTGCTCACCTCCGGCACCCTGCCCAGGTAGCGCCCCATCTCCGCCAGCACCCGCGCCGTCTGCTCCAGGCTGGTGCCCTCGGGCATGTCCAGCACCACCTGGAACTCGCTCTTGTTGTCGAACGGCAGCATCTTCAGCACCACCGCCCTGGTCGCCACCAGCGACACGGATCCGGCGATGAGCACCAGGATGCCGGCGAGCAGCAGCCAGCGGTTCAGGATGCCGCGTCCGCCGGCCAGGAAGGGCCCGATGACGCGCCCGAAGAAGCCCTGCAGCACAGTGCTGCCGCCCTCGGCGTGATGACCCTGGCCGCCAGCGGCAGCCGCCGCGTCATGGCGCTTGCCGAGCATGAAGTTGCTCATCCAGGGCGTGAAGACGAAGGCCACCACCAGCGAGATCAGCATGCCCATGGAGGCGTTGATGGGGATCGGGCTCATGTAGGGGCCCATGAGGCCGGAGACGAAGGCCATGGGCAGCAGCGCCGCGATGACCGTGAAGGTGGCCAGGATGGTCGGGCCGCCGACCTCGTCCACCGCGCCGGGCATCAGCTGCAGCAGGCGCTTGCGTGGCCAGAGCGCCATATGCCGGTGGATGTTCTCCACCACGACGATGGCGTCGTCCACCAGGATGCCGATGGAGAAGATGAGCGCGAAAAGCGACACCCGGTTCAGCGTGAAGCCCCAGGCCCAGGACGCGAACAGGGTCAGCATGAGGGTGACGACCACCGCGGCGCCGACGATGACGGACTCGCGCCAGCCGATGGCCAGCAGCACCAGCAAGATCACCGAGATGGTGGCAAAGGCCAGCTTGGTGATCAGCTTCTGCGCCTTGTAGTCCGCGGTCTCGCCATAGTTGCGCGTGATGCTGACCTCCACCCCCTCTGGGATGAAGGTCCCCTGCAGCTGCTCGAAGCGCGCCACCACGCGCTCGGCGATCTCCACCGCATTAGTGCCCTCCTGCTTGGCCACGGCGATGGTCACCGCCGGCGTGGCGCAGCCCATCGGCAGGGTGCAGCCGTCCTGGTTGCCTGTCCTGGCCTGCATCTCGGCGCGACCGCCCGGGCCCACGCCCATCCAGACATAGGTCTCGGGCACCTCGGGGCCGCGCTCGATCTGGGCGACGTCGCGCAGATAGACCGGCCGCCCACCGTGCAGGCCCACCACCAGCTCGCCGATCTCCTGCGGGCTGGTCAGGAAGGTGCCGGCCTGCACCAGCACCTCGGTGTTGTCCGCCACCACGCCGATGTCGTCGCGGATGACATTGCTCGCCTGCAGCGCGCGGCGCAGGTCGGTCAGGTCGATGCCGTGGGCCGCCAGGGCCTGCGGCTCCAGCACCACGCGCACCACCTGCTCGGGCACGCCGATGGTGTAGACGTCGCGCGTGCCCTCGACGCGCTTGATCTCCTGCTCGATGGCATGCGCCACCTGGCCCAGGTCGTAGGCGCTGGCGCCCGCCTTCGACCAGAGGGTGGCGGTCAGGATGGGCACATCGTCGATGCCCTTGGGCTTGATGATGGGCTGGGCGACGCCGAGGTTCGGCGGCAGCCAGTCCTCGTTGGCGCGCACCTTGCTGGACAGTCGCACGATGGCGTCGGTGCGGTCCTCGCCCACCTCGAACTGCACCGTCACCACGGCCATGCCCGGCCGCGAGATGGAATAGATGTGATCGACGCCCCGGATCTCGGACAGCACCTGCTCCGCCGGACCGGCCACCAGGTGCTCGATCTCGGTGGCCGAGGCGCCCGGGAAGGGGATGAAGACGTCGGCAAAGGTGACGTTGATCTGGGGCTCTTCCTCGCGCGGCGTCACCAGGATGGCGAACAGCCCCAGCAGCAGGCCCACCAGGGCCAGCAGCGGCGTGATCTCGGTGTTCTGGAAGCGTGCGGCGATGCGCCCGGACAGGCCCAGGCCGGTCTCTGCTGCCGTGCCTGTTCCCTTGCCCGCCTCAGCGCCTGTACCAGCTCCGGCGCTGGCGGATTCAGCGGAATGCTCAGTCATGCGGCTGTCCTCCGGCCGCCAGGGCCGCCTTGACCTGGGCCTTCAACACAACGCCGGCGGCGATGGGGTCCAGCGCGACGCGCTCGCCCTCGGTGAGCCCGGACAACAGCACCAGGTCGTCGCCCAGCGCCCGCCCGACCCGCACCTGCCGCAGGCTGATGCGGCCGCTGTCGGCCAGCACATAGACGCCGGTGACCTCCGAGCGATAGACCACCGCCGACCTGGGCACCGTGAGTTCGCGCTTCTTGCCGGTGACGATGCCGGTCTTGACGAACATGCCCGGGAACAGCCCCTGGGTGCGTTCGTTCAGGTCGACGCGCACGGTAAAGGTGTTGGAGCCCATGTCGGCGAACGGGAACACCGTGATGCGTCCGGCCTCCACGACCTCGCCGTCGGGCAGATACACCTTGATCTTGCCGAACTCCCGCACCGCGGGGATCACGCTCTGGGGAACGTCGACAACGACGCGGAGCTGCTCCAGCGAGATGCCGCTCATCACCTGTTGCCCCGGGCTGGCGATCTCGCCCACCTCCACATGCCGGTGGGTGACGATGCCGGAATAGGGGGCCCGGATGCGGGTGTATTCCAGTTGCTCGTTAGCCTGGGCCAGGCCCGCCTGGGCCGCCTCCAGCCGTGCCTGGGCGCTCTGCAGGTCGGCCTCGGCCTGATCCATGGCGGACTCGGAGACGTTCTTGTTCTTGAACAGACCCTCCACCCGGGCAAACTCGTCCTCGGCCTGCTGCAGCTGCGCGGCGGCGGCCTTCAGTTCCGCCGCCGCCTGGGCCACCCGGGTGCGATGCTCGGTATCGCGCAGGCGCACGAGCACCTCGCCCTTGTTCACGAAGTCGTCGACATCGTAGAAGATCTCCTCCACCTGTCCCTGGGTCTGGGCCGAGACCGTGGTGCGGTGGATGGCCTCGATGATGCCGTCGAGCCGGTATTCTCGCGCCACGGTCCGGTAGCGGGCCTCGGTCCAGTCCAGTTGTTGCGCGATCGCGGCCGGCTCCGATGCCGGCGCCGGGTCCGACGGATCGCCGCCGCTTGCCAGGGTCGTTTGGGTGACGGGCAGTGACAGCAGCAGCCCCAGGGCGGTGGCGCCGGCCGTGATCCTCGCTTTGATCCGCATGGTGGTGGTTCTCTAGAAAATTAGAATTCGCTAATATTATATTTTCTTATTTCGTTTTCAAACCCGCTTATGGGGGTATCCGGGGATGGCGATGCAGGTAAACGCGATCCGCTCATCCCAGAACAGGGGTATAGCAGGTGTTGTCCCGCGGGCCAAGGCGAGATGACCCTGCCCAGCGGCCCGCCGACCTGTGCAACCGGGCCGAAACCTTCCCGGATGTCCCTGACCGGACTACGCTTCAGAAAGGCAGTGCCGGATTCCGGCTTCCTGGCCGAATGATGGCAAGCACATGCGAAGCGGGCGCAGCGCGATGCAGCAACCCTGGCATACCCTGACCGTCGACGCGATCCGCACGCGCCTCGGCGGCGACGACGGCGGCCTGACCGATGTCGAGGCGGCGGCCCGTTTGTCGCGTGATGGCTATAACGAGCTGCCGCAGGCGGACACCCTGTCGCCGTGGCAGATCCTGGTGGCGCAGTTCAGCAATGTGCTGATCCTCATACTGCTGGTCGCCGTGGCCTTGTCGGCGGCGCTCGGTGAGGTGCTGGAGTCGGTCGTCATCCTGATCATCGTGCTGTTCGCCATCGGTCTGGGCTTCGCGCAGGAGTATCGCGCCGAGCGGGCCATGGAGGCGCTGCGGCGCATGGCCGCGCCTCGGGCCAGGGTGATCCGCGGCGGCCGGGAGCAGGCACTGCCGGCACGCGAACTGGTGCCGGGCGACCTGATCCTGCTCGCCGTCGGCGACCGAGTGCCGGCGGATGCCCGGCTGTGCGAAGCGGCCAACCTGCAGGCCAACGAGGCCGCCCTGACCGGCGAGTCGGTGCCCGTGACCAAGCAGGTGGAGCCCCTGCCCGATACGGAGCTGGGCGTCGGCGACCGGGTGAATCTGGTCTATTCCGGCACCGATATCGTCAGCGGACGAGGACGCGGCATCGTCGTCGGCACCGGTCTGGGCAGCGAGTTCGGTCGCGTCACAGACCTGCTGGCGGGGGTCGAGCAGCAGCCCACCCCGTTGCAGCGCAACCTGGACCGGCTCGGGCGGGTGCTGGCGCTGGCCGCCGGAGTGGTGGTGGCGCTGATCGTCGTGCTGGGTCTGCTGCGCGGCGAGCCGCTGCTGGAGATGATCCTGTTCGGCATCGCGCTGGCCGTGGCGGTGGTGCCCGAGGCGCTGCCGGCGGTGGTGACCGTCTCCCTTGCCATCGGGGTGCAGCGCCTGGTGAAACGCCATGCCCTGGTGCGCCGGCTGCCGACGGTGGAGACCCTGGGCAGCACCTCGGTGATCTGTTCGGACAAGACCGGCACCCTGACCCGCGATGAGATGACGCTGCGCGCGATCTGGGCCGACGGCGTCATCACGACTGTGAGCGGTAGCGGCTACGCGCCCGAGGGCGAACTGCGCGATCCGGCCGAGCTCCCGGGACAGCGCGCGCTGGTGGAGGAACTGCTGCGCGCCGCCACGCTGTGCAGCGATGCCCGTCTGGACGCCGACGATAGTGGCTGGACGCTCCTCGGCGATCCCACCGAGGGCGCGCTGGTGGTTGCCGCTGCCAAGGCCGGTCTGCACAAGGAGGCACTGGAGCAGCAGGCGCCGCGCATCGACGAGATCCCGTTCAGCTCCGAGCGCAAGCGCATGACCACGCTGCACCGGTGCGACGGTGAGACGGTGGCCCATGCCAAGGGCGCGGTGGAAGAGATCCTGCAGACCTGCGGGCGCATCCGCACCCGGCGCGGCACCGAGCCCCTGACCGATGCCGGCCGCGACGCCATCGACCGGGCAGCTGAGGCGCTGGCGCAGCAGGCCCTGCGCGTGCTGGCCATCGCCAGCAAGGCCGGCGTGACGGACCGGGATGATGCCGAGACGGACATGGTCTTGCTCGGCCTGGTTGGCATGATCGATCCACCCCGCCGCGAGGCCCGGGCCGCCATTGCCAACTGCGCGCGGGCGGGCATCCGGCCGATCATGATCACCGGCGACCACCCCGAGACCGCCCGCGCCATCGCTGGCGAACTCGGCATCCTGCGCCACGGGCGCGTGCTGGTCGGCCGTGACCTCCGGGCCATGAGCCAGGAGCAGCTGGACGCCGTGGTGGCCGACATCGAGGTCTACGCCCGCGTGTCGCCGGCGGATAAGCTGCGGGTGGTCAAGGCCTGGCAACGGCGCGGCCACGTCTGCGCCATGACCGGCGACGGCGTCAACGATGCCCCGGCGCTGAAACGGGCCGACATCGGCGTCGCTATGGGCATCACCGGCACCGACGTCAGCCGCGAGGCGGCGGACATGACCCTCACCGACGACAACTTCGCCAGCATCGTCGGCGCGGTGGAAGAGGGCCGCGGCATCTTTGCCAATATCAAGAAATATCTGATGTATCTGCTGTCGTCCAACATCGGCGAGATCGGCCTGATGGCGGCGGCCACCCTTGCCGGCCTGCCGCTGCCCCTGAGCGCGGTGCAGCTCCTGTACGTGAACCTGGCCACCGACGGCCTGCCAGCACTGGCCCTCGGCCTGGACCCGCCGGAGCCGGACCTGATGCAGCGTCCGCCGCGGGATCCCGAGTCGGGCATTTTCACGCCGCCGGTGGTCGCGCTGATGCTGGTGGGCGGCCTCTGGTCCGCCGGGGTCAATGTTGTGCTGTTCGTCCATGCGCTGAACAGCGGCCAGGCCCTGGGGCTGGCGCCGGAGGCCGTGCTGGCACGGGCCATGACCATGACCTTCGTCGCGCTGGTGCTGATCCAGTTCTTCAAGGCCTACAACTTTCGCTCCGACCGCCATTCGGTACTGATGCGGCCGTTCGCGAACCGCTGGCTCAACCTGGCGATCGCCTGGGAGCTGGCCCTGTTGCTCGCCATCCTGCATGTGCCCTTCCTGGCGGAGGCCTTCGGTGCCTGGCGTCTGGCCCCGGGCGACTGGTTGCTGGTGCTGGCCGCCGCAGTCAGCATCGTGCCGGTGCTGGAGGCGACGAAATGGTTCCTGCGTCGGGCTGTTTCAGTGGAAACACAGCGGCCGGGGGGGTAGAATTCTCGGCCTGTCAAGGCCAGGTGGCCTTCATTAGCCCCAATCCGTGCTCCATCCCGTACTGTTTCGATGTCCATCGCCGAACCGAGCGCGCGTCCCGGGGCGCACCCGCAGGACTTCATCGACCACCGCGACGACTTGCTCGAGCGCGGCGGTCTGCCGATGCCGCCCACCGGCGGCGACTATCCTCATCGATCATAGCGATCCAACCGAACCGGCCCGCGGACAGGCCAATTACGCATGACAGACGATAACGACTTCGAGGCCCTGTTGCGGGAACTGGAAAAGACCGAGCAGGCCATGGCGGCCGCGTTGCCTAAGGTGGGCGAACAGGTCAAGGGCACCATCATCTCGGTGGGCAGCGAGCAGGTGTTCGTGGACCTCGGCGGCAAAGCCGAGGCGAGCATGGACGTGGAGCATCTGCGCGGCGACGATGGCACGCTGTCGTTGCAGGCCGGGGACGAACTCAGCGGTATCGTCACCAGCGTCGATGTCGAGACCGGCGCGGTCATCCTGGGCACCCGCCAGGGCAAGCAGCTGCACGGCAGCGCCGAACTGGAGTCGGCCTACCGCCAGGGGCTGTCGGTCGAGGGACACATCACCGGCACCACCAAGGGCGGTCTGGAGGTGCAGATCGCCGGTCATCGGGCCTTCTGCCCGGCCTCCCAGGCGGACATCCGCTTCGTCGAGGATCTGTCCACGCTGGTGGGAGAGCGCTGCGCCTTCCGCATCACCCGGTTCGAAGGCGGCCGGCGGCTGAATCTGGTGGTGTCGCGCCGCGCGCCGCTGGAGCAGGAGCAGGCCGCCCGAGCCGCCGAGGTACGCGCGCAACTGCAGGAGGGCGCCGTGCTGAGCGGCACTGTCACCGGCATGAAGGAGTTCGGCGCCTTCATCGACCTGGGCGGCGTCGAGGGCATGGTCCATGTCAGCGAGCTGGCGCTGGGCCGGGTGCGTCACCCCGAAGAGGTGTTACAGATCGGCCAGCAGGTGGAGGTGGTCGTGCTGCGGGTGGAGCAGACCGGCAACCCCAAGCGGCCGGAAAAGATCGCGCTCTCCATCCGCGCGCTGGCGAAGGATCCCTGGTCCGATGTCGCAGCCCGCTATCCGGTAGGCACACGGGTTGCCGGTCGTGTCACCCGGACCCAGCCCTTCGGCGCCTTCGTCGAGCTGGAGCCGGGGGTCGAGGGCATGGTGCACATCAGCGAGCTGGGCGCCGGCCGCCGGGTGGATCATCCGGACGAGGTGGTCAGCACCGGCCAGTCCGTTCAGGCGACGGTGCTGGCGGTGGAGCCCGAGCGGCGGCGCATCGGCCTGTCACTGGATCCCGACAGCGCGCCGGTGGATGCCGCCGCCTTCGCCGCCGGGCCCTCGGCCGCGCGGCAGGACGACGCGGCCGGCCCCGGACGCGGCACCTTCGGTGACCTGCTGCAGGCCCAGATCGGTCGCGGCGATCGGCGCTGAGCCCCCCCATCCCGCCTCAACACCCCGGAGAAAGCAACCATGTCAGAGAAGGCGCCCTGGATCACCTACAGACCCGAGCTCAAGGTGCTTGATTGCACCGTTCGCGATGGCGGCCTCATCAACGCCCACCGGTTCAGCGACGACTTCGTGCGCGCCGTCTACGACGCCTGCATCGCCGCCGGCATCGATTACATGGAGATCGGCTACAAGAACTCGAAGAAGACCTTCCCGGTGGAGCGGTTCGGCCCCTGGCGCCATTGCGACGAGGCCGACCTGCAGCGCGTGGTGGGCGACCACGACGCCGAGGCCACCGGACTGAAACTGGCCGCCATGGCCGACGCGGGCAAGAGCGACTGGCAGACCGACATCGTCCCGGCTACGGAGAGTCCGCTGAGCGTGATCCGCGTGGCCTTCTACGCGCATCAGGTCTCCGAGGCGGTGGACATGATGCGTCATGCCGCCGAACTGGGCTACGAGACCACGGCCAACCTGATGGCGGTGTCCAACATCACCGACGTCGAGATCGACACCGTGCTCGAGGCGGTTGCCGACAGCCCGGCGAGCACCATGGTCATCGTCGACAGTTTCGGCCACCTGTACCGCGAGCAGGTCGACCGCCTGTATCGCACCTACGCCGCCGCCCTGGCCGGCACCGGCAAGGAGGTCGGCATCCATGCCCACAACAACCTGCAGCTGGCCTTCGCCAACACCATCGAGGCCATCATCCTCGGCTGCAACCGGGTGGATGCCACCATGTTCGGCTTCGGCCGCGGGGCCGGAAACTGCCACACCGAACTGCTGCTGGGCTTCCTGCGTAATCCCAAGTTCGATGTGCGCCCCATCATCGAGGTAATCCAGCACCACATCCTGCCGCTGCGGCAGGAGATCGAGTGGGGACCGCTGCTCCCGTACAACATCACCGGCCAGCTCAACCAGCACCCGCGCGCTGCCATCGAGTGGCGTGAAGGCCCGACGCCGGATGACTTCCTGGCCTTCTACGACAAGGTGGTGTCCGAGATCTGAAGCGTGCGGCGTCGCCATCGGCGACGCGTGCCGCCATGGCGGCGTCTAGTCCTTGGGCGGCACGTAGCCCTCGGGCATGTCGGCGCCGGCGCCGAAGAAATAGCTGTCCATCTGCGCTTCCAGGAACTTGCGCGCCTTCGGGTCCATCGGGCTCAGCCGGTTTTCGTTGATCAGCATGGTCTGGTGCTTCAGCCAGTCGCCCCATGCCTGTTTCGATACATTCTCGAACACGCGCTTGCCCAGTTCGCCGGGATACGGTTGGCGTTCCAGCCCCTCGGCCTCATGGCCCAGCTTGACGCAGTTCACCATTCGGGTCATTCGGGTTTCTCCAGAGTAGGGTGCATTCAAAAGTAGGGTGCATTCAAAGCCGGTCGATGCGCCCGTTCAGCTCGTGCAGCAGCCGACGGATCGGCGCCGGCAAGCCGAAGCCGGCGGGGTTCGCGGGATCGATCCAGGCCTGGTCGCCGCCATCGGCGACCCGCTTCGGCTCGCCGTCGAGCCGCATCGCCAGCGGCAGGATGTCGAGATGGAAGTGGGAAAAGGTATGCCGTCGGGGCGGCAGCATTTCAACCCGAGCGATGGTGGCGCCGAGCCGCGTGCGGCACCAGTGCTCGGCCTCGCTCAGGTCTGCGCTGGCTGAGGCCGACGACGATTCCGGCGACGGTTCTGATGACAGGGCCGGCGGTACCCAGAGGCCGCCCCAGATGCCGCTTGGGGGCCGTCGCTCCAGCAGCACGCGCCCGGCCCGGTCCAGCACCAGCAGCAGTCGCGTCTGCCGCAGCGGCATGTCGCGCCGGGGGCGTGGGGCTGGATAGTCCTGTGGCCGCCCCAGCTGCAGGCCGAGGCAGCGCGCCGCCAGCGGGCAGCGCCTGCAGTCCGGCCGCGCGCGTGTGCACAGTGTCGCGCCAAGGTCCATCATCGCCTGATTGAACGGGCCGACGCGGCTCGACGGCGTCAGCCACTGCGCCAGACGCCACAGCTCCGCCAGCACCGCGCTGCGCCCGGGCCAGCCGTCGACGGCGAAGCAGCGCGCCAGCACGCGCTTGCAGTTGCCGTCGAGGATCGGGTGGTGCCGCCCCAGTGACAGCGACAGGATGGCCCCGGCGGTGGAGCGGCCGATGCCGGGCAGGGCCTGCACGGCGTCGATGTCGGTGGGAAAGCGCCCGCCGTGGCGTTCGACGATCAGCTGCGCGGCGCGGTGCAGGTGACGCGCCCGGGCGTAGTAGCCGAGCCCGGACCACAGATGCAGCACCTCATCCTGCGCCGCCGCGGCCAGTGCCGTGACCTGCGGAAAGCGCGCCATGAAGCGCTCGAAGTAGGGGATGACCACGGCAACCTGGGTCTGTTGCAGCATGATCTCGGACACCCATACCCGGTAGGGTGTCGGGGTGTGCTGCCAGGGCAGGTCGGTGCGGCCGTGCTCGTCGAACCAGTCCAGCAGGTTGCCGGCGAAGCCGGCCGCATCCCAGGGCTGGCCGGGGGCCGCAGAGGCCACTGGTGTCAGCGGTGCCGATGCAGTCGGTGCGGTGCCTTCCATTGCCGGATCAGAGACCGAGCAGGCCCCGCAGGCCCTGCTCCAGGCCCTGGATGCCGGTGCGCTCTTCCAGCGCCTTCAGGGCATCCCGGTTGTCTTCCAGCTGTTGCTGCAACAGCCGCTGCGCGGCCTCGCCCAGGGCCGGGCCGAGCTCCATCCGCCAGGCCGGTTGTCGCCAGTCGCCCCGGGCGCTGATGGGCACGCGGATGCCTTCCAGCCCGCGCAGGTCCGGACCCTGTGGCGACTGCACCAGCTCGGCCTCCAGGTCCAGTTGCAGGCGGTCTGTGGGTACCTCGAAGCGGCCGCTACCCTGTACGCGTAACAAAGGTGAGTGGCCGAGGATGTCATCGCTGAGGAACACCCCGTCGCGTCCCTGCGCCGTCGCCGTCAGTGTCGACAACCGGGCCATGCCGCGGGCTTCCACCGGGTCCACGCCGGCGCGGATCAGCAGTTCGTCCAGCTCCAGCCCGGCAACCCGGCTGTCGCGCAACGACACCGCGACATTGCCCGCCAGCGTCTCGCGCATGGCCGCCGCGTCGTGGCCGGTGGCGGTCAGGTCCGCGCGTATCTCCGCGGTGCCGGTGATCTGGGGCTTGATCTGGGGGGTACTCTGGGGGGTACCCTCGGCGTCCGCCCGCAGGGCCTCCAGCAGCCGGCCGAGATCGACCTCGCTGGCCAGGCCGCGCAGCGCGGTTGTGGACCCCGGGGCCGCGATGGCGTTTCGGCCCTGGTTCTGATTCTGGCCGAGCGGTCGCTCCAGCTCCGCCCGCAGGGTGCCGGCGTAGAACGCCCCCACAGCGATCTGCGCCCGGGCAACGCCGCCCCCAACCCGTGCATCCACCGACAGGTCCTGATAGTCCAGCGCGCTCAGGTGTAGCTGTCCTGCCGCCAGCGTCAGTCTCAGATCCGTGCCAGGCTCCGGTTGCGGCAGCGCGGGCCAGGCGGCAGGGTCATCCAGGACCGGATCGCAGGCCAGGTCACCCGTTGGCCCTGGGTCCGGATTTTGTTCCGGGTTTTGTTCCAGATCCGGGGCTGATGCGGGCCGGCTGGCCAGATACGGGGTCAGATCCACGCCCCCGCCGTGAGTGCTCAGGGCAAGCTCGGTGCCGGGTCGCCGTCCGCTGCCGAGCCGGGCCGCGCCGGCCACCGGGATGCCGTCCACGGAAAGGCGCAACCGGGACAGGGTCAGACCATCCGGCGTCAGCGCGATCAGGCCGTCGCCGGCCACACAGCGCAGTGTCTGGTCGCTGCCCGGCAAGGCGCGCCCGGCCTCGGCCAGCCAGGCGCGCAGATCGAGCCCTTCCAGCTGCATCCGGCGCTGCATCGGTGTGGTGCCCGGGGCTTCCTCTGCAAGGTCGCGCAGGCGCAGGCGCAATGCGCCCGAGGCCAGACGCAGGTGCAGGCCTTCCGTCCGGCCCGTTGCCAGCAGGTAGTCGAGCTCACCGGTCAGTTCCAGCGGCAGCGGGCGCGCTGCTCCGAACGCCACATCCTCGCCCTGCAGGCGCAGTCCGCGCAGCCGCAGGCGTTCGGTGCCGGCTGCACCGACCACGTCCGCATCGGATTCGAGTGTCAACGTGGCGTTGACTCGAGGGTTGTCGCCGGTGAGATGCAGGCGGGCATCCACGCGTGCGGTACCACCCCGCGAGAAGCTGTCCCCGTCGCGCTGCGACAGCGACCAGGCCGGCCCCGGCTGGTCCGCCGGGTAGTGCAGCGTGACATGATCGGCGGTGATGTCGAGCCGCTGCGCCCGGGACTGCCACCAGGGCAGCAAGACCGGCCCCAGATCCGCAGAGGTACCAGCCTCGACGGGCTTGGTTGCGGGCTCGGTCGCATGGCGCGCGCTGCTGGCCCCGGCGCCATGCTGGGCGTCGTGGGGCAAGTGCCCCGGAGATCCGTTCAGAGGGCGATTCAGAGCAAGGCCCTGGACGCGGATCGACGCCAACTCCAGCCGGCCCTGCAGCAATGGCAGCACGCGGCCCTCGATGGCCAGCCGCTCGATCGACAAGGCGCCGGCGGGCTGTTCGGCTTCCTGTTGGGTCGCTTCGGGCGCAACCGGATAGGTCAGGCGGATGGACTGCATCTCGACCCGCGGATGCGGCAGCAGGCGCAGATCACTGATGGCGCCGAGGTGCAGGGTCCAGCCGGAGTCGATCAGGTCGGAATCGGCCATTACCGCCGCCTCCAGCCGGCGGGCCATGGATTCGCGGTCGATCAGCAGCGGGCCTGCGGTGACAAGGGCCAGCGCGGACAGGCCCACCAGGGCGAGGAGCAGAAGCAACAGGCGTTTCATCAGGCGCATGGGGTTCAGCGACCTTGTCCGGGTTCAGTCATCAGTGCGTGCGTGGCCGCAGCGCCAGCACAGGTCGAAGGCGCCATCCACCAGCTCGCCGCAGCCATGGCAGACCCAGGAGCTGCGCGGCTCCCGGCGCGCATCGGCCAGGAAGGCCTGCAGCAGGGCTTGTGCGCGTTCCAGGTCCTGGTCGTGGATGATCCAGACGCCGGGGTAGACATCCGCCGGCAACTCGCCCACGGCGCCGGTCAGGTAGTCGCCCAGCACGGTATTGTCGATCAGGTGGCGATCGAGCAGATCGCTCAGCAGCTGCGCCTCGATGCGGTCGCCGGCTTGATAGAGTCGCTGCATGGCAGGGAGAGAAATGGAGCGGGTGATGGGAATCGAACCCACGTCATCAGCTTGGGAAGCTGAGGTTCTACCATTGAACTACACCCGCGACAGACCAGGATTGTAGGGCGGTGACCGGGCCTCGGCAAGCCCCGCGAGCCAGCCAGCGACGCGGCCTCGTGATTGACTTCCTAGATCAGCCTGTTCAGTGCGGCAATGGCAGCGATCTGGGCGAACATCACTGGCAGCCAGGTTCGGAACCTGGCTGCGACAGGGCCCGTCTCCTTGAGGAGACGCTGGTTTATTGGCCATCCTGGCCAGAATCAGCACGTGATTCGAAAACGCGGTTTCCGCATCACTTCATTTCCAGCGGCTTGCGCCGCTAAACATGGCGGGGCCTCCTGCCCCGCACGGGAAATGCTGAATAGATCAGCGTTTGCTTAATTGTTCTCGATCACGATCCTGGGGAACTTCGCCGCATAATCCTTGGCCTGCAGCGACAGCTTGGCGGCGGTCTTGCGGGCGATCTCGCGGTAGATCTGGCTGACGCGCGACTCCGGATCGGCCACCACGCTGGGCTTGCCGCTGTCGGTCTCCTCGCGGATGTGGATGTCCAGCGGCAGCGCGCCGAGCAACTGGATGCCGTACTGCTCCGCCATGCGGCCGCCGCCGCCCTCGCCGAAGATGTGCTCCTCGTGGCCGCACTTGGAGCAGATGTGGATGCTCATGTTCTCCACCACGCCCAGCACCGGCACCTCCACCTTCTGGAACATCTTCAGGCCCTTGCGGGCGTCGAGCAGGGCGATGTCCTGGGGCGTGGTGACGATGACGGCGCCGGAGACCGGCACCTTCTGCGCCAGGGTCAGCTGGGTGTCGCCGGTGCCCGGCGGCAGGTCGATGACCAGGTAGTCCAGCTCGGACCAGTTGGTGTCATTGAGCAGCTGCTCCAGCGCCTGGGTGACCATGGGGCCGCGCCAGATCATCGGCGTCTCCTCGTCGATGAGGAAGCCGATGGACATGGCCTGCAGATGATAGCTGTTCATCGGCTCCAGGCTGTTGCCGTCCTTGGACTCGGGCTTGCCGGTGATGCCGAGCATGCGCGGTTGCGACGGGCCGTAGATGTCGGCGTCGAGGATGCCGACCTTGGCGCCCTCGGCGGACAGGGCCAGGGCCAGATTGACCGCGGTGGTGGACTTGCCGACGCCGCCCTTGCCCGAGGCGACGGCGATGATGTTCTTGACGTTGTCGATGGGCTTCAGGGACTTCTGCACCGAATGAGACCGGATCTCCCAGTCCACGTCCACCTGCGCCGCGCTGACCCCGGGCAGGGCCTCGACGTGCTGCTTCACCGCCTCCGCGATACCGCTCGCGGCGCCCTTGGCCGGGAAGCCCAGGGTGATGCCGACCTTGACCTGGTCGCCCTCGATCTCGACGGTCCTGACGGACTTGGTCGACACCAGGTCGCGCCCCAGGTGCGGCTCGACGTATTCCTTGATGGCGGCTTCGACGGTTTCTCTGGTCAGCTCGGACATGGATATGACTCCCTGGTCGGAAAAGGGGGATCGGCGCTGGTCGTCTGGAACTCCATGACGAGGCGGCCGCGGTGATTGCGGGTTGGTGTCGGCTCGCGAACCGGGCTGTCGCAGCGCTGTGGCGGGCTCGGAGCGTGCTGGACCGGAACTGGTATCAGCAAACGCTAATTCAAGGGAGGCGCCCGGATATCCGGCGCCATGTCGGCACAGTTGAACTCTGTCCGAGTTCGCCCAACTGGCAGAAAATTGCGCGGGATGTCGGATGTCATCGGGACAGCGTCTTCGCCGACATCCGGCCGGGGCGAGGGCCAGGCGCTTTCAGGCAGCGGGCCTGGCAGCGACTCGGCGTCACCGCGTTCCGACCCGTCAAGTTTCGACCCATCAAGCCCAGATCAGGAGTGCCTTCATGCCGACCCCCACCGAGTTCAACCTGCATCGTGCCTCGCGCGTCCTCGAGGTCACCTTCGACGATGGCTCCCACTTCAACCTGCCGCTGGAGCTGTTGCGTGTCTACTCGCCGTCCGCCGAAGTCCAGGGCCATGGCCCGGGGCAGCGGGTGCTGCAGGTGGGCAAGGAGGACGTCAACATCGACCGGATCGAGCCGGTGGGCAACTATGCCGTCTGCCTGCACTTCGACGACGAGCACAACACCGGCATCTACTCCTGGGAGTATCTGTACAACCTGGGCCGTAACCAGCAGGGCCTGTGGCATGACTACCTGGCGGAGCTGGAAAAGGCCGGCCACAAGCGCAAGCCAAGTCACTAGGGAGACGCTGATTTACCGGCCTCCTGGCCAAAAATCAGCACGCGATTCGAAAACGCGGTTTCCGCATCGCTGCAGCTTCAGCGGCATGCGCCGCCAGCAATGGCGGGGCCTCCTGCCCCGCACGGGTATGCTGAATGACTCAGCAGTACCCTCAGCTTCCCGAGGGTGCGTCGAACGGGCTGCCCCGGAACGGCCGCAGCTGACTTTGCGCAAGCCACGCGTACCGCCTGGGCTGGTAGAATCACCGGCTGGACATCACGGAGCATTTCTTCATGACCGACGACAAGACCACCCACTTCGGCTACCAGGAGGTCCCTGTCGGCGAGAAGCAGGCCCGCGTGCGTGCGGTGTTCGATTCGGTGGCCACCCGCTACGACATCATGAATGACCTGATGTCCATGGGCATCCATCGGCTCTGGAAGCGGCGCGCCATCGAGATGGCCGGCGTGCGCCGCGGCCAGCAGGTGCTGGACCTGGCCGCCGGCACCGGTGACCTGGCGGAGCGCTTCTCCGAGATCGTCGGCCCGGACGGCGCGGTGGTGATGTCTGACATCAACGAGGCCATGCTCAGCCAGGGACGTGCCCGGCTGGTGGATGCCGGTCGCGTGGGCAATCTCGACTATGCCATCGCCAATGCCGAGGCCCTGCCGTTTGCTGACAACAGCTTCGACTGCGTCACCATCGGCTTCGGGTTGCGCAATGTCACCCACAAGCAGCTGGCGCTGAACGAGATGTTCCGCGTGTTGCGCCCGGGTGGTCGCGCTCTGATCCTGGAATTCTCCCACCCCACGATTGACCCGTTGGCAAAGGCGTACGACCTCTACTCCTTTACCATGCTGCCGCTCATGGGCAAGCTGGTGACCGGCGACTCGGACAGCTATCGCTACCTGGCCGAGTCCATCCGCATGCATCCGGACCAGGAGACCCTGCTGTCGATGCTGGAACAGGCCGGCTTCGAGCGCTGCAGCTACCAGAACCTCACCGCCGGCGTGGTGGCGATCCACCGCGGCTACAAGCTCTGAGAGACGCCATGTACCTAGACGGCACGCAGACGCCCGCGGACGAGGGCATCCAGCTCCCGGATGCGGCACTGGCCGCGGTGCAGACCGCCGTCAATGCCGTGCTGGGGCTCGATCCCGAGGGCGCAGCCCGCCTGGCCGCCATCCAGGGCCGGGTGTTGCGGCTGGAGCTCGCTGGCTTTGGCACCCGCGTCTGCGTGGTGCCCGGCAAGGCCACGCTGATGCTGTATGGTAATTACCAGGCGGAGCCGGACTGCACCGTGCGCGGCAGCGCGGCGGCGCTGCTGGGCATGGCCCTGGCCGAGCACCGCGAGGATTCGGTGTTCTCGGGTGACGTCGAGATCAGCGGCGACAACGCGCTGGCGCAGACCCTGGGCGAGATCCTGCAGGGACTCGACATCGACTGGCAGGAACTGCTGTCGAAGGCGGTCGGCGACGTCGTCGCCGAAGGCATCGCCCGCCAGGCGCGCGATGCCGACCGCTGGGCGCGACGCAGCGCCGACACCCTGACCCGGAACCTGGGTGAATGGCTGCAGGAAGAGGCACGCATGCTGCCCGCCCGGGACGAGCTGCAGGGGTTCCTCGACGCCGTCGACACCCTGCGCGACGACACCGAGCGCCTGGCCGCGCGGGTCGATCGCCTGGCCGCGCGTCGCCGCTGATGACGCCCCCGCTTCTCCGTCTCGAGCCCTAGACAACGGCCATGCTGCGCGTTTCGCAGGCCCTGCGCCTGGTACATATCAACATCGTTCTGCTGCGGCACGGCCTCGACGAGGTCGTCACCGCTACGCGCCTGTTCCGGCCGCTGCGTTTTCTGCTCTACCTGGCGCCCTGGCATTGGTTCAGGCGTGACCTGCCGCCCTATCCGGTGCGGGTGCGCCTGGCGCTGGAGCAGCTGGGGCCGATCTTCATCAAGTTCGGGCAGATCCTGTCCACCCGCGTCGATCTGCTGCCGCCGGAGCTGGCGGTGGAACTGGCCAAGCTGCAGGATCGGGTGCCCCCCTTTGGCGGCGCCGAGGCCCGCGCGCTGATCGAGAAGGCCTGGGGGCGGCCGGTGGAGGAGGTGCTGGCCGAGTTCCAGGAGCAGCCGCTGGCCTCGGCCTCCATCGCCCAGGTGCACGCCGGGCGTCTGCGCGACGGTCGCGAGATCATCGTCAAGGTGTTGCGGCCCGGCATCGAGAAGACCATCCGCCGCGATGTCGACCTGCTGTTCGCCTTTGCGCGTCTGGTACAGCGCTACTTCCCTGAAGGTCGCCGGCTGCGCCCGGTGGAGGTGGTGCAGGAGTACGAGAAGACCATCTTCGACGAGCTGAACCTGCAGCGCGAGGCGGCCAATGCCTCGCAGTTGCGGCGCAACTTCCGCCACAGCGAGGACCTCTACATCCCGGAGGTCCACTGGGACTGGACCCGCGCCAACGTCATGGTCATGGAGCGCATCTACGGCACGCCGGTGTCGCAGGTCGCCACGCTCAAGGAGCAGGGCATCAGCATGCGCCGGCTCGGCACCCGCGGCGTGGAGATCTTCTTCACCCAGGTGTTCCGCGACAACTTCTTCCATGCCGACATGCACCCGGGCAACATCTTCGTCGAGCCCAGCGGGCGCTATATCTCGGTGGACTTCGGTATCGTCGGCACGCTCACCAAGGAAGACCAGCGCTACCTTGCGGAGAATCTGCTGGCGTTCTTCCATCGCGACTACCGGCGTGTGGCCGAGCTGCACCTGGAGTCCGGCTGGGTGCCCCAGGGCACCCGGGTCGAGGAGTTCGAATCGGCCATCCGCACCGTCTGCGAGCCGATCTTCGAGAAGCCGCTGTCCGAGATCTCCTTCGGCGCCTTCCTGGTCAACCTGTTCCAGACCGCGCGCCGCTTCGACATGGAGATCCAGCCCCAGCTGGTGCTGCTGGAGAAGACCCTGCTCAACATCGAGGGCCTCGGCCGGCAGCTCTATCCGGAGCTGGACCTCTGGACCACGGCCAAGCCCTACATGGAGCGCTGGATGCGTGACCAGATCAGTCTGCGTACCCTGGTGCGTCGCAGTGCCGAGAATTGGCCGGCGCTGGTGGAGCGCTTGCCTGAGTTGCCCGGCGCACTGACCCGCCTGGTCGACCACCTCGACCGCCAGACATACACGCATCCGCACAGCCCGGCCAGCAATATCGACGCCGTCGCAAAGCAGTTGCAGCGCAACAATCGGCGCACCACGTCGGCCCTTGCCGCGGTCGGCCTGACGGGCTGCGCCACGGCCCTGCTGCTGTTGCCCCAGCCCGCGCACTCCCCGCCGCTGCTGGTCCCCGCAGCCGCCGTGACGTTGCTCGCCACCAGTCTTGCCCTCGTCTGGCGCGCCCTGATCGTGCCCGCGCGCTAAGATGTCGTTAACTGGCGCCTAGGCGCCAGGACGCATTTGCTGCTGCTAGGCGTCCCGCCCTGGCCCGCCATCGAAACGTTTTTTGATTGTCCATGGATTGACCCCGAGGCCGCATGCCAAAGCTGTATGAGTATTTCGGCCTGGTCATCATGTTCTACGCGAATGAGCATGAACCGGTCCACGTGCATGCAAAATGCCAGGGACGGGAGGCGCGTGCCGAACTGATCCTCCTCGAGGGTCAAGTGACGGAAATCCGCTTGACTGATGCCTTTGGGCACCCGCCGCTGACTCATCGGGAAATGGTCTATTTTAAAGAACTGGTTCGCGCCCGTGCTGATGAGATCGTTGCGAAGTGGATCGACTTTTTCGTGCTGCACAAGTCGGTCAAGCCTGAACATATTCAAAGGAGGCTCAAGTGAAGAGTGAGCTTATTCAGCTTGTGTCAGCAGAGCAGGTTGGCGAGTATCGGTTATGCCTGTGCTTCTCCGATGGTCGTAGGCAAGAAGTCGATTTCAAACCCTTTTTATCGAAAGCTCGCCATCCGGATCTGCGCGCCTATCTAGCCCCTGAACGCTTTGCGACCTTTCGCGTCGAGTATGGCGATCTGGTCTGGGGCGATTATGATCTCTGCTTCCCCGTGATCGATCTCTATCGTAACGCCCTGGAGAATCATGTTTCGTCGGAGAACATCGCGGCTTGATCGGCCGGTGCTTCTTCGGTTGGCGACATCGAAGCGGCGGAGGGAGACACGTCATTTGGCGACATACCGGCAACGCATCCAAGACCCAGGTCATGCAGGATATGATCTCTGCAGCTAATCTGTATGTTGCGCATAGCTGTAATGAGGGCCTCCCCTGCCGGGGCTGGCTCGACGCCGAGTAGTCACAATTCCATTCCGTTGGAGGCACCCTATGAGCACGTGTAGTGAACAGGTTCTGAGCACCGTCCAGGACTTTCTCGATCGTTACGCGAAACAGGATCTCGAAGGCTGTCTCGCGCTCTTTAGCTCGACCAAGCCGATCCTGGTCTTCGGCACCAATGCCGACGAGGTTGTCAGCGGGATCGAGCCGTTGCGTGCCAACCTGGTGAAGGATTTTTCCAACCTATCCAACATCCGCTGGGGTGAACGGCGCAAGCTCCATGTGGAGTGCGAGGGCGACCTGGCGAGTCTGCTGATCGAACTGCCGATCAGTTACGAGTCGGACGGAGCGGAGAACCGGGCGCTGTTTCGCTACGCCCTGACGCTGAACCGCGAGGGGGGCGAGTGGAAGATTCGGGCCGGCATGGCCAGCGTGCCGTTCGCGCCCGAGACCTACAGCTTCTGAGCGCAGTGCGGGGTCCGCAGACGAGAGGCGGCCTTTTTGGCTGCAATTTCAAATTTGCCGCTTTGCCGCGGCTCGATTAACCACAGAGTCGCAGAGAACGCAAAGCGCCCGCAGAGAGGCTTATGAAAACTCTGGCTGTCCTCTGCGTTCTCCGCGCCTCTGCGGTTTGAATTTGGAATTGCTGCCTTTTTGACTGCCACCTGACGGAATTGCCTCTGGCGACGTTACCCTGCCGTTACTCCGTGTGCCGCTGTTCGGTGTGCCGCTACTCAGTGTGATAACTGTCGAGATTCTCCCGGGTGATGTGGGCGATGCCCGTATCGATCACCGCGGGAAGCGGGCGCCCAAGGCGCGCCATCCACAATCCCATGACCGCCCAGCTGCCCTGCAGATGCGGCTTGGTCGAGGCCGACGAATCCACCACGCCCTCGCGAATCAGCTCCAGCAGCGGATCGAGATCGTCGATACCGACGCTGTGGATCTTGCCCGCGCGACCGGCCTCGGCGATCGCCCGTCCGATGCCGACGGGCCCCGAGGCGTTGCAGGAGACGAACCCGTCGAGGTCCGGATGGGCCTTTAGGATCGTCTCGGCCTGGGACTGCGCCAGCGCGATGTCGTCCTGGTCGATCCCCTCGGCGACGATCTCGATGCCGGGATACCTGGCGAAGACCGCCTTGTGCGCCTCGTAGCGCAGACGATGATTCGGCGCGGTCGGAACCCCTTGCATGATGGCCACCTTGCCTTTGCCGCCCATCAGTTCCACCAGCCGCTCCGCGGCCAGGGTTGCCTGCGCGCGAAAGTCGTTGCCGATGCTCAGAATGCCGAGATCCGATGGCGCGACGGAATCGAAGGCCACCACGGGAATGCCGGCCGCGACCGCCGCGACCATGAGTGGACGATTGAGCTCCGGGTCGAGCAGGTCCAGCGCGATGCCGTCCGGACGGCTGGCGATGGCCTCCTAGAGGATGCGGTTCTGTTCCGCCACATCCGCGGAGGTCGGCGGATGGTAATCGATCTCGAACTGCTCGCCGGTGCGTGCCTCCAGGAAGCGGACCTGCTCCATGGCACCGTCCTGCACCTTGTCGTACCAGGGATGTACGACCTTTGGAATCAGCACAAACCGGTACTGAGCGGCTGACTCCGTGCCCTGCTCGCCATGGGCGACCAGTGCCCAGGCCATTGTTGAAACGATCAAAAGCGTTCAAAGAATCATTCGGCCTCCAAAATAGGGTCGAGGGGCGTTGCGCCTGGCCTTTCGGTCTTTCCGGGGCGGGTGGAGCGACGCGCTGGCCAACGATGACAGTTGAATTTTCAACTCTCTACAAACCGAAGACAGCGGTATCATGCGCGACGGCTGAGTCGGCTCCCGCTTCGGCCACGATCCACCAGGATTGATTGCACATGCTAGCGCTCAATGCCATTTCCAAGCGGTATGGCGACGTCTCGGTCGTCGAGCCTCTCGACCTCGTGATCGACGAGGGCGAGTTCTTCTGTATCCTCGGATCGAGCGGATGCGGAAAGACCACATTGCTGCGCATGATCGCCGGTTTCGATCGGCCGACGGCAGGCAGGATCATGCTAGATGGGGTCGACATCACCGACGTTCCGCCGAATCACCGCGACGTGAACACGGTGTTTCAGAACTATGCCTTGTTTCCGCATTACAGGGTGTACGACAACGTGGCCTACGGGCTGAAGGTGCGGAAGACGCCGGAGGCGGAGATCCGCGACCGGGTGGCGGCCGCACTGGAGCTGGTTGGTCTGTCTGGTTTTGAAAGGCGCATGCCAGCCCAGCTGTCAGGCGGGCAGCAGCAGCGCGTCGCGCTGGCGCGGGCCCTGATCAACCGTCCGCGACTGCTGCTGCTCGATGAGCCCCTGTCCGCCCTGGATCGCAAGACCGGTGAGCAGATGCGCCAGGAACTGGCCGATCTGCAGGCGCGCAGCGGCATCACCTTCGTCTTCGTCACGCACAATCAGGCCGAGGCGCTGTCCATGGCCAGCCGCGTCGCGGTCATGAACCGCGGAGTCTTCGAGCAGTGCTCCACGCCCTTTGAGCTCTATCAGCGACCCCAGACCCGGTTCGTCGGCGACTTCGTCGGCTCGATGAACTTTTTCCAGGGCGTCGTGACCGAGGTCTCGCCCGACCGGCTCGGCGTCGAGGTCCTCGGACAAAGCCGCATCGAGCGCCGCGGGGCGAGCGACCTTGCTCCCGGAGACACGGTCGTCTTCGGCCTGAGGCCCGAGCAGTTGCGGGTCAGTCTGCTCGCGCCGAAGGACTACGAGAACGGATTCTTCGGCCAGATCGAGCGAACGCTGTTTCTCGGGGAGGCGACGCAGCTGTCCGTACGCCTAAAGAGCGGGGAGCGGATCGACGTAAAGGTGCCGAATTACCTGATGCTCGAAGACAAGGTCATGGGCCTGGAGCAGAACGAGGACGTGTGGGTCGTCTGGAGCAAGGGCTCCGGGGTCGTGCTCCATGCCTGAGCACCGTCAAGCGCTGCTCGGCGGACGCGCCGAGATCTCCATCCTGACGCTGCCGCCCTTCGTGTGGCTGCTAGTCTTTTTCCTGGTTCCGGTCCTGATCCTGGCAGCACTGAGTTTTTCACCGGCCGGCATGACGGTGGAGGTCTTTCGCACGCCGAGCCTGGAGCACTATCGCCAGTCGCTGGATCCGTTTTATCTCGGCATCCTCCTGCGCTCGATCGGCTATGCCGCATCGGCCACCCTGATCACGCTGCTGATCGCGTTTCCGGCGGCCTATTTCATCGCCAGCTCGCCGCCGCGCCGGCAGGTCTGGCTGCTGTTTCTGGTGTTCCTGCCGCTCTGGACCAATCTGCTCGTGCGCCTGTACTCGTTCAAGATCATCCTGGGTGACAACGGGCTCGTCAATCAGCTGCTGCAGGCGCTGTCCATCGTCGGCGAGCCGTTGAGCCTGATCTACACGCCCTTGGCCGTGGTCGTCGGCTTTGTCTACTGGAATCTCCCCTACATGATCCCGCCGATCTATGCGGCGCTCGAGCGCATGAACCCCTCGCTGCTGGAGGCGTCCATGGACCTGGGGGCGAGCCGCGCGCAGACCTTTCGGCATGTCATCGTTCCCGCCTCCCTGCCGGGCGTGACGACGGGGGTCATCCTCTGCTTCGTGCCGACCCTGGGCTCCTTCATCGTGCCGGACATCCTCGGCGGTCCGGAGTCGATGATGGTCGGCAATGTCATCGCGGCGCAATTTGGCCAGGGGCTGAACTGGCCCTTCGGCAGTGCCCTGGCAACGCTGCTCACGCTGCTCGTGACAGTGGGCGTGACCCTTTACATCCGCTACGGCGAGCCCGGCAGCACCGCGGCGCGCGAGGCTCGAGCATAGCCATGTCCGCGCAACTTGGGCGCAGGAACGATCTCGGCCTTGGGCAGGGGCTGGCGTTGAAGCTGCTGACGGCCTTCTGCATGCTGCTGCTACTGGCGCCCCTGGTCGTGCTGGTCGTCTACGCCTTCAACGATTCCCGGCAGGTGACCGTCTGGCAGGGCTTCAGTCTGAAGTGGTTCGCGGTGACGCTGCAAGACCGCGAGATCTGGTTCGCGTTTCGCAACTCGCTCATCATCGGCGGGCTGAACGCCGTCCTGGCGACCATCCTCGGCACCATGGCGGCGCTGGCCATCGCGCGCCATCGCTTCGCGGGCCGGCAGGGCTTCCTGAACCTGCTGCATTATCCGGTGCTGCTCCCGGAGATCATCATCGGTATCGCCCTGCTGGTGCTGTTCGTGTTGCTGGATGTCCCGCGCGGCTTCGGCACGGTGGTGGCCGGGCATGTGACCTTCAGCTTCCCGCTGGTCGCGCTGCTGGTGCTGGCCCGGGTGGGGGCCATGTCGCGCACCCTGGAGGAGGCCAGTCTGGACCTCGGGGCATCGCGCTGGCAGACCTACAGGTTCGTGATCCTGCCCGCCCTGGCGCCGGCGATCGTCTCCGGCGTGCTGTTCTGTTTCACCTTGAGTCTCGATGATTTCGTCATCACGCTGTTTACCGCCAGTCCGGATGTGACCACGCTGCCGCTCAAGGTCTACTCGATGGTGAAGTTCGGGCTGACGCCGGTCATCAACGTGATCTCGGTGCTGCTGATCCTCTTCACGCTCACGGTCTTGCTGGCGATTCACTGGCTGCAAAAGGAAGGGCCGCATCAGCGCTGGGGCATCCGGCTGGCCGGCGTGATGGTCGCCGCCTTGGCGGTGCTCATGGCCACCTCCATCGTCGCCGAGCGCCGGCAAGAGACCCTCGTCATCGCCAACTGGGCGGACTATATCGACCCGGAGCTGCTGCGGGAGTTCGAGTCGAGCACCGGCGTGCGCGTGATCATGACCCACTTTTCCAGCGATGAGGAGATGTTGGCCAAGGTCTCCTTCGGCAGGCCCGGGATCGATCTCGCCATGGCCACGCCCGTGAGCATGGAGATCCTGCGGAAAAGCGGCCTGATCGTACCCTTCGACGGCGAGCGGATACCCAATCTGCGTTACATCGACGAAGACTTCCGCCATCTCGGGAGCGATCCGACGGGGACCTATTCCGTGCCCTATGCCTATGGCCTGAACGGGATCCTCTACAACACCAGGATGGTGGAAGGGCCGATCACAAGCTGGTGGGCCATGTGGGACGAGCGCTATGCGGGCAGGCTGATCATGCTCAACGACATGATGGAGGCCTTCTGGCTGGCCCATCACCTGCTTGGCTATCGGTTGCAGGACCAGCGGCTCGACCATCTGGACGAGGCCTATGCCCTGCTGAAGAAACAACGGCCGCTGCTGCGGAAGTACGAGTCCGACCTGGTCAACGACATGCTCCTGAGCCATGAGGCGGTCATGGCCCAGGCGTGGAACGGACAGGCCCACAAGCTTTCGAGCGAACACCCCGAATACCGCTTCGTGGTGCCCGAAGAGGGGGCGAGCCTGTTTATCGATAGTCTGGTGCTCCTGGCATCGGCGCCGAACCCCGACGCGGCCCATCGCTTCATCGACTTCCTGCTCGCGCCCGAGCGGTCCAGCCAGAACATGGAGGCGATCCTCTACCCGATGCCGAACGCGACCGCGCGCGCGCTGCTGCCCCCGGAGATCCGCGATGACACCACCATCTTTCCGGCCGGGGTGGACGGCAAGCGGCTCAACATCATGTCGGACCCGGGCGACTTCCGGCGGCAGATACAGGGCCGCTGGGAGCGGCTGCTGGCGGAGTGAGCTCGGTTCGAGAGCTGGATACCCGCAAACCTGACCCAGCGCCCGGGTCAGGGGCAATGGTCAGGATCGATGGACGCCCCCGACTCAGGCCGTCACCGTCCTCGGCCCCGTGGCGGACCCCAGGATCAGCACATCGGCCGGACGCAGGGCGAAGATGCCCACGGTGACGACGCCGGCCAGGTTGTTGATCTGCTGCTCCAGCGCGACGGGCTCCGTGATCTGCAGTCCCTGCACATCCAGGATCACATTGCCGTTGTCGGTGACGAAGCCTTCGCGCCACACGGGCGTGCCGCCCAGCTTGACCAGCTCGCGGGCCACATGGCTGCGAGCCATGGGAATGACCTCCACCGGCAGCGGAAAGGCCCCGAGCACGTCCACCAGCTTGCTCTCGTCGGCGATGCAGACAAAGCGCTCGCTGGCGCCGGCGACGATCTTCTCTCGCGTCAACGCGCCGCCGCCGCCCTTGATCAGCTGCAGCCGGTGGTTGGACTCATCCGCGCCGTCCACGTACAGCGCCAGCTCGCCGGCGGCGTTCAGATCCATGACCGGGATGCCGTGGGCCTTCATGCGCTCGGTGGAGACCTCCGAGCTGGACACCGCGCCGTCGATGCGCCCCTTGATGGTGGCGAGAAAGTCGATGAAATGGTTCACCGTCGATCCGGTGCCGACGCCGACAACGCCGCCCTCGACGTAGCTCAACGCGGCCTCGGCGGCCTGTTTCTTCAGCGCATCCTGGTCCATGACAAGTCCTCGTGTGTGTTTGTTCTGGTCGCCGCAATGATAGCAAAGGCCGGATGCGGCGATCTGGCGTATGCTGTCTGGCGGCATAGTCGGCAGAACGAGAACCATGACCCAGTCCTACATCCCCCGCATCCTCAAGGCCCGCGTCTACGACGTTGCTGTCGAGTCACCGCTGACGCAGGCCAAGTCCCTGTCACAACGGCTCCGCAATCAGGTGTTCCTGAAGCGCGAAGACCTGCAGCCTGTGTTCTCGTTCAAGCTGCGGGGGGCCTACAACAAGCTGCGCCATCTGAGCCCGGAGGCCCTGGCCCGCGGCGTCATCGCCGCCTCCGCCGGCAACCACGCCCAGGGCGTCTCCATGGGCGCCTCCCGGCTCGGGGTCGAGGCCATCATCGTGATGCCGCGCACGACCCCGGGCATCAAGGTCGATGCCGTGCGCGCCTGGGGCGCCAAGGCGGTGCTGCATGGCGACTCTTTCGACGAGGCCTACGCCCATGCGCTGGAACTGGCCGAGCAGCGCCAACTAACCTTCATCCATCCCTTCGATGACCCCTATGTCATCGCCGGTCAGGGCACCATTGGCATGGAGATCCTGCGCCAGCACCAGGACCCGCCGGAGGCCATCTTCGTGCCCGTGGGCGGGGGTGGGCTCATCGCCGGTATCGCAGCCTACGTGAAATACCTGCGGCCCGAGGTCAAGGTCATCGGCGTGGAGCCGGAGGACGCGCCGACGCTGCATGCCGCCCTGGCCGCCGGCGAGCGCGTGGTACTGTCCGAGGTGGGCCTGTTCGCCGACGGCGTGGCGGTGCGGCAGATCGGCGAGGAGACCTTCCGCATCGCCCGCGAGACCGTTGATGAGGTGGTGCTGGTCAGCACCGACGAGATCTGCGCCGCCATCAAGGACATCTACGACGACACCAGGGGCATCGCCGAGCCCGCCGGCGCCCTGTCCGTCGCCGGGCTCAAGCGCTGGGTGGAGCAGCACGGGGTCGAGAACCGGCACCTGATCGCCATCGAGAGCGGCGCCAACATCAACTTCGGCCGGCTGCGTCATGTGGCGGAGCGGGCCGAACTCGGCGAGCGCCGCGAGGCCCTGTTCGCCGTGGGCATTCCGGAGCGCCCCGGCAGCTTCCTGTCGTTCTGCCGCGCCCTGGGCAAGCGCCAGATCACCGAGTTCAACTACCGCTACGCCGACGACCAGAACGCGCATGTCTTCGTCGGCGTCGAGACTGGCGGCCGTCCCGCCGAACGGCTGGAACTGCTGGAGCGCCTGCAGCACAAGGGCTTCTCGGTGCTGGACATGAGCGACAACGAGACCGCCAAGCTGCACATCCGCTTCATGGTGGGCGGCCGCGCCGTGGGCGTCGATAACGAGCGCCTGATCCGCTTCGAGTTTCCCGAGCGCCCGGGGGCCTTGCTGAAGTTCCTGTCCGGTCTCGGCCGGCGCTGGAACATCAGCCTGTTCCACTACCGCAACCATGGCGCCGCCTACGGCCGCGTGCTGATGGGTGTGCAGGTGCCGGAGCCGGAGCTGGCGGATTTCCGGCAACTGCTGACCGACCTCGGTTACCCCTTCTGGGACGAGAGCGACAACCCGGCCTATCGGCTGTTCGCCGGTGGTCTCGGTGATCGCCCGGCGGTCACTGCCGCCGAGACGATTGCACATGGAGGCGCGTCTCGGTGACGACGGCGTCCAGCGGGATGTCCCAGGGGCGCGGTTCGAGCTGCTCGACCCGCTGGCATTCGTGGGCCAGGCCGATCAGCAGCGGCCGCCGCCAGTGGCGGCGGTGGGGCAGAAAGCCGAGGCTGCGGTCGTAATAGCCTGCCCCCATGCCGATGCGGTTGCAGTCTGCATCGAACCCCACCAGCGGCATCAGGATGAGGTCCATGGCCTGGGGGCCACGCAGATGACGACCCCGACGGGTCGGTTCCGGGATGCCGTAGCGATTCAGCCGCAGCCTGTCGTCGGCCCGGTAACGGGCAAACCACAATCGGCCGCGGGCATGCGGCCGCAACACCGGCAGGTACCAGCGACGCCGCTGGCCCGCGGCCTGCGCCAGCAGGGACAGGGGATCGAGTTCGCCGTCGCCGGGCCAGTACAGGGCGATGCGGCGCGCGCCGCGAAACCAGGGCGAGCGACACAGCAGTGACACCGCCGCCGCAGCGTGGGCGCGCTGCTGACGCGGGGACAGGGCCCGTCGCGCGCGACGCAGGTCGCGTCTCAGCTGATTCAGCGGACGGTCGAATTGCACCGCCGGATGGGGCTGTTGCCCGGACATGGCTAGCGGGAACGGAGAAGAAGAGGGAGACATTCCCCGCCTGTGGCGGTGCGGACCTTTGTTCTTGAACCAGGCGGTTCAAGTGGGGACACTTGTTCGGGCTTCAGGCTTTCCGCTCGGGGCGGACATGCGCAACGGCCTTCACGCTGCATCCCCGGGGTACGGATTAGGCTCAAGAAAATACCCAGGCCGCTGCCGAACACCGCAGGGAATGTCTTGCAATGCAGGCTATACCGATTCGTCCCGCGCGTCTACCCCGGATTCCCCTGCCCCTCGCGAGGCGCCAGCCAGGGCATCCGTGAGCCGTCCCTGCAGCCGCGCGAGCCGCCGCTCATCCACCGGCGAATCCCCGCCCGACTGCTGCTGCAGCTCGTAGACCAGATTCAGCGACGCGATCACCGCGATCCGCTCGGCGCCGATCACGCGGCCGTTCTGCCGGACCTGGCGCATGCGCTGGTCGAGCAGATGCGCTGCGTCGATCAGCCCGTGCTGTTCTGCAGTGGAACAGGCGATCCGGTATTCCTTGTCGAGGATCTGCACCGTCACCGCCGTCTTGTCGTCCGTCATAGCTCCTCCTCCATCGACTTGAGGCGGGTCACCATGGCTTCCACCTTGCTTCGGGCCAGGTCGGTCTTGCCCGCCAGGTCGGCCCGCTGGGCGAGCAGTTGCTCCTGGCTGGCCCGCAGCGAGGCATTTTCCTGCCGAAGTTGGTCGCACAGGCGAATCAGCGCATCCACCTGGTGCTCGAATGCGTCGTAGTCGAATGCAGTCATCGTGTTGAAAGGCACCAAAAAAATGTTGAGAAACTATAGAAGGGCATCACCTCGGGGTCAATCATGCCCAATACCAATCCGTTGCTGGCCAACTACCCGCTCCCTACTCACTTGCGGGGCAGGACGCCCCGCCATTGTCAGCGGCCTAAGCCGCTGACAATGAAGAAACCTGGAGACCGCGTTTTCAGGTTTTGTGCTGATTTTTGGCCAGGAGGCCAATAAATCAGCGTCTAATTGGTGATCAGCCAGCCGACATTCTGTTCGTATCGGATAACGTCAGCGCATTCAGCAAGGACCCCTTCCATGAAAGCAGTCTCCGGCACCGCGCTCGTCTTGACCCTGGTCCTCCTGAGCCCGCTGCCCGCGGTGGCCTCCGACGACGCCATCGAGGCCATGCAGGACTATCTGGACTTCGCCAATTACGACGCCGGCATCATCACGCCCGAACAGCTCTCTGAAGATGTGTTTCGAAGCGTGCATTTCGTCGATACGCGGGATGCCGACCAGTTCGGCGCCGGCACCATCCCGGGGGCGGTCAACATCGAGTGGCGCCAGATCCTGCAGCGCCGCGACGAACTCCCAACCGAGCGCAAGGTCGTGCTGTTCTGCAACACCGGCAGCCTGTCCGCCCAGGCCACCTTCGCGCTGCGGGTCAGCGGCATGGATAACGCACTGGTGCTGCAGACCGGCCTGAACGGCTGGCGGGAGCGCGCTGCCTACATGCCCGCCAACTGATCCCCCGCCGGCCGCTCTGCCGAATCGTCCGCCTGCCATCGACCCGGGCGAAAGCCGCTGCCGGCGCTGTCCGGCAGGCGGACATGCCCCCGCGAGATCGCCGGCGCGGGCCCGAGGTCCGTCGCCAGCCAGTCCGCCGTGGCCAGCCCGTGGGCCAACGGGCTGCCGGTGGCGGCGGCCAGCTGAGCCGTGGCCCAGAGTCCGGCGGCGGATTCCACGATGCTGGTGAGCACCACCTCCCGAGCGCTCGCCCGGGCCGCCCTGGCCAGCCGCAGGGCCGGACGCAGGCCGCCGATGACTGCGGGCTTGAGCACCAGCCGCCGCACCGGGATGCTGTCGGCATCCATGGGACGGGGCCGGTCGGCGAGGGATTCATCCAGCGCCAGCGAGAACGCGGCCTGCGCCTGCAGGGCGGCGAGCGCGGCGTCCGTCGGCTCGGCCAGGGGCTCCTCCAGCGCGTCCACCGGCAGCCCGTTCAGGCCGGCGACGACCGCGGCGGCGGTGTCGCCATCCCAGGCGCCGTTGGCGTCAAGCCGCAGGGTCACGCCCTCCGGCAGCCAATCTGCCGCCCGCCGCAGGCGCTCCAGTTCCTGTCCGTGGGGCGCGACACCCAGCTTGAGCTTCAGCACCTGCCAGCCCCGCGTGGCCACGGCATCGGCGGCCTGTTGCGGGGTCAGGGTCGCGGCTGCACCCAGCACCCCGTTGACGGCGATGCAATCGAGCGCATCGCCGGCGAGCAAGCGGCGCAGCGGCTGTCCGCCCAGGCGCGCCTGCAGGTCCAGCAGCGCGGTCTCGACGCCGCAATCCGCCGCCGGCGCCGGTGAACGACGGGGTTGAGCCAGCAGATCGAGCAGCGCGGCCGGCGCATTGCCGCCGGCCAGGCCGTCCGCCACCGCGAGCCAGTGGGCCAGTTGCCGTTGCGCCGCAGTCGCATCCTCGGTGCCCGCTGCGGGCAGCGGTGCGCAATCGCCGTAACCGGTCACGCCGTCAAGGCTCGCGCTGATCAGCCAGCCCTGGCGCGTGGTCAGCCTGCCCCGGGCGCTATGCCACGGGCGTCGCAGCGGCAGCCGATAGGGCGTGATCGCCAGGCCCAGGCTCACCCGTGACCGAACAGGGCGTTCACCAAGGCGCTCATCAGCAGGCCGATGCCGTACAGCAGCACCAGCCAGACCTGGTACTGGGCGGTCTTGCCGAGCACCGGGTTCAGCGCCGTGCCCTGGGTGCCGCTGAACAGGCTGCGGATCAGCGACCAGGCCAGGGGCAGCGCCAGCAGCACCGGCCAGCTGAAGCCCGGCAGACCGCCGAACAGGATCAGCACCACAGGCAGCAGCAGCATCCCGGCGTACAGATAGCGGGCCGCGGGGCGGCCGAGCACATGGCACAGGGTGCGTCGGCCGGCGACGCGGTCGGTGTCGAAGTCGCGGTAGTTGTTCACGGTCAGCACCGCGGCGGCGGGCATGCCCAGGGCGATGCCCAGGGTGATGGCGCCGGCGGACAGGCTCAGGGTCTGCAGATAGTAGGTGCCGGCCACGGCAGCGATGCCGAAGAAGGCGAGCACGAACGTCTCGCCCAGTGGCCCGTAGGCAATGGGCCTGGGCCCGCTGGTATAGGCGTAGCCGGCGGCGATGGCGGTCAGCCCCAGCAGCAGGATGGGCAGGCCGCCGCGCAGCACCAGCAGCAGGCCGAGCACGAAGCTGGCCAGAAAGGCCGCATGGGCGGCGCGTCGGACCTGGGCAGGCGTGAACCAGCCCTGGGCGGAGGCGCGCGGCGGCCCCAGCCGGTCGGCGGTGTCCGTGCCGCGCTCGAAGTCCACCGCGTCGTTGTGCAGATTGGTGCCCACCTGGATGCCGGCGGCCGCCAGCAGCGTGCCCAGGGCGGTGAAGAACGCCAGCTGGCCGCTGTCGGCAACGGCCAGCATCACCCCCGCCAGCACCGGCGCGACTGCCAGCAACAGGGTCCTGGGTCGTCCCGCCTGGACCCAGCGGGCGATCCGGCCGGACGGGCTGGCGGGCGGCGAGCGATCGCCGACGGGTTCGGAATTGCCCATGAGCATGTCTCTAGGGCCGCCGGCGGAATCGGTCGAAGTCCGGCTGGCGCTTCTGCAGGAAGGCGTCGCGGCCCTCTTGCGCCTCGTCGGTGGTGTAGAACAGGCCGGTGGCGTTGCCGGCCAGCTCCTGGATGCCGGCGAGTCCATCGGTGTCGGCGTTGAAGCTGGCCTTGAGGATGCGCAGCGCCGTGGGCGACAGCCGCAGCATCTGCCGACACCAGTCCACCGTGGTCGCCTCCAGCTCCGCCAGGGGCACGACGGTGTTCACCAGCCCCATGGCCAGCGCCTCCGAGGCATCGTACTGGCGGCACAGGAACCAGATCTCCTTTGCCTTCTTCACGCCGACGGTGCGCGCCATCAGGCCGGCGCCGAAGCCGGCGTCGAAGCTGCCCACCCGCGGGCCGGTCTGACCGAAGCGGGCGTTGTCCGCGGCAATGGTCAGGTCGCACACCAGATGCAGCACATGGCCGCCGCCGATGGCATAGCCCGCCACCATGGCCACCACCGGCTTGGGCAGGGTGCGGATCTGGCGTTGTAGTTCGAGCACATTCAGATGCTCGGTGCCGGCCTGGTCGCGGTAGCCCTCGTGGCCGCGAATGCGCTGGTCACCGCCGGAGCAGAAGGCCAGATCACCGGCGCCGGTCAGGATGATCACGCCCACCGCCGGGTCCATGTGCGCGCGATGGAAGGCATCGATCAGCTCGTTCACCGTTTCCGGCCGAAAGGCATTGCGCACCTCGGGTCGGTTGATGGTGATCCGGGCAATGCCCTCGGCCTGCTGATACAGGATGTCGGCATAATCCACATCCGCCGCGGATTGCCATTGGACGGGAGTGGCGCTGGAAGACGCGTCGCTGGGCACGGTTACCTCGATGAGCTTAGCCTTGGGACGCAGTAGTTTAACGCAAATTAAGGCACCAGCCGCCAGCCGCCAGCCGCGGGTTCAGAGCCATGGCCTTATCAGCCACGTCATTCCGGCAGGATGCCGGAATCCAGTGCCAGGGAGGGGGCGTCGGCGGTGTCCAAAGGGTCGGAGGCAGACACGCGCCTGCCCTCCCTGGCATGGGTCCCGGCTTCCCGGCCGGGACGACACACCAACCAATGGTTGTGTAGGGCTGGTGGGTTGGGTAGCCGCGGTCGGGGGTCTCGATCGCACGGATGCGATCGTGAAGCCTCCAAGGATGGATTCACGGCGTCCCCCGACCGCGGCTACCCGATCCAACAGCCCGCCAGTCTGCGCCAGCCGCCAACCGCAGGTTCAGAGCCATCGCCTTTGCTGTGACGCTGCGGTTCAGCGTCTTTGGCTCAGCGGCAGACATCCTGCGTCAGCGCAGCGCTGGCAACGCGCCCCCAGTAGGTCTGGTGAACGTGCCGGCTCAGGTCGGCATCGATGCGGATCTCCACCAGCGCAGCCGTGGCATCACCCAGGGCCTGGTCGAGCTGGTCCGCATTCTGCACCAGCCGATGGCGGAGCCCGAAGGGCGCACACAGCGCCTTGAGATCGACCTCCATGGGCGTGCGCCACAGACGCTCGAAGTCCGGCAGGCCATGCTGCGGCAGGTAGTCGAAGATGCGCCCACCGCCGTTGTTGATGACCAGGATCGGGCGCCGCAGCCGCGAGGCCTGGAGCAGGCCGCTCAAGTCGTGCAGCAGCGACAGGTCGCCGAGCAGCGCCCAGGTCGGCGGGCCGCCGCAGTCGAGTCCCGCCAGGGTCGACAACTGGCCGTCGATACCGCTGACCCCGCGATTGCCGTGCAGGTGCAGCGCATCGGCGCGGATGCCGGACCAGCAGTCGATCTGCCGTATGGGCATCGAGTTGGCGCACAGCAAGGCCTCCCCCGCCGGAATCTGCGCCAGCAGCGCGCGGATGATGTGGCCCTCGCACCAGGGGGCATGTGCCAGCTGCTCCTTGGCGATGGCGGCCACGCGCTGATCGGCCGCCCGCCAGCGCTGTAGCCAGTCGCAGGGCGTGCCAGTCGGAGCGGTGTCCGGGCCGGTGTCTGGCGCGCTGTGCGGGGCCCTCTCCGCCAGGCCGCGGCAGAACCGGGTCGGCTCGACGCACAGCCGCCGGATCACGTCATGGCTCGGGTCCGACCAGCCGCCGGCGGCATCCACCAGCAGCGCCGGAATGCCCTGCAGCCACTGGCCCAGCCGCTTGGACACCGGCGCCCGGCCGAAACGCAGCACCCAGTCCGGGCGCAGCCCGTCCGCCGCCGCGTCATTGCGCAGCAGGGCGTCGTAGTGGCTGATGACCTCGGTCGCCTGCGGGCCGAAGCGCAGCCCGCTCAGTGGGTCCGCCAGCAACGGCAGGCCCAGCCGCGCGGCGCAGCGGGCCAGGGCGTCGGGGAAGTCGGCGTCGAATCGCCCCGGCCCGCAGACGATGAGGCCCCGCCCCGGCGGCAGTCGCAGCAGTGCCGGCTCCAATGCCGACACCGAGCCCGGCACCGAGCCTGGCTCCGGCCTTTTGCGTAGCCATGTATCCGGGCCTGGGTTCGGGCCTGGATCTGCCCCGGCATTCTGCGGCAGGGTGCCTGCCGGCCCCGGGGCGGTTGTCCAGGCGGCGTAGGATGGAGACGGCGGACAGTCGCCGCGCGGCACCAGGGGCTCGTCGAACGGCAGGTTGACATGCACCGGCCCCGGATGCGGCCCCAGGCTGATACTGCCGGCGCGCAGTCCCAGCGCGCGCAGGGCCTTGTGCGCATCGGCATCATCAAGTGGCAGGCCGGGGTCGTGGCACTCGCGGACGAAGGCGCCGAACAGCCGCGTCTGGTCGATGGTCTGATTCGCGCCCCAGTGGCGCAAAAGCGGTGGCCGGTCGGCGCTGAGCAGGACCAGCGGGATGCCGGCCTCGTGGGCCTCGATCACGGCGGGATACCAGTGGCTCGGTGCGCTGCCGGAGGTGGCCAGCACCGCCACCGGCCGACCCGTTGCCCGGGCCACGCCGAGGGCGAAAAAGGCGGCGCTGCGCTCGTCGACAATGGGCACCAGGCGCAACTGCGGCTGCCGCTGGGCGGCGATCACCAATGGCGTCGAGCGCGACCCCGGCGACAGCACCAGGGTGTCCATACCGGCGGTCGCGAGGCCGTCCAGCAGGGCAGCGCTCCAGCGCAGGTTGCGGCAACCGATGTCGTCGGCCGTGCCGGCGGGCCTGTGGGTGTGCTGAGTCACGTCGACTGGCTCACGCGTACTGCAGGGCGCTGAGCATGGCGGTGAGCTTGGCCTCGGTCTCGTCCCACTCCGCGGCGGCATCCGAGCCGGCGACAATGCCGCAGCCGGCATAGAGCTCGGCGCGATTGGCGCAGATGCGCGCGCAGCGCAGCAGCACCCACAGCTCGCCGCTGAGGTCGGGTTCGATCAGCCCGGCGGCACCGGTGTACCAGCCGCGATCGAAGGGTTCGCCCACCCGCAGCCACTCCTGCGCGCTGGCCCTGGGCTGGCCGTTGGTGGCCGGCGTCGGATGCAGCCGCTCGGCCAGGCGGAACAGGTCGCTGCCGGGCCGTGCGCGGGCCTCGATTGGGCTCCACAGGTGCTGGGCGTTGCTGAGCTGCATCACCTGCGGCGACGCCGGCGAGCGGATATCGTCGCAGCAGCCGCTCAGGGCCTCGCGGATGGCGTCGATGACGAAGCGATGCTCGCGCAGGTTCTTCTCGCTGTGCAGCAGTGCCCGGGCCAGCGCCTGATCGTCCTCGGCGGTCTGGGCCCGCGGCGCGGTGCCGGCGATGGCGTCCACCGCCACCTGGCCGCCGCCCTGGTGCATGCCCTGGCCCACGGTCTGGCTCAGCAGGCGCTCCGGCGTCGCCGCCACGAAGCTCTTGCCGTGGCGCCGCAGGTTGATGATCTGGCACGACGGGAACAGGCAGCCCAGGGCGGCCAACAGCCGGCCGACGTCCAGATGACGCGGGCCGCTGATGTCCAGCCGGCGCGACAGCACCACCTTGTCCAGGCCGCCGCGGCGGATCTCCGCCAGGGCATCGGCCACCATGGTCGCCCAGCCGGCGCGGTTCGGCTCGGCAAACTCGCGCGTCAGCGGTGCCGGCATCAGGGGCCCGTCGATGGGGCCGTAGAGCTGCGGCACCAGGCGGTCCAGGGCGGCGTGCCAGCGGGCGGTGAGCTCCGCGCGCGCCACCGGCAGCGTGGCGGACAGCACCAGGGCTGCCTCGCCGTCGCGACTGCGCAGGCCGATCTCGGGTACCCACAGGATGGCGTTCGGCAGATGGTCCTCGATCTGCGGCACGGCGTCCGGGCTGGCGGCGAAGCCGAGCATGGCGAAGGCGTCGAAGCCGGTCTCGTCGGGGTCCTCGCGCCGCCACCGCCGGCGCAGCATGCGGGCGATGTCGCCCAGCCGCCGCAGCCGCTGCGGCCCGGCCGCCTCCCATTCCGCCGCATGGCCGTAGCCGGCGCTGAGGGTGCCGCGCTGGGCATGGGCAAACTGGAACTGGGCGCCGTCGAGCTGCGGCGCATGGGTCGGTCGGCGCGGCAGCGCCAGCACCAGCGACAGCAGCGGCCGCACCGCCGGATCGCCGTCGGTGGGGCAAACCGGTTGCGGTGCCGGCTCCGGCGTCGGCTCGACATCGGTTGGCGGCAGGCGGTCGAGCGCCTCGTCCAGCCGCGCCTTCAGGTACTGCAGGGTATCGATGGGGGCCAGCATGGTCAGGCGTAGGGGTGCTCCGGGCCAATCATCGGGGCGTGCGTGATGTCAGGCGCAGCTTCACTGGTCGGATGCGGCCGCCGCGCCCTGCCAGAAGGCATCGATGGCGGCGATGCACTGGGTCGGGCGCTCCCACTGGGGGATGCCCAGGGTCGGCTCCACGCGCACGGCCTGCCAGTTGTCGCGCCGGTTCAGCACCTCAGGCAGGCGGTCGAAGGTGACGTTGGCGTCGCGGTCATACAGCACCAGCACCGGCAGGTCGAGCCGGTCGTAGATCATCTCAACGGCGTTGCGCGTGAACAGCTGCCCCGCCAGGAAGCAGTAGGGCGCGTGCCGGGCGCCGGGCTGGTGCGAGGTGGCGTAGGCGTAGTCCACCAGTTCCTGCGGCGGCTCGCCGACATAGCTCTGGCGCAGGAAGTAGCGGATGCTGGGGCGCTTGGTCAGCAGTCGGTAGAGTCCCTGGCCGAGTCCGGGCAGCGTGAACACGCGATGCATGCGGTCGCCGACGCGGCCGGACGGCAGTCGGCGTTTGCTGAAGCCGGTGGGGGAGAGCAGTGTGAGGGTGCGGAACTGCTCAGGCGCGGCCAGCGCGGCGCGGCCGGCGAACTCGGAGCTGAGGGAGAAGGCGATGACGTCCGCCGGCTGCTGGACGATCTCGCTCAGGAAGGCGTTGATGGCGTCGGCGTAGAGTTCCGGCGTGTACTTGCGGTCGCTGCGATCGGAGAAGCCGAAGCCGGGCAGTTCCGGCGCGTAGACCCGGCGCGTGTTGCGGTAGTGCTCGAACAGCGGCTTCATCTCGAACGCGCTGGGGGCGGCGTTGATGCTGTGGATCAGCACCAGCGGCCGGCCGTCTTCCGGGCCGTCGACATAGTAGCTGATGTCCTTCTGGTGCGCGGGCGCGAAGCGCTTGCGTGGCGCGTCGACGGCCGGCGGCAGTTCCAGCAGGCTGGCGCCCGCGGCAACGCCGGAAATGACTCCAGCGAGGGTGCTGGACAGGGCCGGCAACGGCACTGACCATGCCGGACCTTCGCCAAGGTCCCTGCGCTGGCCGTTGCCCAGACCGGTGCGGATGTCGAACGACGGTGACGTGACGGCGGCGTGCTGGTGCATCTGGATGTCCTCAGTAACGGCTGATGGCAGGTCGGCGGAGTCCCGGATCTCGTCCGGGCGATGGCCGGCGATGGTGATCCTGCGGTCGGTGGTGCCGGTCGGTCAGTTCAGGGTTCGGCCGACCAGCTGACTTGCCGGTGAACCGGATTGACCAGCGAGCCTGTAAGGGAACCGCTGATTTTTGGCCTGGATCGGATCAGGGAGGCCAGTAAATCAGTATCTCTAAGGCCGGCTCAGGGCACTTCGACCTGGATCAGGACCTCGTTGCGGCGCAGAAACCAGGGAACGAAGGCGGTATTGTACCGCGCAAAGACGGGCGTGCCGACGGGAACGAGTCGGGCGACGTGCAGGTGTTCGAGCAATTCGTCCGCTTTCTCGCGGAAACGTTCTTCGCTCCAGTTGCCGCGGTAGCGCAGCGCGGCTACCCGGCCGGGCTCGAGCCGGCGCAGCCGGACCTGTTCGTCCAGCGGCCTGGGCAGCATCGGCAGCCGATATTCCTTGGGCAGCGCGAAGCGGAATAGCCAGCGTTGTGCGGTGGGGTCGTCGGCGGATTCACGGGCCGGGCGCTGGTCCTGCGCCTGAGCCTGAGTCGGGGCCGGTCGATCGATGGTCGTGTTCGTGTCCAGCGGGTGCTGCAGCCGTTGCTGCATTACCGGCGCGATCATGGGCAGGCGGCGGCCGCCGACGTTGTTGCCTTGCACATAATCGACCAGGCGGCGGAAGGCGGGGTCGCTGGCCTGGGCGAAGTCTGCGGTCACTTCGGTCTCGGCGACGATGTAGGGGGCGTAGTCGCGCAGTTCGAAGCCGTCGGGCGTATCGACGATCTGGTGGCGTGGCTCGTCGATGGTCAGCAGGGCCATCGCCAGCAGGACGAGGGGGATCAGTGCGGCGGCGAGGTACAGGTATTTGCGTTTCATCGGGGCGGTGCCGGTGTCGGGGCCGTCGGTGAGTATCCTGCATTCAACCATGGCAGCGCGGCTGTGCGCGTTGTCGTTGGTCAACGGATCGCCGGCAGCGTGCTACCATCTGGTCCCTGGCCGGACGCGGCCAGTGTGGTTTGGCTAGCCTGTTGGCTGTTGGCTGTTGGCTGTTGGCTGTTGGCTGTTGGCTGTTGGCTGTTGGCTGTTGGCTGTTGGCTGTTGGCTGGTGGCTGGTGGCTGGTGGCTGGTGGCTGGTGGCTGGTGGCTTTGCTCGAGCGCGGCCTGAGCGGCTTGGGTGGCGGCGGTCTGGGGACGCCGTGAATACATCCCTGTAGGCTTCGCGATCGCATCCCTGCGATCGAGACCCCAGACCGCCGCCACCCAACCCCCTCAGGCCGCTGCAGGTTGCTCCGGATGCTGCACGTGGCTCAGGGCGTCGTACCTGGCAGCAGGTTGTTCGGCGACAGCAGGCCGTATCCGTAGGGTAGACAAGCGGAGCGCCGTCCACCAGGCAACATTCTCTGGCTTTGGTGGACGACGCTGCGCTTGTCCACTCCACTGAACTCTACCGAACTCGAGCTTTGGTGGACGGCGCTGCGCTTGTCCACCCTACCGAGCTTCATGGTTTGCGGTACGACATACACAGGTCTAACTATTTGTTTTCTCTTCTTTATCGCTGCGCGCTCTGCGCCTCTGCGGTTAATCCTTGGAGCTGCGGCTTAATGAGGGCGACCGGTGAAGGGTGATGTGAGACCGGGTCAGCGCTGGTTTTCGGAGACCGAGGCGGAACTGGGGCTGGGTCTGGTGCTGGAGGCGGATGTGCGCGTGGCGCGGCTGCTGTTTCCGGCCACGGGTGAAGAGCGTGCTTATGCCCGTCGCGAGGCGCCGTTGTGGCGGGCGGTGTTCGCCGTGGGCGATCAGGTGCGCGATCTCGACGGGCGGGAATCCACGGTCATCGGCGTGGATGAGCAGGACGCGCTGCTCACCTATCTGACCCTGGATGCGGCCGGTTGCGAGCAGGCGCTGATGGAGAGCCGACTGGACCCGCATCTGCATCTGAACCGGCCGCAGCGCAAGCTGCTTGCGGGGCGCCTGGATGCGGATATCTGGTTCGGGCTGCGTCTGCGCACCTGGCGGCATCTGGGGAACTGGGCGGCCAGTGATGTGCGCGGACTGGTCGGTGCGCGCATCAGCCCGATCCCGCATCAGCTGTATATCGCGGCGGAGGTGGCCGGTCGGGACGCGCCGCGGGTGCTGCTGGCGGATGAGGTGGGTCTGGGCAAGACCATCGAGGCAGGTCTGATCCTGCATCGGATGTTGCTGGAGGGCCGGGTCCGCCGGGTGCTGATCCTGGTGCCTGAACCCTTGTTGCATCAGTGGCTGGTGGAGTTGCTGCGGCGCTTCAATCTGGGTTTTGCGCTGTTCGACCGCGAGCGGCTGGCGGCCTTGGCGGACACCGCCGACAGTAATCCGTTCGAGACGGAGCAGCGGGTGCTGTGCAGCCTGGATCTGCTGACGGACGCGCCGTCGGCGGCAGCCGCGGCGCTGGCGGCGGACTGGGATCTGCTGATCCTTGACGAGGCGCACCATCTGCACTGGGCGCCGGAGGAGAGCGGGCTGGACTACGATCTGGTGCAGGCGCTGGCGGCCCGGGCCGTGGCGGTGCTGTTGCTGACGGCGACGCCGGAACAGTTCGGCCGTGCCGGGCACTTCGGCCGGTTGCGGTTGCTGGATCCCCAGCGCTTCGGCGACTATGCGGCGTTCCTGGCGGAGGAGGCCGACTATGCGCCGGTGGCGGAGATCGCCGCGGCGCTGCTGGACGACCCGGCAGCGTCGCTGACGGCGGCGCAGCGCGCCCGGCTCGATGCGCTGCTCGGCGATGATGGGGTCGATCAGCCGGACCTGATGCCGGACGCGCAGCCGGACCAGGCAAGGGATCAGGCCGGTGACGAGATCGTCTCCCGGCTGCTGGACCGTCATGGCACCGGCCGCGTGCTGTTTCGCAACATCCGCGCGGCCATCGCCGGGTTCCCCGAGCGGCATGTCCATGCCAGTGCCCTGACTGCACCCACTGATGAGACGACGGCTGCTGACGCCGCCGATCCTCGCCGGCCCTGGCTGGTGGAGACCCTGCGGCGGCTGCATCCGGCGCGGGTGTTGCTGATCGCGGCGCGGGCGGACACGGTGCTGGCGTTGCGGCGCTGGCTGCAGGAGCGTGCCGGTATCCCGGCGGCGGTGTTTCACGAGGGCATGGAGATCGTCGAGCGGGACCGCGCCGCCGCCTATTTTGCCGATGCCGAGGACGGCGCCCGCATCCTGTTGTGCTCGGAGATCGGCAGCGAGGGCCGGAACTTCCAGTTCGTCCATCACCTGGTGCTGTACGACCTGCCGCTGGAGCCGGACCTGCTGGAGCAGCGGATCGGCCGGCTGGACCGCATCGGCCAGACGCAGACGATCGAGCTGCATGTGCCCTATGTGCAGGGCACGGCCTCAGAGGTGCTGTATCGCTGGTACGCCGAGGGGCTGGATGCCTTTGCCGCCAGTTGCCCGGCGGCGCCGGTGGTGCACGAGCGGCTGGTGGATCGGCTGCGTGCGGCGCTGGAGCGGCCCGCCGACATCGACGCCCTGGTGCTGGAGGCGGCGGACCTGCGCCGGGTGCTGAACGCGGAGCTGGCGGCGGGGCGCGACCGGTTGCTGGAGCTGAACTCGCATCGCCCCGACCGTTCTGCCGCGCTGAAGGCGGCGGTGCAGGCGCAGGATGCGGATCCGGCGTTGGCCGACTACCTGACCCGGTTCTGGGATGCCTTCGGCGTGGAGCACGAGCCGGCGTCCGGCGCGGCGCTGGTGGTGCGCCCGGGCCGGCACATGTTGCAGGAGCGCTTTCCCGGCCTGCCGCCGGACGGGCTGACGGCGACCTTCGAGCGGGCCCATGCGCTGGCGCACGAGGATCAGGCCTTTCTCACCTGGGAGCACCCGATGGTGCGTTCGGCCACGGAACTGCTGACCGGCTCCGACCTGGGCAGCGCCGCCCTGGTGCTGACGCGCCATCCGGCCTTCAAGGCCGGCGAACTATTGCTGCAGATGCTCTATGTGGCCGAATGTCCGGCGCCGGCGGAACTGCAGGCCGGCCGGTTCCTGCCGCGGCTGGGCCTGCACCTGCTGCTGGACGAGCATGGGCGCGATCGGAGCGACGGCCTGGCGATCGATGACATCGCGGGCCGGTGTCTGACCGGCAACACCCGGCTCGCCGCGGCGCTGTTGCAGGCCCGCACGGCAGCCATCGAGGCCATGCTGGCGGCAGGCGAGGCCCGGGCGCGACGGGAGGAGCAGGCGATCGGACGCGCGGCGCGTGCGCGCATGCAGACGCTGCTGGGGGCGGAACTGCAGCGGCTGCAGGCCCTGGCCCGGGTCAATCCGGCCGTGCGCGAGGACGAGATCCACCACCTGGCTGCTCGCCGTGCGCGGCTGGACGACGCCCTCGGCCGGGTGCATCTGCGGCTGGATGCGGTGCGCCTGGTGGCGTTCGGGTAGCGTCAGTCGGTGTCCGCTTCCCGCCAGCGGCGGACCAGGTCGTTGTCCAGGCCGAACAGGTCCAGTACCCGCCCGACGCTGTGATTGACGATGTCGTCGACACTGGTCGGCGCGGCGTAGAACGCCGGCATGGGCGGGCAGATGACCGCGCCCATCTGTGCGGCCTCATGCAGCAGCCGGGTATGGCCCAGGTGCAGCGGCGACTCCCGCGGCATCAGCACCAGCCGGCGTCGCTCCTTCAGCGTGACGTCCGCGGCGCGCACGATCAGGTTGTCGGCGTAGGCGTTGACGACGCCAGACAGGGTCTTGATGGAGCAGGGGGCGATGACCATGCCGTCGGTGCGGAACGACCCGCTGCTGATGCTGGCGGCCAGGTTGCGGTCGCTGTGCACCACGTCTGCCAGGGCCTCCACCTCGGCCGGCGTCCAGTCGGTCTCCAGCGCGATGGTGATGCGCGCGCCACGGCTGACGACCAGGTGGGTCTCCACCGCCGCCATGGGCTGCAGGGTCTGCAGCAGCCGGATGCCGTAGATGGCGCCGCTGGCGCCGGTGATGCCGACGATGAGTCGCATGAGATCTCCGCGAGTTGCCGCCCGGTGGTTCCAAATGCCGAATTCGCTCCTACATGTGGGGACAATTGTCGCACGCTGCCAGCGTGCCCCGGGCGCCGCCGGCGGGCGGCCTGAGCGAAGCACCCCATGTCGTATCTGTATCTGTCGGCCCCCAGCAAATCCTCTGGCAAGACCACCCTCAGCATCGGGCTGGCCGCCGAACTGCGACGCCGCGGTCGCCGCGTGCAGCCGTTCAAGAAGGGGCCGGACTACATCGATCCGCTTTGGCTCACCGAGGCCGCCGGCCATACCTGCCTGAACCTGGACTTCAACACCACGCCGGCGGCAGACATCACCGCGGCCTTCTGCCGCCAGTTGCAGGGCGCGGACATCGGTCTGATCGAGGGCAACGTCGGCCTGTTCGACAGCGTCGATCTGCACGGCCGTCACAGCAACGCCGAGCTGGCCAGGCTGCTGGGCGCGCCGGTGGTCCTGGTGGTCAATGCCCAGGGCCTGGGCCGCGGCATCGCGCCGCTGCTGCTGGGGTATCAGGCGTTCGACCCGGCCCTGCGCATCGCCGGCGTGGTGCTCAACCGCATCGGCGGCGATCGCCACGGGGGCAACCTGCGGCGTGTTGTGGAACATTACACCGACATCCCTGTGCTGGGGCTGGTGCCGCGTGCGGCCGAGGTCGGCATCGAGGAGCGCCATCTGGGCCTGATGCCGAGCAACGAGGCCGGTGCCGCGGCGGCCACCGTCGAGCGAATCCGCGCCCTGGTGGCGGACCACATGGACATGGAACGGGTCGAGGCCCTGGCGCTGGACGCCCGCCTGCCGTCCGGTTCGGCGCCGGCGCCGGAGCAGGCGCCGGTCGCCGCGGATGTGCGCATCGGCATCGCCCGCGACGAGGCCTTCGGCTTCTACTACCCGGATGACCTGCTGGCGCTGCAACGGGCCGGTGCCGAACTGGTGCCCTTCAGTCCGGTGCATGACCCGCAACTGCCGCCGGTGGATGGGCTGTTCATCGGCGGAGGCTTCCCCGAATACCGCATGCACGAGCTGGAACGGAATGGCTCCATGCGCGCGGCGGTGGCGGACTTCATCGCCGCCGGCGGCCCGGTGTATGCCGAGTGCGGCGGTCTGATGTACCTGGCCCGGCGGCTTCACTGGCAGGGCCGCAGCAGCCGCATGTGCGGTGTGCTGGGGCGCGATGTGGCCATGCATGCCCGGCCCCAGGGGCGCGGCTATGTGCGGCTGCGCGAGACCGAGCAGTTTCCCTGGGCGCCGCTGCCCGGGGCATCACAGAACTCGGCGCCGCGCGAGATCGCCGCCCACGAGTTCCACCATTCCGCGCTGGTGGATCCCGACCCCGACTGGCGCTTTGCCTACCAGGTGTTGCGCGGCACCGGTATCGACGGTCGGCACGACGGTGTCGTGCACAACAACCTGCTGGCCAGCTACGCGCATCTGCGTGACGTGGGCGGGGTGGGCTGGACGGCGCGTTTCGTCGAACACGTGCGCGCCATGAAATGACCGCGGGCCGGCCGCGGCGAAAAGTTGCCGGTCAGCAGGTATACTTGGCGAACGTCATTCGTCAGACCCGGTACCGGTCGACAGGCCGGCCCCGGATAGCCGAAGTCCCGCGGATCGACTGTCGCTTCGGTGTCGGATCAGGGGCAGCCGGGCCGGGCACAAACCAGATCAACAGGATTGTCAGGCATGTTCAAATTGACCACAGCCGCCGCCGAACAGGTTCTGAAGGCCGCCAAGCAGGGCAATGCCGAAGGCATGTCCCTGCGCCTGGCCGCGGCCCGCAAGCCCGACGGCGCCATCGAGTACCGCATGGGCTTCGAGGATTCCGTCGGCGAGGACGATATCCGCTTCCAGAGCGAGGGCATCGATCTGGTCATGGCCCCGGAAGACGTCCCGCTGCTGGATGAGACCGTCATGGACTACGTCGAGATCGAGGAAGGCAAGCCGCACTTCATCTTCCTCAACCCCAAGGATCCCAACTACAGGCCCCCGGCCGATGCCTGACCCTGGTTCGAACCCGGCCTGATCGCAACTCGAGCGCCGCTGAACTTGGAACTCTCCAGCGAAGACAGCTTTCGTCTCAACGTGTTGCTGGCGAACAAGCCGCTGGCAATCCGTATCGACGAGTCCAGGCTCGTCGTCCATGGCCTGTCCGACCGTGGCGAGGCGAAGGTGCAGCTCAATCCCACCGGCCGGCCGGAGCCCTATCTGCGCGCCGTGCGGGAACTGATCTCCGGCCACATTCTCGGTTCCCCGGGGGGCTATCCAGTCTATCTCCGGCGCTGGACCCGCATGGGCCAGATGCGCGACCAGAGCCTGGAACAGTTGCTGATGCTCGGCGAGCCCGAGGCCGTGGTGGCCGCCGTGGGGTCCCCCGGTCTCACCGAGGAGCTGGCCCGGCGCGCCTGGTGGGCCATGGAGGATGCGGAGAACGCCCGGCGCATGCTGGCGCACGGGCACATCGCGACCAGCGCCATGGGGCCGGTGCTGGCGGAGTACCTGCTGGAGTATCTGCCGTTCGAGACCGAGAGCGACCGCATGATGGCCTCCGTGCGGCTGATGATGCAGCCGGGCCTGCTGCCGGAGGCCCAGCGCCGGGCGCTGTGGCAGAAATCCGGGCGCAAGCAGGCCTATCTGCTGGGCTTTCTGCAGGCGTTACCGGACGCGCTGCCGGAGGTGTTGCCGGAACCGGCGGAACCCCGCGCCGATGCGGCGGACCTGGAGCGCCGGCTGGCGGCCGAACGCGACACCGGCAACCCGGTGGCTGCCTTGCTGTTGCGGGTCGCCGGCGCGCCGGGGCAGGCCTACCTGAAGACCATGGCCGCGGTGTTGTCCAAGCCGCCCAACCAGGACGTGCTCAGCGCGGCGTTCGATTGTCTGCGGGACTACTTTGCCGCCATCCGCCAGGATGGCGATCCGGGGCTGGCGATGGCCGATCTGCAGACCGAGGCGGGGCGATACGTCGACGCTGCCGCCGACCCCGGACCGATGTCGGACCCGACCTCCAATCAGATCCGTGCCTGCCTTGCCGCTGCGCCAGAGCTCCGCGAGCAGCTGATTGCGATGCGCCTGCTCTCCGGGGCCAGCTATGGCCTGCTGCGGCCGCTGCTGCCGGACCCGACCACCCTTGGCAGCCTGATGCGCCGCAAGATCGCACCCGTCACCGACCTGCTGCAATCACAGATCGATCGTCTGCGCACGGCTGCGTCGTAGACCGGTCGTCACCAAAACCCTTCGCCCGGTGAACCTGGCCGTAGGACGGCGTAACGCTTGTCCGCCTTACCTTATTGATAGCAAAAAGGCCCGGTGAGGGCCTTTTTGCGTTGGGGCGAGCCTTGAGTCGGAGCCGGTGTCGGAACCGGTGTCGAATCAGGAACTGCCCAGCCGTGGGTGTGGCCCGCTTGGTCGCGGGCCTGCGACGGGTTACTCGATGAACGGGTTGACGCTCTCGACCTTCTGCACCTCGACCACCGGGGTGCGGTTCTCGTCTTGGGACTGTGGTTCCTGGGTGACGACGGCGGCTGTCGAGACGCTTCCGATCAGCAGTGCGGCTACGGCGATTCCAGCAAGCATCATGGTTCTCCTTGGTTGGTCGTTGGGTTTCTAACCATGACTATTATTATATAAGCACTTTCTTAATTAGCAACCTCTAATTTACTAATGGCGACGGAACCTTGATCCAGGTCACCATCTCCGCTCCCTCCCGTCCCGCCATCGGTGCCAGCCCTCGTCGCTGAGCCGCCGTTGTGCTGGCGTTTTCTGGCGCTGGAGCGGCGCGCATTGATCCGCCGGTCGGCGACGCGGATAATCGCGCCTTTTTCAAGCGAGGGCAGTCCGTGTTCAAGAACGCCAAGGTTTTTCGGCTCAGCGCACCGTTCGAATGGGATCAGGCGAGCCTGCACGAGCGGCTGTCGGCGCAGCGGTTCCGCCCCTGTGGCCCGCTGGAGGTGGCAACCATCGGCTGGGCGCCAGCCCTGGGGCCGACGGCGGAGGCGTTGGCGCATGCGGTCAACGGCTGTCTGCTGGTGGCGGCGCGCCGTCAGGAGCGGCTGTTGCCGGGCTCCGTGGTCAGCGAGGCGGTGGCCGAGCGCGTGGCCGAGATCGAGCAGAGCGAGCTGCGCGAGGTCTCGCGCCGCGAGCGCACGCAGCTGCGCGAGGCGCTGCTGACGGAGATGCTGCCCCAGGCCTTCACGCGTTCGCGGCTGGTGCGGGCCTACATCGATCCGCAGGGGGGCTGGGCGGTGGTGGATGCCTCCAGCGACAAGGTGGCTGAGGAGGTGCTCTCGCTACTGCGCAAGAGTCTGGACAGCTTCCCGGCCAAGCCGCTGGAGGCGTCGGTGCCGGTGTCCGAGCGCCTCAGCGCCTGGGTGGCCGGCGGCCAGGCCGGCGAGGGCTTCGAGCTGGAGGACCAGTGCGAACTGCGCGATCCGTCCGACTCGCGTTCGGTGGTGCGCTGCCGGGGGATGGACCTGACGGTGCCCGAGGTCAAGGCGCATCTGGACAGCGGCAAGCGGGTGGTGGCCCTGGGGCTCACCTGGCAGGAGCATCTCTCGCTGGTGCTGGACGAGTCGCTCGGGCTGAAGCGGCTGCGCTTTGCCGACGAGCTGGTCGAGACCGCCGTCGACGACGCCGGTGAAGACGAGCTGCTGCGCCAGGAGGCGGAGCTGAACATCATGACCGGGCAGCTGCGCGCGGTGCTGGCGGGGATCATGCAGGCGTTCGGCGTGCCGCCGGCTGCCGAGACCGGGTCAGGGGCCGGGCCCCAGTCAGGGCTGCCGGCCGGGTCAGTGCCCGAGGCACCGGCTGGTTCGTCGGCTGCGCCAGTGTCACCGGCGCAAGATCCGACCTCGGTCTCATGAGGTGACCCAAGACCGGTCGGCGCGGTCCGTGGCTCGGTGGCGGCATCAGCGGCTGGCGCGATAACGGCGGGGTCTGTCTCGAGGTGGCCGATGACGGCGACGGGCTCGCGCCGCAGGACATCGCGGTCTTGTTCCAGCCGGGTGTTCGGGGGGACAATGCCGATGACCAGAAGGATACGGGCATGGGGCTGGCCCTGGCCCGGAGCATGATCGAGGCCCAGGGCGGGTCCCTGGCCGCGGGCTGTGCACCGGGGCGCGGCTGCCGCTTCCGGGTCTGGCTGCCGGGCAGCGCTGATTCCGGTCCCAGTCCCGGTCCCGATCCCGGAGAAGCCGTGCAACAGCCCTGAACATGCCACCCGCAGGGACCCGACCCGGCGGGTCATCCGCACCGGAGTGCCAGCATTGAGATTCACCGTCGACGAGTTTCGCCATTGGGAGAACCGCAGCATTACGCTGCTGGGCATGTCCGGGGTCGGCAAGACCTATCTGTCTGCGCTGCTTCGGCGCAACGACTGGTTCCATTACTCCGGCGACTACCGCATCGGCACGCGCTATCTCGACGAGCCGATCCTGGACCTGATCAAGTCCAAGGCCATGGGCGTGCCCTTCCTGCGCGACCTGCTGCGGCGCGACTGGATCGCCATCCAGAACAAGATCCAGGTAGACGACCTGGGGCCGGTGCTGAGCTTCGTCGGCCAGCTGGGTGATCCGGAGAAGAACGGCCTGTCGCTGCCGGAGTTCAACCGCCGTCAGGCCATGTACCGCCAGGCCGAGATCCAGGCCATGCTGGACGTGCCGGAGTTCATCGACAAGGCCCGGCGCATCTACGGCTACCGGCACTTCGTCAACGACGTCGGCGGCAGCCTGTGCGAGCTGGACGAGCCCGCGGTGATGGACCTGTTGGCCAAGCACACCCTGATTTTGTACATCCGCGTGCCCCAGCCGGACGAGATCAAGCTGATCGAGCGGGCGCAGTCGGATCCCAAGCCGTTGTATTTCCGTCCGGCCTTTCTCAAGTCCGCGATCAAGGACTACCTTGATGAGCAGGGGCTGGAGTACGTCGCCGACGTCGATCCGAACGACTTCACCCGCTGGGTCTTTCCGCGCCTGTTCCACTCCCGGGTGCCGCGCTACGAGGCCATCGCCCGCCCGCTGGGCTACACGGTGGAGTCCACCGAAGTGGCGGCGGTGCGCGACGAGCAGGACTTTCTCGACCTGGTTGAAGCGGCCATCGCGCGCAAGGCGGATGCCCCCGAGCCCCCCCGCGACGGGCCCCCGGCCGACGACTGGGCCGCCGAGTGAAGCCACCACAGCTGCCGATACGCCATGCCCATCGTCGCCCATAACGACCTGCCCACCTTCGCGCGGTTGCGCGCCGAGGGCCAGAACATCCTGGAGTCCGACCGCGCCCTGCATCAGGACATCCGCGAGCTGCACATCGGCCTGCTCAACATGATGCCCGACGCGGCGCTGGCCGCCACCGAACGGCAGTTCTTCCGCCTGGTGGGGCAGAGCAACCAGATCGCGCAGTTCTACGTCCATCCGTTCTCGCTGCCGGGGCTGCCCCGCTCCGCCAAGGCCCGGGCACACCTCGAGCGCTACTACGAATCCTTCGAGCAGGTGCGCGAGCAGGGGCTGGATGCGCTGATCATCACTGGCGCCAATGTCACCGGGCGCGACCTGTCGGCGCAGCCATTCTGGCACCCGCTGATCGAGGTGGTGGACTGGGCGTTCGAAAACGTCACCTCCACGTTGTGCTCATGCCTGGCCACCCATGCCGTGATGCAGTTTCGCTACGGCCAGGAGCGCCGCCCATTGCCGGCCAAGCGCTGGGGTGTGTATGCCCATCGTGTGGTGCAGCGGGATCATCCGTTGGTGAGCAGTGTCAACACCCTGTTCGACGTGCCCCATTCCCGCTTCAACGAGATCGCACCGGAGCAGTTTCGCGCCGCTGGCGCCCGCGTGCTGGTGGAGAGCGAGCGGGCCGGCGTGCACCTCGCGGTGAGCCCGGACGGTTTCCGGCTGGTGATGTTCCAGGGGCATCCGGAATACGACATCGTCTCTCTGCTGAAGGAGTACAAGCGCGAGGTGCGCCGGTTCGCTGCCGGCGAGCGGCCGGATTATCCGCCGTTTCCGGACAACATCTTCAACCCCAAGTCCCGGGCCGTGCTGGAGGAATTCCGTACCCTGCTGGAACATGACCTCGACCGCGGGCGTGAACCGCCGGAACTGCCCGAGGCGCGCATCGCCGCGGCCCTGGACAATACCTGGCGTGACAGCGCCGAGGGCGTGGTTGGCAACTGGATGGGCCTGGTCTACCGGGTCACCCACAATGACCGCCGCATCCCTTTCATGCAGGGGGTCGATCCGAACGACCCGTTGCGATTGCGGGTGCCGCGATAGTGGAGCGCCCTGCCGAACAGGCGGCGGATGCACCCGCTGCCGACCCGGCCGCGGCGGAGAGCGACGAGCAATACTGGAAAGCGGTGCTGGAGGCCGCCGGCCACGGCGTCTGGGACTGGGACATTGCCAGCAACAGCGTGCGCTTCTCCCGCACCTGGAAGTCGATGCTCGGCTACGCCGACCACGACATCGCCGACGACCTGGACGCGTGGGTCAGCCGGGTCCACCCGGACGACCTGCAGGACACCCTGGCGGCGGTCGAGGCCCACCTCGAGGGCCGGACGCCCGCCTATGAGAGCATCCACCGCATGCGCTGCAAGGACGGCGGCTGGAAGTGGATCCTCGACCGCGGTCGCGTGTTCCATCGTGACGCCCACGGCCAAGCCCTGCGCCTGATCGGCACCCACACCGACATCACCGAGCGGCTGGCCCTGGAGGAGCAGATCCGGGCGCTGAATGCCGATCTGGAGCGCCGGGTGGAAGAGCGCACCGCCGAGGTCTGCGCCGCCAACGCTGCCCTGCGCGAGAGCGAGGAGCGGTTTCGCCGGCTGTTCGAGGACACCCGCCAGCCGTTGTCGCTGATGGATGCCGCTGGCCGGTTCATCGCCGTCAACCAGGCCACGTTGCGCATGCTGGGGCTCGATCACCCGGGACAGCTCATCGGCGGCACCCCCGACAAGGTGTCGCCGCCGACCCAGCCGGATAGCCGTTCCTCCCGGGAGAAGGCCCTCGAGATGATGCAGCTGGCCTTCGACCAGGGTGCCCACGGCTTCGAATGGGAACACCTGCGGGCCAATGGCGAGTGCTTTCCGGCGCGTATCCTGCTCACCGCCATCGACAACCGGGGCGAGCCCCAGCTGCATGTGGTCTGGAGCGATCTGACCGTACAAAAGCAGGCCCAGGCGCGGGTGGAATACCTGGCCTATCACGACGAGCTCACCGGCCTGCCCAACCGGGTGCTGGGGCAGGACCGCCTGCAGCAACTCCTGGCCGGCGCTCGGAACAACGGCATGGCGCTGGCGGTGCTGTACCTGGACCTGGACCAGTTCAAGTTCGTCAACGATACCCATGGCCATGCCGTCGGCAACCGGCTGTTCAAGCAGGTGGCCGAGCGGTTGGACGCGCAGCGGCGCGCGGCCGACGGCCTGTGCCGGCTGGCCGGCGACGAGTTCATACTGGTCATCGGCGAGGTGGCCCTGGAGCATGCCGTGGCGCAGGTGAGCGTGCGTTGCGAGCAGATCCTGGCCAGCCTGGCCGACCCCTTTCGGCTTGATGACCTGCAACTGTTTGCCTCGCTCAGCATCGGCATTGCGCTGTATCCCCAGGACGGTACCGAGGCCGAGGTGCTGATGCGCAATGCGGAGACCGCGCTCAGCTGGGCCAAAGCAGAGGGGCCGCACAGCTATCGCTTCTTCGAGTCGAACATGAACGCCGCTCTGCTGCGCTTTGTCGACACCCGCGAGGCGTTGCACCGGGCGCTGGAGCATGACGAGCTGGTGCTGCACTATCAGCCGCAACTGGATCTGCACAGCGGGTGGGTGGTGGGTGTCGAGGCGCTGTTGCGCTGGCAGCGGCCCGGCGTGGGGCTGGTGCCGCCGGGCGAGTTCATCCCCGTGGCCGAGGAGAGCGGCCTGATCGTGCCCATGGGCCGCTGGGTGCTGGCCGAGGCCTGCCGCCAGGCCGCGGCCCTGCATGCCGCCGGCTGGCCGGCGCTGACCATGGCGGTGAACCTGTCGGCGATACAGTTTCGCCAGCGGCGGCTGGAGGTAGACGTGGCCATGGCGCTGGAGGCCAGCGGGCTGGATCCGCGCCGGCTGGAACTGGAGCTGACCGAGTCGGTGCTGCTGCATGGCGAGTCGGCGCTGCAACAGATCCTGTCGCGCTGGAGCGCCCAGGGCATCCAGCTGGCCATCGACGATTTCGGCACCGGCTATTCCGGCCTGGCCTACCTGAAGCGGCTGCGGGTGAACAAGCTCAAGATCGACCGCGGCTTCGTTGCCGACCTGCAGACCGATGCCGAGAATCGCGCCATCGTGCAGGCGATGATCCAGCTTGCTCAAAGCTTCGGCCTCAAGGTCCTGGCGGAGGGGGTCGAAGACGCCGGGCAGCTGCAGGCGCTGCAGCAGATGGGTTGCGACCAGGCCCAGGGCCATTTCTATGCCGAGCCGCTGCCGGCGGCGGAACTGATGCGCTGGTTGCGCCAGGCCGACAGCTGCGCCGATGTTGGCAACGACACCGGCAACGAAAGCGGGCCCTCGTCGGAGCGCTGAACAGGGCCTCGCCATGGACATCCAGACCCTGCTGTTCGCCATCACCTCCACCAGCATGGTGCTGGCCATCACCATGGGCCTGATCGGCTATGGCAGTCGGCACAACAGCATGACCCTCTGGACCCTGGCGGTGATGCTGAACGCGACCGCCTTTCTGGCGTTCATCCTGCGCCCGCAGATCGGCGAGCCGGTCTCGGTGCTTGTCGGCAACGCCCTGATCACGGCCTCGTTGGCGGTCTTCGCCGTGGGCTGGTCACGGTTCCAGGGTCGGCAGCTGGCCACCTGGCTGGTCTGGCTGCCGGTGCCCGTCACCGTCATCGCCAGCCTGTCCCTGCTCGGGGACATTGCCGGCCGCGTCATTGCCAATGGCGCCATCGTCTGGCTGCAATGCCTGTTCCTGCTGGTGCTGCTGCTGCGCGGGCGTCGGTCCACCCCCGGTGTCGGCCAGTACATCGTAGCCGCGGGCCTGATGATGCCGCTGCTCATCCACCCGGTGCGCATCATCGGCGTGCTGTTGGACCCCGCCGCGGTGGTCTCGCTGACCAGTGCCAGTCCGGTGCAGACGCTGCTCTTTCTGGCGTCGCTGCACGGCCTGATCCTGATGGTCATCGGCATCATCGTCGCCGTGCGCGAGCGGGCCGAGGCCGAGCTGCGCCTGAGCGAGCAGAAGTTCCGTGCCTATGTCGAGGATGCTTACGATGTCATCTACACCCTCAACCTGAAGGGCGAGTTCCAGTACCTGTCGCCGAATCTGCAAGAGGTGCTGGGGCATCGCCCGGAGGACGTGATCGGCCGCCACTTCTCCGCCTACATCCATTCGGACGACCTGCCGCGGTGCCTTGCCTTCCTGCAGCGCCTGCTCGCCACCCGCGAGAAGCAGAGCGGGCTCGAATACCGCGTGCGCCACAAGCGCGGCGACTGGTGCTGGCACATGAGCAACGCGTCGCCGCTGCTGGACGACGCCGGCGAACTCGTCGGCATGCTCGGCATCGGCCGCGACATCAGCGACCGCAAGGAGAACGAGGCCAGGATCAGCTACCTGGCCCACTACGACCCCCTCACCGACCTGCCCAACCGGACCCTGCTGTTCGACCGGCTGCAGCAGGCCCTGCGGGAGGCCGAGCGCGACGGCACTCAGGTGGCGGTGCTGTTCATCGACCTCGACCGCTTCAAGCCCATCAACGACACCCATGGCCACGCCATCGGTGACCAGGTGCTGCAGGCTGCGGCGGCGCGTCTGCTCGCCGCGGTGCGCGCCTCTGACAGCGTCGGGCGCATCGGCGGTGACGAGTTTCTGGTGTTGCTGCCACGCGTGGACGGCTGCGATTGCGTCCTGGCGGTGGCCGACAAGATCACTGCCGCGCTGTGCGAGCCCATCGCCGTGGACGACCTGCAGCTGACATTGTCATGCAGCGTCGGCGCGGCGCTCTACCCGCGGCATGGCCACGATATCACCAGTCTGGTGGGTCACGCCGACCAGGCCATGTATCGCGCCAAGCAGGCTGGACGCGACCAGACCCGCTTCGGCGAGAGCGACGAAGCGCCCTGACGCTTCAGACCGCCTGCGCCGACTCGTCACCGTTGCACGGACCCAGCGCCGTGGTGCCCTCGGCCTCTGCCTGCTGCACATCGGCCAGTGCCCGCAGCAGGGCCTGTTCGCGCGACTCCACCCAGTCCTCCTTCGGCACCAGAGCGGAGAAACCGAGGCGTTCGCAACGCTCGCGGGGCTGGGCCTGCAGCCCGGACACATAGACCCGGATGCAGCGACGGTGGGCCTCCCGCACCAGGGCCTCCAGCGCCACCGAGGTGCTGACGCCCAGATGAGGCACGCCGCTCAGGTCCACGGCCAGGGCGCGCAGGCCGTCGAGCTGGGTCTGCAGCCGCTGCAGTGCCTGGGCCGCGCCGAAGGTCAGCGGGCCGCTGAGGCAGAGCAGGCCGACGCCGTTGCTGTTGTCGCTGAGTATCCGCCGTTCGTGCGCGGTCAGTCTGCCGCATTCGGCGTCCGGCAGTCCGTCCGGGCCACCGACGATGCGCACCTCGTCCGACTGGATGTCCGCCAGCCGGCGGATGGTGAGGATGTTGGCCACGAACAGGCCGATGCCCACGGCGGTGATCAGGTCGACGAACACCGTCATCACGATCACTGCGTACATGATGAGTGCGCCGCGGCGCGAGACCCGGTGCGCGCGGCGCAGGAAGCCCCAGTCGATGATGTCGATGCCGACCTTGATCGCGATGCCGGCGAGCACTGCCTTGGGGATGTCCTCCACCAGTCCGCTGGCGCCGAACACCACCACCGCCAGCAGCAGTGCCCGGGTGAGCCCGGACAGGGCGCTGACTGCGCCGCTCTGGATGTTGACCACCGTACCCATGGTGGCACCGGCACCGGGCAGGCCGCCGAACAGGCCGGACGCCAGGTTGCCCAGGCCCTGGCCCATCAGTTCCTTGTCCGAATTGTGCTGGGTGCGGGTGAGGCTGTCGGCCACCACCGAGGTCAGCAGGGCGTCGATGGAGCCGAGCATGGCCAGCACCAGGGCGTCGATGACCATGGTGCGCCATTCAGCCGCCGAGAAGGTGGGCAGCTGGATCTGCGGCAACCCGGTGGGTATCTCGCCGATGGCGCGGTAGCTGCCGCTGCCCAGGAACCAGACTGCCAGCAGGGTGCCGAGCACCAGCGCCACCAGCTGCGGTGGGGCGTAGCGGCGCCAGCGCCGGGGCATCAGGAACAGGATCGCCAGCGCAAGCGCGCCCAGCAGCAGCTCACCGGGCTTCACCTGGGTGAGGAATCCAGGCAATGCCGTCAGCGAGCCCATCACCCCGCCGGCGGGGGAGGCAAAACCCAGCAGCGCCGGCAACTGGATGATGATCAGGATGATGCCGATGCCGGACATGAAGCCCGAGATCACGGTGTGCGGCATCAGCGTGACATAGCGTCCCAGCTTGAGCACGCCGAACACGATCTGGAACAGCCCCGCCAGCATCACCGTGGTGAACGCCATGGCCATGCCGTTCTCCGGCGGCAGGCCGGTGGCCGGATCCGGCGCCATCAGCGTCATGATCACCGCGGTGAACACCACCGTCATCGGCCCGGTGGGCTCGGAGATCAGCGTCGGCGTGCCGCCGAACAGCGCCGCGAACAGACCCACCAGCACCGCGCCGTACAGGCCGGCCTCGGCCCCCGCGCCGGAGGCGACGCCGAATGCCAGCGCCATCGGCAGAGACACCACCGTGGCGGTGACGCCGCCGAACAGGTCGCCCTTGAGATGATCGAACGTGATCCGGTTGAACAGCGTCATGGTTCGCTCCGCGCCTGGGGCCGAAAGTGGTCACTCTCGGTCAGTGTCGGGGCAGACGCCTATAAAAGGAAATGAATGTTCTGAATCAGAAGGATAGACCAGTCGCAATGCGAAACCGCCAGATAAACGTCATCCCGGCCGAGAAGCCGGGACCCATGCCTGGGATGGCAGGCGCGTGCCTGAGCGCTCAGGCCACCGCGGCGTTGAAGCGACGCTCCACCGGGGTGGCGGCGAGGTGGTTGGTGTAGCTGGCCAGGGTGGCCAGGGAGACGCCGCAGATGACCTCCAGGATCTGCGGGCGCTCGAACCCGGCCTCCAGGAACGCGCCCACCTGGTGTTCCGGCACCCAGCCGCGATCGCGGGTCAGCGCCTGGGCGAAACGGCGCAGGGCCTGCAGCCGGGGGTCTCGCAGCGGACGGTCTCCGACAATGGCGTCACCGGCCTCACGTGCGGCCTCGCTGTGGTCGAAGGGACCCTGCTGGGTGGTGCAGTAGTGGCAAGCGTTGGCCTGGGCGGCGGCGAGGTAGACCACCTGCTGCTCCAGCGGGCTGAGGCTGGATTGCGAGAAGGCGCCGTGCAGTTGCTGGAATCCGAAAAGGGTGGCCGGCGAATCCGCCAGCACGCGCATCAGGTTCGATGGTGCCCCGCCATCCTGGACGGCCGCGTCCAGCAGTGCGCGGGATGCGGCCGGGGCGGTGGCTGAGGTGTGCAACGGTAGCTCGATCATCGCGTCGTTCTCCAGGTTCTGCCGCGTCGTCGGGATGAAGACGAGACTTGCGTCGGAGAAAGATTGGCGGCCAATGGCCGGCGACGCAATGGGGTAGGGGGCGAAAAAGCCGACTATTTTTATTGGTCTTTTTCGGAGCGCCGATTGACGGGGTCTATGCAGCGGCCCGGCTCCTGCCGTTCTGCTTGAATTCGGCAAGCGCCGCATCCAGCCGATTGCGCAGTTCCGCTTCGCTGGCGGCGGCAAAGTCCAGGAACGCCCGCGCCACTCGCGACAGCTCGCGGTTGCGCGGGTAGACCAGGCACCAGCGGCGCACGATGGGAAAGCCCTGCACGTCCAGCAGCGTCAGCGTGCCGGCGCGGCTCTCCAGGATCAGCGAGTGCAGCGACAGGACCGAAATGCCCAGCCCGCCGACGATGGCGTGCTTGATGGCCTCGTTGCTGCCCAGCTGCATCCGCACCCGCGGCTTGATGTTGCGCTCGTGCAGCATGCGCAGGATCGCGTCGCGGATGCCCGAGCCCGGCTCCCGCAGCAGGAAGTCTTCGTCCGCCAGCCGCTCGAGGGGGATGTTGCGCGCGCTGGCCAGCGGGTGGTCGCTGCGGGCCACCAGGACCAGCGGATTCGGGGCGAATGGCACGGCCTCGATCTCGTTGCCGAATTCCTCCAGCTGCCCTGAGATGTACAGGTCGTGGGTGTGGGTGTTCAGCCGCTCGATGATGCGATCGCGGTTGGTGACCTCCAGTGCAACGTCCATGCCGGGATAGCGCTCGCAGAAGGCGCCGAGGAGCTCCGGCGCGACATACTTGGCGGTGGTGATGACACCGAGACTGAGACGACCGCGCTTGAGCCCCTTCAGGTCCGCGAGCCGGGTCTCCAGCCCGGACAGCACGCCCAGGATCTGGCAGCTGGCGGAATAGACCTCGCGACCGGCATCGGTGGGGACCACCCGTCGTCCCACCTGCTTGAACAAGGGGGCATCGATGGTGTCCGCCAGTTTCTTGATCTGGATGGAGACCGTGGGCTGGGTCAGGAACAGTTCTTCGGCCGCGCGTGTGAAACTGCCCAGGCGGACGATGGCCTCCATCAGCTGCAGCTGGCGCAGCGTTGCATGCCGGATCAGGTAATCCGAGCCGATGCCCGTGTTGGCGCGTGCGGATGCGGTGTCTGGCATGGCAATGCTCGTTTGCTGCGCCCGTGTCAGTCCGGCCAGACCCGGCGGCCTCGCTGGTAAGGGTTATCGCCCGGGGTGTGCCCGGAGCCGCTGGCAGCGTCGTCGGCGTTGGCCTGCGCGCGCGTCCGTACCGAGCGGGCAGTGGTTCCGGCGGCAGATGTTCTGGCACCGGCCGAAGGCTTCGGCTTCGGTTTCGGCTTGCCGGCGGCGGGCGTTGGGCGGCTCGCCGTCGAATCGGCCGCGGTCTTCTCAGCGGCGGCACCTGTGGTGGACGCCGGCTTGTCCGGCGCGGACGCGGCCGACCGGGTGCCGCTCATGGTACGCTGACCCGGTCGGCGCCCGCCAGGGCATCCACGCGCTCGGCAAAGGCGCGGACCGCGGGAGCGATGTCCTGCTCACCCTCGTCGGCGAACAGGGTCAGGTTCACATAAGTGCGCCCAAAGCTCATGTTGGGGTAGATGGCGGTCTTTTCAGACAGGCTCTCGGAGTGTTCGAGAAACACCCGGGTCTGCTCGTAGTCGGCGAACTCCAGGCGGCGTTCGAGCCGCAGCGGCCGCTCGCGCCGGCGCCAGCCGGCGGTGTCGGAATCAGGCATCGTCCTGTCCTCCCGTGGGTGTCATGTTACATCACGTTTTCAACAGGCAGCCGGCCATGGCGCCCGGCGAGCCCGCGGTGACCACGGGCCGACCGGTCGGCCATGGGGCATCAGTCCGCCTTTGCGCCGCCGGTGGGCAGCACCGGCTCCACCTCGCGGTGCGGACGGGCGATGATGTGTGCGGCCACCAGGCCGTCGCCGACGCGCTCGCAGGCATCGGCACCGGCGCGCACAGCGGCGTTCACCGCGCCGGTCTCGCCGCGCACCAGCACGGTGACGTAGCCGCCGCCGACGAACTCGCGCCCGATCAGGCGCACCTCGGCGGCCTTGGTCATGGCGTCAGCCGCCTCGATGGCGGGTACCAGCCCGCGGGTTTCGATCATTCCGAGTGCAATGCCCATGGTCTCGTTGGCCATCTCTGTTCTCCTGCTCTGCTTGGTTTGACAATGATTGTTTCAGGCGGGGACACAGGCCCCGCCGGTATCAGCGGCCCGGCGCCCCGGGAGTGAAGCCGGAGCCGCCGGACTCCAGCACGGGTTCCACCTCGCGGTGCGGGCGGGCGATGATGTGCGCGGCCACCAGGCCGTCGCCAACGCGCTCGCAGGCATCGGCACCGGCGCGCACGGCGGCGTTCACCGCGCCGGTCTCGCCGCGCACCAGGACGGTGACGTAGCCGCCACCGACGAACTCGCGCCCGATCAGACGGACTTCGGCCGCCTTGGTCATCGCATCCGCCGCCTCGATCGCCGGGACCAGTCCGCGGGTCTCGATCATGCCCAGCGCAATGCCTGTCGCTTCGCCTGCCATTGTTGCTTTCTCCTGCTCTTGGGTTCGCTTGCCGGGCGTGGCCGCACCGGGGCGCCGTATTAACAAGGCGTTCCCGCCACCTGTTGCGGCCGAAGCCGCTGAAATCACTGCTCGCTCAGGCCGTGTCGGTCTTGGGCGATGCCGCTTCGGGAGCGGTGGGGGCCGTCGCCCCGCCGTCCCAGTGATCGATGATCCCGCCGATGGTCAGATCGGTGAGGATCCGTTTGTCTCCCATGGCCAGCCGGCCAGCGGAGCCGCTGACGGTGAACACCCAGTTGCCGCCGCGGGCGCCCACCGGGTCGGTGGCCACCACCAGCTTGCCCTTGCTGTCCTGCAGCAGGCGCAGGGGGCAGTGTTCCAGGCCCGCCACGCGCCGGGTGCAGTACAGGGTGCCCACCACCTGGCTGATCTCCATGCCGTGCCCTCAGTGCTCCGGGTCCCAGTCGTCGATGATGCCGACAATGGTCAGATCGCTCGGGTAGTCCTTGTTGCCAGCGGCCTCGCGGGCGGCGGAGCTGCCGACGCAGATCACCCAGTCGCCGGGGCTGGCGCCCACCGCGTCCACCGCCACGGCCATGGAGCTGCCGTCCTGCACCACTTGCAGGTGTTTGTGTTCGAAGCCCGGAATCCGGTTGGTGGACACCAGCGGCTTGATGATCTTGCAGATCTTCATGACTGTCGGACCTCAGTGTTCCGCAGCTGCCGGTTCGAGCGTCGAGCCCACGATCTCGATCGGATGGGCGGCGTCGCAGTCGCGCACCACGCGCAGTACATGCAGCAACCCCTGGGCAACCAGTTGCGGGTAGCGGGCCAGCAGCGCCGCAGCGATGCGATCCACATGGCCCACTGCCCGCTGCCGGGCGCCGGGCACGCTGCCGTGGTAGTCGTGGCGCACGACCACCGGCACCGGCAGCCCGTGGCTGACGTTCAGGCCGGAGAAGATGCGGATACCCACATCCAGGTCAGCTGCGCCCTCTTCCACCGTGTTCAGGTAGGCGAAGTAGGTCAGGTTGCGCAGCTGGATCTCCTCGAAGCCGATGCCGGCGCCGATGAAGCGCTCTGCGTGTCCCGTGTCCTGATAACGGCCGGCGTGCATCTGTCGCACCAGGTCGATCTGGGAGATGTTGTTCTCGATCAATCGGGCGATCAGGGCGACCATGCCCTCGGCGGGGCCGCCTGCCGGGACTGTCGCCGGGCCCTTGCGGCCGAGCCCGCGTCGCGCAGGGCCCGGAGCCGGCCGTCCGGCGCCGTCGGTGCCGGCTGCATGGGCGCGGACCGCCTCGGTCAGGTGCGCGCGGGCCTGTTGCTGGGTCATGTGTGCGGTGGCGTCGTACAGGTCCCGCGCATGCAGCCAGCGATGCAGGTCGCAGCGGCCGGCGGCGTCAGGCACATGCACCCGGATCGCATCGGTGTCGGTGTCCATGCCGATCAGCAGCAGATCCACTGACGCCCCGCAGCAGAAGCCGTTCTCGATCGCCTGGCGGAACCCCTCCAGCCGTTCCCAGCCAGCACGGGCCGCGGCCTCGTCGTCGGAGCCGTGGGCGGCGCAGCCCTGGTGCGACGGGTCTACCGAGCTGAAATGGTAGATCACCGTCTTCAGATAGCGGGTGGGCGCATCGGCGGTGTTGGGCACGCCCTCGCGGAAGCGCTGCAGTTCCGTCTCCACCCATTTCTCGACCGTGTTCTCGATGTCGAACAGCGAGCCGGCGTAGGACTTGCGGCGCACGTTGCCGTAGGGCAGCCGCAGCACATAGCTGATGGCATGGGCCAGGCGGCCATCGGCGCAGGGCGTCACGTCCATCAGGTGGAAGCCGCAGTCCAGCAGGAAGCGCTGGAACGCCGGATCATCCCGCCCGCCCAGCGGGTCGTTGGCATAGAAGGCATCGCTGGCCCGGTGGTAGGACGCGAACACGCACCAGCCGAACAGCCGCCGCATGTCGATGCCGGCGACCCAGGCGTCGTCCAGCAGGTGATCCGGCAGTTCGACACCAAGGGTGTCTCGAGCCAGCCGCCGTGCCCGCTCGGTGAAGTCCGGCGCGTAGCGATGGCTGGCGATCTCCTTGAGTACCGGCACGATGCGGTCGAACGAGGCCTTGACCTCTGCGTCGTACTGCGCCAGCCGCACGTTGGTCGGGCCGTCGGTCAGCGGATGGGTGGCGCCCACCGGAGCACCTGCCCTGGGGTTGCCGCCCGTCTCCTGCGGCCCCTCGGTAGGGACCGGCTTGCCGGGCGCAACCGGCATGGACAGGCTTTCCGCCGGTGCAGTAGCTGACGCCGAAGCCGACGCACTACCGGGCGCCGCACGACGCGACAGGATCTCCTGCTGGTGGGCGCGCAGCCCCCGCGAGAGGAGGCGTCGGCCGGGCCTTGCTTGTCGGTTGGAGAGCGCCATGGTCCTGTTCGATGTCAGCGATTGCGATGGTCAGTACATTGGTTGTGGCCGGGCTTGCAGCCAGCCTCAGCCGCGCGCGCCGCCGGAGTAGGTGATCAGGGCGCCGCGTTCGGTGCTGCCGCTGCTGCCGGTGACCCGGCTCACCGGCTCTGGCATCGCCTCGTTGCGCTTGTGCGTCACCGCTGGCATGGCGCCCATGGGGCCGGGACGCGACGGGTTGCGGCGTCGGGCAAAGTGACCCTCGGTGCCGGTCACCCGGTCGCCTCGCTCCCAGTCGTCACCGGTGATCTTGGCGCCCGCGGTTTGCCCCTCGCCGGTGATGCGCGGCCGTTCGGCGGCGCCGGTACCCGTGTCTTCAGCCATGGCCGCGGCCGGCGGCATGGGTTGGCGGGCGTCGAAGCGGAACTGCTCGGTGCCGGTGATCTTGCTGCCGCCCATGTCGAATGGTCCGGTGATCTGGCTGCCGGTCTCGTAGCGCGTGCCGGTCACGGCGCTCCGCACCTGCGCCTGTTGCCAGGCCTGCTCGGAGTGCGGGTGGTGCAGTGCGCCCGCCTCGGCGAGCTGATTCGTGCCCGGGGTGGTCGCCGACTCCAACAGGGCCAGGCCGGTGGCCTCGGGGACATCGGCCATCGGCGAGGTTTCGGCGTCGCCGGACAGTAGGTGGCCGCCGTCTCCACAGGCCTGGGCATATTGATCGCGGCCGATATAGGGCGTGCCGCTGATCGGCTCGCAGGCGCCGCGGGCATCGCCGGTGGCCCGTCCGCCGACGCCGGGTTGGATGCCGGTCAGTCGGGCGCCTGGGGTCGGCGCCGGGCGCCAGCGACGACGAGCCATCTCGTCCCGAAGCTCGGGCGCACACCAGTTGGAGGCCTGCTCCAGACCCCAGTACGGGGTGCCGGTCACGGCGGTGCAGGTGCCGGGCTCGTCGCCGGTGACCCGAGCCGAGCGGCCGACACGGGTGCCGGTCACGCCGCCGGGCTGGGACATCCGGGCCATGCCCGCGCCGCTGCCGGTGATGGCCCTGGCCGGTCGGGCCGAGCCAGTTTCCAGACTGCGGGCATCGAGACTGGTTTCGGGCCTGGCATCCGGTCGCACGTAGCTGCGCGCAGACATCGGGGCGGCCATTGCCCTTGCCGGTGCCGGTGCCACGGCCATTGCTGCCAACGGCCGGGCTGCAGGCGAGGCGACCTGTCGGGTCGCTGCTTGGGCGGCCGGCCGAGTGACCTGTTGCGCGATCGGCTCGAGGCTGCCGTTGTGGATGGACTGCACATCGGTATAGCGGGTGCCGGTGGGGCGCACGCCGGCCCCCTGGCTGCCACCGGTGATGCGGCTCGCGCCCTCCGGCCGGCCGGTGACGGGCGACGAGATCGGCGCGCGCCCCGACACCGACCCGGGACGGTTCTGGCAGAAGGCGCCAAAGTGATCGGCGGCCAGGTATTCGGTACCGGTCACGCTGCTGCACGAGCCCGGCTCGTCGCCGGTCACCTTGACCGAGCGCCCCACGGCGCTGCCGGTGACCGCATTGCCGTGACGGGTGTCGGTGACGGCCACCTTGGGCGCGCTGGTCGGGGCCGGTTCCGTCTGGCAGAACTCGCGGAAGATCTCGGCGCCCATGTATTCGGTACCGGTGATGGTGCGACAGGTGGCCTGCTCATTGCCGGTGGTCTTGGGGCTGCGGGAGACCTCGGTGCCGGTCACGGTCTGGCCGCGCAGTGTCTCGCTGGCACCCACCTTCCACGGCTGGTCGGCGGCGCCGCGGCGACGTTCTGCCCGTGCCCGGCCGGCAGACTGGGTCTTGCGCTCGCCGGAGGCCCCGTTGCGGCTGCGGTGCTCCCGCACCTTCTGCGCCAGCTCGCGACTGGACAGCCGCGGATTGGCCTGACGGGCCAGCCCGGCGGCTGAGGTCGGCGTGTCGGCGGCTGCCTTGCCGCGGGAGGCCATGGCGGTGCGGCGGGCCCGCGCTACCAGGCGGCTGGTGGAACCGGGGCTCACCGGGCCGGCGTTGCGCCGCAGGCGCGTCGAGGCACGGTTGGTCGCCGCGTTGGATGTGGTGGATGGTCGCATCGTCCTTGTCCCGGTTGCCGTCGATGCCGAAGCGGGGTTCCTGTCGTGTCCGTTATCCGCCGCAGACGTTTGCCCGCTGCAGCCGCAGGTGCAGTCGCCGGTCTTCGTGGTGGATGCGGATGCGCCCTTGCTGCTCCGCCGATCGTTGTCGTGTAGCCGGTCGGCTCGCACCCGATCGGTGCCGCTCTGGGCGCGCCGACCGGATCGGGACAGAGCTGCGCGTCGGGCGCGTGCCTGATCCCGGCTCCGGCTGGCCGGCGTGGTCACCGGGTTGCTGCGGCTCGCGCGCGGCGGGGTCGACGACCGCGCCGCGAGGCTCAGGCTGGCTGCCGGGTCCGCCGCCGGAGGTCGCGCCTGCACTGGCGCAGCGGTCGAAGCCGGAGCCGATTCCGATGCCGGCCTGGTGGCGGAGACCCCGGAAGCGCCGGCCCGCCCCCCGCCGGCCGGCTGGGTGCGGCTGCCACGGGTGCGTTCCGGTGTCCCGCCCGCCAGGGCCTGCTTACCCTTGCTGGACAGGGCCTTGCGGCGAGCCAGCGCCGCTGCACGGCTGCTGGAAGTCGACATGGCTTTGGTGTTCATCCTCGGCTCCTGATGTTCGGCATGGGCCGGCGCGACGCGGCCCGGCAACCCGTGGGATCGACGTCAGATGCGACCCTGGAAGACCACGAAACAGGCCCCCTGGCTCTGGGTGTAGCTGTCGTAACCCAGCAGCCGTACGTGATGGTCCGGATAGGACCGGTGGCAGGCCTCCAGTTCTGACACCACGTCCTCCAGCTCCTGCTGGCCAAAGAAGGGCAATTTCCACATGGTCCAGTAGACGTCGGTGGACTGGCTGGGATGCACGTGCTCGATGGCCGGCGTCCAGCCCTGGGCCAGGATGTAGGCGATCTGGTCGTAGATCTCTTCCTGCGACATGGGCGGCAGGAAGCCGAAGGTCTCCAGGGTGCTCTTGGTCTGGTAATCACCCGTTGCGTTCTGAAGCGGCATGGGGTCGTTCCTCGTGTTGTTGAGGCCTTCGGCGATGGGCGCTGAAGGCAAAACCGGCGTTCGTAGGCTCTTGAGATGCAGGGCTGCCGGGTCCAGCAGCCGGGGGCGTCAATCGGCAACCCTCGGCCGGTGGCCGGCGACTGGCAGCTTGCCCTTAGCCCACGTCGAGCTTGTCGACGGTGTCGAACTCGAACTTGATCTCCTTCCAGGTCTCCATCGCGATGGCCAGTTCCGGGCTATGCCGGGCTGCCTCGGTGAGGATGTCGCGCGCCTCCTTCTCGATCTCGCGACCCTGGTTGCGCGCCTTGACGCTGGCCTCCAGCGCCACGCGGTTGGCCGCGGCGCCGGCGGCGTTGCCCCAGGGGTGCCCCTGGGTGCCGCCACCAAACTGCAGCATCGAGTCGTCGCCGAAGATGGTCACCAGCGCCGGCATGTGCCAGACGTGGATGCCGCCGGACGCCACCGCCATGACGCCGGGCATGGAGCCCCAGTCCTGGTCGAAGAAGACGCCCCGGGAGCGGTCTTCCGGCACGAAGGACTCGCGCAGCTGGTCGACGAAGCCGAGGGTGGACTGACGGTCACCCTCCAGCTTGCCCACCACGGTGCCGGTGTGCAGGTGGTCACCGCCGGACAGGCGCAGGCATTTGGCCAGCACGCGAAAGTGGATGCCGTGCTTGGGATGGCGGTCGATGACCGCGTGCATGGCGCGGTGGATGTGCAGCAGCATGCCGTTCTTGCGGCACCACTTGGCCAGGCCGGTGTTGGCCGTGAAGCCGCCGGTGAGGAAGTCGTGCATGATGATGGGTGAGCCCACTTCCTTGGCGAACTCGGCGCGCTCGTACATCTGCTCCGGATCCGGCGCGGTCACGTTCAGGTAGTGGCCCTTGCGCTCGCCGGTCTCTTGCTCGGCCTTCTGGATGGCCTCGCCGACGAACTCGAAGCGGTCGCGCCAGCGCATGAACGGCTGCGAGTTGACGTTCTCGTCGTCCTTGGTCATGTCCAGACCGCCGCGCAGGCACTCGTAGACGGCGCGGCCGTAGTTCTTGGCCGACAGGCCCAGCTTCGGCTTGATGGTGGCGCCGAGCATCGGCCGACCGTACTTGCCCAGGCGGTCGCGCTCCAGCTGGATGCCCGCCGGCGGGCCGCCGCAGGTCTTGATGTAGGCGATGGGGAAGCGGATGTCTTCCAGCCGCAGGTGGCGCAGGGCCTTGAAGCCGAACACGTTGCCCACCAGTGAGGTCAGCACGTTGACCACGGAGCCTTCTTCGAACAGGTCGATGGGGTAGGCAATGAAGGCGTAGAAGGACTCGTTGTCGCCGGGCACATCCTCGATACGATAGGCGCGACCCTTATAGTACTCCAGGTCCGTCAGCAGCTCGGACCACACCGTGGACCAGGTGCCGGTGGACGACTCCGCCGCTACCGCCGCGGCCACCTCCTCACGTGGCACGCCGGGCTGGCCGGTGCACTTGAAGCAGGCCAACAGATCCGTGTCCAGCGGGACATAGTCCGGCGTCCAGTACATATCCCGATATTCTTTTACGCCCGCGTCGTATTTCTTCACGCTCATGCTCAGCTCCTGTGGTCAGATCCGGCTCTGCTTCGTCTGCGAAGCCATGAAACCCGCTGGATCCCCGGCAGAGTGTCCCGCCCGGCGATCCCCCCGTTTTTGGCTGAGCGATAGACTATGGGTCAGTGCGCATAATGAAAAATTTATGTTTTAGATGGGCCCCATTGACGTATCGATATGCAAACGCGTTCAAGCGATTGATTCTAAAGTCACCGTCCGCCATTGAGCGGCATATCCTGACTCCGGGCGCGTCATGCGGCCTGTTTGCCGGCTTGATCCGCACTCCGGCACGGCCAGATACTGGCTCCAACCCACGGCGCCAGCGCTGCAGCCAGTGCCGATGCCGGCGCCTAAGCTGGCGCCACAACTGGTGCCATAGCGGCGCCGAAGCCAGAGCCATTCGCCGATGATCAAGCTCAGGACCTACGTCTATATCGACTCCCTCCAGCCGCAATTGGCGGAGTACATGGCCACCGTGTCGCAAGGGTTTCTCACCGTGCCCGGTGACGCCTGTCTATGGGTGGAGGTCTCCCCGGGCATGGCCGTGCACCGGCTCACCGACATCGCACTCAAGGCCACCCGCGTGCGCCTGACCCAACAGGTCGTGGAGCGCGCCTACGGCTCCATGGTGATCCACCACCGCGACCAGAGCGACGTGCGCGAGGCCGGCCATGTGCTGCTCTCGCACCTGGGCGCCCGCCAGGACGATCGCGAGCCCTGCCGCATCGCCTGGCAAGAGATCGTCCGCGCCATGACCCCGGACCACACCGTGCTGATCAACCGCCAGAATCGGCGCGGCTCCATGATCCTGCCCGGGCAGAGCATGTTCATCCTCGAGACCGAGCCCGCCGGCTACATCATCTACGCCGCCAACCAGGCCGAGAAGGCCGCCAACATCACCCTGATCGAGGTGCGGGCCGTGGGCGCGTTCGGGCGGCTGATCCTGTCCGGCAGCGAGGCCGACGTCGACGAGGCCGCCGCCGCCGCCATCGCCGCCGTGCAGCGCCCTTCCGGCACCTGACCCAAGACCTGACCCAAGACCTGACCCATAGTCCCCGGCCATGCACCGCAAAGAACTGCTGCAACTGCTGGACCGCCACCAGACCCGCTTCATGGAAGAGGCGTCCCACGTCGGCCGCACCCGGGCCTTCGTGCTCGCGCACCCCGACTGCTTCCACTGCGACCTCTGGCCCGGCCACGTGACCGGCTCCGCCTGGGTGGTCAGCCCCGACCGCCGCCGCGTGCTGCTGCTGCACCACCGCAAGCACGATCGCTGGTTCCAGCCCGGCGGCCACGCCGACGGCGACGCCGACATCCTGCGGGTGGCCCTGCGCGAGACCTCCGAAGAGACCGGGCTCGATCCCAGCCACATCCGCCTTGTCAGCACCGAGCTGTTCGACGTCGACCGCCACATCATCCCTGCCAGCCAACGCGGTCCCCGCCACGAGCACTACGACATCCGCTTCCTGGTGGAGATGGACGACGACCTCCCCATCCCCGGCAACGACGAATCCCACGACATCCTCTGGGTGCCGCTGGAAGAGGTCGCTCGCTTCAATAACAACCGCTCCACCCACCGCATGGTGGAGAAGACCCGCCTGCTGGCCCGTTACAGCCGGTAAGGTGCCGCCCGCGAACACCCTCGCGACGACCGCTCCGAGCGCGTTGGTGGCGCTATTGCATCAGATATTGCCCATTTGTAGCAAAAAGGCGACGCGATTGTCGGGGTTGTCACAAAAAAGCGTCAATTTGCGTCGTCGCCCCCACGAGGCCTTGCCGGACAAGGGCTGATCTGTTCAAACGAATGTTCGATTCACCCTTGTCAAGTCCCTTTTTCGGGCTTACAATACTTACAAGAGTCGCGCATGTACCGCCAACGCCACATGCGCGGTTTCGATCTCCGGGAAAACCCCAGTCGGGCGTTTCAGTCGAGTCAGGCGGCGCATCCAACACGGATCGTCATCAGCGCCGCCAGCGTCTGCCAACCACCACCGGCGAGGTCGACACGGGCAACAGGGCACAGCAGCACACCACGAGAAAGATCATGTTTGACCAGAGCGAGAACGTCATTCGCTACAAATGGGACCCCTGGACAGGGTCAGGCTACAGGCTTCGCTACGACGCCGCGGATCGCATGCACAGCTACCGCGTTGAGGACTGGAACAACCACGTCGTCGTCGACGACTACGGTTGTGCCGATATCGACGAAGCCCTGATGGTGCTGAATCGCTTCTTCAATATCGACGCCGCTCAGGAACGCACCCGCATCGCCAACTGGATGCCGGGTCGCGCCCACTGAGTCGCCGCACTTCGGGGGGGCATCGCCGGCCACCCCGCCCCAGGCCCGTCAAAGGCCTGATCGCCCGGGCACCCGCGAGGTTGCCCGGGCAACTCCTCCCAGCCCCTTCCAGGCCCCGTCCGGGCGCAATCCAGAGACACGTCGCCAAGACGCTGGGCCGTTTCCGTTGCAGCGGCATACCATCCCTGGCAATGGATTCCGGCATCCTGCCGAAATGACGGATGTCTTGTCGGCTGGTGGAAACGCTTCGCTTATTCCACCCTACGGCTACGGCTACGGCGTATGAAGAGATCGGTGCGCTGACGGCGAAGGCGCAAGCCCAGCCGTCAGCCAACACAGCCGAAGTTGTGGCGGGGGTTGGGTGGCCGTCAGCGGGGGTCTCGACCGCATGGATGCGGTCGTGAAGCCTCCAGGGACGGATTCACGGCGTCCCCCGCAGGCGGCTACCCAAGCCCCGCCACGCGCAATCCCCGGACGCCTGAAAATCCCCTGCGAACACACCAGGGCGCCGCAAAAGCTGGTGGAAACGCTTCGCTTATTCCACCCTACGGCTATGGTGTATGAAGAGATCGGTGCGTTGACCGCGAAGGCGCAAGCCCCGCTACGGGCAACCCTCTGGAACGCCGAAAAATCCCCTCACGAACAGCCCGAAGGCCAAGCAACCCAAGGATCGCGCAAACACTGGCCCAGCAGCCTCAGGTGCCGCGCAACAAGACCTCCAGATCACGATCCCGCATCCCCAGCAGATACAGGATCCCGTCCAGCCCCACCGTCGTGATCGCATGCCGAGCCTGCTCCTTAACCAGCGGCTTCGCATGAAACGCAATGCCCAGCCCCGCGATCGACAGCATGGGCAGATCATTCGCCCCGTCACCCACCGCAATCACCTGCTCCAACCGGATCCCCTCACGTACCGCCAGCTCCCGCAACAGCTCCGCCTTGCGCGCGCCGTCGACAATGGGGCCGGAAACCTTGCCCGTGAGCCTCCCGTCCTCGAACTCCAGCCGGTTTGCATACACATAATCGATACCCAGTCGCCGCTGCAAATGCTCAGCAAAATAGGTGAATCCACCCGACAGAATCGCAATCCGATAGCCCAGCTGCTTCAGACTGCGGATCAGCCGCTCCGCCCCCTCCGTGATCGGCAGCCGCTGCGCAATCCCCTCCAGCACCGACTCCTCCAGCCCCTCCAGCAACGCCATGCGGCGGCGGAAACTCTCACTGAAATCCAGCTCCCCGCACATCGCCGACTCCGTGATGGCCGCCACCTGCGCCCCCACGCCCGCCGCCGCCGCCAGTTCATCGATCACCTCCGTCTGGATCAGCGTCGAATCCATGTCGAAACACACCAGCCGCCGGTTGCGACGGAAGATGTCATCCTCCTGGATCGCAATATCCACATCCAGCCCCTGCCCCAGACGCAGAAAACTCGCATGTAACGCACTGATGTCCGTCACTTGACCGCGCAACCACAACTGGATGCTCGCATGCTGCTCCCGCCGCCCGCGGCCCGAGCCTGCCGCGCCTGCACCGGCATCCGCATCAGCACCAGCTCCGCGATCAACACCCTCATCCACCCGCCGCGACACCCGCCCAGATAGCCGCGTGATCTGCTCGATGTTCAGCCCGAACCGCGCCACCACCTCCGACACCCGCGCGATATGCTCCGCGCGGATCTCCCGGCCCAGCAGCGTCACGATATGCCGCGCCTGGCCCTGCTCGCGCACCCAGTCCTCATAGGCCTCCGCTGCAATCGGCGTAAAGCGCAGATCCAGCCCCAGCTCATGGGCGCTGAACAACAGCTCGCGGAACACAGGGCAGCCCGCCGCCCCCTCCGGCAACTCCACCAGCAGCCCCAGGGCCAGGGTGTTGTGGATCACCGACTGACCGATGTCCAGAATGGTGACGTCATAGCGCCCGAGCACCTCGGTCAGCGCCATGGTGATACCCGGCCGGTCGCGGCCGGAGATGTCGATCAGAACGATTTCGCGCATCGTGCATCCCGTTTGCAGCGGTGGATGATGTGCGCATTGGACACGCCGAAGCCTCTTTGCGCAATGCCGGTCTGACCCCACATTCCACGGCGGACTATTGCCAACGTCCGCCTGCCGGTCTGACAATGCCGACTTCCGGCTTGCCAAATCCCGATCGCCAGATACCCGGCCGCCCGACACCCGACTAGACCGACACCCGATAGACCGACTCATGCACAGCAGCCTGCCATTGATGGTCTCGCTCCCGTTCGTCGGCGCACTGCTGGCCGCCTGGTCCGGTACCCAGGGACGCCTGTGGTCCGCCTGGGTGTCCGGCGGCGTCGCGCTGGCCAGCCTCGGCCTGCTGTTCGGCCCGGCCCTGGCCGTGATGCAGGGCGAGACCCTGCTGTGGCAGGCCACCTGGGTGCCGCAGATCGGGCTCGACCTGGGCTTCCGGCTGGACGGCCTGTCGCTGCTGTTCGCGCTGATGATCCTGGGCATCGGCCTGCTGGTCGTGCTCTACGCCCGTTATTACCTGGCGGACCAGGATCCCATGGGCCGCTTCTACGCCTATCTGATGTTGTTCATGGGCGCCATGCTCGGGCTGGTGACGTCCGAGAACCTGATCCAGATGGCCATCTTCTGGGAACTGACCAGCATCACCTCCTTCCTGCTGGTCAGCTACTGGCGCCACCGCAGCGAGGCGCGCCAGGGCGCCCGCATGGCCCTGGCCATCACCGGCGCCGGCGGCCTTGCGCTGCTGGGTGGCCTGCTGCTGCTGGGCCAGATCGTCGGCAGCTACCAGCTGTCTGACGTGCTGGCCGCCGCCGACAGCATCAAGGCCAGTCCGCTCTACTTGCCGGCGCTGCTGCTGATCCTGCTGGGCGTGTTCACCAAGTCCGCCCAGTTCCCGTTCCACTTCTGGCTGCCCCACGCCATGGCGGCGCCGACCCCGGTCAGCGCCTATCTGCACTCTGCCACCATGGTCAAGGCCGGCGTGTTTCTGCTGGCACGGCTGTTTCCGGCCCTGTCCGACACCGCCGCCTGGACCTGGATCGTGGCGCCGGTGGGGCTCGCCACCCTGGTGCTCGGCGCCTACACCGCCCTGTTCAAGCACGACCTCAAGGGCCTGCTGGCCTACTCCACCATCAGCCACCTGGGGCTCATCACCCTGCTGTTCGGCATCGGCACCCCGCTGGCGGCGGTGGCGGCGGTGTTCCACATCATGAACCATGCCACCTTCAAGGCCTCGCTGTTCATGGCCGCCGGCATCATCGACCACGAGGCCGGCACGCGCGACATGCGCCGCCTGTCCGGCCTGTGGCACTACATGCCCTACACCGGACTGCTGGCCATGGTGGCGGCGGCGGCCATGGCCGGCGTCCCGCTACTCAATGGCTTCCTGTCCAAGGAGATGTTCTTCGAGAAGACCGTCTTCATGGCCGAGCTGACGGATAGCGCCTGGCTGCTGCCGGTGTTCGCCACCCTGGCCGGCGCCTTCGCGGTGGCCTATTCGCTGCGCTTCATCCACGACGTCTTCTTCGGCGGCGCGCCCACCGAACTGCCGCGCATCCCCCACGAGCCCACCCGCTGGATGAAGGTGCCGGTGGAGATCCTGGTGGTGATCTGCGTGGCCGTGGGCATCCTGCCGGGGCTCACCTTCGGGCCGCTGCTCTACCTGGCCGCTGGCGCCACGCTGCAGGGTCCGCTACCAGAGTTCAGCCTGTCGGTGTGGCACGGCTTCACCCCGGCGCTGGGCATGAGCGTGCTGGCGCTGCTGGGCGGCGTGGCCATCTACGCCGTGCGCCGGCCGCTATTCCGGCTGCACGAGCAGAGCTTCGGGCGATTCGACGCGCGCGCGCTGTTCATCGCGCTGGAATCGGCCCTGCTGGGGTTGGCCGCCTGGCTGGACCAGCGGCTGCACCGGCCGTCGCTGCAGCGGATGCTGGCGGTGATCCTGCTGGCGGCGGTGGCCGTGGTGGTCGCCGGGCTCTGGCCCAGCCTCCGGGACGGCACCCTGAGCGGTCCGCTGCCGCTGACGCCGCCGGACCCGGTCAGCATCGCCGCCATGCTCTGCCTGGTGGTGGGGGCCGTGGGCACCGTGGTGCTGCACCGCGAGCGCTGGACCGCACTGGTCATGCTCAGCGTGGTGGGGCTGATCGTGGCGCTGGCCTTCGTCAAGCTCTCCGCGCCGGACCTGGCCCTGACGCAACTGTCGGTCGAGATGGTGACCATCGTGCTGTTGCTGCTGGCGCTGTACTTTTTGCCCAAGCACACGCCCAGAGAATCATCGCTGCCGCGCCGGCTGCGTGATCTGACCCTGGCCGGCGCCGTCGGCCTCACCGCGGCGGCGCTGGTCTGGGCGGTACTGACGCGGCCCTACCAGAGCATCGCCGGCTGGTTCCTGGACAACAGCGTGCCCGGCGGTGGCGGCACCAACGTGGTCAACGTGATCCTGGTGGACTTCCGCGGCTTCGACACCCTGGGCGAGATCACCGTGCTGGCCATCGCCGCGGTGGGCATCTACATGCTGCTGCAGGGTCTGCGGCTGGATGCCCCCCGCGCCGACGCCCAGGGCCGCCCCTGGAGCTGGGACACGCATCCGCTGATCCTGGCTACCTTTGCCCGACTGCTGTTGCCGCTGGCGCTGCTGGTGGCGGTGTTCATCCTGCTGCGCGGGCACAACCTGCCCGGCGGCGGCTTCATCGCCGGGCTGGTGGTGGCGGTGGCGCTGGTGATGCAGTACCTGGCCAACGGCATCACCTGGACGCGGCCGCGCATCTCCGGTCAGCTGCATCCGCTCATCGGCATCGGCCTGCTGCTATCCACCGCCACCGGGCTGGGCAGCTGGTACTTCGACCGGCCGTTCCTGACCTCTGCCCACGGTCACTTCCATCTGCCGCTGATCGGCGACCTGGAACTGGCCACCGCGATGCTGTTCGACCTGGGTGTGCTCATGGTGGTGGTGGGTATCACGCTGGTGATCCTGATCCGGCTGGGCGAGCTGGACGCGCTGGAATACCCGCCTGCCCGTGGCCGGCGCCGGGTGATGGCGGCGCGGGCCCAGCTGCGCCGCGGAGGAGGGCACTGATGGAGGCCCTGATCGCCATCGCCATCGGCGTGCTGACCACCTGCGGCGTCTACCTGCTGTTGCGCGCACGCACCTTCCCGGTGGTGCTCGGCCTCACGCTGCTGTCCTACGGTGTGAACCTGTTCCTGTTCGCCATGGGGCGTCTCACCGTCGGTGCGCCGGCCATCATCGAGCCGGCGCGCGCGGCCTACACCGATCCGTTGCCCCAGGCGCTGGTGCTGACCGCCATCGTCATCGGCTTCGGCATGACCGCGTTCGTGGTGGTGCTGGCCCTGCGCGCCCGGGCCGATCTGGGCACCGACCACGTGGACGGCGACCAATGACCCAGCTGCTGCAACAACATCTGGTCATTGCGCCGCTGCTGGTGCCGCTGCTGGGCGGCATCCTGCTGCTGCTGATGCGCGGCAGCGCCACGCCGTTGCGCCGGCTGGTGAGCATGCTGTCGGTGCAGCTGCTGTTCGGCGTCGCGCTGTTGTTGCTGCTGACGGTGTCCGACGGCCGCACCCTGGTGTATGCGCTGGGCGGCTGGCCCGCGCCCTTCGGCATCGTGCTGGTGGCGGACCGCCTGGCCGCCATGCTGGTGCTGCTGACCGCGCTGTTGGCCCTGTTTGCGATGATGCATGCCATCCAGGGCAGCGACCGCAGCGGGCGACAGTTCCATGTACTGTTCCAGTTCCAGCTGCTGGGGCTGAACGGCGCCTTCCTCACTGGCGACCTGTTCAACCTGTTCGTGTTCTTCGAGGTGCTGCTCATCGCTTCCTACGGCCTGCTGCTGCACGGCGGCGGCCCGGATCGCAGCCGCGCCGGGCTGCACTATGTGGTGGTCAACCTGGTGGGGTCGAGCCTGTTCCTGTTCGCCGTGGGCACCCTGTACGGCGTGCTCGGCACCCTGAACATGGCGGACATGGCCGTGCGCGTGGCGGCGCTGCCGCCGGCGGACCGTGCGCTGGTGCAGGCCGCCGGGCTGCTGCTGTGCCTGGTGTTTGCGCTCAAGGCCGCGCTGGCGCCGCTGCATCTGTGGCTGCCGCGGGCCTATGCCGCGGCCGGGCCGGCGGCCGCCGCCATCTTTGCCGTCATGACCAAGGTGGGCGCCTATGCCCTGGTGCGGGTGTCGACGCTGATCTTCGGCCCCGGCGGCGAGCTGGACGGCCTGGTGGAGCCCTGGCTGCTTAGCCTGGGCCTGGTCACCATCGTCGTCGGCAGCATCGGCGTGCTGGCCAGCCGGCAGCTCGGGCTGCTGGTGTCGCACCTGGTGGTGGTGTCTGCGGGCACGCTGCTCACCGCCTTCGGCATCGGCGGCGCCGCCGCAGTGTCGGCGGGCCTGTACTATCTGCTGCATTCCACGCTGGTGGCCGCGGCGTTGTTCCTGCTGACTGACAACGTCGCCGCCGCCCGCGGCCGCTGCGCCGACCGCATTGCCGCCGGGCCGCTGCTGCCGGCGGCCAACCTGCTGGGCGGGTTGTTCCTGGTGCTGGCGGTGGCGGTGGTGGGGCTGCCGCCGCTGTCCGGCTTCCTGGGAAAGGTGATGGTGTTGCAGGCCGGCCTGTCCAGCCCCTGGATGCCGTGGATCCTTGCCGTGGTGCTGGTCAGCAGCCTGCTGACCCTGGTGGCCGTGACCCGCGCCGGCAGCGCCCTGTTCTTCAAGACCGACCCCGACGCCGGCAGCGCCACCTTGCCGAACATGGCAGACCTGGTGCCGGTGATGGCCCTGGGTGGGCTGGGCATCCTGCTGGTGATCTATGCCGGGCCGGTGTATGCCTTTGTGGCCGCTACCGCGGCACAACTGCTGGATCCCGCGGCCTATGTCGGCGCCGTGCTGGGCGCCGCGCCGGATGCTGTGCCGGTTGTGGCGCCGGATATGGCGCAAGGTGCCGTTGCCACGCCGGAGGTGAACCTGCCGTGACACGACTGCTGCCGCACCCTATCCTGTCGCTGATGTTGCTCGGCCTGTGGCTGCTGCTGGTCAACTCGGTCAGCGTCGGCCAGTTGCTGCTGGGCCTGGTGCTGGCCTGGGCCATCCCGCTCTACACGGCGCGGTTCTGGGTGTCGCGCGTGCGCGTGCGCCGGCCGCTAGTGCTGTTGCGGCTGCTGGGGGTGGTGCTGTACGACATGCTGGTGGCCAACCTGTCGGTGGCGCGCCTGGTCTCCGGGCCCATCGCCCGCATCCACCCCGGCTTTGTGCGCGTGCCGCTGCGGGTGCAGGGCAATGTCGCCGTCAGCCTGCTGGCCAATATCGTCTCGCTGACCCCCGGCACCGTCTCGGTCTTCCTCAGCGCCGACCAGCGCGAACTCATCGTCCATGCGCTGCAGGCCGACGACCCGGAGGCCATCATCGGCGTGATCCGTCACCGCTACGAAAAACCGCTGCTCGATGCCCTGGAGCAGGTATGAAAGATAAGAGCCGCCAGCCACCAGCCGCCAGCCGCCAGCCGGAGGACTGGAGCAGCAGCCTCCAGCCACCAGAGAGCATCAGCCGCCAGCCACCAGCCGCCAGCCGCCAGCTGCTCGCACGCGGATTTCAGCCGCCGGCGTTAATGATCTCGGCATGCCATGGCCTTGCGCCGGAGCAGGCGTCCGCCATCTGGCCATCAGCGGTTGCGCACCCGGCCCGGCCTTCCGGCTGGGGGCTGGGGGCTGGGGGCTGGCGGCTCAACAGCGGCTGGAGGCTCACACAATGATCCTCCCCTGGGCCCTGAACATCGCCTTTGTCCTGGTCAGCCTGGCGCTGCTGCTGTCGCTGGCGCGCCTGGTCATCGGGCCGGACAAGCCGGACCGCATCCTGGCGCTGGACACGCTGTACGTGAACACCGTGGCGCTGCTGGTGTTGCTGGGCATCCGGCTGGCCAGCAACCTGTACTTCGAGGCAGCGCTGCTGATCGCGCTGTTCGGCTTCGTCGGCACCGTCGCCCTGTCCAAGTACCTCACCCGCGGAGACATCATCGAGTGACCGAGCCCCTGTCGTCGACGCTGACATCGCCCCTGTGGTCATTGGGGGTTGAGATCCTGGTGTCCCTGCTCATCGTCATCGGCGCCGCCTTCACCTGTCTTGGCTCCGTGGCGCTGCTGCGGCTGCGCGACTTCTACAGCCGCCTGCACGGACCCACCAAGGCCACCACGCTGGGGGTCGGCAGCCTGCTCATCGCCTCCAGTATCTTCTTCAGCGCGCAGGGTCCGGGCCTGTCGCTGCACGAGATCCTCGTTGCCCTGTTCCTGTTCATCACCGCGCCGGTGGGCGCCCACCTGATGGCCAAGGCCGCGCTGCACCTGCGCGTCCGCGGCCAGAGCGGTCTGCCGCCGGACGCGCTGCTGGACGGACAGGGCGTCGCCCAGCCCGATCCCCAAGCTGCGCCCCGGCCCGTCCCCCGGCCCGCTTCGCGCATCGACGCCGACCCACTCCGCGACGCCGACTAAGGCAAAGCCGCCCCACGCGACGCCGACCACTCGGGCGGCTAACCTCAGCAAGCGCCCTCCACCTTGTCGTCCCGGCCGGACTGACGGGCAGACAAAGCCACGGCTCCGACCGATGCTCGTCCATGTGGGTGCTATGCTTCAAGAAGGCGTAGCAATCGGGCGAGAGGTCGACGCGTGGCATCCAGGGGCTTCAGCGATTCGCAACCACGCCGCCGGCGTGCGTCCGGAATGACGCTCATCGAACTCATGGTCACCCTGGTGGTGGCAGCGGTGCTGCTTGGGTTTGGCGTGCCTAGCTTCAAGGCGTTCGTCCAGAAAAATCGTATGGCTAGTCAAGTCAATACCTTTCTGGCGGATCTGCATCTCGCGAGAAGTGAAGCCGTCAAACGACGCCAAAGCATAAGGGTTTGTAAGAGCACCGACCTGGCACAGTGCTCGACCGAAGGTACATTTAACAACGGCTGGATCGTCGTAGATGAGGCAGGCGCGGTTCTGAGGTCCCACGGGCCAACTTCAGAGCAGATCTTGATCGAAGATTCCTATGAAGGTCTTATTACATTCACGGGAGCGGGAATCATTAAAGCGAGTGCAGGAAATATCGTATTCAGTGCGGATGGGTACATCCGGAAGCTTGTTATCTCCAATACGGGTCGAGTGCGAATTCAGTCGGATTAAAAACTGAATTTTTGCAATGAGTTGAGGCGTGAGCAAGCCAGCGCAAGTTCGCAGCGAATGACACGGATGAGACCATCCGCAATTTATCTAAATGAATCCCTGGCCGCTATGAATAAACACCGGAACCGAATCCATGATACTGCGGCGAAGCCGCGTCGCGCGTCGCATGGCTTTACCCTGATCGAACTGATGATCGTGGTGGTGGTCATCGGAGTCCTGACTGCCATCGCCTTTCCGAGTTACAAGAACTATGTAAAACGGGCCAAGAAGGCCGATGCGCAGCGCATCATGATGCAAGTGGCTTTGGACCAGGAGGACATTCTGCTGACCACGCGGCGCTACAGTCCGCAAGATGATGATTCTTTGAAGGGGAAGTATCTGTCCCCAAAGGAACGTATCGACTATCCCTATACGTTCGAGGTCAATACAAACAACGAACAGGAAACAAGCGTTGATTGCGCCACGGGCTGGGACGACGGACAGAAATTCGAGATCGTGGCAACGCCTGTCGACAATCGCGTCATGGACGGCGAAGAGCCCCTGACCCTGTGCAGCGATGGATCGCGCCATCCGGACGGGGAGTGGTAACACCGTGAGGCCGCGCCGGCACGCAACAGTCTGTCGGTGGGACACCGACAGCCTCCGCCCGGCGGCTCGACGCCACAGCGCGATGGCCGGTCTCGGGCTGATCGAGGTGCTGATCTCTCTGGTCGTGCTAGCGTTCGGTCTGCTCGGACTCGCCGCCCTGCAAGGCAAGGCGCAACGGGCCGAGTTGGAGTCCTATCAGCGAGGACAGGCCATGGTTCTGGTCGAAGACATGGCATCGAGGCTCCGAGCGGCGGGATCAGGAGCGGCTGAAAATTACGTCGATGAGGTGGGATACGAGAGCGGCTTTACCGACGAAGCGAGTTGTGCGGGCGGTGCCGGAGCGGCGCGCGATCTCAGTTGTTGGCACCTCGCATTGATCGGGGAGGCAACCAAACACGACGGCATTCGGATCGAGCCGATTCTTCATGGACGTGGCTGCATCACTAAGGAATCGGCGGGAACCCTGGTGGGAGTGTATTGGGTCTCGGTCGCGTGGGAGGGATTGTCCGAGGTGGCGTTTACCGGTGACGATGATCCCAGAAAGGTCGACGCCTGCGGCGAAAACCTGTTTGGCGATGAGTCGGACGGCAAGACGCTTCGGCGGACCGTTCGGCTGCCGGTGCTGTTTGCCGAGGGTGGCTGAGGTGGCCAGATGTTGAACGCTGAGCGACGCGCTACAAGGCCCAAGGGTGCAACAGGCTTTTCGTTGGTCGAGCTTCTGGTGGCTCTTGTGCTTGGGCTGCTGTTGGCGGCCGGAGTCGCCGAGCTTTCCTGGAATGCGTCGCGGAGTTTCAATCGTCTGAATCAGGAGGGCCTGCGGATCGAGAATGCCCGATTTGCGCTCCACTTGCTCTCCAGCGATATCGAGCACGCGGGCTTTTTCGGGCTGTACGAGCCAAACGAGCCAAAGGGGTCCGCGTCTGCCCCGCCAGACCCCTGCGAGGTAATAAATGTCGCGGCAGCTAAGCTCGCCTTCGATGATACACATCTGCTCTTTCCGGTCGTCGGCTATGACAGCATTCCTGGCAGTTGCAGTCTGACCAGCTGGAAAGCGGGGACGGCAATCCTGGTGGTCCGGCGGGCGGATACGCAGTCTGTCACTGCCGTTACAGAGTCAGATTTGGGATATGTTTACCTGAAGAGTGATGCACAGGATGCTTTCTTTGAATGCTTTGGTGATGCGGCGATTTGCGGGGCGAGCATTTCTGGAACTCGCTACGACTGGCGACGCTATCATGTCGATATCTACTACATACGAACCTACTCTGTTCCAGGTGACGGCATTCCCACGCTTGTGCGAAAACCCCTAGGTCAGGAATCAGATACTCCAATGATCGTAGATCCCGAATCGATCATAGAAGGCATTGAGGACATGCAACTGCTCTTTGGTGTTGACGCTACTAACGACAGGGTTCCGGATCAGTATTTCAGCATCGTGGAGATGAATACGGATGTTGCTCGCTGGGGTGACGTGGTCACGGTGCAGCTCGACCTGCTGGCGCGCTCCATTGACCCGATTGTCGGCCATGATGATTCCGCCATGTTGTACCGGCTTGGCGCGAAGGAACCGTACAACCCCGGCACCTATGACCCGGCGACGCAGCGTGATTACAGACGGAGCGTTCTCAGCGAGGTGGTGCGACTGACCAATGTCGCCGAGCGTGAGGTTCTGACACCATGAAGCAGCGCAGTACCGGCGCGGTGCTGATTGTCAGCCTGGTGATGCTGACTGTGCTGACCATCCTGGGCGTGAGCGCCGTGCGCATGGGCGTGACCCATTCGCGCATCGTTGGCAATGCGCAAATCCGGATGGAGACGGAACAGGCGGTCAAGCTTGTCTTCGATCATTGGTTTGAGCTTGGCAAGGATCAGGATTCTCCCTGTACCGGTGACCGGACCGGCACCGAGTCGGACCTGTGCCTGTCACTGAACGGGCGTGATTATCGAGTGCACCTGCGCTGGTTGCCGTGCGACGAGGAGAGGGATGAACGGCCGCCGCCCCGGGGGGATTCAAAGGGACCCTATCTTCATGTAGTCCAGGGGGTCGGCTGGGAGGTGGCGGGACCGGGTAGCCTGGACGCGCCGGAGGTGGACATGCGCTGGGGGGTCGCCCTGGATCAGACAGTGCTAGACTGCAGGCAAACGCCGCCGTCCCTCAATACCACCTGCGTCGCGGCTAGGTTCCCCTGCGACTGAGCGGGTGCAGGTGGATTCCCCGCGGCAGCGGACGGGCGCGTGCCGGCCGGGCGCTCAGTCGTGATCGGCGTCATACCAGAACACGACCCCTGGCGGTTGCGGCGTCGGAACCGCATGAATGACATCGATGCCGCTGATGACGCCTGACTCGATCAGCGTGTCGCCCGGGTTGGCTGGGTCCGGGATCTCGACCGTGAAGGGTTGCGGCGTCGGGGGGAATCCGCCGCTGGCGACCTGGATGCTGCGTGACTCGCCGAACTGGGCGGCCAGCCCGGGCTGTTTATCCGCGTCTGGCAGGTCGCCGGTGGCGTAGTCGACGGCGTAGAGCCGCGACAGGCCCAGGTTGATGGCGCAGGAGTCGCCCGCGCCGGTGCTGGGCTGGTTGGTGGCGAAGATGGTGACACCGCCGGTGGTTGCGGCGCCGCCAACGGTCTTTTCGCCGGCGGCCAGTTGGATCAGCCAGCCCTTGGAGTCGCTGGGCACGGCCGTGCCCAGGGTGGTCACGTCGGTGAGGTTGCAGCTTGTCTCGTTGCCGGTGCAACTTGCGCCGGGGCTGGCGCCCGAGCCGGTGTCCTTGACCATGTAGAAGCGGTTTTCCACCAGGGTATCGAAGGGCTTGGAGCGGTCTCCGGAGCCGATGAGGATAGCGTAGCCGCCAGATTCCGCGGTGACCACGTTGGGCGGATAGAGGAACTTGCGCGCGTAGGCGCCGGTCTTGTCGCTGTCCGACGGATCCCCCAGGCTGGCGATCTTGGTCACGCTGTAGGGGTCACTGATGGGGTCGTCGGTAAAGTTGATGCGCCAGAGGTTGCCGCCGGTGTCGCCCACATAGGCGATCCGGGCAACGCGCGGCGGCCGGCTGAGAACGGTGATGTCGGACGGGATGGCGTCGGTCATGCCGTAGCTGCCGCCGAAGTGCTGCAGCAGGGCACCGGTATCGGCATTGACCAGATAGATGCCGCGGCCCATGGCCTTGGCCGATGGCGGGTTACCGTAGGTCTTGGCGCTGGTGTCGAACGCCCGGTCTTCGAAGCCGGGATCGTAGCCCGCGCCGAACAGCAGCGCCTCGGTGCCGTTGGGCAGTTTGACCGGGGTGGCCGCGGACCAGGTCTGGCCCAGTTCGCTGAACCCGGTGCTGGTATTGGAGATCTTCCATTTGAAGATTGGCGCGTTCGAGTCGGTGACATCCAGCGCGTAGATGGCGCGTCCGCCCCGACGCATGGTCATGAACAGCCAGACCTTGTCCGGCTTGCAGTCGTCGTTGTCGTCCGGCGCGTAGACGCTCAGGCTGCCGTCCAGCAGATAGGGCTTGTTGCGCTCGCCCGCCGGTACCGGGGCCGGGAAGATGATGGACGGGGCATTGTCACGCAGGCGCTTGAGCGAGCCGAAGAAGTCGTCCGGCATGAAGGACCACAGCTCCTTGCCCGCGGCGGTGCCGCTGGTGCCACCCTGCAGCGCATGCAGCATGCCGTCGTTGCCGGCGTAGAACGCCACCAGGTCCGTATCCAGGTTGGCCGAATCGGCGCAGCCGGTGGCACTGGTGTTGTAGTTGACGGCCACGGGCTGGGTGTGCAGCACATCGCCGGGCATGGAGGGTCGGGAACCGCCGCCGGCAGCGGTGTTCTCGGAGATATTGTCCACGCCTCGCATCCAGTCGATGATGGCGGCGCGCTCGGTACTGTCCACGGCGCCGAGGGCAGACTCCGTGATGCCGGCGTTGGCGGAATTGAAGGCGCTCAGCGTGCCCGTTTGCCCGGCGCAGCCGATGCAGGTGTAGACGACGCGCGCCGCGGCGCCGTCATCGCGCAACTGCTGCCCGCCGGCGCCCTTTTCTACCACGGCGCCGTCGGGGCTGTCGGAGCCGGACACCGGGTCGCCGCAGAGGGTGGTGTCGCCAAAGGCCAGCGGGTTGCCGTCCGGGCCCACGCAGCGGTAGTTCCAGAAGGTCGAGCTGTGGGTCCAGAAGCTGGTGGCGCCGTCGGCGATGATGCCGCTGGCGGTGTCCTTCACCGGCACTGTGCCAGTGCTGTCAACCAGTTCGAGCACGCCGGTGTCATTCAAGCCGAACTGGTAGAGCTTGAGGTTGCCGAACCAGCGCGGGTTACGGTCCGGGCGGAACAGGCCCATGTAGACCTGATTCAGCGCGATGGCGCGGTTTTCCGAACTCGCCGGCAGCGCCGTCGGCGCGAAGACGCTGTTGGCGATCTGGATCTGGTCGAACGCCTCTTTCATCGACGACGCCAGCACGTCTGCGCTCTCGGCCCTGAAATACACGCCATTGCTCTGGCGGGCCATGCTGCGTAGCAGTTCGCTAAGGGCCTCGTCCGAAAGGACCTTGCCTGGTGCGACATCGACGGTGAAAAGCTGGATGCCGCTGGAGCCGTAGAGGAACCTCGCCCACTCATCGGCCCAGTTGCTCTCGTAGTTCTTAGGCGTCAGGGGTATGAGCGTGGTATTGCCGCCTATGGCGGACAGGGCGGTCTCAGCCGCGCTGTCTTCGCCGGAGGCTGGAGGGCCGTTGGAGATGAAGATGATGTAGTTGCCGACGTTGCATTCGCCCTCCGGCTGCAGGATCTGTTTGTACAGGCTACCGTTGAAGGCGCCGCCATCGGCCTTGTCGATGGTGCTGTCGTCGCCCAGGGTGACGATGCCCTGGTCTGATTTTGGGGTCGCGCTCAAGGTATGGGCCGGTGTCTTGCCCTGGAAATAGAGGTAGGCCTCGTACAGGGCCATGCCGAAGGCGGCGTTACTGCCCTTGTCGCCGTTGATGTCGAGTGACGTGACCAGAGAGACCAGATCGTTTTTGTTGTTCGTGCCGGTCAACCCCATGGGCCGGACCGCATAGCGGGGATAGCCGCGCACCGACTCGTTCTCGGAGAATAGCATCAGGCCGATGCTCAGCCCCTCGATGTCGACATCGGCCAGGGTGTTGATCAGCGCCTCTTTGACATGACAGAACGCCTCGGCCTTGTTGCCGCACAAGGTGGTGGCAGGCCAGTCCGTGGTGGAACCCCAGTTGGCGGAGTTGTCGACAATGACAATGACATTGACCGCGGGCTTCTGGTACTCGCCCATCATGTAGATGTCGATGTCCTCGGCCAGCGCGGGCGTGAGCACGGATGCGATCGCCAGGGTGAGCAGCACGGACAGCGGAAGGCGTGAAGGAAGGATGTGTGGCAGCCAGGTCAGCCACGATGCGAGTCCGTGTGGTTTGGACCTCGGCGTGCTGCTGTTCATGGCGTATCCCCGTATGCCCCCAGGACTTAATCAGCGCCGGCGAGGCGCAATGACGAGGGGGCTGTGTTGCTCGGATGGGCGATGTTGCCGACGGCCGCGGCCAGGCAGTCGGCTGAAGCGCGCTGGCGGACGGCACTGGACCTATTGACATCCTTTGCCCTACAGCAAATAAGCTTAGACCCGGCTTGGTGAATGGACAAGGGTGGAAGACCTGCCGGGTCGGCCGCGATTGCTGTCGAGTCAGAGCTTGGTCGTGCCCGCGGGACCTCTGCTCGAGTCGCGTCTCAGTGCCGGGTGGGCCCGAGGGCGCCTGTGCTACTTTACACCTATGGATGGTTTACGGCCGCGGGCCTTTGCAGCGATGAAATTTCCCTATGGCTTGAGTGATTTCGGCAAGCTGGTCCGAGAGGGCTATTGGTATCAGGATCGGACCGACCGTCTCCCGGTGCTGGAGAGTGCGGGGGATCAGCTGATCTTTCTGCGCCCGCGCCGTTTTGGCAAGAGCCTGCTGCTGTCGCTGCTGGAGCACTACTACGACCTGAACCGGGCGGATGACTTCGATGTCCTGTTCGGCGGCCTGGCGGTGGGGCGTGATCCGACACCCCTGCGCAACCAGTTCTATGTGATGAAGTGGGACTTCTCGCTGGTGCAGGCACAGGGCGAGGTGGCCGACATCGAGGCGGCGTTGCATCGTCACATCAACGGTGCCATCCATGCCTGTGCGGCGCGCTACGGCTGGCTGGGCGAGATCGCTATCGTGCCGGAGGATGCCATCGCCTCCTTCACGGCGCTCCTGACCCGGATCCGTGCCACCCCGCACAAGCTCTACCTGCTGATCGACGAATACGACAACTTCGCCAACGAGGTGCTGATGGCGGACCGGGCGGGTAGCCAGGACCGCTACGAGGCGCTGCTGTACGGCGAGGGGCTGCTGAAGACGGTGTTCAAGGCGGTGAAGGCG
>NZ_VWXX01000030.1 GCF_008632335.1 Thiohalocapsa marina
GATAAGCGAAGCGCATCCGCCGTTGTGGCCTGTGGCGGATGCGCTTCGCTTATCCGCCCTACCGTGCTGAGCGGACCGCCTGGCCAGTAATCAGCAGTTCCCTTGGTCTATGGCCAGCCGGTGTCGGCCCCTGCCTGCGCCGCCATGCAAGATCACCGTGCGTCGATCGGCGTCCAGGCCAGATTCTCCGGACCGACGTAGTTGGCGCTGGGGCGAATGATCTTCTTGTCGATGCGCTGCTCGATCACATGGGCCACCCAGCCGCTGGTGCGCGAGATGACAAAGATCGGCGTGAACAACGCCGTCGGCACGCCCATCTGGTTGTAGGACACCGCCGAGAACCAGTCCAGGTTCGGGAACATCTTCTTCAGGTCCCACATCACCGTCTCCAGCCGGTCGGCCACGTCGAACATGCGCCGATCGCCGTTACCCTCCGACAGCCGGCGAGCCACGTCCTTGATGACCTTGTTGCGCGGATCGCCGATGGTGTAGACCGGGTGGCCAAAGCCGATCACGATCTCCTTGCGGCCGACCCGCTCGGTGATGTCCGCCTCGGCCTCGTCGGCGGATGCATAGCGCTGCTGGATCTCACAGGCGGCCTCGTTGGCGCCGCCGTGCTTGGGGCCGCGCAGGGCACCGATGGCACCGGTGATGGCGCTGTACATGTCCGAGTTGGTGCCGGCCACGACACGCGAGGTGAAAGTGGACGCGTTGAACTCATGCTCGGCATACAGGATCAGCGAGGTATGCATGGCCCGCACCCAGTCCTCGGACGGCGGCGCGCCATGCAGCAGGTGCAGGAAATGGCCGCCGATGGAGTCGTCGTCGGTCTCCACATCGATGCGCCGGCCGTTATGCGCAAAGTGATACCAGTACAGCAGCATGGAGCCGAAGCTGGCCATCAGCCGGTCGCCGATGTCCCGGGCGGCGGCCACGGGCATGCTGTCCTTTTCCGGCTCCAGCGTCCCCAGCACCGAGCACCCAGTGCGCAGCACGTCCATCGGATGCGCCGACGGCGGCAACTGCTCCAGCGCCACCTTCAGCGCCGCGGGCAGACCGCGCAGGGCCTTGAGCTTGCGCTTGTAGGCGGTCAGTTCGGCCCGGTTCGGCAGGCGGCCATGGATCAGCAGATGGGCAATCTCCTCGAACTCCGCCTCATCGGCAAAGTCCAGGATGTCGTAGCCGCGGTAGTGCAGATCATTGCCCGTGCGTCCGACGGTGCACACGGCGGTATTGCCGGCATCGACGCCGGACAGGGCAACGGATTTCTTCGCCTTCGGCTTTTCGGCTTCGGCCATGGTTCTGTTCTCTCTTGTGGTGTTGGATCAACAGCCCGCGCGCAACCCCGCTCGGTCGCGGCGACACGCCGGCTGCGTAAACGCCGGTTCAGGGCTTGTCGGCATCCGCCGCGAACAGCTCGTCGAGCTTCTGCTCGAAGCCGTGGTAACCGAGAAAATCGTACAGCTCCATGCGCGTCTGCATGGTGTCGACGACATTCGCCTGGGTTCCCTCGCGGCGCAGCACCTCGTAGACATTCAACGCCGCCTTGTTCATGGCACGGAAGGCGGACAGCGGATACAGCACCAGTGACACGCCGACGCCGCCGAGCTGCTCGGTGGTGAACAGGGGCGTGGCGCCGAACTCGGTGATGTTGGCCAGCACCGGCACGCCCACCGCAGCAACAAACTGCTCGTACTGGGCCAGTTCGGTCATGGCCTCGGGAAAGATCATATCGGCGCCGGCCTCGACACAGGCCACCGCGCGCTCGATGGCCGCATCCATGCCCTCCACCGCCAGTGCATCGGTGCGTGCCATGATGACGAAATCGTCAGTGCGCGCATCCACCGCCGCCTTGATCCGGTCCACCATCTCGGCCTTCGACACCACCGCCTTGCCCGGCCGATGGCCGCAACGCTTGGCGGCCACCTGGTCCTCGATATGGCATCCGGCGGCGCCGGCCCGGATCAGCTCGCGCACCGTGCGGGCAATATTGAACGCCCCACCCCAGCCGGTGTCCGCATCCACCAGCACCGGCAGGTCGCTGGCGTAGGTGATCCGGCGCACATCCACCAGCACGTCCTCGAGGCTGCTGATGCCCAGATCCGGCACCCCCAGCGAACCCGCCGCCACGCCGCCGCCGGATACGTAAAGCGCCCGATAACCGGTGCGCTGGGCCATCATGGCGTGATAAGCCGTGGTGGCGCCGACCACCTGCAACGGGCGCTCCTCCTGCACGGCAAGGCGCAGCCGGGCGCCTGGGGTCAGTGATTGGGTCATCTTGAATCCTCGCTGTTGCGGTATGGGGTTGGTCGTCACCTGGGGAGACACTTGTTCATCAGCCTACCAGGCGGGAACGGCCTGATCTGTCACGGGGCCAGAAAGCAGCACGCGATCCAGAAACAGGGTCTCCGCATCGCCTTGTATTCAACAGCCCATGTCCAGCAGCTCAGGGTGCCGCCAATGAATTCGCGTCGCCAGCACTCATTACGAGCTGGCCTCCGTCCCCGCGGCTGCCTGCTCCGCGGCCAGCCGACGCTTCACGTTGGCGCACGAGGCACGCACATGGCGGCGCATCAACCACTCCGCCAGCTCCCCGTCGCGCCCGGCGATGGCATCCACGATCAGGGCGTGCTCCTTCAACGCATCCCGGGCCCGGTCGCTCTTCATGCCAAACTGGCAACGGTACATCCGTGCCAGATGATACAGATCGTCGCAGAGGATGCGCACCAGTCGCAAATTGCCGCTGCCAATGACGATACGGTAGTGGAAATCGAGATCGCCTTCCTGCTGAAAATAGGCCTGCCAGCACTCGCGGGCCACATCCCTGCCATGCTGCTGTACCAGGGCCTTCAGTTCCTCAACCGCCCCATCGGACATCCGCTCAGCCGCCAGCCGGGCCGCCATGCCCTCCAACGCCTCGCGCACCTGATAGAGTTCCAGCAGCCGCTCGCTGGACAGGGTAACCACCCGCGCCCCGACATTGGCGCGCCACTCCAGCAGATTCGACGACTCCAGCCGCCGCATGGCCTCGCGCAAGGGCCCCCGACTCACGGCAAAGCGCTCCGCCAGCACCGGCTCGCTCAACTTGCTGCCCGCCGGGATCTCCCCCTCCACAATCGCCCGACGCAACTGATCGAACACCCGATCCGCAATCGTCGCACCAGCGGCTGCCGCAGGCGCACCCATCGGCATCGATCCACTGGAGCCAGCCATCGATTTTGTCGACAGAACTTGTTGCATGAGGGCAATTTTAGGGAAATGAGCCGCCCTGTCAACCAGGATTGTCGACAATAGATGATTCTCAATCGACCCTGACCCACACCACAGCGCCCCCGAGAAATCCAGCCACCGAACTTCCAACCCGCGCATCCATGCTCGCGTCACGGTAAACGGCTACACCACCGGAACCCCCGAGGCATTCAATACACCGTCTCTTTATTTAGGAACCCACAGCCATTCAATACACTGTCGCCTTTTTTGGCCTACCCTTATCGTCATATCGCCGCGCCCCTGCGTTGTATCGAACCATAGCCCGTCACCACAAGAGCGGGTTGGGTGTCGGCGCTCTGGGGTCTCGATCGCAGGGATGCGATCGTGAAGCCTCCACGGACGGATTCACGGCGTCCCCAGAACGCCGATACCCAACCCGCGAGCCTATGCCCTCGCAGCGATGAATCTTCGCACACTACCCCCCCAACTCATTCAATACACTGTCACCTTATTGCCGTCAGCTTATGAGCGGCCCAATTTCAGACAGCATCACCTTATCTATCAGGGGTTAGCGGCTAACCAACCCGCAGAAAGTCCGCCTGGTCCGGCGGACCATCGGCATGCAGCAGGATCGGCATCTGCTGGAAGCCCGGATAGGCAGGGAGGGCGATCAGGGTCGAGGACCGGGTGCCGAAGGGCTTGCCGGCGACGGACAGACCAGACAGGTTCATTGCCGCGTCTGCATCAACACCGACGTCAGCACAAACAGCGTCATCAGCTCCGGATCCAGAATCAGCTACAGCACCAGCGTCTACGGCACGGCACTGCAACAGCGCGATCCAGGCCGACCAATCGCCGGATTCCGGATCCGGTGTGGCCGCGGCGCGAAACCGGGGCAGGAAGCGAGCGATGCGGGGCTGGACCGGATCATCCAGATCACCGGAGGCCAGCATGTGCAGACCCGGCGAGACCGGATGCACCCGGATGCCGTCGCCAGCATGACGCACCCAGTAGCAGGAACGCGGGTCCGCCACTAGCAGATTGAACGGCCGATAGGCCTCCGGAGACAGATCCGCCAGCGCGCCGACGGCCGCCCCCGCCTCCGCATGGTCCAGGGCCTCCAGCACCAGCTCACCCCGACTGCGCTTGCCCGCCAGCGGCCCCAGACTGTCCTGCCGATTCAGCACCGCGGCGACCACACCGTGGTCGTTCAGCCCCAGCCAGCTGCCGCCGGCCGTCAGATCCAGGCCGGCCAGCACCTCCGGCCGATCCTCCCAATGCCGCCCGGGCGGACGTGACGGACGATCGAGCCATTCATCCCGATTGGCCGCCAGCAGCAGGGGCCAGTCGTGGCCGGGCCGGTACAGGATGACCAGGGTACACATGGGAGATGCGCGGCGGCCGGGCGAAGGCCCGGCCGCGCCCTTGCCGAGGGCCTAGGGCCGGTCGTCCACCACCTCGCCCTCCTTCGGCGTCGGCAGCAGGTCGGCCCGACTGATGCCGAGCCACAGGGCGATGGCAGTGGCGATATAGATGGTGGAATAGGTGCCCACCAGCACACCGATGATCAGCGCCAGCGCAAAGCCGCTGATGACCTCTCCGCCCAGGAAGAACAGCGCCAGCAGCACCAGCAGCGTGGTGCCCGAGGTGATGATGGTCCGCGACAGGGTCTGGTTGATGGACCGGTTGCTGATCTCCAGCACCGAGCCCTTGCGCATCTTGCGGAAGTTCTCACGGATGCGGTCGAAGATGACGATGGTATCGTTCAGCGAATAGCCGATCACCGCCAGCACCGCCGCCAGCACGGTCAGGTCGAACGGGATCTGGAATACCGAGAAGATGCCCACCGTGAACAGCACATCGTGCATCAGGGCGGCGACGGCACCCACGGCAAAGCGCCATTCGAACCGCAACGCCACATAGATCAGGATGCCGATCAGCGCAAACAACACCGCCAGGCCACCCTGCTCGCGCAGCTCCTCACCCACCTGCGGGCCGACGAACTCCACCCGACGCAGCTCCACCTGCCCGTCGGCGGCAGCGCTGAGGGCACTGAACACCTGGTCGCTCAAGCGTGCACTGGCCTCCTCGCCGGACTGCGGCGCCAGCCGGATCAAGATGTCGCGGCGCGAGCCGAAATGCTGCACCGTCGCGTCGACGAAGCCGTTGTCGGTCAGGGCCTGGGTCACTGCGGCCACCTCGGTCGGCGTCTCGTAGCCGACCTCGATCAGGGTGCCGCCGGTGAAGTCCAGGCCCAGATTGAAGCCGCGCAACAGCATGGACAACAGCAACACCAGTAGCAGCACACCAGAGGCGATCGCCGCGCTGCGACGCTTGCCCATGAAGTCGATGTCGAGTTCCTTCAGGATCTGCACGTGGGACATAGCCGAATCTCCTCGGTGACGCGCCGGGCGTCAGATGGCAAGCCGTTTCAAACGGCGTCCGCCGTAGATCAGGTTGATCAGGGCACGCGAGCCAAGGATGGCCGTGAACATCGACGTGACGATGCCGATGAACAGCGTCACCGCAAAGCCCTTGACCGGACCGGTGCCGAAGCTGAACAGCACGATGGCCGCGATCAGTGTCGTGATGTTGGCATCGACGATGGTCGATAGGGCCTTGTCATAGCCGGCATGGATGCTGGCCTGCGGGCTGCTGCCGTTGCGGATCTCCTCGCGGATACGCTCGAAGATGAGCACGTTCGCATCCACCGCCATGCCCACAGTCAGCACGATGCCGGCGATGCCCGGCAGCGTCAGCGTGGCCTGCAGCATGGACAGCACCGCCACCATCATCACCAGGTTGATCACCAGCACAAGGTCCGCCACCAGACCGAACACGCGATAATAGAGCGCCATGAACACCATCACCAGCACCAGGCCGATGATCACCGAGCGGAAGCCCTGGTCGATGTTGTCCTGACCCAGACTCGGGCCGATGGTGCGTTCCTCGACGATCTCGATCGGCGCGGCCAGCGCGCCGGCCCGCAGCAGCAGCGCCAGGTTGTGCGCCTCGTCGGAGCTGTCCAGGCCGGTGGTCTGGAAGCGGCGACCAAAGGGCTCCAGGATATTGGCGACGCTGATCACCTCTTCGGTGCGCACCCGCTCCTTCACCGGCTCGCCATCCACCATACGGGTAATGGTGCGGTTCTCGATGAACACCACCGCCATCGGCTTGCCGACGTTCTCGGTGGTGATGCTGCGCATGCGCCGGGCGCCCTGACCGTCCAGATTGACGAACACCGCCGGCGAGCCGGACTGCTGGTCAAAACCCGCAGAGGCATCGGTGATCTGATCGCCAGTGACGATGACCCGGCGCTTCAGCAGGATCGGCCGGCCGTCACGCTCGCGGTACAGCGCGGAACCGACGGGCACGCGGCCCTCCAGCGCGTCCTGGACATCGTTTTCGGTGTCCACCAGCCGGTATTCCAGGGTCGCGGTGGCACCGAGCAGTTCCTTCAGCCGGGCAGGATCGGACGCGCCCGGCAACTGCACCACGATGCGCCGCTCGCCCTGGCGCTGGATGATGGGCTCGGCCACACCCAGGGCGTTGACGCGGTTGCGCAGGGTGGTGATGTTCTGCTGCAGCGCAAAGGTCTTGATCTGCTGCTGGATGGCCTGGGGGAGCACGGCGTAGACATAGTACTGTCCCGCCTCCTCGCCGGTCTCCAGGGTCAGGTCGCGAAACGCCTTGCGCAGGATATCCTCGGCCTGGTCCCGCGCCTGTTCGTCCTTGAACCGCACCGCAAGCCGACCACCGTCGCGGGTGACGGTGATGTAGCGCACCTTCTCCTTGCGCAGTTCGGTGCGGAAGTCGCCGACATAGCGCTCCAGCGCCTGGTCCACGGCGGCCTCCATGTCGACGTCGATCAGCACATGGATGCCACCGCGCAGGTCGAGGCCAAGGAACATCGGCTGCGCCCCAAGCCCTTCGAGCCAGCCCGGCAGGTCCGGGGCCGTGGTCAATGCGTTGGCATAGCGGTCGGACAGCACCTGGTCCAGCACCTCCTGGCCGCGCAACTGCTCCGACGGGGTGGTGAAGCGCACCAGCAGCTTCTCGCCCTCGCGCGGCTCCACCGCCTTCACCGGGACGCCGGCGTTCTCCATGGCCGCGGCGATCTCGGCGATGCTCGCCTCGGTGACCGGGTTGTCACGGGTTCCGGCCACCTCGATGGACGGATCCTGCGAGAACAGGTTGGGCAGCGCGAACAGCAAGCCGACCAGGATCACGACCAGGATCAGCAGATTCTTCCACAGCGGATAATGATTCATCGTCAGGCGGTCCTTCGGAGACGCTGGTTGTACGGCGAGACCTTACAGCTCCTTCAGCGAGCCCTTCGGCAGCACCGCCTCGACGGCCTGACGGCGGATCTTGATCACCACGTTGTCCGCCACCTCGAGCTGGGCGAAGTTGTCGCCAAGGTCGACCACGCGCCCGGCAACGCCGCCCATGGTGACCACCTCGTCACCCTTCGACAGGCCTTCCACCAGGGCCTTGTGCTCCTTCTGCCGCTTGATCTGCGGACGGATCATCAGAAAGTAGAGGATGACCACCAGGCCAATCGGGAACAGCAGGCCCAGCAGGCCACCGGTGGGGTCACCCTCGGCCGTCTGGGCGAAGGCATCGGAAATGAAGAAGCTCATGCGTGACTCCTGACAGCGGCGGACCGGGAATAGGGTCCGCGATGGAAATCGGGAATGGGACTCAGCGGCGCATTATGACACATCACGGCGCGCGAAAAAGTCCGCGACGAAGGCATCCAGGCGGCCCTGGGCGATGGCCTCGCGCAGGCCGCGCATCAGGTCCTGGTAATAGGTCAGGTTGTGGATGGTGTTGAGACGGCTGCCCAGGATCTCGTTGCAGCGGTCCAGGTGATGCAGATAGGCCCGGCTGTAGTTGCGGCAGGTGTAGCAGCCGCAGTCCGGATCCAGCGGACCGGTGTCGTGCCGGTGCACGGCGTTGCGGATGCGCACCGTGCCGGCATGGGTGAACAGATGACCATTGCGTGCGTTGCGGGTCGGCATCACGCAGTCGAACATGTCGATGCCGCGCTGCACCGCCGCGACGATGTCCTCCGGCGTGCCCACCCCCATCAGGTAGCGCGGTCGCTCCACCGGCAGGCGATCAGCCAGGAAGTCCAGCACCCGCAGTCGTTCCGCCGGCGGCTCCCCCACCGACAGACCGCCGACGGCATAGCCGTCGAAGCCCAGCGCCATCAGGCCGTCCAGCGACGCCGCCCGTAGCTCGGTGTGCATGCCCCCCTGCACGATGCCGAACAGGGCCGCCGGATTGTCGCCGTGGGCGGTCTTGCAGCGCGCCGCCCAGCGCAGCGACAGCTCCATGGACGTACGCGCCTCGACCTCGGTGGCCGGGTACGGGGTGCATTCGTCGAACACCATCACGACATCGGAGCCCAGCGCCCGCTGCACCGCCATGGACTCCTCCGGGCCCATGAACACCGGGCTGCCGTCCACCGGCGAGCGAAAGTGCACGCCCTGCTCGGTGATCTTGCGCAGCTCGCCCAGGCTGAACACCTGGAAGCCGCCGGAGTCCGTCAGGATCGGCCGCTGCCAGTGCATGAAGTCGTGCAGGTCGCCGTGGGCGGCGATCACCTCGACGCCGGGCCGCGCCATCAGGTGGAAGGTGTTGCCGAGCACGATCTGGGCGCCGATCTGCTCCAGTTCCTCCGGCGTCATGCCCTTGACCGTGCCATAGGTGCCCACCGGCATGAAGGCCGGGGTCTCCACCGTACCGCGGGCAAACTGCAGGCGACCGCGGCGGGCGCGGCCGTCGGTGGCCAGTCGTTCAAACTGCATGATCTTCTCCGCACCATCCCTGCTGCACAAGCCAGTCGACCATGGCGCCGAGCTCCGTCACCTGCAGCAATGGCGGCGGCAGCTCCTCGGGCCAGGGGCGCCCGTCGCGGTTGACCCAGACCGCGCCGATGCCGACGCGCCGGGCCGCTTCCACATCGCGCACCGGGTCATCGCCCACATGCAGGGTCTCCGCCGGCCCCACGCCCACCCGCCGCATGGCCAGCTGGAACAGCGCCGGGTCGGGCTTTGCCGCACCGGCCTCCGCCGCCGTCAGCGCGTGGTGGAAGACAGCGCTCAGCGGGGTCGCGTGCACCTCGGCGTTGCCGTTGGTCACCGCCACCAGGCGGCAGTGCACGCCCAGCCGCGTAAGGGCCGGCGCCACGTCGGCATAGGGCTGCACCCGGTTGCGGTGTTGCTGGAACAGCGCCACGGCCTGATCGGCCAGGGTCGGCGCATAGCCGAATTGCTCCATCAGCGCCCGCATGGCATGCAGCCGCACCGCCGTGAGGTCATGGGCGATCTCCGGGCGATCGCGCATCAGCGCCATGCGGTGCGCGCGCAGGCTGTCCGTGTCGTGGGCCTCCGCCAGCCGCGGCGCCCGGTCCGCAAGCCATGCATGGAGTGCATGCTCGGCGCCGCGAATCACCGGGGCGCACGGCCAAAGCGTGTCATCCAGGTCGACGGTGATCAGCTTCAGGCGCACCCTGTTCTACCCATGTCTGGTTTCCTTAAGGAGACGCTGATTTATTGGCCTCCTGGCCAAAAATCAGCACGCGATTCGAAAACGCGGTTTCCGAATCGCTTTATTTTCAGCGGCTTGCGCCGCTAAAAATGGCAGGGCCTCCTGCCCCGCACGGAAAATGCCGAATAAATCAGCATTTCCTTAACTTGCAGAAACTTGTGCGACCTGGATTTGGCCGCAGAGCTGAATCGTTGTGGTCGGATCGCTATAATGCAGCAACGCCAGTCGAAACGTCCATGTCACGCGCATACGGAACCATGACGGAAACCAGCCGGCCCGCTCCTCTCGCCACATCCGCTCCGATCCCTGCTCCCGCTTCTGCCGTCGGTCCCTCGCCCGAATCCGCCACCGACACCAGCCGGCCGGCACCACAGACACTGCCCCAGGGCGTCATGCTGAATGCCTACCCGGACAGCATCGGCCACAGGCTGGCCGACCTGGTGCACCTGCTGCAGCAGCCGGAACTGGAACACGCCTTCTCGCTGCTCTACCTGCTGCCGACCTTCTTCAACAGCGATCTGGACCGCGGCTTCTCCATCATCGACTACGACCTCAACGCCGAGCTCGTCAGCCCGCAAGACCTGCAGGCCCTGGATGCTCTGGGCATCATGCTGAAGCTGGACCTGATCCTGAACCACCTGTCCGTCGGCTCGCCGCAGTTCCAGGACCTGCTGCGCCATGGCGACCAGTCCGACTACCGCGACTTCTTCATCGACTGGAACGAATTCTGGCAGTCACACGGCGAACCCGGGCCCGAGGGCCATGTCATCCCGCATGAAGACCACCTGAACAAGCTGTTCATGCGCAAGCCCGGCCTGCCGATCCTCAAGGTCGGCTTCCCGGACGGCAGCAGCCGCCCCTACTGGAACACCTTCTACCAGCAGGTCAGCTACCACCCCATCACGCCGCAGGAGCTGTCCGGCGTCGCCGGCCTGAGCCAGGAGGCCGCCACCGAGGTCTCGGTCATGGTCAACACGGCGCTGGAAGAGGCGGTCGAGCCGGACCAGATCTACCTGGACGGCCACGCCCTGCACAGGGACCGCATCCTGTCCCTGCTGCACACCAAGCGGCGCTACCTGGGCCAGATGGACCTGAACGCAGAGTCCGAGAAGGTCTGGTCCTTCTACGACGACACCCTGCGCAAGCTCAAGGGCTACGGCGCGCGCATCATCCGCCTGGACGCCTTCGCCTACCTGCACAAGCGCCCCGGCGAGCGCAACTTCTTCAACAAGCCCGGCACCTGGGACTACCTGGAGCGGCTAAAGGGGCTCGCCCGCCAGTACGACCTGATCATCTTCCCCGAGGTGCACGCCGAGTTCGGCACCGGCCTGCATGAAGAGGTGGCGGAAAAGGGCTTTCCGATCTACGACTTCTTCTTCCCCGGCCTGGTCATCGACGCCCTCGATCGCGGCAACGGCGAGGCCCTGCGGCGCTGGATCGACGACATCCGGCACAAGGACCTGCAGACCATCAACATGCTCGGCTGCCACGACGGCATCCCGGTGCTGGATCTGCGCGGCGCCCGGATCGAGGGCGTCGAGCACCACGGGCTGCTGGACGACGAGCTGATCGACACCGCCATGGAGCGCATCATCGAGCGCGGCGGCCGGGTCAAGAACCTCTACGGCCCCGACGGCAAGAAGATCTCCTACTACCAGGTCAACGCCACCTTCTTCAGCGCCCTGGGCGAAGACGAACAGAAACTGCTGCTGGCCCGCGCCATCCAGTTGTTCATGCCCGGTATCCCGCAGGTCTGGTACCTGGACCTGTTCGCCGGCAAGAACGACTACGCAGCCGCAGACAGCGGCGGCACCGCCGGCCACAAGGAGATCAACCGCACCAACCTCAGCGTCGCCGAGGTGACCGCCGGCCTGCAGCGCCCCGTGGTGCGCCACCAGCTGGACATGATCCGGCTGCGTAACACCTCCCCCGCATTCGCCGGCGAGCTGCACATCGACGACACGCCGCCGCACCTGCTGCACCTGACCTGGCGCAGCGGCAACCACAGGGCCAGCCTGAAGGCCGACCTGTGCGACACCGCCTTCGAGATCGAGCACCAGGATCCCACGGGCGCCGTGCAGCGCATCGCCCACAGCCGCTGATCCTGGCCCAGCCCAGCCGCATCAGTCACAACATGAGCGGGTTGGGTGTCGGCGCTCTGGGGGGTGCACCATGACCAGTGCTCGCTCACCCTCTGAGCGGGTTGGGTGTCGGCGCTCTGGGGTCTCGATCGCAGGGATGCGATCGTGAAGCCTCCACGGACGGATTCACGGCGTCCCCAGAGCGCCGACACCCAACCCACGAAGCCCGCCGTCTCGTGACACAACCAATGCAGCTAGGCACTGATGGTGCGGCGCCCATCTTCAAGACAGACGGCCGTGAGTCGCCTCGTGCTCCGCCAGCACCGCCAGAAAGGCCGCACCGTAACGGTCCTGCTTGACCACACCAACGCCGCTGATCAGACCCAGCTCGTCCGCATTGCGCGGGCGAGCGGCCAGCATCTCCCGCAGGGTGGCATCGGAAAACACCACATAGGGCGGCACCCCCTGCTGCTGGGCCAGCTCACGCCGTCGCTCGCGCAGGCGCTCCCACAACGTCGCCGCCTCCGGCGTCATGTCCGCCTTGGCCGGCGCCGCACGACGTCCCGCCCGGCCGGCATCCCGAACCGGATCCCGGCGAAGACGCACCGACTGCTCACCCCGCAGCACCGGGCGGCTGCGCTCGCAGAGCTTGAGCACGCCGTAGCCCTCGATGTCCGCCACCACCAGGCCCGCGGCCACCAACTGCCGGTAGACCGAACGCCACTGGTCGGCATCCAGTTCCCGACCGATGCCGTAGGTGCTGACCTGGTCGTGGCCCAGCCGACGGATGCGCTCGGTCTGCTTGCCCAGCAACACATCGATCAGATGCCCGGCGCCGAAGCGCTGCCCGGTGCGGTGGATGCAGGACATCGCCTTCTGCGCCGCCACCGTGCCGTCCCAGGTCTGCACCGGCGTCAGACAGGTATCGCAGTTGCCGCAGGCCCCCGGCAGCGTCTCGCCGAAGTAGTTCAGCAACACCTGTCGCCGACACTCCACGGTCTCGCACAGGCCCACCAGCGCATTCAGCTTGTGCTGCTCCACCCGCTTGAAGCGGTCATCCGCCTCGCCCTGCTCGATGATCCGCCGTAGCGTCATCACGTCCCCCAGGCCGTAGCACAGCCAGGCATCCGCCGGCTGGCCGTCACGGCCCGCGCGCCCCGTCTCCTGGTAGTAGGCCTCGACGCTCTTGGGCAGATCCATGTGCGCAACGAAGCGCACGTCCGGCTTGTCGATGCCCATGCCGAAGGCGATGGTGGCCACCATCACCACCGCCTCGTCGCGCAGAAAGCGCGCCTGATGCGCACGGCGCTGCTCTGCCGACATGCCGGCATGATAGGGCAGCGCGGCAAACCCCTCGCGTTGCAGAAAGGCCGCCGTCTCGTCCACCTTCCGGCGGGACAGACAGTAGACGATGCCGGCATCGCCCGCATGCTCAGCGCGCAGAAACTCGAGCAACTGCCGGCGCGGCTGCACCTTCTCCACGATGCGATAGCGGATGTTCGGCCGATCGAAGCTGGACACGAACTGCCGCGCCTGCCCCAGGTCCAGGCGCGCGACGATCTCGTTGCGGGTGGGGGCGTCGGCGGTGGCGGTCAGCGCGATGCGCGGCACCTGCGGCCAGCGCTCGTGCAGCAGATTGAGCTGGATGTACTCAGGGCGGAAATCATGGCCCCACTGCGACACACAGTGGGCCTCGTCGATGGCGAACAGCGACGGACGCGCACGCTGCAACAGCGCCAGAAAGCGTTCCGTCAGCAGGCGCTCCGGCGCCACGTAGAGCAGGTCCAGTTCGCCGCCCAGCAGCGCCCGCTCGGTGCGCGCCTGCGCATCCGGCGCCAGGGACGAATTCAGAAAGGCCGCGCGCACGCCGAGCTGTCGCAGGGCATCCACCTGATCCTGCATCAACGCGATCAGCGGCGACACGACAATGCCGACGCCCTCGCGCAGCAGCGCCGGGATCTGATAGCACAGCGACTTGCCGCCGCCCGTGGGCATCAGCACCAGCGCATCGCCGCCGCCGGTCACATGCTCGATGATCGCCTGCTGGGCACCACGAAACTGCGTGTAACCGAAGGTCCGGCCGAGCACCTCCAGCGGGTCGCCTCCCCTGACTGGACTCATTCCTCGATCATCGGGGCAAACGCACGGCGTCCAGGCTGACCACCGGCTCCTCACCCACAACCTCGGCGGTGTGCGTCACATGCTTGGGCACCACCACCAGATCGCCCGTATCGAGCACCACCTCCTGCCCGGACATGGTCAAGCGCAAGCGCCCGGACAACACCGCATCGATCTTGTCGACACCGTGATCGTGGGCCGGAAAAAAGGTGCCCGGGGCATAGACATACCGGCTGACGCTGTAGCCGCGATCTTCCAGCTTCTGCCGCATCGCCTGCTCCGACAGCGGGCCGTCCCGCTCGGCGTGCCAGTGTTCGATCTGCATCTCGCCCTCCACAAACGCTGCCCCGTCAGTTTCATTCTAGTTGAACGATACGAAGACGGCGGCATCGCCCTTACCCGCCTCTTCCTTCAAACTTCAAACTTCCAGAAACCTCGCCACCTCCCTCGCCGCCAGCTGCAGATTCTCCTCCCAGGTCCGCCCGGAGGCCTTGCGCGGCTTGAAGCTGTGCTCGCCATCCGGGATCCAGGCGAGCCGGATCGCCGGGCTCAGCGGGTACCCCTCGACCTCACCCAGCCGTCCGAACGGATCCCGCTCCCCCTGGCAGATCAGCGTGGGCGTTCGCAGGTCCGCCAGATGCTGCACCCGCAGCCGCTGGGGCCTGCCCGGCGGATGAAACGGATAGCCCAGACAGACCAGCCCGGCCACGCCGGCCTCATCCGCGAGCAGGCTGGCAATGCGCCCGCCCAGGGATTTGCCACCGATGAACAGGCGCTCGGCGTCGCCCCGATGGCGCGCGATCTGCGCCAGAAAGGCCTCGGTCAACACCGGCTCGCGATCCGGCGGCCGTCGGCGCGACTCCTGCTCACTGCGGACCATGTACGGAAACGCAAAGCGGATCACCCGCACGCCGGATGCGGCCACCGCCCCGGCAACGGTCTGCATGAACGGCGACGCCGGCCCCTGTCCGGCGCCGTGGGCCAGCAGCAGCAGACAGGAGGCCTCCGCCGGACCATCGGCGATCGGCGTGGCAGATGAGGAGGAGCTTGCATCAAGGCTGGACATCGGCTTGAGAGGAAACGCGCTGGAGTGCATGATCAGGACTGCAAGCCGCCGCTCTGGATTCCAGAAGCAGCAACCCGTCGGCCATGGCCTGAGCGACAAGTATACGGAGGATGACCCCCATGCAGGCGATCCTGATGCGCGAGCCCGGCGAACCGGATGTGTTGATGCAGAGCGAGTTGCCGACCCCCGAGATCCAGCACCCCACGCAACTGCTGGTGCGCCTGGCCGCCGCCGGCGTCAACCCCATCGACACCAAGATCCGCCGCCGCGGGCCGTTGTTGCCGGAGACCACCGCCACCGTGCTCGGCTGCGATGGCGCCGGCGTGGTCGAAGCCGTCGGCAGCGAGGTGACCCGCTTCCAGCCGGGAGACCTGGTCTGGTTCTGCCATGGCGGTCTGGGCGGGCTGGTCGGCAATTACGCCGAATACATCGTCATCGACGCATCCGTGGCCCAGCCCAAACCCCGGTCGCTGGACTTCGTGCAGGCCGCCGCCGCACCACTGGTGCTGCTCACCGCCTGGGAATCCTTGCACGACCGGGCGCAGGTCCGCGCAGGGCAGACCGTGCTGATCCACGGCGGCGCCGGCGGCGTCGGGCATGTGGCCATCCAGCTGGCCCATCTGGCGGGCGCCCGGGTCGCCACCACCGTCAGCAGTCCGGAAAAGGCCGACTATGTCCATGCCCTTGGCGCCGAATGCGCCATCAACTACCGCGAGGAAGACCTGGTGGAGGCCATCGCCGACTGGACCGAAGGCCGCGGCGTCGACGTCGCCCTCGACACCGTTGGCCCGGACGTGTTCCGCCAGACCATCCCCGCCATGGCCGTCTACGGCGACCTGGTCAGCATCCTCGACCCCGGCCCCTTCGACCTGCAAGAGGCCCGCACCCGCAACCTGCGCATCAGCCTGGAGCTGATGCTCACCCCGCAACTGCGCGGCCTCACCGACGCCCAGGCCCACCAGGGCGAAATCCTGCGCCGCTGCGGCGACCTCTTCGACCAGAACCAGCTCCGCATCCACGTCGACCAGAGCTACCCGCTGGAACGCGCCGCCGACGCCCACCGCCGCCTGGAAGCCGGCGGCATGCAAGGCAAACTGGTGCTGACCACCCGCAACTAGTCATACCCGGAGACAGGCTCAGGGAAGCGCTGATTTATTCGGCGTGCTGATTTTTGGCCAGGATGGCCAATAAATCAGCGTCTACTCAGGTATCTGCGCCCTCTTGCAACAGGGGTCGCATGGCGTGGAGCATGCTGGAGAACAGGTGGGGGTTGTCGGCCTCTTCGCGCGCCAGCAGCTGCTTCATATGCTCCCGGCGGGTGGGCATCTGAAAGCAGGCCGGACAGCTGTCCGGCACCACCGGCAGACCGGCGGCGCTGGCGTAGTCGGCGGTCTGGCGCTCTCGGCAGTAGACCAGCGGGCGAATGATGCGCACATCGCCGGCGTCGTTGCGGTAGTGGGCCTTCATGGTACGTAGCTGGCCGCCGTGAAAGATGGACATCAGCAGGCTCTCGGCCAGGTCGTCGAGGTGCTGCCCCAGGGCCAGCACGTTGAAGCCGTGGGCGCGGCAAAGGCGATACATGATGCCCCGCTTCATGCGCGAGCAATAGGCGCAGAAAGAGTCGCCATCCATGTGCTCCCTGGCCTGCTCCATGATGGGCTGCTGCTCATAGAACCAGCGCACGCCGAGGGCGTCATAGTAGGCCTTGAGTGATGCCGGCTCGAAGCCCGGCACCTCCGGGTCGACGGTGAGGGCGGCAAGCTCGAAGCGCACCGGTGCGTAGGTCTGCAGGTGGCGCAGGATCGCCAGCAGCGACAGGGAGTCCTTGCCGCCGGACACGCCGAGCAGGATGCGGTCGCCGTCGCGGATCATGGCGTAGTCGGCGATGGCACGACCGACCTGCCGCAGCAGGGATTTCGGCGGTTTGGGCAGAGAATGGCTCATCGCGCGCAGTCGATCCGATCGGTGGCGAAAAAAGCGGCTGTCAGCCTTGCTCCCGCCAGCCGGCGAGAATCTCCATGCAGACGGCGTTCATCGCGCGGGCCCGTTCCGCGCTGGCGGCTTCGGTGTAGGCGCGCAGTTCCGGTGCATTGCCGGAGGGTCGCAGGTGGACGATGTCACCGTCGCGGAAGGTCATGCGTAACCCATCGGTGCGGTCCACCGAGGCAACGGGGCCGAAGTGCGCGCCGAACAGCGCATCGATCGCGTGCTTGTCCGCGGCGCTGTCGCCACTGTCGAGCATCGCCAGCCGACGTGCGCTGATCGCTGTGGGAAACGCCTTGATGCGATCGCTGTGGGTGAACCGCGCAGGCAACGCATCGGCAAGCTGGGACAGCGGCTTTCCGCTCGCCTTCGCCGCAGCCAGAATGGCGAGGACAACGATGACCGCATCCCGCGTGGGCAGCGCGGGCAGCCGCTTGTCGTCGCGCTGCAGATCCGAGTTGATAAGGAAGCCGCCATTGGCCTCGTACCCCACCACCGGCGCCACGCCCCGGGCGCTTTGCGCCTGCATCGCCTCGATCACATAGGGCGAGCCGATCCGGGTCCGGACGACCTCGGCAAACCAGCCGCAGCGCTCCACCACGGTATTGGAACTCACCGGGGTGACCACGGCGCGGGCACCCAGCGCGCGCGCCACCAGCACGCCAGCGACATCGCCGCGCAACCAGTCGCCTCGCTCGTCGCCCACCAGCGGGCGGTCACCGTCGCCATCGGTGGAAACCAGCGCGTCAAAGCGTCCGTCCGCCGCCCAGTTGCGGGCCAGGGCCACGTCTTCCGGGCGAATGGCTTCGGTGTCCACGGGGATGAAGGTCTCGGAAAACCCCAGCCGCTCCACCGTCGCGCCCAGGCCGGTGAGGAGCTCATAGAGGGCCTCCCGGGCGACGCTGGAGTGCTCGTACAGGCCCACCCGCAGACCGTCCAGACAGTCGGCGGGAAAGAATTCCAGATAGCGCGCCACATAGGCCTCGTGGGCGAGCCGCTCCTCCGGCGGCAACACGGCTGGCTCCACTAGGCCGCCCGCGGCGTCGAACAGGCCGTCGGGCAACGCCACGTCCTCCTCGCGGATCGCCTGCTCGTCGTGCTTCAGGATCTCGCCGGTGGGCAGATTGTACTTGATACCGTTGCGATCGTCCGGGATGTGGCTGCCGGTGACCATCATGGTCGGCATGCCCTGGGCAAGACCGAACGCGGCCAGGGCCGGCGTGGGGATGCGGCCGAGATTGCGCGGCACACAGCCGCTGTCGGTCACCGCCCGGGCGCAGGCGGCCATGATGCGACCGCTGCTGGCGCGATAGTCCCCGGCCAGGCCCACCGGAGCGCCGGCGCGTAGCCCATGGCAGCGCATCGCGTACTGCAGAAACCCCGCGGCATAGGCGTAGCAGACCCGGTCGGTCATGTCGCTCACACGGCCTCGGGCACCGCTGGTGCCAAAGGTCACACCGCTTTCAGACATCATGGCGCCGATGCGCATGGTTGATGCATCCTCAGGTCGTTATCGAACGGACACAAGCCCTTGGGGAAGCGCTGATTTATTCGGCGCTTCCCGTGCGGGGCAGGAAGCCCCGCCATTTTTAGCGGCGCAAGCCGCTGAAAATGAAGCGATTCGGAAACCGCGTTTTCGAATCGCGTGCTGATTTTTGGTCAGGATGGCCAATAAATCAGCGTCTTCTTAGTATAGTGGATCTGCCCGCGCGGACGGCAACGTCCGTGCGGGATTTCCGCTGCTGCAGATGCCTCGGCGCCCTCAGGCGTGGTATCGTCGCAGACGTCCGGCGCCGGGCCGCCTGACCAGCCCGAACGGACAACCGCAATACGACGCGCTGTGTGTCATCCGCACAGACCACCCTCGGCAACAGACATTTGAGGAGCGACACGATGATCGACAGGTCCAGACTCTTGACCCTGGCCTCCGCCACCACGCTGACGCTGGCCATGGCGCCCGCCCTGGCGGAGCAGCCCGCGGCCCAGCCCGCCGCCGAGGCCAGCACCGCCGCGCCGGCCGCGACCCCGGATGCCGCACGCGCCGCCATGGAGCAGCGCTGGGCCGACGCCATGGCCGAGCGCGAGCGCCGCTACCAGGAGCTGCGCGAGCGGGCCGCCGAACAGGGTATGGAACTGCCCGAGACCCCGCCCTGGGCCCAGGCCGGCATGCCGGAAGGCATGCCGCCCATGCCCCAGATGCCGGAAATGCCGGAAGGCATGCCCATGATGCCCGAAGGCATGCCCGAAATGCCCATGATGGGCCGCCCGGCACCGATGCAGGCGCCCATGACACCAGAAGAGCGCGACGCCATGCGTGCCGAGCGATGGGAAGAGATGCGCGCGCGCGCCGCCGAGCGCGGCATGGAACTGCCCGAGACCCCGCCCTGGGAGGCCGCCGAGCAACGCCGCCAGGCCATGCTGGAGAAGTACAACGAGTATCGCAGCATCATCGAGGCCATGACCGACGAGCAGAAAGAGGCCATCTCCGCCCTCTTCGGCGGTCAGCGTGCCCCGATGCGCAGCCCCATGCACGGCTACGGCAGACCGCCCGTCCACCCCGGCATGATGCCGCGCGGCCCCATGCCTGGAGCTCCAATGCCCGGAGCCGCCGAACCCGAAGCCGCCCCGCAGGCCGAAACGCAGCCCGCAGGCTGACCGCCGACAACGTCTTCGGCGGACTCCCGAATGTCCGCCGCTGACCGAGTGGGCCAAGTGCTTGCCATTGGGGGTCGTGATCGACCCCCGGTGGTGCCCTATAGGGAGCGCATCCCTTGAGCGGTCTAGTTCAAGGCACTGTCGCCACAGCCGGGGAGCGCCTTTCGGGGAATGGTTTAATAAAGTGTGCTGTCCCCGGAATTATCCCCAGCATCGTGGGGATAGAGCCATTGGCTGAGGTGCTGCTGGACAGCTTCAAGGCCGAGGCGGCTGGTGGCGGAGAAGGGTTCGATGTGGGCGTCGATGGTCCAGTCTTGGTCGACGGCGCGCCGGACCTGCAGCAGGGTCTGCTGGACCGCGCCGCGCTTGAGTTTGTCGGCCTTGGTCAACAGCAACAGCATCGGCAGGCGGGCGGCTTCCCCCCAGTCGAGCATCTGGCGGTCGAAGTCCGTCAGCGGATGACGGATGTCCATCACCACCACCAGCCCCTGGAGAACGGTGCGCTGCTGCAGATAGCGGCCCATCAGGGCCTGCCATGCCTCCTTGACGCTCTTGGAGACCCGCGCGAAGCCGTAGCCCGGCAGGTCCACCAGCCGGCGTTCGTCGTCCAGGGCGAAAAAGATCAACTGCTGCGTCCGGCCCGGTGTCTTGCTGGTGCGTGCCAGGCGGGTCTGGTGGCAGAGGGCGTTGATGGCACTGGACTTGCCGGCGTTGGAGCGCCCGGCGAAGGCCACCTCGCGGCCGCTGTCCGGCGGCAGGTCGCGCAGGCTGGAGGCGGCGGTGAGGAAGGCCGCGCGCTGGAACCGGGCTTGCATGGTCATGTCGACTCCTCGGGCGACAGGAGGGGCTCAGGCGACTGCGACGACGGCCGCCGCCAGTGCCCCGATCGGCCGCCGGACTTCTCCAGCAGGCCGACGGCGTCGATGCACATGCCGCGGTCGACCGCCTTGCACATGTCATAGATGGTGAGCAGCGCCACCTGCACGGCGCACAGGGCCTCCATTTCGACACCGGTGCGGCCTCGCGTCTCCACCGCCGCGCGGCAGCGGACCGCCCCCTGGGGCCGATCGACCTCCAGCGCCACGTCGATGTGGGTCAGCGCCAGCGGGTGGCACAGCGGGATCAGGTCAGCAGTGCGCTTGGCCCCCATGATCCCCGCAAGACGCGCGATTCCCAGCACGTCGCCCTTGGCATGCTCGCCCGCGGCGATCATGTCCAGTGTACGCCCCTGCATCCGGATCACGCCCTCCGCCACAGCCCGGCGATGGCTGATCTCCTTGGCGCCGACGTCGACCATGTGCGCATCGCCGGCGGCATTGAAGTGGGTCAGTTCCGACATACCGCGAGTCCCTCCTTCGCCCATCATCCGTCACCCTCGGCCTTCAGGCTCAGCCGCCGCCAGCGCTCCGCCGTCTCGATGGCAGCGTAATCGCCCACGCCACCGGTGTAGGCCTTGGGGCCGTCCTGCGGGCGTCGACGGAAGCGGCGGTAGGGCCACAGATACTGCTCCGGACAGACGGCGATGCATTGCTCGATGCCGCGATTCAGCGCCGCCGCAGCGATGGCATCGTCCACGCTGTCGATGCCTTCCGGCGCCGGCAGGCAGTGCACGCGGTACCCCGCCGCCCAGGGCAGGCGCTCGGCGAACATGAAGATCACTCGCGCACCGCTCTTGCGCGCCAGCCGGTTCACCAGCACCATGGTCCAGGCGGGCAGGCCGAACAGCGGCGCAAAGGCCGCCCCCTTGCTGGCGCGAGGCTCCTGATCCGGCAGGATGCCGGCATACTCCCCCCGGGCGAGCCCCTGCACCAGCGAGCGGATGCCGCGACCGGTGATGGGCGCCAGGGTTGCCCCGCTGCGATTGCGCGCGGCGACGATGAGGTCGTCCAGGTACTGTTGCGGCTTGTAGAAGATGGTGGTCGGCCCTTGCGCCGCCAGATGCAGCCCCGCCAGCTCCCAGGCCCCCAGATGGGGCGAGAGCACGATCAGCCCCTCACCGTCGCGACGCTGCAGCAGCTCGGCGCCGCGCACCTCGCGCACCAGGCCCAGCACCTGGTCGCTCGGGCGCAGCCACAGCCGGGCTAGCTCCAGATAGGTCTTGCCGAACTCGCGCAGACAGCGATTGCGCAGGCGGATCTTCTGCCGCGCCGGCAGCTGCGGGTAGCACAGGCTGATGTTGATCAGCGCATTGCGCCGCTGTCGGTTCGGCAGCAGGATCACGCCCCAGCCCACCAGCACGCCCAGGCCGTGCAACACCGCCAGGGGCAGATGCGACAGGCCGCCCAGCAGCGCCCGCAGCAGACGCTCCTGGTGCTGTTTCGTGCGCGTGTCTCGCCGTTCAGGCCCGCTCATGCGTCCGCTCCTGTTCCGCCCTTGTATTCAAACCCGTCATCGTTGCAGAATCGGCGAAAAACGCCAACACCAAAGGAGCCCCCATGAGTGACCCAATCCCCAAGGAACTGACCCCGCAGCAGGCCTACCAGTTGATCGAGGACGACCCCCGGGCTGTGCTGGTAGACATCCGCTCGAGCATGGAATTCCTGTTCGTCGGCCATCCCAAGGGGGCAGTGCATGTGCCCTGGATCGACGAGCCCGACTGGACGGTGAACCCGGATTTCGTCACCGAGATCCGCAAGCTGCTGCTCGGCGGCGCCACCTGCAGCAAGGACGGCCCGTGCGCGCCGGTGGTGCTGATCTGCCGCAGCGGAAAGCGCTCCCTGGAGGCCGGCAAGGCCCTGCTGAGCAACGGCTTCAGCAATGTCTACCACGTGGACGAGGGCTTCGAGGGCGAACTGGACGAGCATCACCACCGCAGCACCGTCGGCGGCTGGCGATTCCACGGCCTGCCCTGGGAGCAGTGCTGAACAGCGACCGGCCTGCCCGTGTCAGGTGTGCAGGCTGGCGTCGTCCCGCGATGGCTTGATCGGCACCGCCACCGCTGCGGCGGACCGGGCGCCGCCGGCCCGCCGACGCGGTTCGGCGCTGGCTTCGGCTTCATGATCCGGCCGACGGTCCACCAGGTCCTGCACGCTGATGTGGCTCAGGTAGTCGTGGATACGTTCACTCAGGTCCATCCACAGGCCATGGGTCAGGCAGGGGCCGGAGTCCTTGCAGTTGCCCTCGCCCCCGCAGCGGGTAGTGTCGATGTTCTCGTCCACCGCGGTGATCACCGCCGCGATGCTGATGGTCGACGCCTCCCGTGCCAGATGATAGCCGCCGCCCGGACCCCGCACACTGGCCACCAGGCCGCGCTTGCGCAGCTTGGCAAACAGCTGCTCCAGGTACGACAGGGAGATGCCCTGGCGATCGGCAATGTCCGCCAGCGAGATCGGACCCTGGCCGCCGTGGATCGCGAGGTCGAGCACGGCGGTGACCGCATAGCGGCCCTTGGTCGTGAGGCGCATTGGCTGAAGTTCCTCCGGGCGCACCAAATCTGACGGAATGCTACGATACCTGACCGATATCATCAATTTTTCCTCGACCTGCGTGGTCAAGCGCGTCCATCGCAGGCTCACGCCGGCCCCGCCAGGCGTGATAGTCTTGCAGGGTACGTCCCGCATGGGTCCATCAGATGCAGCCGAGTACCATGAACGAAGAGACCAAAGCGCTGACCGAAACCATCGCCAACCGCCTGCGCACCGCCCGCGCCGCCACTGGCCTGAGCCTGAAGCAACTGTCCGACAAGACCCAGGGCAGGCTGACCAAGTCGCGCATCAGCAACTACGAGCAGGGCCTGCGACGCCTGCGCATCGAGTCCGCCGAGATCCTGGCGCAGGCCCTGGGCAACGTCACCACCGCCCACCTGCTGTGCCTGGACGAGGGCGAGCTCCGGCTCAACGACGAAGAGCAACGCCTGCTCGAGGTATACCGCTCGGCGGATGAACTCGGCCGCGCGACCATCATGGGCGTTGCCGACCATGAGTATCGCCTGATCGCCGGGCGCCCGCGTCGGGGACGTCCCCGCGGTCGGGCCGCCAGCCGGGCCGCCTGAGATCAGCCGCGAGCACCGAAGTCTCGCTTGCAACAGGGATCGAACGACAGCCTCGGCGCGTCAGCCCGCCGCGGGCTTTCCGCCCCTGGTTTTGTCCGCGGTGTCCGCGCCCTGCGCCGCCGGCAGCGCCGGGTCGATGCTGCAGTCGTCCAGGTCGTCCAGGTGCTCGAAGTGGCGCGTGATGCCGCGTTCCTCCAGCGCCCGCGACAGGGCCTCCATGCGCCGATCCATGATGTGGATATGGTCCAGCATGCGGTTGATGGCATCCGCCACCGGGTCCGGCGCATCGCGCACCGCGCCATAGGCATCGAAGCCGATGCGCTTGGCAGTGTCCGCGCGCCGCTGCATCGCCGCATCCGCCCGGTGCTCGATCACCCGCCCGGGCACGCCCACCACGGTACCCCCCGGCGGCACCGCCTTCACCACCACGGCATTGGAGCCGATACGGGCCCCGTTGCCGATCTCGATCGGCCCCAGCACCTTGGCCCCGGCGCCGACTACCACATCGCATCCCAGCGTCGGATGCCGCTTGCCCTTCTGCCAGGTGGTGCCGCCCAGGGTCACGCCGTGGTACAGGGTGCAGTCGTCACCCACCACCGCCGTCTCGCCGATGACCACGCCCATGCCATGGTCGATGAAGAACCGCCGGCCGATCTGCGCCCCCGGGTGGATCTCGATGCCGGTGAACAGGCGCGCGATGTTCGACAGCATGCGCGCCGGCCACTTCAGCCCGCGGCGCCACAGCGCATGGCTGAGCCGATGGGTCAGTACCGCATGCAGGCCCGGATAGGTGGTCAGGATCTCGAAGGCATTTCGGGCCGCCGGATCGCGATCGAACACGCTGCGGATATCCTCCCGAAGCCGACCAAACATACTGCATACTCCATTTCCATCAGAGAAATATGGATTTGTCGGCCATCTCGCCGGAAATCCGCCTCTTCTCCTATCAGCGCATGAACCGCCCGGGCGCCTTGCGCCCCTGTGCCGCCGACAGTATACCGCGCAGGATGTTCAGCTCGGTGTGGTCCGGCCGGGCGCGGTTGAACAGCCGACGCAGCCGGCGCAGCAGCCGTTTCGACTGATCAGGATCGGCAAAGCCGATGCCCACCAGGGTCTCGCGCAGATGGGTGTAGAAGCCCTCCATCTCGTCGGCCGTCGCCGGCGGCTCACCGGTCGGCGCCTGCGTGATCGCACCGGTGCCGGTCCCGGTTCCGGCAGCCACTGCATCAGCGGCGTGGTTCAGCCAGCTGCGACGGATCTCGTAGGCGAACACCTGGGCGGCGGCACCGATGTTGAGCGAGCTGAAGGCCGCATCGCTGTCGATGTGCGCCAGGTAGTGGCACAGGCCCAGTTCATCGTTGGTCAGCCCCGAGCTCTCGCGGCCGAACACCAGCGCCACGTCGCCTTGCAGGGCCTCGTGCACCAGCCGCTGGCCGCAGGCGGCGGGATCCAGCTGCGGCCACTCCACCGAGCGCAACCGCGCGCTGGAGCCCACCACCAGCCGGCAACCGGTCAGGGCCTGGGCCAGCTCCTGATGCACGCCGGCCCGGGCCAGCAGGTCATCGGCGCCGGACGCACGCGCCACCGCCTCGGCATCCGGCAACCGCCGCGGCCGCACCAGCTCCATGCGTGCCAGGCCCATGGTCTTCATGGCCCTGGCCACGGCGCCGATGTTGCCGCTGAGGCTGGTCTCCACCAGCACGAAGCGGATGCGCGCCAACGGCGACTGCGCAGTTCGATCCATATTGGAAGCCGGTTCGGAAGCCGGTTCGGAAGCGGGCTCGGGCGAATGACTCATGGCGATACACCTGCTGGGACCAACGTCGTTGCCATTGTCAGGCATCGCCGGCCGCGACGCATCCGGTTCCGATCAATTGCCCCGGCCCTTCCACCACGGCGGCGCTTGGAGTATCGTTGCGCCATGTCAGCGATGCTAAATATTGCCGTGCGTGCCGCACGGGCCGCCGGGCGCGTCACCATGCGCTATTTCGACCGGATCGACACGGTCAAGGTCGTCAGCAAGAGCCGCAACGACTTCGTCACCGATGTCGACCGCGCCGCCGAGATCGCCATCATCCAGGAGTTGCGCGGCAAGTTTCCGGATCACGCCATCCTGGCGGAAGAGAGCGGCAGCCACGGCGGCAACGAGTTCGAGTGGATCATCGACCCGCTGGACGGCACCACCAACTATGTGCACGGTTTTCCGCAGTGGTCCGTCTCCATCGGGCTACGGGTGCGCGGGCGCATGGAACTGGGGGTGGTCTACGACCCGCTGCACGAGGAGCTCTTCACCGCCGAGCGCGGCGGCGGTGCCAAGCTGAACGACCGCCGCATCCGGGTCAGTAGCCGCCGCGGACTGGAGGGCGCCCTCATCGGCACCGGCATCCCGTTTCGCGAACAGCACCACCTGGACCGCTACCTGGGCATGCTCAAGGCACTGATCCAGGACACCGCCGGCATTCGTCGGCCCGGCTCCGCGGCGCTGGACTTCGCCTATGTCGCCGCCGGCCGGCTGGACGGATTCTGGGAGCTGGGCCTGTCGCCCTGGGACTTCGCCGCCGGCGCCCTGCTGGTGGCCGAGGCCGGTGGTACCGTCACCGACCTGTCCGGGGGCGATCGCTTCTTCGACACCTGCAACGTCGTCGCTGGCGGACTCAAGGTCCACCGGGCCATGCTGGAGCGCCTGCGTCCGTTCGTCGATGCCGACCTGCCTGCCTGAGCCGCAGACCAGGTTGCCGGGCCTGCAACGGTTGCGCTTTACCATGGCCAAATCCTGGCCATGCAGGCATAGTGCGCGACCGCACAGATTCCAACCCGACACCCAGGAGATCCGACCCATGCGTACCCGCCCCATCGCCATCGCCGCCGTGCTCGCCGTCACCGCGCTGGCCGCCAATGCCGACACCGCCCGTGACGCACAGCAGGCCAGAGACCTGATCAAGACCTTTGCCGGCACCCTCCAGGGCGAACTGCAAGCCGCCATGAAGGCCGGCGGCCCGGTCGAGGCCGTCAGCGTCTGCTCCGACCGTGCCCCCGCCATCGCCGCCGAGCTGTCCGAGGCCTCCGGCTGGGACATCGGCCGCACCAGCGACAAACCCCGCAATGCGGCCAACAACACCCCCGACGCCTGGGAGCAGAAGGTGCTGCGCCAGTTCGCCGACCGCCAGCGCAACGGCGAGGCCGTCGCCGGCATGACCTATGCCGAGGTCATCCACGACGATGGCGGCAAGACCTACCGCTTCATGCAGGCCATCCCCACCGGCCAGGTCTGCCTGACCTGTCACGGCAGCGACATCGAGCCGGGGCTGGCCGAAGCCATCGATGCGGCTTATCCTGACGACCGGGCACGCGGCTTCGCCCTGGGCGATCTCCGCGGCGCCTTCAGCCTTTCCAAGCCGCTCTGAGCCACTGCCCCCTGAATCGGGGGCCGACTCGGTACCGGATCGCCATCGCATCCGCATCGAATCACCAAGAGGGGCGCGGAGCGGGTTGATCACAAGCTGCCGCACCGGAGCCGCGATGTCTGGCGATCGATACAACGTGGTCTTTACCGGCGCGGTGTCGGCGGACACATCCGTCGACGCCGTTCGCCAGCACCTGCAGACACTGTTCAAGCTCAGCCCGGAACGGGCCGATCACCTGCTCAGCGGTCGGCGGATCATCGTCAAGCGCGGCGTCGACGAGGCCACCGCCCGACGCTTCCAGCAGGCCTTTCAGGCCGCCGGCGCCGAGGCCCGGATCGAGCCCGAGACCGCCTCCGACCAGCCAGCCGAGCAGCCGCCCGAACAGCCCCCTGACCAGCCGCCACCGCCCCCCGGGCTGGCACTGGCCCCCCTCAGGGCCCGACTGGACGACGACGGCGCGGACTGGCAGGGCGAGGACACCAGCGCGCCCGCGCCGACCGCCACCTGGGACACCAGCACGCTGCGCCTGGTGGAAGGCCACGACTGGACGCTGCAAGACTGCCAGCCGCCGCCACCGTCGCCCCCGGACATCGACATCAGCGGCCTCGCGCTCGAGCCCCTGCCGGAACCGACTCCGCAAGCAACCCCGGAAAAATCGGCAGAGCCTGAGGCAGCGTCGTCCGCTGCAACCGCTGCCGAACCATCAGCCAGACCACGAACCCCATGACTCCGCAACAGCATTCGCACATCGTCATCGGCGGCGGCATCAGCGGCATCAGCGCCGCCCACTATGCCACCCGCGCCGGCATCGACAGCCTGGTACTGGAACAGGACACACGCATCGGCGGTTGCATGCAGACCGCCATGTTCGACACCCTGGACGGATTCTGGATCGAGGCCGGCAGCCACAGCTGCTTCAACAGCTACGGCAACCTGATCGACATCCTGGAGCCCCTCGGCCTGCTGCCCCTGGCCACCGCCAAGGCCAAGCAGAGCTACGCCCTGTGGCGCGGCGGCAAGCGCAGTTCCATCTTCTCGGCACTGCACCTGGCGGAACTGCTGCGCTCGCTGCCGCGGCTGTTCACCCAGTCGAAGGCCGGCGCGAGCGTGGCCGAGTACTACGGCCGCGGGCTCGGCAGACGCAATTACCAGGACCTGTTCGGGCCGGCCTTCCGCTCTGTCATCTGCCAGCGCGCCGACGACTTTCCCGCCGAGGCCCTGTTCCGCAAGAAACCGCGCCGCAAGGACGTGCTGCGCAGCTTCACCATGCCCGAAGGCCTGCAGCAGATCCCCCGCGCCATTGCCGAACGCAGCGGCATCGAGGTCCGCACCGGCCAAGGTGTCGAGGCCATCGAAACCGCCCCGGACAGCGCACAGCCCGGTTACATCCTGCGCCTCAGCGACGGCAGCCGGCTCGGCTGCCGGCACCTGACCCTGGCGGTGCCGCCGGACGTCGCCGCGCGACTGCTGCAGCCGCTGGCGCCGGAGGCCGCCGCCGTCATCAGTGACATCGGCGTGGTGGAGATCGACAGCCTGCTGCTGGCCTTTCCCAAAGACGCCCTGACCATCCCCGAACTGGCGGGCCTGATCAGCGTTGATGGCCCCTTCCTGTCCGCGGTGTCGCGCGACTTCCTGGCCGATCCGCGCTGGCGCGGCTTCGCCTTCCATTTTCCCGCCGACACCCTGGACGATGCGGCCCGCGTACAGGCCGCCTGCACCGCCCTGGACACCACGCCCGAGCAGGCCGCGGCCATCCGCCACACCCGCAACCGACTGCCCAGCCTGCGCAAGGGGCACGGCCAGCGCCTGCAGGCCCTGGACACCAGCCTGCAAGGCAGCCGCATCGGCGTGACCGGCAACTGGTTCCTCGGCGTCTCCATCGAAGACTGTGTCACCCGCAGCCGCCAGGAACACGTCCGCCGCTTCGGCGACGACCTGCCCCGTCGCCAATAGGATCAGCACACGGGAAATCGACTCAAAGGAGCCTCACATGCGCACCACCCTGCTTCTGACCGGCCTTGCCGGCCTCGGCATCCTCGCCATCGGTTCGGCCTCGGCCGAAGTCATCGGCCAGGTCAGCACCAAGTTCAAATGGATGGGCCCGAACGACAAGATCGTCGTCGAGGTCTTCCAGGACCCCGACATTCCCGGCGTCGCCTGCTACCTCAGCCGCGCCAAGACCGGCGGCATCAGCGGCGCCGTCGGCGTGGCCGAAGACACCTCCGACGCCTCCCTGGCCTGCCGGCAGGTCGGCCCGGTCACCATCCCCGAGCACATCGCCAAGGGCAAGGAAGACGGCGAAGACGTGTTCAAGAAACGCACCTCGCTGCTGACCAAGACCATGCAGGTGGTGCGGTTCTACGACGCACCCCGCAACACCCTGGTCTACCTGAACTACAGCGACCGCATCATCGAAGGCTCGCCCAAGAACGCCATCTCCGTGGTCGTGGTCAGACCCTGGGCCGGCGCCGGCAACTGAGCGCTGACGGCAAGGCCGTCGACAGCCGAGCAGCAACGGCCTGTCGGCCACACCCCACCACCCGTAAACAAACATCGGCGCCACACCCCATGCAACGCATACGCCCCATCGACGCCGTCCGCCACCCCGACGCCGACGACCTCAACGCACGCCTTGCAGGCGCCTTCCAAAGACTTCAGGACGCTGACTTCACCCGGCGCAGCCACTTCATCGACGGCCGCTTCGAAAACCTGTACCTCGACGCCCAACAACTCGACGGTGCGCCGGACCTGATCGACTTCGTCCTCCAGCACGCCGCCACCGCGCTGGACACAACACCGGCGGCACTGCGCTGTGGCTTCTGGCTAAACGCCATGCACCCCGGACAACGCACCAGCCGCCACACCCACGACGAAAACGACGAACAGCTGTCCGCCGTCTACTACGTCACCGCCCCGCCCAACGCCGGCGACATCCTGTTCCACGACCACCCGTTCCAGACCCGCGTCACCCCCACCCCCGGCCTGCTGCTGCTGTTCCCACCGGACCTGCTGCATTCCGTGGAAGAAAACCACAGCCCCGACCTGCGCCTGTCCATCGCCTTCAACCTCGGCCCCAGCACAGCCGGTAGCAACCACAACCGGAGGGTGGAACAAGCCGGTAGGGTGGAACAAGCGAAGCGTTTCCACCAGCAACCACAACCGGAGGGTGGAACAAGCCGGTAGGGTGGAATAAGCCGGTAGGGTGGAATAAGCGAAGCGTTTCCACCAGCAACCACAACCGGAGGGTGGAACAAGCCGGTAGGGTGGAATAAGCGAAGCGTTTCCACCAGCAATCTCAGGCATGGCGGATGGCGCTGCGCTTATCCGCCCTACGGGCTACGGGCTTCAACCGGCACAACCGGTAGGGTGGAACAAGCGAAGCGTTTCCAGCAGCAACCTCAGGCACGGCGGATGGCGCTGCGCTTATCCGCCCTACGGGCTACGGGCTACGGGCTTCAACCGGCACAGCCGGTAGGGTGGAACAAGCGCAGCGTTTCCACCAGCAACCTCAGGCTCCGGCACGGCGGATGGCGCTGCGCTTATCCGCCCTACGGGCTACGGGCTTCAACCTGCACAGGGTCCGCAGTGACAGGCTCCTCCGGCACCGGTTTCAGCACCACCTGTCGAATCCGCCGCTCCGACGCATTCTTGACGTGGATCTCCAGACCATCCAGCACGAAGCGCTCATCCTGGCGCGGGATGCGCGCCGTGTGCTCCAGAATCCACCGATTCACCGTATCCGTCGGCTTGCCCGGCAATTCCGTATCGAAGAACGCCTCCACCACCCGCAGTTCCACATGCCCGTCCACCAGCATGCTGTCGTCCGACAGCCGCATCTGCTGATCCGGCAGCTCGTCGACCTCGTCGTAGATCTCGCCCACCAGCTCCTCGAGCACATCCTCCAGCGTCACCACCCCCTGCAGGTACCCGGTCTCATCCACCACCACCGCCATATGCTGCTTCTCCTTGCGCAGCAGCGGCAGCAGCAGGTCCACCTTCTGGTTTTCCGGCACGTACAGCGGCGTGCGGGCAATGTCGAAGGCCGGCTGCTCCATCTCGCCACGGGCCGCTGCAGCGAACAGATCGCGCAGAAAGAGCACCTTCAGCACCTCGTTGTGATCCGGGCCATGCAACGGGATGCGCGTGAACGGCCGCGCCAGCACCTCCTGCAGAATGTCCGCCACCGAACGCCGCCCGTCCAGTGCAAACACCCGACGCATGGGCGTCATGACATCACCCGCCTTCAGATCGTTCAGGATGAACACCCGCTCGATCATCTCCCGCTCGTCGGACTCGATGGTGCCCTCCTCCTCGCCGTGCTCGGTCATGGTGATCAGCTCGGCCTCGGTCACGATCGGATCTGCCTGCCGGCCCGCCAGCGCCTGCACCCGGTTGGTAAAGGTATTGAACAGCCAGACCAGCGGATAGATGGCACGCATGAAGGCCACCAGCACCGGCGCAATGGCCAGCGAGATGCGCTCGGAGTAACGGGTCGCCAGGCTCTTGGGCGTGATCTCGCCAAACACCAGGATCAGCACCGTCAGCACACCCACCGCCACCCCCGGGCCGATATGCCCGAGCCAGCGGGTGGCCAGCACCGTTGCCATGGCGGAGGCGGCAATATTGACCACATTGTTGCCGATCAGGATGGTGATCAGCATTCGCGCCGGATTGCTCTTCAGCTGATACAACGAGGCCGCGCCGCGGCGACCCTCGCGGTTCAGCGCCTCGGCGCGTGCCAGGGAGATGGAGACCAGCGCCGTCTCCGAGCCGGAAAACAGGCCGGAAAGCAGCAGCAGGACGAGGAGAAAGAACAGTTCTTGCAAATGTTTACGGCGCCACCCGGGCCGTCGTGTCATGGCTGCGGCGCCCGGTCGAGCCGAATGCCGCCAGCTGCTGTGGGATTGTTAGCGTGCCGTCACCTGCGCCGGCCCCGTCACGGAACCGTAACATAACGGCAAACTGAACGACATCACCACAGACACGGCGCTCGTGATCCTGATCAAGCGCCGCGACACGGACCCCCGAACTCAGGCAGAGGAGTAGGCACCCGCGTCGCCGGTGGCCTCCAGCTTCCCGGCATCCTGCGGCTGCCCGGTCTCGTCGATCACAAGCACCTTACAGCCGGCCCGCTTCAGCACCGAGCGGGGGGTTCCGGGTGCCAGCAGCCGCTCCAGCCCGTACCGATCCTTGCCGCCAAGAATGATCAGCTCGGCCTGCACCAGCTCCGCCACCTCCGGTATCCGGTTGGCCGGAACGCCCGGGATGACCAGCTGCCGGATCTCCGCCGCGGCACAGGCCGGATCACTGCCAGTCACCTCGTCCACCACGGCAGCGAGCATGCTCTTGGCGATGTCCGTCAGCGGCAGCAGACCCGCGCCCTGGTTGTAGCGCGCATACTGCCCCGCGGTGCGGCTGGTCTCGTGCACGACATGCAGCGCTACCACTGGCTGCGCCGCATGCACCGCCCGCAGACAGGCCTGCCGCAGACACTGCCTGCCCTGCTCGTCGAACGAGACGGCCGCGATGATGGGCGGATGCCCGCTAGACATGTCGTCCGCCATGGCGCTGGACCAGGGCGTCTTCGGAGCAAACATGACAACACCTGTCAGGTTGTGGTTAATACCTAAGCCACCTGTGGATGATACGATGGATCCCTCGCCATGAGTGGACAGATCTCGAATCAATTGGCCACATTACGATAAATAACCGAACACACAGTCACGCGGGCGACACATCCCCTGCCACCACCCCCAACAGTCGCCGCAGATCGCCCGCGGCATCGCGCAACCGCGCGGCGTGCTGGCGATCGGCGTCGTCGCCGTTCAATTGAGCGGCGATCTGCTCGATGCGCTGCGCGTCGGCGAGCAGCTGCTCCCGCACCGCGTCGAGCTGCCGCAGCCGCTCGTGCGCGGCCGCGTGCATCGCCTGCGCCGCCGCCACGCGCTCGTCGCCGGTTTGCGCCTGGCCCAGTTCCCGCGCCGCCGTCGCCTCCTGCATGGAACTGCGCCACCAGTCGACCAGCCTGGCCCGGTGATCGGCCAGGGTGTTCAGCGCCATCGCCATGGCATTGATCTCGTCACGGCCGTCGGGATCGGCCGGCACGCGCTCACGCGGACTCTCGCGCGTGAGCCGGTCCAGCAACCCGGCCATGGCCCTGACCGGCCGCACGATGCCGATGGTGATCAGCACCGCCAGTAGCGCGCCGAACAGCGCCGCCGCGACGGCAACACCCAGGCTCCAGCGTGCCTGCGCCGCCGCCCCCTCGGCGATCTCGGCGCTGCGCCGCGCCATGGCGCCGCTGGCCTGGACCAGGTTGACCTCCACCACCGGCGTGATCCGCGTCGCGGCCTGCGACATCTCCGCGCTCAACCGCGCGATGCGCCGATCCTGCTCCACCAGGGCATGAAAGTCATCGAGATAACCCGTCAGCAGCGCCTCGAGCCGCTCCCGGGCTGGCGCCGCCAGGTCAAGGCCGCGAAGCTGCTGACGAAAGTCCGCCGCGATGCCGTCCACCATGTCGACATAGCGGGTGTCCGCGCGCAGCAGGTAGTCCTTTTCGCGCCGCCGCAGTTGCAGCAGCGTCAGTTGCAACTGCTCCGCGCCCTGCTGGCTAGCATGCTGGCTGCCGTATTGGCCGGCCTGCTCCTCCAGGATGTGCGCCGCCTCGCGGAACGCCCCCTGCAGGCCGGACGCCTCGTCCAGGCCACGAATGCGCCAGGCCTCCAGCATGTCCTCCAGCCGCAGCGCGAAGCCGTCGGTCAGGGCACGGATCTGCTCGGCGGTCTGCCGCGACGCCTGGTCCACGCGCGCCAGCTGTTCGGTCTGTTGCCGCAGGGCATCCGCCTGTCGCAGGGCCTCCTGCGCAAACGTCTCCTCCCGGGTGAGCGAAAACCGGTCGGCGGCGGCGCGCATGGCTGTCAGCCGGCTCTCGATGGCAAACGCGGCCACTTGCCGCGCACCGTAGGTCTGATTCAGATCCCGGTAATCGGCGATGATCTCGTCATGGCTGACGTGATAGAACCAGAGCACGCCCAGAAAGATCGCCCCCACCAGGCCAAAGCCGAGGCCGATCTTCTCGCCAACGCGCAGTCTCACACCCAATCCGCCCATCGCCACCCCCATGCCGCTCCACTCGCGGCGTCTGCCGGGCCACACCAATGCCGGCCACACCGATTCGGACATCAGGACGCCGACACCCTTGGGCTGTTCGCTACGGCGTACTGTTCGTCAAGACAAACGTTCCTTATATCGCGTCTTCATGACAAAATTATTGCGGCTTTCCTGCAATACGGTTAACAATACTAGTGAGTCGTACGAGTGTTCGAGCGATTCACGACCAGCAGCCATGTCGACGCATCCCCGGTCGGCCACGACCCGATCCGTGACCGACGACGCGCCGACGCTAGCCCGGCGGCGTTTCATGTCTCAGATACGGGAGGCTCTTCCTCGATGCGTTCCACGAATCCAATCGCGGCCCTGTTCGCCCGCTCCCCCTTCAAGCCGATGCAGGAACACATGGCGGTGGTCAACGCCTGCGTCAGCCATGTGCCCCACCTCTTCGAGGCCCTGATCAGCGCCGACGCGGCCGCGCTGGAGCAGGCCAAGAACGCCATCTTCGAAAAGGAAAGCGAGGCCGACGGCATCAAGAACCAGGTCCGCATCCACCTGCCCAGAAGCCTGTTCCTGCCGGTAGACCGGCGCGACCTGCTGGAGATCCTGGCGGTTCAGGACGCCATCGCCGATACCGCGCAGGACATCGCCGGGCTGCTGATGCAGCGCCAGATGACGGTACCAGAGGACATGCAGGCGGACCTGCGCACCCTGGTGCGGCGCTGCGCCGATGCCTGCGAACAGGCCAACGCCATCATCGGCGAGCTCGACGAGCTGGTGGAAACCGGCTTCCGCGGTCCCGAGGCCACCCGCGTCGAGGCCATGGTGCAGGAGCTGAACCGGATCGAGACCGAGACGGACGATCTCGGCATGGCGCTGGCACGCGCCCTGTTCCAGCACGAGGACAGCATGAGCCCGGTGTCGGTGATGTTCTGGTACCGGTTGATCCACTGGATCGGCAACCTGGCCGACTACGCCGAAAAGGTCGGCGATCGCCTGCTGCTGCTGATCGCGCGCTGACACCGCCAAGGTCACGCTCACCGCCCGATACCGGCACATCGCAGGCGCGGGCGAAACCAGGTCCACGGATCACGTCCAGCTTCGAGAGGCATCATGGACATCATCGCAACCTACGGCACGATCTTCATCGTCCTGGCAGTCATCTTCGGCTTCTACATGACCTGGGGCATCGGCGCCAATGACGTCGCCAACGCCATGGGCACCTCGGTGGGCTCCGGCGCCATCACCGTCAAGCAGGCGATCATCATCGCCGCCATCTTCGAGTTCGCTGGCGCCTTCCTTGCCGGCGGCAGCGTCACCTCCACCATCCGCAAGGGCATCATCGATCCGGCCCCCATCGCCGGCGCGCCGGAACTGCTGGTCTACGGCATGCTGGCGGCCCTGCTGGCCGCCGCCATCTGGCTGATGGTCGCCACCAGCCGCGGCTGGCCCGTCTCCACCACCCACACCATCGTTGGCGCCATCGTCGGCTTCGCCATCGCCGGTATCGGTGTCGATGCCGTGCAATGGAGCACCATCGGACAGATCGCCGCCAGCTGGGTGGTCTCGCCCCTGCTCGGCGGCGTCATCGCGCTGCTGCTGATGCTGAGCATCCGCACGCTCATTCTCAACAGTGAAAACCCGTTCAGGAGCGCCAAGCGCTGGGGCCCGTTCTATATCTTCCTGGTGGGCTGGATCGTCAGCCTGGTCACCCTGTTCAAGGGGCTCAAGCATCTCAATCTCGACCTGACCACCTGGCAGAGCCTCGCCGCCGCAACCGGCATCGGCATCGTCATTGCCCTCATCGGCAAGGTGCTCATCGACCGGGTAAAGGTGGACGAAGCCGCCGACCGCAAATTCCATTTCGCCAGCGTCGAGCGCGTGTTCACGCCAATGATGATCTTCACCGCCTGCGCCATGGCCTTCGCCCACGGCTCCAACGACGTGGCCAACGGCATCGGTCCGCTGGCAGCGGTGGTGTCCATCGTGCAGAGCGGCGGCGCCGTGGCGCAAAAGGCGGCGCTGCCCCTGTGGATCCTGATCCTCGGCGGCATCGGTATCGTCATCGGTCTGGCCACCATGGGCTACCGGGTCATGCAGACCATCGGCACGCGCATCACCGAGCTGACCCCCACCCGGGGCTACTGCGCCACCCTGGCCGCCGCCTCCACCGTGGTGCTGGCCTCCAAGACCGGACTGCCGGTATCCACCACCCATATCGCCGTCGGTGCGGTCATGGGCGTCGGCCTGGCCCGCGGCGTCGGCGCCCTGGACCTGCGCGTGATCGGCAACATCGTCGTATCATGGGTGGTGACACTGCCGGCGGGCGCCATTCTCGCCGCCATCTTCTTCTTCATCTTCCGCGCCATCTTCGGCTGACGCCATGCCGACCGGCGGCTTGGGGCACGCGCGGCGCGACCTGAATCTCGCAGTTGAGCACATACAACAGCATGTCGCGAGAACTCGCCGCGCTGCCCGGGGTGCCCCTGGAGCCGGTCACCGATCTGCGGCTGTTCCGTCGCGTGCCCGTGGCGCGCCGCGTCCGCTTCAACCAGCTCATCGTCACCGGCCCGCCCGGGGCCGGCAAGTCCACCTTCATCCGGCAACTGGGTGGCTGGCCGGAAGAGGGTTACATCGATCTGAGCCAGCGCGCCTGGTGGCGCGCCCAGGTACTGGCGGTGCGCCCGCGCGAGATCCATCTGGGTCTGCCGTTCGTCGGCCAGCCGGACGCCCTGTCGCTGTTCGACGAGGCCTGGCAGCGCAACTGGCGCGACCTGGTGCTGGATGAGTCGCGCATACAGCTGCCTGGCCCGAAACGACACCTGCTGGCGGTGGACTGGCAGGCCCGTTATGTATTCGAGTTCATCCTGCCCGCGCCGGAGCGCATCTACCGCGCCCGCTGCGAGCGCGCCCGCGCCGGCACGCACCCCATCGACGCCTGCGTCGATCTGGACCAGATCCGCGCCCAGGTGCGCCTGTTCGGCCACGTGTGCGCACTGTTTCATCGACGAGGCATGCAGGTCTATCTGCGCCAGCGGGTCAGAAGCCGACCCTACCGCCTCGCCACCCCCGTTGCGCCAGCCCAAGACGGGCCATAAGCCATGACTCAATTCTCCACCGAATCCCGCAACACCTTCCTGCGCTACTTCCAGGATCTGCTCCAGGACATGGAGGAGTGCGACGACATGGAACTCAGCGGATCGCTGCGGCTCGGCGAGAAAAAGGTGCGGATTCCGGAGCCATCGCTGCCGCTGCGGCTGATGCTCGGCACGGAGGAAGGCTACAGCCTCACCCTCGACCCCGAGATCGTCATCGGCGCCGATGGCCACTTCCAGCGCAGCGGCGACTATCTGCTGTTCGATCCGGACAGCTTCTTCTCCACCATCAGCGGTTTTCTCCGGCTGTCCGCCGGCGAGTCGCTCACCCTGGGCCGCGAAGACCCGCTGCAACGGCGACTGCTGGCCTATCCCTCCAGCGTCGCCGACAAGCACCTGCGGCTGAAGCTGACGGAAAACGGGCTGGCGCTGAAGAACAAATCGCCGAAGCGCGGCGCCTGCGTCATGCCCCTGACCAAAAAGGTGCTGCTCGACCGGATGCTACGCTGGCGCAAGGGCAAGCTCGAGGCCCTGGCCAGCATCCTCAAGGATCCCATCGAGGAACCCTCGCGCAGCACCGCGCTGGACCTGCTCGAGCGGGTGACGCAGGTGATGGAGCGCGAGGCCTACCGCCTGAGCACGCGCGACGGGCGGCCCGGCAGCGTGTTGCGGCTGCCCGGCAGGCCCGCCCCCATCTTCGTCGGCGACCTGCACGCCAGCATCGACAACCTGCTGGTGCTGCTCACCCAGAACGCCTTTCTCGACGCCCTGCGCGACGGCAGCGGCGTGCTCATCCTGGTCGGCGACGCGGTCCACCCGGACACCCCCGGCCACGAGGCCGAGATGGACATGTCCATGCTGCTGATGGACCTGATCTTCCGGCTGAAGCTGCAGTTTCCCGAGCGCGTGTTCTACCTGCGCGGCAATCACGACAGCTTCGCCGATGACATCAGCAAGGGCGGCGTGCCCCAGGGCGTGCTGTGGGAACAGGCCCTGTACGACCGCCGCGGCGCGCACTATCGCAACGCCATGCAGCGCCTCTACGACGCCCTGCCCTACATCGCCGTCTCGCCGCACTACGTCGCCTGCCATGCCGGCGCGCCCACCATGAAGGCCTCCCGCGCCGACCTGATCAATGCCCACCGCAAGCCGAAACTGCAACACCAGCTCACCCATATCCGGCTGCGCAAGTCCAACTCGCCAAGCGGCTACGGCCCCGGCGACGTGCGCCGCCTGTGCAAGCGGCTCGGCGTGGCGCCAGACACCCCGTTCATCGTCGGCCACACGCCGCTCAGCAGCGACGGCACCCTATGGCTCAACGCTGGCGGCATCCAGCACCACCATGTGCTGTTCGGCGCCAATCCGCAGACCATCGGCGTCATCACCCGCTCCGGCGGCCACCTGCTACCGCTGACCTACCCGGTGGAACCCCTGCTGCCGGTGATCAACCGCCTGATACGGACCGGCCGCCTCACGGCCTGAACGGGCGCCGCCACGGCAACCTTGCGTAACACTCAAGTAACACAAATGTCATAATGCGGACGACTTCAGCCGAGGTACCCATGAACGACCCCAGGGAGACCCCGCCCGTAGCACCGGACACCGACAACACCGGCCACAGCGACACCAAAAAGACGACCACCGACAGCCACAGCGACACCAAAGCCGTGACCAACAAATCGGACAGCGGCCCCATCCTGGTACCGGTGGACTTCTCCGCCCCCTCGGAGGCCGCGCTGATCCATGCCGTCGATCTGGCGCGCTGTCTCAACCGGCCGCTGATGGTCATGCACGTGGTGCATGACCCGGGCTCGATGCCGGGGTACTACAGCCGCGCGCTGAAGAAAAAGCAGCTCAGCCGCATCGAAGACGGCGCCGCGGACATGCTCGACGAGTTCCTGCAGCGAGTGATCGCCCAGCACCGCGAGCTGAAAAAGCTCAAGCGGCTGGATTCCATGCTGGTCAAGGGGCTGCCCACCTCACGTATCCTGGAGGTGGCCAACAAGATCGGCGCCGGCCTGATCGTCATGGGCAGCACCGGTCTGACCGGCTGGAAACACCTGCTCATCGGCTCCGTGGCCGAACAGGTAGTACACCTGGCACGCATCCCGGTCACGGTGGTCAAGTGCCCGCCGCAAAAAAAGTAGGAGGAAGCCCGCCTTGATTGCCAACCTGTTGTCCCGCCGCGCCCAACAGGCCGCCCCCTATTGGCTGCCCGGCCTGGCCGGCCTGGCCCTGCTGGTCGCAGCCCTCGCGGTCTGGGCCGACGACGGCAGCAGCAACGGCGTCGAGATCGACTGGCTCACCATGGGCATGGGCCTGTTCGGCGGCCTTGCCCTGTTCCTGTTCGGCATGGATCAGATGGCCGACGCGCTCAAGGCCGTGGCCGGCGAGCGCATGAAGGACATCCTGGCGCGGCTCACCACCAATCGCTTCATGGGCGCCCTGACCGGCGCCTTCGTCACCGCCGTCATCAACTCCTCGTCCGTCACCACTGTGCTGGTGGTGGGCTTCATCAGCGCCGGCCTGATGTCCCTGGCGCAATCCGTCGGCGTCATCATGGGCGCCAACATCGGCTCCACCGTCACCGCGCAACTCATCGCCTTCAAGGTCACCAAGGCCGCGCTGCTGATGATCGGCATCGGCTTCACCATGCTGTTCGCCTCCAAGCGCGAGCGCATCCGCCACTACGGCGGCATGCTCATGGGCCTGGGCATGGTGTTCTTCGGCATGGGCGTGATGAGCGACGCCATGGCCCCGCTGCGCAGCTACCAGCCCTTCCTGGACCTGATGCAGACGATGCAGAACCCGCTCATCGGCATCCTGGTGGCCGCCGCCTTCACCGGGCTGATCCAGTCATCCGCGGCCACCACCGGCATCGTCATCGTCATGGCCAGCCAGGGCTTCGTCAACCTGCCCACCGGCATCGCCCTGGCCTTCGGCGCCAACATCGGCACCTGCGTCACCGCCCTGCTGGCCGCCATCGGCAAACCCCGCGAGGCCGTGCGCGCCGCTGTCGTTCACATCCTGTTCAATGTTGCCGGCGTGCTGGTCTGGGTCGGCCTCATCGGCCAGCTGGCGGAGTTCGTCACCTGGATCTCGCCGCAATACCCCGAACTCGCCGGCACCGAGCGCATCGCCGCCGAGACGCCACGGCAGATCGCCAACGCCCACACCCTGTTCAACGTCGCCAACACCATCCTGTTCATCGGTCTCACCGGCCAGTTCGCGCGCCTGGCGGAATGGCTGGTGCCGGACAAACCGCTGGAAGAAGAGGCGCTGGTGGTCCGCGCCAAGTACCTCGACGAAGAACTGCTGAGCACACCCTCGCTGGCCCTCGACCGGGTGCGTCTGGAGGTGCTGCACATGGGCGAGCGGGTGCAGGACATGATGAGACGCATCATGCCCGCCATCCTCAGCGGCAACCGCGAGACCCTGCACGACATCGAACGCATGGACGACGACGTCGACACACTGCATGCGCAGATCATCACCTATCTGGGCAAGATCAGCCGCCTGTCGCTGACCGAGAATCAGACCGCCGAGATGATCCGCCTGATGGAGGCCGTCAACGACCTGGAAAACATCGGCGACGTCATCGAAACCAACCTCATCGTGCTGGGCAACGAACGCATCGACCAGGGCGTGTCCATCAGCCAGCCCACCCGCGAGATCCTCAACAACTTCCACGTCGCCGTCAACCAGGCCGTGGAGGCCGCCGTGCTCGCCGTGGCGCAGAAAAGCGAACTCGCCGCACGCACCGTCACGTCAAAGAAACAGGAGATCACGCGCATCGCCGACTCCGCCGCCGCCCACCAGGCACAACGCCTGGTGGCCGAAGAACCCAACCGCATCCCCGCCTACACCATCGAGATCGACATCATCGAAAAGCTAAAGCGGATCTACTACTTCGCCAAGCGCATGGCCAAGACCGTAGAATCCGACGACGCAACCGAGGCCAGCTGAACCCGTAGCGTGGAACAACCGCAGCCCGTAGGGTGGAATAAGCGCAGCGTTTCCACCAGATGCCCGTAGGGTGGAATAAGCGCAGCGTTTCCACCAGATGCCCGTAGGGTGGAATAAGCGCAGCGTTTCCACCAGATGCCCGTAGGGTGGAATAAGCGCAGCGTTTCCACCAGAAGCCCGTAGGGTGGAATAAGCGCAGCGTTTCCACCAGAAGCCCGTAGGGTGGAGTAACAATCCCCCGGCAAAGCCGGGGGCATTGAATTCGTGAGCCGCTCAAAGCGGCTTATGGGGACGCTAACGCGTCCCCGCGGTTTGGGGGCCGCCTAAAGGCGGCGGATCAGCGCCATAGGTTCAGCTGCTCCAGTCGCTGATCTTCCTGCTCCTGGTGTCGGATGTAGCGCCGCACAACCTCCTCGTCCCGCCCGACCGTGGACACGAAGTAGCCGCGTGCCCAGAAGTGCTGGCCAACGAAGTTGCGCCTGCGCTCGCCGTACACCCGCGCCAGGTGAATGGCACTCTTCCCCTTGATGTAGCCCACCACCTGTGACACCGCATATTTCGGCGGAATCGAGATCAGCATGTGCACATGGTCGGGCATCAGGTGTCCCTCCAAGATCCGACTCTCTTTGTGCTCCGCCAAGGTGCGGAACACTTCCCCAAGGTGCCGACGTAACTGCGCGTACAGCGTCCGGCGGCGGCACTTCGGGATGAACACTACGTGGTATTTACACTCCCACTTGGAGTGGCTTAAGCTTTCGCTGTCGTCCATCGGGTTTCTCCTCTTTCGTGTGCTTGGCGGCTCACGGCGAGGAGTTTCCCCGATGGACTCCAGGAAATGTCAAACTTCTACTGCCACCCCGGCAAAGCCGGGGGTTTTCCTATTTTTGGATAAGCGAAGCGTTTCCACCAGATGCCCGTAGGGTGGAATAAGCGAAGCGTTTCCACCAGATGCCCGTAGGGTGGAATAAGCGAAGCGTTTCCACCAGATGCAAAAGCAGCCACCACCGCCGCGGCGGATGGCGCTACGCTTATCCGCCCTACGAAAACCGGGATAGGAAACCAACAGCAGTAGGGTGGAACAAGCGCAGCGTTTCCACCAGATGCAAAAGCAGCCACCACCGCCGCGGCGGATGGCGCTACGCTTATCCGCCCTACGGAAAACCGGGATAGGAAACCGACAGCAGTAGGGAATAAGCGCAGCGTTTCCACCAGATGCCCGTAGGGTGGAATAAGCGAAGCGTTTCCACCAGATGCCCGTAGGGTGGAATAAGCGCAGCGTTTCCACCAGATGCCCGTAGGGTGGAATAAGCGAAGCGTTTCCACCAGATGCCCGTAGGGGGGAATAAGCGCAGCGTTTCCACCAGATGCCCGTAGGGTGGAATAAGCGAAGCGTTTCCACCAGATGCCCGTAGGGTGGAATAAGCGCAGCGTTTCCACCAGATGCCCGTAGGGTGGAATAAGCGAAGCGTTTCCACCAGATGCCCGTAGGGTGGAATAAGCGAAGCGTTTCCACCAGATGCCAAAGCAGCCACCACCGCCGCGGCGGATGGCGCTACGCTTATCCGCCCTACGAAAACCGGGATAGGAAACCAACAGCAGTAGGGTGGAATAAGCGCAGCGTTTCCACCAGATGCCAAAGCAGCCACCACCGCCGCGGCGGATGGCGCTACGCTTATCCGCCCTACGGGAAAACGGCGGGAGGTTACCGGCAACAGGCGCGGCTAATGCGCCGGCTCCACCACGATCAGCCGCTCCATCTCCGCAACCCGGATGCGGCGCCCGTCCAGCGTCGCGAAGGTCCGCCCCTCGATGTCGCCCCGTCGCGCCTCGTACGACTGCACCTGCCCGCTGTACGGATTGACCACCTGCACCTCCACCACCTGCTGCGCGTGCTCCCAGCGCTGGAACAGGTAAAATCCGCTGCCGAGCACCATCAACGCCAGCACCGCATGGGCCGCTGCCCGCATCGAGCCCGGCGGCAACCAGCCCGGCAGCACCGGCACCGCCGGCCCCGAGCCATCGGCCTCACGCCGCCGGTTGCGCAGCACCAGAAAAGCGACGTAAACCACCGCCGCCGTCACCAGAAACTTGAGTAGCATGATGTCCGTACTGATCTTTCGCCTGAACGGAGTCGACGACGACGAGGCCGCTGACGTGCGCCAGCTGCTCGACGACAACGGCTTTCCCTACCACGAGACCGGCGCCGGTTTCCTCGGCCTTGGCACCGCCGGACTCTGGCTGCTGCAGGCCGAACACAAGCGCGAAGCCCGCGCCCTGATCGACGCCTACCAGCAACAGCGCGCCGCCCGACTGTCCGCGGAATACCGCGCCCTGTGCGACGCCGGCCGCGCCGAAACCGCCTGGCAACGCGCCCTGCAGCACCCGTTTCGCACCGCCTTCCACCTTGCCGGCATCGCCGCCATACTCTACCTGATGCTCGTCCCCTTTCTCACCCTCGGACGTTGAATGGCAGCAATTCCAATTTCAAACCGCAGAGGCCCAGAGCACGCAGAGACCAGCCAGCGTTCTCGTCCGCGCCCCTGCGTTCAGTTTTTGTGCTCTGCGTCTCTGCGGTGAATCGCGCTGCGGCAAAGAAACCTTGCGTTTGCCGCGCGCTTGCCCAGCGCCCGATGAACCGCGTACCATTTCCGCACCAAGCCAAGGCACCCCGTCGCATGCGCCTCGCCCCAACCACTCTGCTGTCCGTCTGCCTCCTGGCCCTCGTTGCCGGCTGCGGCGCCCCGCCCGAGCCCACGGTCAACCTGTACCGGGCCGTGCACATCGGCGACCTGGACCAGATCAAGCGCCACCTGTTCTGGAAGACCGACATCAACCAGCCCGGGGCCGACGGCGCCTACCCGCTGCATGTGGCCGTCAGCCAGGGACGCGTCGCCATCGCCCGCGAGCTGCTCGACCACGGCGCCGACACCGATGTCCGCGACCGGCTCGGCCGCACCCCGCTGCACCTGGCCCTGGCCAACGGCAAACTGCCCGCGGCGGAACTGCTCTGGCAGCACGGCACCGATGACGACCCCCAGGCGCTGCTGTTCCAGCTGGTCGCAGATCAGACCGCCGACCGCGACAGCCTGCACTTTCTGCTCAGCCAGGGCGCAGCACTGAACACCGCCGGCCCATCCGGCACACCGCCGCTGCACCAGGCCGTGAGCGCCGGCAACGTCAAGCTGGCCAAGCACCTGATCAGCGCCGGCGCCGAGGTCAATCTGACCGACACCGCCGGCAACACCCCGCTGGCCCTGGCCGAGCGGATCCCGGACCCCAGCACCGCCGGCATCATGGCCGGCCTGTTGCGTCAGTACGGGGCCCTGCAATAGCGGGTACAACCGGTCCGGCAACACCCAAACAGCACTCTCTCAGGAAGCGAACCGATGGCCGAGACAATCGACGAGCTGACCGTCACCTATATCGACGGCGGCATCGAAACCACGCGCGAACTGGACAAGGTCATCCTGTCCAAGGGCAGCTGGACCACCATCCTGTTCCGCTACCAGGACTGGGACCGCGCCAAGGAGGAATACGGCCCCGAGCGCTTCACCATCCGCCGCTACCAGAAACGCGGCGGCGAATACCGCCAGCAGTCCAAGTTCAACATCTCCAGCCGCGCCCAGGCCCAGGCCCTGGTGGACGCACTGCAGGGCTGGCTGAAGGCCGACTGAGCGGAGACACCCGATGCCTGATTTCACGGATCGTGTTGCGGTCATCACTGGCGCCAGTCGTGGCCTGGGCGCCGGGCTGGCGCGCAGCTTCCTGCAGCATGGCCTGCGCGTGGCCGTCTGCGCCCGCACCGCGCCAGACTGCGGCACCCACGGCGACCGCTGCCTCAGCCGCGCCCTGGACGTCACCGACAGCCAGGCCGTCGACGCCTTCTGCGCCGAGTCCGCCCGGCAGTTCGGCCCCATCGACCTGTGGATCAACAACGCCGGCCTGCTCGCGCCCATCGGGCCGCTGCATGAAGTCGACCCGGACGACTTCCGTCGCCACATCGAGGTCAACGTGCTCGGCGTGTTCAACGGCAGCCGCGCCTTCATTCGCCACCGGCTTCAGGGCATCAACGCACAGACACAGGCAGCCGCCGGCGGCGTGCTGATCAACATCAGCTCCGGCGCCGCACGCAACGCCTATGCCGGCTGGTCCGCCTACTGCGCGGGCAAGGCCGCCGTCGATCGCATGAGCGAGTCCATCGCACTGGAACAGGCCGAGCACGGCCTGCGCGTGCATGCTGTCGCCCCCGGCATCGTCGACACCGACATGCAGGCCGAGATCCGCCGCTGCTCGCCGGAACAATTTCCCATGGTGCAGAAGTTTCTCGACCTGAAACAGGCCGACAGCTTCAGCACCCCGGCGTTCGTCGCCGAACGGTTGCTGGAACTCGCCTTCGACCCGGCGCACCGCCGCGACGAGGTGCTGATCTCGCTGCCCCGCCCAAGCTGAGCACCGCCACACCCATGCCTTCAGCCTACCCGCAACACCCACTACGTCACGAACTGACCTCGGAGCTGCATGTCCGCACCTTCGAGCCCATCCGCGCACCCACGCGACTGGCACACCTGGTGTACCAGTGCGGCGAGCGCGGCAGCGGCATCAACATCCGCCATCTTGAGCGCCTGCTCACCCACTTCGGCGTGCCCGCGCCCAGCGATCCCGGACAGCAGTTCTATGTCGACATCGGCGAACTGCGGCTGCGCTGGGAGCGCCATACCGAGTTCGTCACCTACACCTTTTTCCGCCCGGGCCCATTCGAGCGGCCCTTCGCCGACACCCTGCTGGACACACTGCCCGCCAACTGGCTGCAGCAGCTGCCCGGCCGGGTGGTCAGCGCCATCCTGCTGGCCCTGGAGTCACGCGAGCATCCCGAGCACGGCCTGGGCGAACTCACCGAGCTGTTCGGCGGCAATCCCGTGATCGGCGCCGAGGTGGCCGGCGGCGCCGGCATCGCCTGGTCCGACATGCGCATCCATCCCGACGGCTTCGGCCGCATGCTGCTGCGCGACATCAACCTGTCCGACGGCCAGGCCGGACGCCTGATCAAGCGCATCCTCGACGTCGACGCCTACCGCGCCATGGCCCTGCTCGGCCTGCCGCCGGCGCGCAAGGCAGCCGCCATCCTGTCCGAGGCCGAGCAACAGCTCGCCGACCTGGCCCTGCGCATGACCGCCAACCCAAGACCGGACGCCGCCCGTCCCCCGAGCGGCAATGATCCACAGGCCCCACTCACCGAACGCGCCCTGCTCAACGAGCTGACCAGCCTGGCCACCGAGGTGGAATCCGTCACCGCCCGCACCACCTCTCGCTTCGACGCCTCCCGCGCCTACCACCAGGTCATGCGCCAACGGCTGGAACAGCTGCGCGAGCGACGCATCCAGGGCCTGCAGACCTTTACCGAATTCCTCGAGGCCCGGGTCGCCCCCGCCATCGCCACCTGCGCCGCCACCGGCGAGCGCCAGCAGGCCCTGGCCGAACGCGCCGCCCGCATGACCGCCCTGCTGCGCGCGCGGGTAGAACTGCAACTGCAGGAGCAGAACCGCAGCCTGCTCGATTCCATGGACCGACGCGCCCGCCTGCAGCTACGCCTGCAAGAGACCGTCGAAGGGCTGTCCGTGGTCGCCATCAGCTACTACGGGCTCGGCCTGGTGGGCTACCTGCTCAAGGGCCTGGGCGCCGGCGGCCTGCCCATCGACGCCGACCTGGCCATCGCCCTGGCCCTGCCCCTGGTGGTCGGCGCCGTCTGGCTGGGCCTGCAACGCGCCAAGCGCAAACTGCTCGGCAAGCAACAGGCTGCCTGACACAGAGCGCCCTGAGCGTTTGCAACAGGTATCTCTCAGGTCCCCTCGCCCCATGAGGCCAGATAGGCCGACTGCTCCGGCGTCAGCCGATCGATCTGCAGCCCCAGCGCATCCAGCTTCAACCGCGCCACCGCCTGATCGATCTCCCGCGGCACCGGATGCACCTCCGCCGCCAGCTGCGGACCATGCTCCACCAGCCAGGCCACCGCCAGCGCCTGATTGGCAAAACTCATGTCCATCACCGCCGCCGGATGGCCCTCCGCCGCCGCCAGATTCACCAGCCGACCCTCCGCCAGCACACGGATACGCCGGCCATCCGCAAGCACAAACTCCTCCACGCTCTCGCGCGGACGCTGCCGGCGCACCGCCATGGCCGCCAATGCCGGCAGATTGATCTCGACATTGAAATGGCCGGAATTGGCGATGACACAGCCGTCCTTCATCACCTCGAAATGGCACCGGTCCAGCACATGCTTGTCGCCGGTCACGGTGACGATGAAGTCCGAGCGCGCCGCCGCCTGCACCAGCGGCATCACCTCGAAACCGTCCATCACCGCCTCCAGCGCCCGCAGCGGCTCCACCTCCGTCACCACCACCCGCGCGCCGTGGCCCTTGGCCCGCATCGCCAGGCCCCGCCCGCACCAGCCATAGCCCACCACCGTGAACACGCGCCCGGCGATCAGACTGTTGGTGGCCCGGATCACCCCATCCAGCGCGCTCTGGCCGGTGCCGTAGCGGTTGTCGAACAGGTGTTTCGTCAGCGCATCGTTGACGGCGACCACCGGATAGCGCAGCGCGCCCTCCGCGGCCATGGCGCGCAGGCGGATCACGCCCGTGGTGGTCTCCTCGGTGCCGCCGAGCATGCCGTCCAGCAGATCGCGCTGGGTCTTGTGCAGCTCGCTGACCAGGTCCGCCCCGTCGTCCAGCGTGATCCGGGGGCGATGCGCCAGCGCCGCGCGGATATGCCGATAGTAGGTCTCGGTGTCCTCGCCACGCCGGGCGAACACCGGGATGCCGTCGTGCACCACCAGCGACGCCGCCACATCGTCCTGGGTCGACAGCGGATTGCTGGCGCACAGTACCAGGCCGGCACCGCCGGCGCGCAAGGTCCGCGCCAGGTTGGCCGTCTCGCTGGTGATGTGCAGGCAACCGCTGATGCGCAGCCCCTGCAGCGGCCGCTCACGCGCAAAGCGCTCGCGGATGCCCGCCAGCACCGGCATCTCCGCGGCAGCCCAGTCGATCCGCGACCGACCGGCCTCCGCCCGGGCCGGATCATTGATATCGCCACTCGCCCTGGTCATGGCCACCATTGCCTGGACCTGCTGCCTGCAACGGCGATCTGGAACGGGTGCCTAGAACTTGGTCAGCACCAGGTTCTCGCCGTCCTCCGGCCCCAGATCGAAGGTATTGCCGCTCACCTGGGCCACGGTGCCGATCTGCTCCACCACAAACGCCGGATCCGCCGCCGCATTGATCACCAGGCCATTGCCATGACCGTCTGCAATCACCAGCGAGCCCGCATCCGGCCGCGTCACCGCCAGCCCACCGGACGGCGACAACACCACCAGATGCGCATTCAGGTAATGCAGTTCCAGCGACGACGGATCACGGTTCGCCTCCAGAAAGGCCTCCGCCGCGCCCACCGCGCCCTCCTTCACCTTGGCCATCAGCGAACTCGCCGACGCCTTCGCCCGCGCCGCAATATCCCGCGCCTTGTCGCTCTCCGCCGCCTCCTTCACCGTCTCGATCGCCTTGTCCAGCTGCTCTTTCCAACTCATGACACCCTCCAGAAAACAGATCGAACACCACAACGGCCCTGATCATCGGGCCGGCCGGTAAGGTGGACGAGCCAGAGCAAAGTCCACCGAACCCCGCGCTGCCATTGGTGGACGGCGCTGCGCTTGTCCACCCTACGGGTATGATGATTTTGCGTAGGGTGGACAAGCGC
>NZ_VWXX01000031.1 GCF_008632335.1 Thiohalocapsa marina
GCGGATAAGCGAAGCGCATCCGCCGTTGTGGCCTGTGGCGGATGCGCTTCGCTTATCCGCCCTACCGTGCATCCGTGTAGGTTATTTCTGAATCCTGCCTTAATGACGCAGCTGCCGCCGTCTCCAGTACCATACGGCTGGCCAACAGTGTATGCGCCTGTTCGCGGCGGGCCGTGCGAGGGGCTCATCCCCGGGCGCTGTCGCCGGATCAGTTTCTGCGCTGACCTGTCGGGGCTGGCGAGTCCCGCGTCGACCGCTTTTGTCGTCAGCGACGATTGCGCTGATCGATAATTCCAGACGGATGGCCTTGGAAGCTCGTTTATACTGCGGCCCATGCCATTGACAGTGCAGGCCTTGGGCCTCGGCGGAAACATGCACCACAATACCGACGATCTTCGCATTCGCAACATCACGCAGGTCATCGCACCGAAAGACCTGCATCAGGAATATCCCATCACCGACACGGCGGCGGATACCGTCTATCACGCCCGGCGCGACATCCAGCACATCCTGCATGGCGAGGACGACCGCCTGCTTGTGGTGGTCGGGCCCTGCTCGGTCCATGACCCGGCGGCGGCCATGGAGTACGGTCGGCGTCTGGCCGAGATTCGCCAGGACCTCAGCGATCGGCTGATGATCGTGATGCGGGTCTACTTCGAGAAACCCCGCACCACGGTGGGCTGGAAGGGCCTGATCAACGATCCCAACCTGGACGGCAGCTTCGAGATCAACAAGGGCTTGGGCCTGGCGCGTCGCCTGTTGCTGGACCTGAACGAGATGGGCATGCCTGCGGGGACGGAATTTCTCGACCTGATCAGCCCGCAGTACATTGCCGACCTGGTGAGCTGGGGCGCCATCGGCGCGCGCACCACCGAGAGCCAGGGGCACCGGGAACTGGCCTCGGGGTTGTCCTGTCCGGTCGGTTTCAAGAACGCCACCGACGGCAGTGTGAAGGTGGCCATCGATGCCATCCACGCCGCGGCGCGTCCGCATGTGTTCATGTCGCTGACCAAGGATGGCCACTCGGCCATCTTCAGCACCTCCGGCAACGAGGACACCCACGTGATCCTGCGCGGTGGCGATCGTCCGAACTACGACACCGAGAGCGTCAACATCGCCGCCGAGGAGATCGAGAAATCCGGGCTGGCGGCCAAGCTGATGATCGACTTCAGCCATGCCAACAGCCGCAAGCGACCGGAAAAACAGATCCAGGTGTGCGAGGATGTGGCGGGCCAGATCGGTCGCGGCGATCGGCGGATCATCGGCGTCATGATCGAGAGCCATCTGGTGGCCGGACGCCAGGACCTGACGGACATGGATGACCTGGTCTACGGGCAGAGCATCACCGATGCCTGTGTCGCTTGGGATGACACCGTGCCGATGCTGCAGGAGCTGGCCGACGCCGTGGAGCAGCGGCGCCAGCCACGCCAGCGCTAATCAGCCCCAGCCGGCCTTGGTCTACTTCTCGTCGAAGCCCGCCATGCGATACCACTTGCGGGCCTCGTCCATGTCCTGGGGCACGCCGCGGCCTTCCTCGTACATCATGGCCAGGGTGGTCTGCGAGCCTGCCAGGCCCTGGGCGGCAGCCTGCTTGAACCAGCGCACCGCGCGTTCGGGGTTCTTCTCGGCGCACTCGCCTTCCATGTACATGAAGCCCAGGCCATGCTGGGCCACGTCCAGGCCGCCTTCTGCCGCGGCCTTCATGTACTTGAAGGCGAGCAGCGGATTCTCCACCATGCCAAGTCCGTTCTGGGCCATGATGGCCAGGCGATACATGGCCTCGGTGTTGCCCTCCTGGGCCAAGGGCGAGAGCAGTCCGGCGGCGCGCGAGAATTGCTTGGCCTCGAAGGCGGCGATGCCGCTGGTCAGGGCCATTTCCTGATCGCTGATCTGTTCTGTCATGGTCTGGGTTCCTGCGCTCGGGCGATGGTTCGCGGGCATGGCGCCCGCCGACATGCACCGGATTTGAGGGTGGCCGGAGGGAATTCCACCCATCCGGGGATGGCTGCTCGTGGAGGGGCGAGCGCTGCTCAGCCGTCGAGGGGCAGCCCGATGAAGGTGACCCAGCGCTGAAACAAGGTGTCGTTGGCGGCGGCCACCGCAAGGCGTTTGTCCAGGCTCAGGGCGTCGGTGGGGGTGCGGCCATGGTCGGCATACAGCGTCGAGACGACGCCGGCCTCGTCGGCGATCAGGCGTCCGGCGGCGTAATCCCACAGCTTCTGGCCACCGTGCAGATAGAGCTGAAAGCGCCCCGAGGCGAGCCAGCACCACTCCAGCGCCACGGAACCCAGGTTGCGCTGCGAGCGGAACGAGCCGGGGCGAAACAGCGCGGCTATCCGCTCCGGCGGCAGCCGCTTCATGTCAACCGCCGCAAGACAGTCGCCCAGGGCTTCACCGGGGGCATGGGGCGCGATGGGCGCGTCGTTGACGAAGGCGCCGCTGCCGTGAGCGGCGGTGTAGCATTCGTCGCGCAGCGGGTCGAGTACCGCCGCCAGCTCCGCCCGACCATTGCGGATCAGTGCCAGCGAGATGCCGAATCCCGGATAACCGCAGGCGTAATTGCTGGTGCCGTCCAGCGGATCCAGGCACCAGAAGGTGCCGCTCCCGTCGCCGAGCAACTGCCGTTGCTGCGCGTCGGTCATCTCCTCCCCCAGCACCGGAATCCCCGGCCAGCGCTCCCCCAGGGCCGCGCACAGGCTGGCCTGCACCGCCAGATCGGTCTCGGTGACCAGGCTGCCATCCGCCTTCGCCTGCGTCTTGGCCTGACGAAAACGGGGCATGATCTCCTCGCGGGCGGTACCGCGCAGCAGCGCGGACAGGCATTGCAGATCAAGCGCAGAGGGCTCTGGCATGGGGTGAGTCTCCTGGGGCGTTTACGTGGAAGCCGATCAGTACTTGGTTCGATACCGCACAAGGTACCGCATGCCGGCCATGAATAACATCGAACCCAGCACCAGCAAGACCCAAGGGCCGCATCATCGTGCGCGGCAAGGGGGTAGAGGTGCGGGTGGTCTAAGCGGTCGGCATCTTCGTCATTTGCGCTGAGCCAAAGTTAAATTTACTGTCACCGTAAGATGTGGGGTCAGAACGTGCATGTCATCGCCGTCGATTGGGGCAAGGACGCTCGGAAGCGGTCCGCTTATCTCTCTCAGCTTGCGTCACGCACGATTGCTCGCCTGCCTTTTGACGGGAGCCTGGCGCATCTAATGGAGCAGGCATCTTCTCTCGACGGCCCGGTATTGATCGGGATCGACGCGGCAATCGGTTTCCCGGCAGCGTCCTGGCAAAGCCTGCATGACCACTGCCCCTGCCCGCCGCGGACCTTCGCTGACTTTCTTCTTGGCTTGTCACTGCCTGCAAACTTTTTTGAGCCCGTCTCGACACCCGAAGAATGGTTGCCGCAGCGTCCTTTCATTCGACCTCCAACTGGCCGATGGTCGCTGCAGGCCTTCGTGGATGCGTCCCGCCAGGGGCTTTACCGGCGGGTCGACAAGCAGCTTCAGGCAAAGCCGCTCTTTGTCACCTGCGGCCTACCGGGAAGTGTTGGAAGCGGAACGCGGGCGCTCTGGCAGGAACTGATCGGGCTCGCCGGCCTGGGGGAATTCCGCCTTTGGCCATTCCAAGGGACCTTGGCGACGTTGTTGACCGAAGACGTGCCGGTCATCGCTGAAATCTACCCCAAGGCCTGCTATGGCCTTGCCTTGGCCGAGTCCCTGCCTGCTCCGTTGTTGTCGATCGCAAAGACGAAGGAGCACGCAAGACAGGCGGCCCTTGTGCAACTGCGGAACAACCCCTGGCTCGTGCGCCAGCGCATGACCATCAATGACTTCGACGCTGCCGTGGATAATGAAGACCATTTTGATGCGCTGCTCTCGGCCGCCGCATTGACGCGGATTCTACTCGAGGAAGCGCCGATCGAAAGCCCGGAAGCCATGGACGGCATTGCCGAGGGCGGCATGCTCGGTGCCGCAAGCCTGACAGCGCGGGTCTAGCAGACTGCAATAATTCACAAATTGAAGACGGCCGGCATGCCGACAGCGCCCTCCGGCCAGGCAGGGTTACTGATACTGCAACCAGAACTATGATGCCATTTGCGGGCTGGAGCTGGGGTGGGGTATAAGGAAGCCGTTATAAGCGGAACGGGTCCTGGAGGATGTGATGCGTGTCTTATCGTTTGTACTGTTGACGCTGTTTGTCGTGCCGCTTTGCAGCGCGTCTGAGTTCACTGTATGGACAGTGCCTGCAAGGCCACAGGTGGAAGTTTCAAGCACGACTGTGGTGAAGGATGGAATCAAGAAGACGGTGAAGGCGCCTTACATCCCGCTGCAACTCATGCTCAAGAGCCATAATGCGTCTTCTTCGATCACGCTGGCAACGGTGGATGTCTCGGTTTCCGTGCCCGGTGTCTCGACTGATCGTTACAGTTTCACGATTTCGCCCTACATCACCTTGCAGCCCGGCCAGTCGGAAAAGTCCGATATCTTCTACCTGGACGGCCTGCGCCAGACTTGGGGATCCGAGTACCAGATCAGGGTGTCGGTCAATGGCTGGCGAGGAACGGGTACCAATCCTAGTGACCGGATCTACAACACCTTCTCATTTGATGTCCAGCCACCAGCCTCTGCCCGATAATCTGGCGTTGGCCCCGAGCGTCAAGTACGTGGGTTTTGGTGGGCCGCCTAGGATTCGAACCTAGGACCAAAGGATTATGAGTTTGCACGCAACGCTGCAAGCCCAGCAAAGTCAGGGGTAATCTACCGTAAGCCAGAAAAGCTAAAAGTATTTACGTGACAGTAGGTTAGCGTAATTTTGCGAAGATGGCCAGAACGGGTGAGTGTACCGCTACTGTACCGATTTCACCTGCTCTTCGGTACAGCCAGCATCGCTTCGCTGGTGGCCATTTGAGTTGTCAAGGATTCCTTGACAACTGATATGCGAAGCTGGGGGCAGACATGAGCAAGAGTTTTCCTTTGGGCCAGTCATCTCTCAGCTCCCCATGCCCCCCAGGAATCTGGTTGACTGGAAATGTATTGCACGTGGTGGTATGGTTTGGCAATGAGACGAGTCTTCAAAACCCGCACCTTCACCCGCTCGATGAAAAAGGCCGGGCTAACCGATGTAGCCCTGTGTGCCGCAGTCGAGGAGATGAGTCAAGGGCTCGTGGATGCTGACCTGGGTGGCGATGTTGTGAAGAAGCGCGTCGCGCTGCCTGGCCAGGGCAAGCGTGGCGGGGCCAGAACCATCGTGGCTACGAAAATGGCGGGGCGCTGGTTCTTCCTCTATGGCTTCAGCAAGAACGAGCGATCCAACATCGACAAGGACGAGTTGAGGGTACTCCAAGAGGTGGCAAAGGAGTTGCTTGGCTTTGATGACCGGCAACTAACCATTGCGCTGGCTGCTGGTGAGATTGTGGAGATATGTGATGGCGACGACAAAGCGTAACAGCCGAATTCTGGACGAGATGCACGAGACAGCGCGTGGGCTTCATGGCGCCGGTCTGATCAGCAAGCGTCGTATGGGCGAGTTTGAGGCGCTGTGCAATCTCGATGTGCACGAAATTCCGCCACAGCAGATCAAAGCGCTGCGTGAGCAGGCACACGTCAGCCAAGCAGTTTTTGCCGCTGTGCTGAACACCAGCCTTTCCACGGTTCAGAAATGGGAAGTCGGCGACAAGAAGCCGAGCGGGCCGTCGCTCAAGTTGTTGAACCTGATCGAGCGCAAGGGGCTTGAGGCGGTCATTTAATGGCGGAGCCTGACTGCGGGCCCTCTGCAAGTCCAACTGACAAGGATTCCTTGTCAGTTGATAGCCAGCTTGGCCCCATGCAGCATCAAGCTGACTGCCATAGCCCCGTCAGCGCCTCTGCCTGCTGAAGAACTGTCTGCACTGCTGCATCCTGTAAATCCGGCGGATAGCCATACTTGCGCAGAATGCGCTTGACCAGCACCCGTAACCTGGCACGAGCCGATTGGCGATGCGCCCAGTCTACGGTGACATTATCCCGCAGACTCATGAGTAGTTCATGGGCTATCACCCGCAATTGCACATCGCCCATGACTTCCATAGCAGACTCGTTCTCGGAAAGCGCATCGTAGAAAGCAACTTCCTCTGGGGTCATCCCGTTGGCTTCGCCACGCTCTCGGGCGGCTCGCAGGTCCTTGGCCAGTTGTATTAACTCTTGCAGTACTTCGGCTGTGGTGATCGCATTGGCGTGATACCTTGCAATGGCATCCTCCAGTCTTTCGGTAAAGGCCCGACTTTCCACGACGTTGGTACGAGTGCGTGAACGGATGTCATCGTTCAGCAATTTGCGTAGTGCTTCCAGGCCAAGGTTTTTCTTCTCCATCTGCTGTACTTCGAGCAGAAACTCGTCTGAGAGGATGGAGATGTCAGGGGTCTGGATGCCAGCCGCAGCCAGGATATCGACAATTTCCGTTGACACAACAGCTCGACTGACAATCTGCTTAATAGCGAGCTCGCGGTCCTGGCGTGTTTCACCGCTACTGCTCGCACTTTTCGACAAAGCGGCACGGATGGCCTGAAAGAATCCCACCTCTTCGCGGATCGTACGTGCTTCATCGGAGCTTGACGCCAGGGCAAAGGCTTTGGACAAGGCCAATACCCCATCGGTAAAGCGCCGCTGAGCCTGTTTCTTGGCGTCTGGTGTTTTTTCAGCCGCCGCCCACTGTTGCTGCTTGTCCAGAACCCATTCAATAGCGCCGGCCATCATCGCCAACCGCTCGCCGGGTGTGCCATCCAGAGCGCTGCGGTAGTCGAAGCCGTAGAACATGTCGCGCACGATTTCGTACTTCTCCAGCATCACCGCCACGGCTTCGGCTTCGTCGATGCCGGTCTTGTCCTGGTCTGGCTTGGAGTACTGCGCCAGTGCCGCTTTCAGATTTTGGGCAATACCTATGTAATCCACGATCAGGCCCGCCGGCTTGTCACGGAATACGCGGTTAACACGAGCAATCGCCTGCATCAAGCCGTGGCCGCGCATCGGTTTATCGATGTACATGGTATGCATACAGGGCGCATCAAAGCCGGTCAGCCACATATCGCGCACAATCACCAGCTTGAGCGGGTCGTTAGGGTCGCGAGCTCGCTTGGCCAATAAGTCACGTCGCGCCTTGTTGCCAATATGCTGCTGCCACTCAACAGGGTCGCTGGCAGCGCCAGTCATTACTATCTTGACGCTGCCGGCGGTGTCATCGCTGCTGTGCCAGTCTGGTCGTAGCTTGATGATCTCGTCGTAAAGCGCCACGCAAATGCGCCGGCTCATGCATACCACCATCGCTTTACCATCCAGCGCCGCGACCCTGTCCTCAAAATGCTGCACCAGGTCCTTTGCGATCAATGCCAGGCGCTTATCGCTGCCTACCAGAGCTTCGGCCGTGCTCCATTTCTGCTTGGTGCGTTCGGCGCTGGGCTCGTCCTGATCTTCCAGCAGGGCTTCAATTTCCGCATCAATATGTGGCTTCTCATCGTCATCCAGCTCAATGCGCGCCAAACGTGATTCGTAATAAATAGGTACGGTTGCTCCGTCTTCTACGGCACGGCTGATGTCATAGATGTCGATGTAATGGCCAAAGACAGCAGGTGTGTTGACATCAGTTGCTTCGATAGGTGTGCCCGTAAAGCCGATGAATGAGGCGTTGGGCAAGCCGTCGCGCAAGTATTTGGCAAAGCCATAAGCAATCTCGCCGGTTTTGCTAGCGACTTTGGCTTTGAAGCCGTACTGGCTTCGGTGTGCTTCATCTGCGATCACCACCACATTGGCGCGATCAGTCAGCACCGGGAAATCCGTTTCATCGGCGGCTGGCGAAAACTTTTGTAGCGTGGTGAAGATAACCCCACCAGAAGCACGAGACAGCAAGGTACGCAGGTGTTCCCTGTCCTCCGCCTGAACCGGTGTCTGCCGAATAAGGTCCTTGCACATAGCGAAGGTGGCAAAAAGCTGGTCGTCGAGATCATTGCGATCAGTGAGCACCACCAAAGTGGGGTTGGCCATGCGCTGCTCGAACACCAGTAGCCCCGCATAAAAAGCCATCAACAAACTCTTGCCGGAGCCCTGGGTATGCCAAATAACTCCGGCCTTCCGGTCGCCGGGCGGTTGGTCCTTCACACTAGGCAAGCCATAGACTGCGGGGTCTTCAGCAACCGCGAACTGACTGGCCCTTAGCGTGGAAATCACAGCCTTCTTGACGGCGTGAAACTGGTGATAACCGGCGATGATCTTGATCAGTCCAGACGGGCTTTCCCCGAATACCGTGAAGTGACGCAGCAAGTCGAGAAAACGCCCCCGCTCGAACACGCCCTCGATCAGGGTAGCCATCTCAGGCGAACCCTTTGGCTCAATATGCTGACCGTCCGTAGTGCGCCAAGGCATGAAGCGCTCTTGGTCCGCCGACAACGAGCCGACCCGCGCCGACAGACCATCAGAGGTCACCAGCAGTGCGTTGCTGCGAAACAGTGCCGGGATTTGTTGCTTGTAGGTTTGAAGTTGATTGAAAGCGCCTGTCAGGGTGGCGTTCTCGCCGCCAGGGGCCTTGAGCTCAATAACGGCCAGCGGCAGGCCGTTGACGAACAGCACAACGTCTGGCCGTCGCTTGACTTGTCCGGCAACCACCGTAAATTGCTGCACTGCCAGCCAGTCGTTGTTGCTAGGCTGCTCAAAGTCGATCAGGCGCACGCTGCCTGCTGTGAGCACGCCGTCATCACCATAATATTCAACCTCCGCGCCATCGATCAGCAGGCGATGGATTCGGCGGTTCTCTTCCAACAGGTTGGGCAATTCCGATTGCGTCAGGCGGCGTATGGCGTCTGCCTGTGCTTCGGGCGGTAGCGTTGGATTCAGGCGCGCCACAGCATCACCAAGTCGACTTTTCAGCACGACTTCATCATAGGCATCACGTTCCGGCTCGCTGCCGTCCGGGCCTATGATCTCATCTGTTGCGCAGGCAAAGCCGAGCGAGGTCAGTTGGTCAAGCAGTGCGGTTTCCAATTGGGCTTCGGAGAGAAAGGCCATCACGTATTCCCTCCGCCGTTACCCATCTGTTTCTCAAACGCTTGCCGCACCAGCCCCATGACATAGGGCAGCTCATCCAGCGAGGTGAGCCCCACTTCGACATCCCCGTTACCCCAGCGGCCCAGGTTGGTCACATCCTTCGCTTCACCCTTTGGATCATGCAGCTCATGGAAGGCCATGTTCAGGGAAAGGCGCAGACGGCTTTTTTGTGGCACTACATCCACGAAGTTGGTCTCGGCCTTGAAGGCAACATACAGCTTGAGCACCTCCTCGGTGACGCCCGGGTCCAGTGCCATGACCTCCTTGCGCAGCGCATCGAACAATGCCCTCATGGGGCTGCCGGTTGCCAGTTGCGGGTGGTCGCTCAGGTCGTAGCTGACACTGGCAGGTGACGCCTGCCGATAGGTAGCAAGCGTCTCCGCTGACAGAGCGGGGGCTTGCCAAACGGTCACCGCCTGAGCGGCCAGGCGCTGGGCGCGGGTTTGAATCGCTTCTTCGTTCCAGGTATCCAACGCACCCAAACCCTCATTCAAGCGCAGCGGGCTCTGCTTGAAGCCTCCCTGCATGTCGCGCTTCTCGGCAAAGGGGCGATCACTGTATTCGGTGTTGTAACCCGTGAGTGTCAGGTTGCCAAGTGTGTGCAACCAACTCTCCTGCACCCGCTGCCAGTCGGAGCCGAGCGCCTCACGCCATTTGGCTGAAAGGTTCTCGTTCTGTGGCAGGATATGTTCGATGGTGTATTCATCCACCGGCACCCGCTCCTTGCGACCGTGGTTCTCCAGTCGGCGCAGCCAATAGCTGCGGCTGCGGAAGTTATACAAGTCGCGCACGCTCAGCTCACGCTTGAACTCCTCGTCATTGGGAAAGCGCCTATAAGAGGGCAAACCAAGGAAATGCGCCTGAATGCTTTCCAGATATCTATCCTTTTTCAAGGCTCGGCCGAAGTTGGCGAAGGTTTTGTTCAGAGAGTTGGTGGGTATAGCGCACACTGCACGCCGGAATACATAGGCCTCCACCAAGCGCACAGCTGCGATGAAATCATCGCTACTCAGCTGATCCTTGGCATAGTCATCATAGAGTTGCAGTAGGAAAGGGTAGGCCACATCGACCTTTAACTCGCGCAGATCCTGAAACGCCTCGGCCAGTCTCTTGTCGGTTTCTTGTCCCAGCGCCATGGCGCAGTAATAACCACCAAACGTGTGGATATCGGCCACTAGCGCATCTACCCCTGCTGCCGACTGTTCCGGGGTTCGGGCAAAGGCCTTGAAGGCTTCGTATACATCGCCGATTTTGGGCAGCTCGCCCGTGCGGACTGTCAGGTAATGGCGCATGAACCAGTCGAAATGCTCGCCATAGCCTTCCTGCCCAAATGCGACCTCCATCGGTCGCCAGTGATCCTCGTAAAGCCGGGTCTGGTGCTCGGGCTCTAGCCCCATCAAAACAAAGTTGCGGATTAGGTCGGCCTGGCTTAGCGCCCGCCCGGTGGAGTTCATGCTTTCGAAGATCAGTTGAGGGTTATCTTGGTCGCGGCTGAGCGCAATATCCACAATGATCAGCTTAGCCAACCCTTGGCACAGCGGCTTGAGGTTAGTTAGCGTCTTCACCTTCTGCTCGAAAAACGCGAAGTTCTCCTGAATGCGCAGGGAAGGCTGGGCCGGCCAAGGCTTTTGCCGTAGCAGCGCCAACAGGCTGTCCTTGTCGGTCTGTGTCAGCAGCAGCTTGAAGCCACGCTCGCCGTCTTCCAGCGGGTTGAGCAAATAATAGTTGCGCAGCTTCTTTGCGGAGAAACCATCGATGGGTTCTTCTTCACCCAGATGGCGGCACAGCGCCTCAATAATCAGCATGGCGGTGGCAAGGCGTTGCTGTCCGTCGATTACCAGCAAGGGTGATTGGCTGGAAACCTGATATAAACCCTGTTCGATATAGACCACTGAGCCGATGAAATGCCCACCAATGTTATCGTCACTACCGGCACGTAGAATGTCGTCCCACAGTTGTTGGCACTGAGGTTCATTCCAGGAGTAGGTGCGCTGATAGATGGGAATAATGAACTGCGGAGATTTTTTCAAAAAGTCCAGCAGTTTGGCTTCGGTGGCCTTCATGGGGCTCCTCCCAGCACAGATTTCACTGGCTCTATTTGCACTAGCGTGTGCTGCCTTCTTGGCACCTTTAAGTTGTAGATGATGGGGATCATTGATAGTAACCCCCCGTTTCCTTCGAGAGAAATAGTTCCACCTCGTCAATCGGGATCACTGGTTCCAGTGTTTCAAGTGCGGGTTGGTCAATAACTGGTGTAGTAATTGCTCTTTTTAAATCTGCGCTGGTTATCCATCGGGTGCTCCACAGCGACACATCTTCTCCTGATACCAGCCTGCATATTGGTTCCTGATACGATATTTCTTTGGCAATGGGCAGGGTGGCACGCTGTATCCATATCTGCATGTGACCAGTATTCGGAATCTTGGCAAACCGAGTCTTGATCTTCTCGGCTACGTCTTTCTTCTCATCCTCAGAATCGAGAAAACTCATCAGCTTACTGAGGATCGCTGCACAGATTGCATAGGTGCGGGGGTTGCGGTACGCAAAATCCACAACAATTGCGATCATAGGCATCGGCTGTTCGAGTAGGCGCTTCAAGCGTGAAATACGCTTGTGGAATTCATTTAGTGCCACCACGAGACTGCCAGCATTGGGAAACCGGGTAGCATGGTCGTGAATGATGAGCAGGTGCTTTTGCAGACTTTTTTCTCTATGTTTGCGGAAGATCCAAGCCAGCTTATCGCTCTTGATTGACGCGCGCACGACATCGTTGCTTGCTCTGGTTTTCCCAGGATTAAGCTTCAAGCCAAGGCCAATCGTAACCTCGGTGAGAAGCTTGATGATTCGCTCGCCGTCTTGTGGGTTATTTATGAATACGCGGTAATCGTCACGGTAGCGCAGGATACAATAATCCTTGATTTCCAGGCTTTGTATTTTCTCTGATAGTTCCAGATCAGCAAAGCCAAGCACTAGCTCGGCAACAAAGTCCATCAGCGTAGAGCCTTGTGGAATGCCGTTGGTCTGGCCATGGCGCATGTCTTGGATATGGGCGTCTATAATGTTTCCGAGCAGATTCTTATTAGTTCGCTTTGCCTTCGCCTCCTGCTTGGTGTGCAATGCCCACGCTATCGAGTGGGTGTAGATAGCGCCGTAGCAATCAGTAATATCAGTCTCAACTAAATACTCATACTCAAGCGAAAGCTCAATGGAGCGCTGCTCCACTGAGTGCCACCATTGAGACACTTGTTCTGCTTTGTCTTTTTCCTCTGACAGAGAAACAACCGGCAAACTCAGGCAGTGAATCTTGCTGTTCGCAGAGAATGTAGCGAAACGCTCCTTCACCAACTCCCAATAGGGGTTCGTAGTTAACTGGTGGACAAGGGATACATACAGAGCTGGGTGGATTAGCTGAAACGGCCGCCATGCATACTTGCCATCCTTGTTGTTAAGGACAGTGTAATTCACATCATCATGGTCTCGTGGCTTACAGGACAAGCCAGATAGTGCCTTCCCTTCAAGAGCTTTATGTGTATTCTCAATCAATGCGTCAAAGCGAATGTAGTGCGGCAAATCGAGACCACAATAGCTCTCTGCTTTGAGAAAAAATGCCCTGGCCTCCTCCGCAGAAAGCTCAAGGATCGACTGCCGGCTTGCCGATATTCTGGTTGAGTATGTAGCCTCGGTGCTTTTCATGGAGCACCCCAGCACTCTTGATACCTTGGCCCGTCTGACAACGGCTTGGTGTCTGGTTCCTTGATCTGGATAGTCATTGGGATTGGAAAGTCGGTGCCAATAATCGCGGCCTCACCTGGCCGAAGATTTGGCAGGAATGCAGAAGCTGCCCGGTCAATTTCACCGCAGGCGCGTTCGACAACTTCTCTGTCCCGCTCATTGGTTAAGCGGTGTACAATCAAAGTGCCCATTTGGCTGAGAACGCCTTCGGTGATGTCACGAGGGCGCTGGCTGGCAAGGCATACGGTAAGCCCGTACTTCCGTCCCTCCTTGGCTATGATTTCAAAGGCATCAAGTTTCGCTTGATAATCGTCACTCCCTAAATGGCGCCCAAGAAAGTTATGCGCTTCGTCGACAATGACCACTAATGGACGTTTTTTGAGGTCGCCATTTCTGGCTGTACTCAGCAAGTGCCGGCCAATCGCATTTGCAACTATTTCACGTGCATTAAATTCGTAAGCTACTGCACTCAAATCTATACGGAAAAGACGTTGTTCATCGCTTAAAAAAGAAGTTAGGCTGCTTGTGATTGATGGGAAGGCGCTATCTGAGAAAACAAAGCTCATCGTTGGGGAGCGAAGAATCCCATTGATCCTAGTGATTAATGACGCGCAATAACCGATTTCCGCCTCATTTCTTCCTTTCCATTTGGTATCCCCGTAATCTTGAACACACTCGTTAATAATCTGACGCGGAAGAAGCGAAACGTTGAACTCCTGCGCTGGGTTGTTCACCGCCACCGCATGCTTGTACATAGCATTGAAAAAATCTCTTTTTACCGAGTTTTCCTTCACTATCAAACCGTCGCGTGCAAGGCCGGGCTCCAAGGCCGCTAGCCTCAAGCTTTGAATTGCGGCTAAAAGCTTTGGCCCTTGCACTTTTCCTGAGGGCTCGAAGAGCGCAATAAAGTCAGATTCTAGAAAAGACGTTGGCGGTAGCGATGACCGTTCTGATTGAGCCGCAGAGATTGGTGGAACACCGAGATGGCGATGCGTAACATGCTCACTGTGGAAGTCCCGATACTCACCTGTTGCGTCAATCAGTATCAGCTTGGAACGATGCCGGAGGCATTCTTCTATGATGCGGGCGGTGGTCCAGCTTTTGCCGCCACCGGTAGCGCCCAAAATGGCGCAGTGACGGCCGAAAAGACGCTCTGGCTTTACCGAGACTACACTCTCGTGAGCGGTATCAATCGTCCCCAGTTCCAGACTGACGCTGGGAACTTCCGCGCCGCTTACCTCCATGAGCTGCGGAAGCAAGGCGATAAAACGATGTGGTGCAGCGTAAATTCGATCGCCCAGCCTGGGGTAGGCATCGACACCCGCTGTCACCCGTAAGCTGTCTGTGGCCACACAGCCCAGCAGCTGAATCTGGCCGAGGGCGTCCATATCGGTGTTACCCGAAAAATCCCGCGTGATACCGCGCCGTTCCGGTTCACGTACTTTGATCTCCGAAATTCTACCCAATATCAGGCTCTGTTGACCTTCAATCAGAACGAATTCCCCGACTTCGCCGCGCCCATAGCGCCCGCCCGAGAAGTGCGCTCCGCTGGGCCTACCAGCTTCGGAAAGATTCACACCCACCGCTCGGGCAGTGATCGATGCCGCAACGCCCAAGAACAGCTCAGGTCGCAGCAATCCGCGAGGAAACTCGGTATCAATGTCGGCTGGCTTCATGACGGCTTAATCACTCCCTGAACTGCTTTCATCAACGTGTCGGCCGGCGTCAGCGATTTAAGATCGGGCACCATTTCACTGAACGCTTCAAAGTCCGCAGCAACAAACCAAATGTCTTCTCCCTTACATGCCAAAGAGTTGAATGCCTGCCAATACTTGTTCTCGCCAGTAGTCTGCTGTTCAGCATAAGGATCAACAATGATCAGACGTAAATGAGGGTTCGACTGCACAGCGGCAAGAAGAGGTTCTGAAAGGTGATCATCATTGAACCCAAATCCTGCAACCACGACACACGTGTTAGGTTCACGAACTGCTGACAGATACTGCGCCATCGACTCCAGATGCGGCTGGCTGAAGCTTTGTTGATACTTTCCCGCTGCTGGGTAAATCAAACAGGCCTCATCCGGGGTCGGCTTCATCTCTTCGAGCAATGTTCCGTCAGATTTTCTGGCCCAGCTGACCGAACCGTGCAGTTTGTAGAGCAAGAACACGCCTTCAAGATAACTGGCATCCTCGCCACTGCGCGGACGGCGCACCAAGTCATAGTTGAAATAGCGTGGATCATATCGGCGTGGTGCAGTGAACGAGAAACCATCAATGGCGATGCCGCCGAGTGCGCTTGCGGCCCGTTCGAAGCAGAGATCATAGTTTGTAGTAAATATTTTCAGGCGCTGATCGCGGGCCCTACGGCGTGAGAGTCGATGCAGGAATCGACGGTGAGCTGCGAGCTTTTCTTCGTTAAGAAAGTCCGAGCATTGCTGCAGAATGATCCTCTTGCTGTCATTCAGAAATTGTCGGAGCGCCGCCTCCTCATTCAGCTGGAGAGAGGCTTCAATACGGGATAATAGCGCTTCGATATTCTCGGTGGTGATGTCATGGTTGACCGTTGTGGCTGCCGTCTTAGCCTCTTCAGTTGCCGGTTTACCTACTACGGCATCCCACAAGTCAGACATGGAGGGCGCGCCCGCTGACAGCGAACAGCCAGAACCAGCAAGAACAACCACATGCTGCATCTGGAGTGAGCCCAGTAACATATTGTGCAGCTCTTCCTGATTATTTCTGGCTCGCCTCTGCTGATCGTCATCGTCTGGTTTTGCCTCAAGTGGTCGCCATTCGACCTCTCGGGGAGCCTTGAATGCCTTTATGGGCTTATCTTCATCATGGGTGGTCATGGCAGACTCTTCTTCTTGTTTTGTACGTTATCTTCGGCGCGCTCCAGGAATTGCTCGGCATCGTTGATCCGCAGTTCGCCGGAGATCAGTTTCGGCAGCAGGGTGTCGCGGAGTTGTGCGAGGGTTTTGGACTCCTGCTTATTTTTCTCGACAGCATCAACCCAGCCGCTCACCGCATTGGCAAAACTACGCAGGGCATCATTGACGATTTCTCCGGGAGGAACAGTGACCGGCGAAGCGAGCACTACGTCAGGGCGTACTGCCGGATAAGCTGCACCATCAGCTAGGTGAGTTTACCGCTCGATGTTCTCCGGGGATGTCGCCGCAAGAAAGACGAAATCCCGGGAATGCTTATGTAGTGGCCTCAGCACAGCAAAGCCCGTGCTGCCTGTCATGCCGTCGTCTCCGATCAGCGCAAACGACTTATTGCCAGGTCGTACGGTACCAACGATAGTGTCACCGGGGCGCAGGATACGTTGCGCACGACTTGGCGCTTCCGACCAAGGCATCCGAGCGGTTCCCTCAATGTTGCCTTGCTTGGTGTTCGACAAATCCACATATCGAATGTCGTCAGGCGCATTCTTCTTCGTCCAGGATTCTGGATTCAGGCTCGCGAAGCTCGCTAGTGTGGCGGATCGCCACCCCTCCGGCTTGCCCTCATCATCGAGGCGGTCGGGGAAGAGTTGCCAGAGGTCGGCGGGGAGGTAGGGTTCGCGGCCTTCCATTTTGGCACGGACGGGGCCGAAGTCGACGAACCAGTCCTTGAACAGGGCGCGGGCCATGGCCTCCAGGGTCTGGTTGCGGCGGCGGTTGAGTTCGATTTTGTCGTCTAGGGTGCCGAGGATGTGGGCGGCAATCCGTTGATCATGCTCACCTAGGTCTGGCCATGGAAGAGCAGAGAGCATCCCCGACGACACATTCGGAAATGTTGAACCAGTCGCCTGTGTGAGTAGACTGGGCAAATGAAATTCAACTACAGCACGAACCAGAGGCTGAAGTTTGCACTGGGATTTATGGCGAATAGCTGCAATGCCACGACCAATTGCATAGTCAAGATCAGCCCAATTCATTCTTCCAGTCGTTGAGCCTCGGACGCAAAAAAGGAGGTCTCCTGCTTTTGCAAATTTTCGAGCATCAGTCGTAAATTGGACGGGCGTTGGATGATGTGGACCATATTCCGTTGGCCCATTCAAAAGGGGTATGCCAACTCCAGATGTATTGCACATTTCTCCTGCCGGAGACTGCCCCATTACTATATCGCAGACATCTGATAGAGTTTTACTCGCCATACCCAAGCTCCCCCAGGTTGGCTTCAATCGCTGCATCCAGCCGCGCCGCTTCCTGCTGCTGCTCGCGCCACTGGGCACTGAGTCGCTGCATCTTTTCCTCAAATGGTTCGTCGTCGTCTTCCTGCTCTGCTGCGCCGACATAGCGGCCCGGTGTGAGCACATGGCCGTGCTTGCGGATTTCATCTAGGGTGGCGCTTTTGCAGAAACCGGGGATATCGGTGTACTCCCCGGCCTCCTGCTCGCCGCGCCAGGCATGGTAGGTATCGGCGATCTTCTGAATATCGGCATCACTGAGCTCTCGCCGGGTGCGGTCCACCAAGGTGCCCATATTGCGGGCGTCGATAAACAGCACTTCGCCGCGCCGGTCGCGCAGGGTTTCCCCGTTTTTTGATAGAGAGCCACGCTTGCCGTTGGATTTGTCGCGGGCAAGAAACCACAGGCAAGCGGGGATTTGGGTGGAGTAGAACAGTTGCCCCGGCAGCGCCACCATGCAATCCACGGCGTCGGCTTCCACCATGGCCTTGCGGATTTCGCCTTCGCCGCTCTGGTTGGAGCTCATGGAGCCGTTGGCGAGCACCACCCCGGCGGTGCCGAAGGGCGCCAAGTGCCAATAAATATGCTGCAGCCAAGCGTAGTTGGCGTTGCCTACCGGTGGCACGCCGAATTGCCAGCGCGGGTCTTCACGCAGGCGGTCGCCGCCCCAATCGGAAATATTGAAGGGCGGGTTAGCGAGGATGTGATCGAAGCGCAGGTCGCGCAGTTCGTCCTTGTGGAAGCTGCCTTCATTGTTCCAGCGGATGTCGGAGTCGATGCCGCGGACGGCAAGATTCATCTTAGCCAGACGCCAGGTGGTGTAGTTGCTCTCTTGGCCGTAGATGGCGATGTCGCCGATGCGCCCGCCGTGTTCCAGTACAAATTTCTCGGATTGCACGAACATGCCGCCGCTGCCGCAACAGGGGTCGTAGACGCGGCCCTGGTAGGGTTCGAGCATTTCCACCAGTACGCGCACCACCGAGCGCGGGGTGTAAAACTCGCCACCGCGCTTGCCCTCGGCTCCAGCGAACTGGCTAAGGAAATATTCATAAACCCGGCCAAGCACGTCCTTGGACTTGTCGCCGCCCTCGTTCATGGCGATGCCGGAGATTAGGTCGATCAGCTCGCCCAGCATCACCTTGTTGAGGGCCGGGCGGGCGTAGTCCTTGGGCAGCACGCCTTTGAGGGATTCGTTGTCCTTCTCGATGGCGCGCATGGCGTCGTCGATCAGGGTGCCGATCTCCGGGCGCTTGGCATTGGCCTTCAGATGAGACCAGCGGCCTTCCTTGGGTACCCAGAAGATGTTGTCGGCGAGGTATTCGTCCTTGTCCTCGGCGGCTTGCAGGTCTTCGGCCAGGAGTTCTGCGTGGCGCGCCTCGAAGGCATCAGAGATGTACTTGAGGAAAATAAGGCCCAGGGCAACGTGTTTGTAGTCGCTGGGCTCCATATTGCCGCGCAGCTTGTCGGCGGCCTTGAAGAGTTCGGCCTCGAAGCCCAGGTTGGCGGCGTTGCCGTTGTTGGTTTTTTGCTTTGCCATGTGCGTCCTGTCGGTATGTCCTGAAGCGGGTTTTAGCCGCTAAAATTTCTGCCGAGCGGCGTTAATGCTCGGGCTGTGTGCTCGCCATGGATTGATGGTGTCCACGCCCGCCGCTTCGAAAGCTACGGTTTCTCTCGCTGCTACGATCAGACCGTGTACTGCCGCTATCGCAGCGATGTAGCCATCTACCGGGAGTATTTCGCTGCCGCCTTTTTCGACCTTCGTTATCGCTTCGGCATAGGCCTTTGTGCATGACTGGTCGAAAGGAAGAATCCGCCCTGCAAATAGGGGTAGTAGCCGCTTCTCCAGGCCTGCATGTACATGGGCACGCCGTTCTTCCGAGGGGAGCCGCGCTACAGCGGCCTGCAACGCTGCAACGGTGGTGGCAGATAAATAGAGCGTTTCCAGCGGCTGGGCATCTATCCACTCGATGACCTGTGCCGCTGGCGTGTCGCGCAGCAACTCGCTGATGATGCTGATATCAAGCAGAATCATTCAGTACCTGCCGAGCGCCCGGTGTGAGCCGACCCGAAGGATGCCAGCTCTTTGTCGGTCAGCTTGGCCTGCTTGCCTATGTCGGCCAGCAGAGTGCCCAGCTTGATGCGCCCCTCGGGCGCAACAGCTGTCTCCAGGATCTCGCGTACCTCGGCTTCCATACTGTGTCCATGCAGGGCTGCGCGGACGCGCAGGGCGCGGTGTACTTCGTCGGGTAGGTTTCGAACCGTCAGCATGGCCATCGCCAGCAGTCTCCAGTGCCTTCAATGCAGTCACTGTATGATACTGCATGCGTTATGGCAATTCGGCGGGGTGATCCCCGCCTTTCAGGCGAAATGGCCCAGATTGTTGATCAAAGCGCGTCCTCGGCTGCAGCCACGAATAACTCCAAGCTGTTCGTGGTGGATACGTGGGGTGGGGGAGTAAATTCTTGCTCCAGCTGCATTTCAGCCTCTATTTCTTCGGTAATGAAGAATGGCTCGCTCTCAGTGCTATCCGGTAACTCCATTGCTGCTCCCCCATGTTATGTGTCGTGACGGTGATTATGTTCGCCGCTGTTGCTGCCAGCCAGGCTGTTACCCTCGAACGACGGGGTGCTTGCCCGTAGCGATGACGCCAGGCGACCGCCTGCTGTATCCGCAACGCGGTCTTTGATCTTCTCGGCGGCCACAGCGCCGATGCCCTTGGCCAGGTTGCCCGCCGTGCCGGCCGCGAGGCTAACAGCCCGCTTTGCGCCGCTTTCTGAGCTGCCACCAAACCCGGCTGCCTGGGCGAACGGGCTGCTGCCGGCATTGCCGTCACCGCCGGCGTTGGTGCCAGTGCCGCCAGGACTATTGTTCGACATTCCTCCCATGCTGGGCATGTCGCTCCCGCTCGACATCGAGGCTTGTGCCTTGTCGAACGCCGCCTTGATGGCTGAACCGCCACCCGCCAGATTTACCGCACCACCCATGACGGCTGAACCTGCCATGCTTGCCGCACCCGCTGCCATTCCTGCCGCTCCCATAACGGCACCTACCGCAGCTCCAGTACCGAAGTTGCCGATGCCGCCGGCAGATCCGATGCCGGAACCTGTGATGATCCCGCCTACCATCGGTGGCACTCGGTTAACCAGTGACAGCAACGCCATGCAGAACACCAACATGACGCCCAGCTCTTCGAAGTTGAGCACGTTTTGGTTCATCCTGATGTAGAACGTCGACAGCATGTCGTTACCAATGCCAACCAGCAGCACCATTGTCATGATCTGAACGGCAACGCCAAGGACGGTCTTGTAGTAATTGATCGCCATGTCCGAAGTCCAGCGCGATCCGCCGAAGCCCAGGAAGAAGATGCCGGCATAGGCCAGTAGCCAGGCTGCGATCAGCATCAGCAGCATGTTGATGGCGACAAGGGCCAGAAGCAGCATGATTGCGGCACTCAATACGGCACCCACCAGACTATCGACGGGCGACCAGGCCGACAGGTTATTGATGGCCTGCTTCCAGATCATAAAGCCCACATCGACGATGCCGGACGGCGTGACCGAGGACACGCCAGCCGCCTGCTCACCGATTCTGGCCAATGACTGGATGATCGAGTTGGCAAACGCCGGCCCGTTGACCAGCAGCCACCAGAAGAAGCCAGTGAAGATGATGAAACGGACCAGCTCCGCGAAGAACTCGCCAATGTCTGCTTTGCGCAAGGCCATCATTCCGAACGTCCAGACCATCGAGATCACCACCAGCGTCCAGAACAGCCACGACGCAGCATCGATAATCACGTGCTGCCAACTGGCAGCTCGGGTGGCGTAATCGGTTACTACCTGGTCGAGAATCCCTTGGTTGGTCAGGTTTGCACTGGCGAGGCTCGAATGCAGCAATAGGACCCCGCCGCTCAGGATTGCTCTAGTCATGGTCTTCATCAGTTGCCCTCCCGATCTTGCGGCTCGGTCAACTCCAGCCAGTTAAGCGGCTGCTCTGTGGGGGCAATGCCGCTGCCTGCCGGCCGGCGCGAGCACAACCCGGCAAATGTCTCCCGAGTTGCCTTGTCCTGGATCTTCATGATCTCTCCCATCTGGCAGTTGGCATCGTTCACCTCCGGCATGGTCGGGGCAGGTGGGGTGTTGTCGCAGCCAGTGATGGCGAGAAGGAAGCCTGCCAGCATCGGAATAGTGAATTTGTTCATGGGTGCCTCTCCTTGTCAGCGGGCCAGTTCGAGCCAGTTCTTGGGACTGTTGGTCGGCGCTATCCGCGATTCGGTGGAAGCGGCATGGGCAGCCTGTTGCTTCGCATCGAGGTCGGCCTCGGCTTGCATCCGTGTTGCAATGACCTGGTGCTGCGCAAGCAACATGGCACGCATCTGCAAGAGCTGGTTAGCCTGCTGGCTGGCAAGCTGGTTGGCATAGCCTAGGGCCTGCATTTGTCCATCCGCACCCTGTGCGCTGTGCTGGAGCCGTTCCAGTGTGCGGGCATCTGCTTGCAGCGCATCCTGCTGCTGTTTCAGGGTATGGAACAGGTCATCATTGGCGCGCTTCTGGCTTTCGCTCGCCAGGCGGCGATTCTCGTTCATGGCTACCCATTCGGCCTCTGTGCAACCGCCAGTGGCGTTAAAGCACGGCGAACCACGGTAATAGGCCACATCCTGGAACTTGCCCAGGTAGGCGTCAATGCTGCCGAGCTGTCGCTTGTAATAGTCCAGCGTGTCGATTGAGGCACGCAGGTTGTTCATCGTGCGGGTGGCTTGATCCCAGATATAAGCGGCTGGGGCCATTGTGTTTTGAAGCTGATTTTCGTACTGCTGGAGCTGGGTTTGGTACTGCTCAATTTGCTTGAGCGTCTGTGCCACCGACTCGATGGCGGTCATGACGTTTTGCGTCAGGTTGCCCCCGTCAATGACTGGAATCCCGGCCTGAGCCGGTAGCGAGCCGCCGCCGATGGCGAGCGAGATCAGGAGCGCGGTTTTAGCCGCTAAAATTTTGCGAGTTCTCATGGTCGATAACCTTTGCTGAAAGTGGCTAGCGTCATCGAGTAGCCGCGCCACGGAGCTATTCGGTAATTGACCAGAGCGACACCGAAGCCCGGCCGTTTTTGTTTGAATCACGGTGTCAATTTTTAGCGGCTAAAATCACTGATCAGCCTGAGGCCGAACAATGGTCCTCATTACCAGGGTCATCTGGTCCTGGGTGGCCTCGATCCTTGCCAGGAGGCGGTGGATCGTTTCCGGACCGAAAGCTGCGGTTCTCACATCGTCGGTTAGCCATAGCTTGAGCAGCCCTCCCAGACGACCGAGGTCACCATTTATGCGGGCAAGCTCTCGCACCCGCTGGTAATCCGTGACGCCCTTGATTTGGTAGCCCTGACCAACCTCCCGCAAATAACGGGCAACACTCATTCCGGCCTGCTTGGCCTGCTGTGCGATTTGGATTTTCTCTTCAGGCAGTACCGGAACCCGAAGATGGTGCCGGCGTTTGCGGCTCGTCTCTTTCATCATTGCCTGTCTCTCTTTAACCCTTTCGGCGGTAGCCGATGCCTCGCAGAGCAGGATGAGCGTTGAACACCCTTGGGTGTGAATAAAATCCAGTGAAGATAGATAACCGGCTTGACGGTTAGCTAACTTCACACATCCTGCCCTGTGCTCAGCATCCAATCTTTCACATGCGCGCCAGGCAATTCATCGCTATTTCATTGCGGCTGGATCGCAACTCCAGTTGCCTCATGCAAATGAGCGATAAAACAGCGGTGTAGTTGCGTTTAACAGCACTGCAATAGCGGTTCGACAGCGATGTAACAGCGATCTTGCAGCGATCTTTGTTTTCTGTTGATTTTGAGATGCGTCGTATGCGCGCAATCGTTGGTTTAGTTTTAACTCCAGGTGAGTGCGACATATCGAAGGGCGTTCCATTTCGAAGCAGGTAAAACGATCTTGTTTTATCTTCATCACGTATTTCGAATGCGGGGCCATCACTTCCTCCTGGCGTTCACGTCACGGCGCAGGCCGTTTTATTAATCTGAGTCTTTACTAACCTCAGTTCTTTTTATCCTTTTTATTTATTAGCGTCGGGTTTTCCGAATACGGATTATCCGTAGTTGGATTTACCGTAGTTGGAAAATCCGAACGTGGTGAATCATGATCCCGGTACTCGGGCTGGTCTGACACGAGCCAGGCCGTGTGACTGAACTTGCCTCGTTCTCCACGCTCTCGCTTGATTCGCAGATAGCCTGCTTGTTGCAGCTCCTGGAGCCCTGTTCGCGTCGCGTCTCGCCCCGACTTTTTCTGTTTGGACAGATGCGACAGTCGAAGCCTGAAGTTATCAGGCAGTGACAGCACGAACACCAGGATTCCCAGCGCTTTCCAAGACAGGTTGGGGTCCCGAATAAGCTCATTGGGTAGCGTGGTAAAATTCGACCGGACTTTGCGTCGAACAATGACAGTATCATCCACATCATTGCCCTCATGCCTCGTCGATGAGTTCGGCAACATCACTTGCACGGAAATAAACACGTCGGCCTACTTTGCGTTTGGCAGCGTTCCATTTTTGCGCAAACTCGGTTTGACTTCGCAACGCTATGCGGAGACCATCTGGACTACGCTTAAGTAACTCTGAAAGTTCTGTCAGTGAGAGCAACGGTCCATAACGGTCAAGCAGTTGTTCTTCGGTGGTCATCGGTTGGCTCCTTGTGAATACGCCTAGTAAGTTCAATGTTCTCTGGGCTTCGGTAACCACCATTAAAAGGAAGGCATGGTCATGAATACAGGCGCGGAAATGCCGAATATCACGCAAAAGAAAACAAAGTTGAGTCGTACCCGTGGAAGGCCAGCCAGGCATGAAAGCGAACGTATGAAAACGATTGCCTGGTATCACTTCTTGGCAGGGGAAAGAGCGCCTGCTGAAATGTGCGACTGGATGCCTTTTGAGGATATTGACCAGGCAACCATATATCGCTATCGACGGGGAGATATTTCTCCGAGGGCGGATATTCTCTGTGCGAGTTGCGAAGTGTTTCAGGCAGCACGCTCCGTCTACGAAATCGGCCCGCTGATGGTGCCCTTATGGGATGCCTTGTGGGGAAGCATAACGCCCGAAGATTTCAGGATGGCTGATCGTTTGATGCCTGGGGGCGACTGGCCCGAAGGTGGGTTGAGTCAGTTTTTCTTCGAGGACTTGATCTTGGCCAGGGTTTTTGCGTTTCAAACCAAGTGTCTTCGCGGCAAGCCAGGCTCAGTCGTTTCGGAACTGGAGTGTTTTGTCACTGCAATTCGAGTTGTTCGTGCCTGGGATGTGCTTGGGCAGATAAAATCAACTGCTTTGCGGGTCTTGCTTGAAGGCCTCATGTCGATGCCAGGCACCCGGGAAATACTTTCTCGGCACGGGTTGGTCACTTCGCTCAAGGATTGGATTTCTGAGTATTTCGGCAGCGGATCGGCAGCACCTGCGAATACGGTTTATTGGGCACCTTGGATGACAAACCAAAATGAATTGCTGAAGCAGCAGTTGTGCGCAGAACAGCAACGCATGGTGGTGGCGAAGAGTTTACGCGCACAGCTGTTTCAAGGTGACGCCGCAGAGCCCGACGATTTTTCGGTAGCCGGTGCGGGTGACGATAGCACCTGGCATTAATATCCGCAGGGTGGCTGGATTTTAGCGGCTAAATTCGAGGGCATCGGCCAAGGCCATGTATGTAGTATGTTGTACGCTACTACAACATACTACATACATAGCGCAGCGCTCTGCGCTTAGCTGGCTGTAATGATGACCCGTCAGTTTGGCTTTTTGGCGTCTTGTTGCTTGCCTGCTCTGCGCGTCGAGATGGCATCCAGCTCATCTACCAGGTCCTCCGCTCGCAGATGGGTGTAGCGCCGCAGCATCTGCATGGACTTGTGGCCGCTGATTGCCGCTACCTGTTGGTCGCTCAGACCGCCTTCGACAAAACGGCTGACCGCTTCATGGCGAAGGTCGTGGAATCGTAGGTCTTTCAGCCCGACACTTTCCTTGGTGTTCAACCAGACCTTGTTGAAATTGTAGGGTCGACGCTGCCCATCTTTTCCAGGCTCCCCGAAGAAGATCAGATCGGTTTCAATGGGTCGAACCGGGTTGGCCAGGGCCTGACGAAATATGTCTACTGCGGCACTGGTCAGGGGAACGGTGCGGGGCAGGGTGTTCTTGGTCTCCAGAAGGCGCACGATGCGCCGTTTCAGATCGACCTGGCTCCGGCGAAGGGTGGTGATCTCCGACGAACGCATGCCTGTTTCCAAGGCGATACGGACGATCCAGCCGAGCATTGGGTTGCTGTGCGCATCGACTGCCTGCATCAGTCGTGTTTCTTCGTCCAGGCTAAGGCGCCGTTCGCGACCGGGTGGCGGTGCGGGGCGGCGGATGTTCTGTACCGGATTGCTTGGTAGGCCAATGCCCCATTCCTTGATCGCGGTGCTGAACATGTGGCCCAGCAGTGCCAGATCGAGGCGGACCGTGTTCGGGGAGCGGGGCTTGGGGGCGGGTCTTCCCTTGGCGTCCTTTCTATCCAGCCCTGCCAGTCGGTCATCTCGATACTTGGCGATGATCTCAGGGGTTAGGGCGGCCAGAGAGTACTTGCCGAGGTGCTGGATCAATGGTTTGGAATGCCGGGCGTCGCTAGCTGCTGAAGATGGTCGCTTGGTGGGCGAGACCTCTGCCAGGTAGCGCTTGAGAGCGTCGGCGACTGTCATCCGCTCGGCCGGAGCGCGTTGGATGTAAACGCCGCGCACCATCTCGTCTTCTGTTCGACGTGACCAGTCTTCAGCATTCCGTTTGGTACGGAAGGTTTTGGTTGCGGTTGGAAAGCCGACCTTGCGGATGACGGCTTTCCAGGTGCCGGAGGGTGTCTTTACCAGTGTCGCCATAGGAGCCTCGGTACAGTTCCAGTGTTTCTGACTGTACCGAAATTGTACCTTTGGGACAATTTGGCGGTAGATGGTGGGCCCAGCAGGACTTGAACCTGCGACCTACCGATTATGAGTCGGCTGCTCTAACCAACTGAGCTATAGGCCCTTTTCTGATTTTACCTTCGCAAGCCAAGGCCTCGAAGGTGGTAATTCTAACGCTTCCTTCGGGCCTCGACTAATCGATTATGAGTCCTCTGCTCTAACCGCTGAGCTAGCGGCCCGATATGCGGCAGATACTTCTGCCGTCGCTGCGCTATCCGTGGATCAACGGTAGGCGCGTTGCGGACGGCAGGCAGTCGATCGGCAGGGTCAGTCGGAGTCGAGGAAACTGCGCAGCTTTTCCGACCGGGTGGGGTGGCGTAGCTTGCGCAGGGCCTTGGCCTCGATCTGGCGGATGCGCTCGCGGGTGACATCGAACTGCTTGCCGACTTCCTCGAGGGTATGGTCGGTGTTCATGTCGATGCCGAAGCGCATGCGCAACACCTTGGCCTCGCGGGAGGTCAGGCTGGCGAGCATGTTCTGGGTGGACTCGCGCAGGCCGGCGGCGGTGGCAGAGTCGACCGGGGAGATGACGCCGGCGTCCTCGATGAAGTCGCCCAGATGCGAGTCTTCGTCGTCGCCGATCGGGGTCTCCATGGAGATCGGCTCCTTGGCGATCTTTAGCACCTTGCGCACCTTTTCCTCGGGCATCTCCATGCGCTCGGCCAGTTCCTCCGGCGTCGCTTCGCGGCCCATCTCCTGGATCATTTGCCGCGAGATGCGGTTGAGCTTGTTGATGGTCTCGATCATGTGCACCGGGATGCGGATGGTGCGTGCCTGATCGGCGATGGAGCGGGTGATGGCCTGGCGAATCCACCAGGTGGCGTAGGTGGAGAATTTGTAGCCACGGCGGTATTCGAACTTGTCCACGGCCTTCATCAGGCCGATGTTGCCCTCCTGGATCAGGTCCAGGAACTGCAGCCCGCGGTTGGTGTACTTCTTGGCGATGGAGATCACCAGGCGCAGGTTGGCCTCGACCATCTCCTTCTTGGCGCGGCGGGCCTTGGCCTCGCCGATAGACATTTTGCGGTTGGTCTCTTTGATCTCGCTGATGGTGAGCACGTTCTCGCGCTCCAGCTCCTGCAGCCGGCGCTGCGCCCGGCGCACGTCCGCTTCCACCTCTGCCAGGCGCGCCGAGTAGGGCTTGCCGGCCTCGATCTGGGTGGTGATCCAGTCCGGATTGGTCTCGTTGTCCGGGAAGGAGGCGATGAAGTCCTTGCGCGGCATGCCGGCGGTGTCGACGCACAGGCCCATGATGGTGCGTTCCTGGGCGCGGATCCGCTCGATGGTCTGCCGCAGGAGTTCAACCAGCTCGTTGAAGATGTTGGCCACCAGCTTGAACTGCAGGAACTGCTCCGACACCGCCTCCATGGCCTGGCGCGAGCGCGTGTCGTCGCGTCCGTATTCCTTCAACAGCGCGACGAAGGCGTCGAAGTTCTCTCGCAGCTGGGCGACGCGGCGGGCCACTTCCTCGGGATCCGGGCCGGTGTCCACCGCCTCTGCCTCGTCGTCGTCGGCATCCTCGTCGCTGTCGGCATCGTCGTTGCGGCTGGCCTCGGACTTGACCACGGGTACCGCAACCTCGTCGTCGGTATCGGCAAAACCGGAGATCACGTCAGTCAGGCGTCGCTCCTCGCGGGCCACCTGGTCGAAAATCTCCAGCAGGTGCTCCACGGTGCGCGGGTAGATGGACAGCGCGGAGAGCACCTGATTGAGCCCTTCCTCGATGCGCTTGGCGATGCGCAGTTCGCCCTCGCGGGTCAGCAGTTCCACCGTGCCCATCTCGCGCATGTACATGCGCACCGGATCGGTGGTGCGGCCGAACTCGCTGTCGACGGACGCCAGCGCCGCGGCGGCGGCCTCGGCGGCTTCGTCATCGGCCACGGCCGAGTCGTTGCTGAGGGAGTCGATTTCGGCTGGTGCGGTCTCGTGTACAGTGATCCCCATATCGTTGATCATGCGCACGATGTCTTCGATCTGCTCTGGCTCGATGATGCCGTCGGGCAGGTGGTCGTTGACCTCGCTGTAAGTCAGAAACCCCTGCTCCTTGCCTTTGGCAATCAGTTGCTTGAGCTGCGAAGCCTGTTGCTGTTGTTGATCCATGCGGGTACCTGCTGGACGAAGCGTGGAGATGTCGGGCTATCCAGGTTGCCCTGCCGCCGGCGAACTCGCCAAATTATCAAAGTATAGACAAGTTTTCCATATGCAATAACCCTGAGGCCGATTGGCAACAACCGCAGTTGCCCCACGATGGTTTGACGCCATCGTGTCAGATCGAAGCCGTCCCTCAGGGAAACGCTGATTTATTCAGCATTTCCCGTGCGGGGCAGGAGGCCCTGCTGATTTCTGGCCAGGATGGCCAAAAATCAGCGTCTCCTCAGGAGGCGGGGCGTTGCGCACGCAGGGCGCGCTGCCGACGTTCCTGGGCGGCATCGGTGTTCAGGCGGGCCAACGCACCGACGAACTCGGCCGCACGGCCATCTGCTGGAATATGATCGATGAGCGCGGAATCCGAGAGGCGGGCGATGATTTTCTCCTGCTCGGTACCATCCCAGCGCGCGCGCAGCGCGGCCGGGGTGATCTCGGGGTCGGCGGCGATCATGTCCAGCAGTTCCCGCAGCAGCGCGATGCCGGGATTGTCGATCTCCTGCCAGTCCGCCGGCAGTTCGCGGGCGCGGGGGGCCAGGGCTGGGTCGTGCAGCAGCATGGCGATGGCGCGGCGCAGCGGGGTCGTGGCCACCGGCTGGCCGGCCTGGGCCGGCATGTGGCGACGGCGTCGGGGGCGCCCCTGCGCGTCGGCCCGGGTCCGAGAGGCGGGCGGTGACGCCTGCTCCCGTGCCGGCGTTGTCCGCGGCTGAGCGGAGGCGTCGAAGCCGACCAGTTCCACCAGCCGGGCCTCCAGCAGCGCGCGGAAGGTACCGGCGGGCATGTCGTCGAGCAGCGCGCGTGCCTGGGCGTCGAGGGCGGCTCGACCCTCGGCGGTGTTCAGGTCCAGCGGCCCGGTCAGATGCTGGAACAGCACGTCGGACAGCAGGGCCGCATGGCTCAGGCGCGCCTCGAAGGCAGCGCAGCCCTCCTTGCGGATCAGGGAGTCCGGGTCCTCGCCGTCGGGCAGGAAGAGGAAGCGGACCGGTCGTTCACCCGTCGCCAGGGGTAGGGCGGTCTTCAGTGCCTTCCAGGCCGCGGCCCGGCCCGCCCGGTCGCCGTCGAAGCAGAACACCAGTTCCGGTGCCACGCGCAGCAGGCGTTTCACATGGTCGGTGGTCGTGGCGGTGCCCAGGGTGGCGACGGCGTACGGGATGCCGAACTGGGCCAGCGCGATCACGTCCATGTAGCCTTCCACCACCAGCACGCGCGGCGGCGCACGCTCGGCCTGCTGGGCCTCGTACAGGCCGTAGAGTTCCCGGCCCTTGTGGAAGACGGCCGTTTCCGGAGAGTTGAGGTATTTGGGCTCGCCGTTGTCCAGTACCCGTCCGCCGAAGCCGACAACGCGCCCGCGCCGGTCGCGAATGGGAAACATCAGGCGGTGGCGAAAGCGGTCATAGCGCTTGCCGTCGCGGTCGGTCAGCAGACCGGCATCCACCAGCGTTGCGTCGTCGTTCGGGTGGTCTGGCTGGGTGCGCAGGTGGCTGCGCAGGAAGTTCCAGCCCGCGGGGGCGTAGCCCAGGCCGAAGCGTCTGGCGATCTCGCCGCTGAGTCCGCGTCGCTTGAGGTAGGCAATGGCCTCGCCCGCCTGCGGATGCTCGCGGAATTGCCGGCGGTACAGGTCTGCGGCCTGTTCCAGTACAGCGTACAGCGGCGATGGGTCGGGTCCCTTTTCCATCGCGATGCCGGCGTCGGGCAGTTCCATGCCCGCCTGCCGCGCCAGTTCCTCGATGGCCTCGGGGAAGCTGAGCCGATCGTGTTCGAGCAGGAAGTCGATGGCGTTGCCATGGGCGCCGCAGCCGAAGCAGTGATAGAACTGCTTCTCGGCGCTGACAGTGAAGGAGGGCGTCTTCTCGTTGTGGAACGGACAGCGGGCCTGGTATTCCTTGCCCGACTTGCGCAACTGCACGCGCTGCCCGACGATCTCGACGAGATCGACACGGGCGAGAAGACGTTCCCGGTAATCTGGCGTGACCTGGCCGATCATGGACGCGGATCCAACTGCCTGCCCCTTGGGCTCAGCATAGCGCGTCCCGGCGGGAATGGGTGACTAGCCGGTCAGGCGTGCCTTGACCTGCTTGCTGACTGCGGCCATGTCCGCGCGGCCCTGCATCTGCGGCTTGAGGATGGCCATGACCTTGCCCATGTCCTGCATGGCGGCGGCGCCGGTGGCGGTGACCGCATCGTCGATCATGCCGGCGATCTCGGCGTCGCTCAGGGCCGCAGGCAGGTAGCCCTGGCAGATCTCCACCTCGAACCGCTCCTGTTCCGCCAGGTCCTGGCGGCCGGCGGCCTCGTACTGGGCGATGGAGTCGCGACGCTGCTTCAGCATCTTGTCCAGCACCACCAGCACCTGGGTGTCGTCGAGCTCGATGCGCTCATCGACCTCGCGCTGCTTGATTGCTGCGTTGATCAGCCGGATCACGCCCAGGCGGGGCTTGTCACCGGACTTCATCGCGGCCTTCATATCGTCCTGCAGGCGCTGCTTCAGCATGCTGTCACTCTGACTTCTAATCTGGCGCTCACTCTGGCCGTCGCCCGACGGATGCGGGCAGTGATCTGCAGCGGGCTAGAATGGGCGTTCCCAGCGACGCGCCTCGCGAGAGAGCTTCTTGTGATGACGCTTCACGGCGGCGGCTTTCTTCCGCTTGCGCTCGGAGGTGGGCTTCTCGTAGAACTCGCGGCGGCGGACTTCGGCGAGCACGCCGGCCTTCTCACAGGAGCGCTTGAATCGACGCAGAGCGACTTCGAACGGCTCGTTCTCTTTGACGCGAACGCTTGGCATGTAGAATCCTTGGATGTTGCGTAGTACCGACGTTGCGGATCGGCTGGGACGATGGAATACAGACAATCCCGCATTATAGAGTCGGCAACAGCGCCGATGCAACCGCCACACACGTCAACTGGAGAAGCCCGATGCGCGTTCTCGGAATCGAAACCTCGTGCGACGAGACCGGCGTCGCCCTGTACGACAGCGACCGCGGTCTGATCGGGCAGGCGGTCTACAGCCAGATCGAACTGCATGCGGCCTATGGCGGCGTGGTGCCGGAGCTGGCATCGCGGGACCATGTGCGCAAGCTGCTGCCGCTGTTGCAGGAGGTGCTCGAGCAGGCCGGCGTGCGGCCCCGGGAGATCGACGGCGTGGCCTACACCGCGGGGCCGGGGCTGGTGGGCGCCCTGCTGGTGGGGGCCGGTGTCGGCCGCAGCCTGGCCTGGGTCTGGCAGAAGCCGGCGGTGGGCGTGCATCACATGGAGGGCCACCTGCTGGCGCCCCTGCTGGAAGAGCCCGCGCCGAGCTTCCCGTTCGTGGCGCTGCTGGTGTCCGGCGGCCATACCCAGCTGGTGGAGGTGGAGGCGGTGGGTCGCTACCGACTGCTCGGGGAGTCTGTCGACGACGCCGCCGGCGAGGCCTTCGACAAGACCGCCAAGATCCTTGATCTGCCCTATCCCGGGGGGCCGGAACTGGCCCGTCTCGCCGAGCGGGGCGACCCCGGGCGGTATCGCTTTCCGCGGCCGATGACTGACCGGCCCGGTCTCGATTTCAGCTTCAGCGGGCTGAAGACCTACACGCTCAACGCGCTGCGCGAGGAACTGGCCGCCCGCGACGACCGGGAACAGACCCGCGCGGATGTCGCCCGCGCCTTCGAAGAGGCGGTGGTGGACACACTGGTGATCAAGTGCCGCCGGGCAGTGCGGGAGATGCGCGTCGGCACGCTGGTGCTGGCCGGCGGCGTCAGTGCCAATCGGCGGTTGCGCGAGCGCATGGAGCGGATGATGCGGGACGAGGGCGGCCGCGCCTACTATCCCCGGCCGGCGCTGTGCACCGACAACGGCGCCATGATCGCCTTCGCCGGCTACCAGCGGCTGGCCGCGGGGCAGCACGAGCCGCTGGCGTTCTCGGCCCGCCCGCGCTGGCCCATGGACAGCCTGGCGGCGGTGTGAGCGTCCGGTGCGTGCTGATTTGTGGCCAGGAGGCCTATAGAACAGTGCCTCCTCAGCCGTTGTCGGCGGAGTCCGTGCCGATCCGTCCCTCGTCGCCGCTGAGCAGATTGCGGATGTTGCTGCTGTGGCGGATGAACAGCAGCACGGTGATGATGACCTGCATCAGGATCAGCGCCGGGTCCGGCCTGAACCACCAGACGATGAACGGCGCCAGGGCCATGGACACCAGTGCCGAGGCCGACGAGATCCGGAGCACCTTGGCGACGAACAGCCAGATGCCCGCGACACACAGGCCCACGGGCCAGTACAGCCCGAACTGCACGCCCAGGGCGGTGGCGACGCCCTTGCCGCCGCGAAAGCCGAAGAAGACCGGATACAGGTGCCCGAGAAAGGCCGCCAGGCCGGTCGCCGCCAGCGCCACCGGCGCTGCGCCCAGGGCATGGGCCGCCAGCATGGGCAGCAGCCCCTTGATGCTGTCGCCCAGCAGCGTGATGGCGGCCGCGGGTTTCGCCCGGGCACCGCCGATGCGCAGCACGTTGGTCGCGCCGGGGTTGTTGGAGCCCTGGGTGCGGGGATCCGGCAGGCCCATGAGCCGGCAGACGATGATGGCACTGGATACCGAGCCCAGCAGGTAGGCGCCGATGATCAGGCTCGCGGCAGTCAGGGTTAGGAGTTCCATGGCGACACATTGGACTGGTTGTGGCGCCTGCGGTCAAGGAGCAAAGCGTGTCGGCGACCCACGGACTTGCAAAGTGGTCGGTTGCCGCCACCATTTTCTATTGCCAAAGTTTTCAATTCTGAACGCGCGTTCGGATTTCGCGGGTTGCCCAAGTGTGGAGACGACACCCTGATGGACATCGTATTCGTGCGCGGACTGCGCATCGAGACCGTGATCGGCATCTACGAATGGGAGCAGCAGGTCAAGCAGCCGGTGATCCTCGACATCGAGATGGGCTGCGACGTGGCCCGGGGCGCCGCCACCGATCGCATCGAGGACGCGCTGGACTACAAGGCGGTGTCGAAACGGCTGAAGGCGTTCGTGGGGGAGGCCCGGTTCGGGCTGGTGGAGACCCTGGCGGAGCGCTGCGCGGCCATCATCCGTGAGGAGTTTGGGGTGCCCTGGGTGCGCCTCAGCCTGAACAAGATCGGGGCGGTGTCCGGTGCCGAGGGTGTCGGTGTCATCATCGAACGTGGCCGGCGCGACTGAGCCCTGCCGTGTCGGCGGGGTCCTGGGGCCCCGGGTGCAGCGGACCCAGCGCTGCTGGATCAGTGTCGGCAGCAACCAGGCGCGGGAGTCGTCCATCCGCGCCGGCCTGCAGGCCCTGCGGGCGGCCTTCGGCCCGCTGACGGTATCGCCGGCCTACGAGACCGAGGCGGTGGGCTTTCGCGGTGATCCCTTCCTGAACCTGGTGGTCGGCATCGACACGGCCCTGCCGGTGGGTCAGATCGTTGAGCGCCTGCGCGCCATCGAGGATGCCCAGGGGCGCGTGCGCGGAGTCGACAAGTTCGCCCCCCGCACCCTGGACCTGGATCTGCTCACCCGGGGCGATGCCGTCGGCATCATCGACGGCTACGCGCTGCCCCGAAGGGAGATCCTGGACTATGCCTTCGTGCTTGGTCCGCTAGCGGCGGTGGCGCCGGCGGAGCGACATCCGCTGGATGGCCGGTGCTACGCCGAGCTGTGGCGCCTGATGCAACGCCAGACCGGGCCTTTGCGACGCGCGCGCTGGCAGTTCCAGCCGGCGTGAGCCTGTGGCGCTGGCATCAGCTGTCGGCGGGCAGGCCGCCGATGCGCAGCAGGTCGCTCACCAGCTCGCCGGTATCGTCCGGCCGATCGAGCTGTTCCGCCGGGGTCCAGGAGTAGTCCGTCTCCAGCCGGAAGGAGCCGGCGAAGGTGTCGGGCGGGGCGTCATTCCAATCCTGCGGCGACAGCATCGAGAAGAAGGTGCTGCCGTCCGGCTTGCGATACAGGTGATAGATCTTCCCGGGAATGCGCTTGAAGGCGCACTGCGCGCGGGTCAGTGCCTGTTCGTCATGGGCCTCGTCGAGCACCTTGCGTGCCTCGCTCTGCAACGCCTTGATCTGGTCTGCGATCACGCGCAACTTGGCGGACGTGCGCGCGCTCAGCATGGATTCCGCGCGGGCCAGTTCCTCTGCCAGTTCGGGGGCGTGAAAGGCCGGCGCCAGCCGGCTGACCGGATAGGGCGAGGTGCGTGCGTCGCCTCGGTGCAGGAGTGCCTTGTGCTGTTCGCTCATTCCGCTTGTCTCCGTTTTCGCGGGTTTGAAGTCGGCCGTATCGGCGGCGCGGTGAACCGGGGCCCGGTTCACTGCTGGATGGTGCGCCCGCCGTCCACGGCGATGATCTGTCCGGTGATGTAGGGGGCGTCGCGCACCAGAAACAGCAGGGTGCGGGCGATGTCCGCCGGTGAGCCGGCCCGGCCGAGGGCGGTGCGCGCCAGGATCTCGCGTCGGGCGTCGTCGGACAGCCCCTGTTCCGGCCACAGGATGGCGCCGGGGGCGACGCCGTTGACGCGGACCTCCGGCCCCAGTTCCCCGGCCAGGGCCTTGACCATCATGGCATTGCCGGCCTTGGCCATGGAGTAGATCGGGTGGTCGGTCAGCGGCCGTTCGGCATGGATGTCCACCAGATTGATGATGCAGCCACCCGCCGCCCGCAGCAGCGACGCCGCCGCCTGCGCCAGGAAGAACGGCGCCTTGAGGTTGGCGCCCATGAGCTCGTGCCAGTGGGCCTGGGTGGCCTGGTCCAGCGGCGTCGGGTAGAAGCTTGACGCGTTGTTCACCAGGATGTCCAGCCGCCCGCGGAAGGCGCTGACCGCCTGCATCAGGTGCGCCGGCGCATCGTCATCCAGCAGGTCCGCCTGCACGGTGCGAACGGAGTCGGCCCTGAGGCTGTTCAGGTCCGCAGCCAGTGCCTGCGCCGCCGCCGCGGAGCGCCGGTAATGCAGCACGATGTCGGCCCCCTCGGCGTGCAGCAGCCGGGCGATCTGACCGCCGATGCGCTGGGCGCCGCCGGTGATCAGGGCGACCTTGCCCCGCAGGTCCGTGTTCGGCTCGCTGGTCTGGGCTGGGTTCAAGGGATTCTCCTGAGGTTGTTGTAGACTGCGACCTAATCGACGGCCCGCATCCTGTCATACGGCGCAGCATGAATACCGACACCGACACCGACACCGACACCGACACCGACACCGACGCACAAGCACATGGCCAGCGTCTGGCGCGACTGATCCGCGAGGCGATCGCCGCTGCCGGCGGGGCCATGCCGTTCGATCGCTTCATGGACCTGGCCCTGTATGCCCCGGGGCTTGGCTACTATGTGGCCGGTGCCCCGAAACTGGGGCCGGCGGGCGACTTTGTCACCGCCCCGGAGCTGTCGCCGCTGTTCGGGCGATGCCTCGCCGCGCAATGCAGCGAGGTGCTGGTCGCCCTCGGTGGCGGCGATGTCCTGGAGTTCGGCGCCGGTTCCGGCGCCCTGGCCGCGGAGCTGCTGCCAGCGCTGGCCCGCCTGCGGACCTTGCCGGAGCAGTATCTGATCCTGGAGCCCAGCCCGGATCTGGCCCAGCGTCAGCGGCACCTGCTGGCGCAGCGCATCCCGGAACTGCTGCCCCGGGTGCGCTGGATCGAGACCTTGCCACAGCGCCTGCGTGGCCTGGTCCTGGCCAACGAGGTCATCGACGCCATGCCGGTGCACCGGTTCTGCATCGGCGCCGATGGCGGCGTGCAGGAGGTGCTGGTGGAGGCCGACGGCGACGGTTTTCGCGAGCGCGCCGCCGAGCCCGTGTCAGCGCCGCTGGCGCCCGCCGTGCGCGCGTTGCAGGCGGCGGGGCTGGCCATGTCTACTGGTTACTGTTCCGAGGTCAACCTGCGCGCTGCCCCCTGGATCCAGGCCCTGTCGGCGCGGCTCGAGGCCGGCATGGCGCTGTTGATCGACTATGGCTATCCGCAGGCCGAATACTATCTGCCGGAGCGGCGTTGCGGCACCCTGATGTGCCATTACCGGCACCAGGCCCATGACGATCCCTTTGCCAACATCGGGCTGCAGGACATCACCGCCCATGTGGATTTCACTGCCGTGGCCCGCGCCGGCACCCAGGCCGGGCTGACGCTGGCGGGCTACACCAGCCAGGCGAACTTTCTGCTCGGCTGTGGCATCGACGACCTGATGGCCGAGTTCGCCGACGATCCCATGGCCTTGCTCGACCTCACCGCCGGCGTGAAACAGCTGTTGCTGCCATCGGCCATGGGCGAGCGCTTTCAGGTGCTGGCGCTGACCCGGCACCTGGCGCCCCCGGCCGGCCAGTGGCGGGGCTTCGCATTGCGGGACCTGAGCGACCGCCTGTGGGCCGGGCCCTTGGCCTGAGTCGTCGATTCCGGCCCAGGTATTTGGCCCCGGCATCAGGCCTCGGCTTCGGCCCTCGGTGTTAGTTTTGGGCCCCCAGATAGAGCGGTACCACGGTCTCGATGTCGGTGGGATGGATGCCCAGTTCCAGCAGGCCGTTGCGCTCGCCGCAGACGCTGGGTGTCTGCATCGACAGGTAGTTGTCGCGGGTGAACGGCTTGCCGGGGAGCCTTTCGAACAGCCGCGCCTGGGTGCGTGAGCCCCAGTCGTTGAGGCCTGCCAGCAAGACCCGTTTGCCGATGCGCTGGGCGGTGTATTCCACCAGGGCCTCCAGCGTCAGCACCCGGGGGCCGCACAGGTCAAACCGGCGACCGATGGTGTCTTCACGCTGGATGCTGCGCACCATCGCCTCGGCCACGTCGCCGACCCAGACCGGCGCGAAACGCGCCTCCGGGCAGGCCAGCGGAAACACCCCCGGTGCCAGTTGCAACAGGTCGGCAAAGCGGTTGAAGAAGCTGTCGCCCTGGCCGAAGATCACCGACGGTCGGAAACTGGTCACCGCCAGGCCGCCATCCGCCGGGCCGTCGCCGGCGGCATGGGCAAGATCCTCGCCTTCGCCCTTCGAGCGCAGGTAGGCGCTGCGACCCTGGGCCGCGTCCGCGTTCAGCGCGCTCATGTGCAGCAGTCGCGATACCCCGGCGTCCTGCATGGCGGCCAGGATCGTGCGCACCAGCTCGACGTGGGCGCGCCGAAAGCTGGTGCTGCCGGCCTCGTTGAGGATGCCCACCAGGTTGATGACCAGGTCGCAGTGCTCGAAGCAGGCGCCCAGCCCCTCGCGGCCCAGGCTGTCCAGCGGGTGCAGGTCCACGCCCGGGTAGAGCGCCAGGTCGCGGTGCCGGTGGGGCCTGCGCGTCGGCACGATGCAGTGATACCCTGCACTGTTCAGGTGCCGGAACAGGTGTCGCCCGACAAAGCCGGTGCCCCCAAGGATGCAGGCTGACTGTTGCTTCATGATGTCGCTCGATCTGCAGAATGTTGGCAGACATCCGTCGCGGTCTGGTACCGATGCTGGCGCTGAGCCTGGCGCTGACCTTGGCGCTGATCCTGGCATCGGCCGGGCCGGCACGGACCATGCGAGCGTGATGTCACGGATAGAAAGCTGGCCTATTATGCCCGATTGGTCCGCCGTGTTTGTTTGCCATCTTACCGAGTGAGTTACCGCGTTTGGACAGCTTCTATCTCATTGCCTTCGTGCTCATCGGTGTGATCGCCGGCCTGCTGGCCGGTCTGTTCGGCATCGGCGGTGGCGCCATCATCGTGCCGGCGCTGATCCTGCTGTTCACCGGCATGGGCGAGGCCCACGGCATGACGGCCGACTGGATCCCGCATCTGGCGGTGGCCACGTCGCTGGCCACGGTGGTGGGCAGCGGCAGTGCATCCGCCTGGACGCACCACCGTCGCGGTGCGGTGCAATGGCCGATGTTCGCCAGCCTGGTGCCCGGTCTGCTGATCGGCGCCGCACTGGGGGCCAGCTTCGCCCCCTGGCTGCCGGCCATCTGGCTGCAGCGCCTGTTTGCCCTGTTTCTGCTCTACAACGGCGTGCGCATGCTGTTCGCCACCACCGTCACGGCCATGCGCCCGCTGCCGTCCACCCTGAGGATCGGCGCGGCGGCCTCGGGAATCGGCGCCCTGTCGGCGCTGGTGGGCATCGGTGGCGGCATCCTGATCGTGCCCTTTCTGGCCCGCCACGGCGTCGCCATCCAGCGCGCGGTGGCCACATCCAGCGCCTGCGGCGTTCCGCTGGCCATTGCGGGCAGCATCGGCTTCATGCTCGGTGGCCTGGGCCGCGACGCGCTGCCGACGCTGAGCGTCGGCTTCATCTACTGGCCGGCGGCGCTGGCCATCATGCTGGCCAGCGTGCCCATGGCCACCGTGGGCGCCCGGCTTGCGCACCGCTTGCCCACCGCGACGCTGAAGCGCTTCTTTGGGGTCCTGCTGCTCGGGGTGGGGCTGCGGCTGCTGGTGGGCTGATTGCCGGGGCGATGGTCGGGCGGGGATCGCCGTGCTATCGGGCCGATGCCGGTGGCTGGCCCGACGAAGGCGCGACCGCGCGGTCCAGTTCCTCCAGCCACAGGCGTCGATACAGAAAGACCTGTCCCTGGGGGTCGCGCAGCACCAGGCGTCCTTGATGCTGGGCCATGTCGTAGGGCCGGGCGATGTCGGTGCTGGGGTCGTAGAGCACGACACGCTCGCCCCGTTGCTGAATCAAGCCGTCCACGAAGCCGCCGTGGGGCGCGTAGAGCCGGAACCGGTGCGCCTGCACGATGAGCAGCCCGCCCAGGCGTCCCTCCCAGAGCCCGTCCAGCGTCGTGTGCTGCCAGCCGGCGCCCTGGGGCAGTTGCGGCATCATCTGCGACATGGAGTCCAGCATCGATCCGGCGCCGGGCAGCTGCTCCATCATGTCCTGCATGGCCGTGCCTGCGGCCGGCTTCATGGCACTTGGAAGGGCATCGGACGCACCGGCGATAGTATTGGGGATGGCGCCGGGCATCCAGGGATTAAAGCCGAACGGGGTCTGCCCCATCTGTCCTAGACCGGGCATCATGCCCTGGGCCATGCCGGGCATGGCTCCGGCGCCCAGGCCGCTCATGGCGGCGACCCGGTCTCCGGCGTCGTCGAGAAAGCCCATGGCCTCCATCATCCGCGCCATGGCATCGGCCATGGTGGCGCGGGGGCTGCCGTCGTCGGCCTGTGCCGCCGACGGCGCGGTGAGCAGGGGCAGCAGCAGCGCCAGCAGCAGACCGGGCAGCAGACCAGGCAGCAGGACCCGTAACAGGGCCGGCAGCCGGTCTGGCGGTGGCGGGACGCGCCCTGTGCTGTGTCGACAGGAGGGTTCGGGGCGACCGGAGTGCATGGTGGTGGACATGGAGGACGATTGCGCTGGGATGGGTGAGGGCGTGCCGGGGAGAGCAGCCCGGCTCGGCTGTGACACCGTCAGGCCCGCTTGGGGCACGGATCAAGACTCGTCAGCATAACAAAACCGTTCGGTCTCCAGGCAGGCCACCGGCGACAGCAGCGCATCCAGGCTGAAGTCGGTCTGGCCGAGCCGGTGGGCGTAGATGACGCGATAGGTGAGCACGCGCCGGACGTAGTCGCGGGTCTCGCGATAGGGGATCCGTGTCAACCACAGATCCGCCGCCATGGGCTCAGACGGCAGCCAGCGCCGAACGGCGTTGGGTCCGGCGTTGTAGGCGGCGGTGGCCAGCAGGGTGTTGCCGCCGAAGCGCGCGCGCATGGCCGCCAGATAGCGGGCGCCCAGGGCGACGTTCAGCACCGGATCGGTCAGGTCCTGGTGCGATGGTGCCGCCAGACCGGCGTTGCGCGCCATCTCCCGCGCGGTGGCGGGCATGAGCTGCATGAGTCCGACGGCGCCGGCGGGTGATGCGATGTCCGCATCGAAGGCGCTCTCCTGGCGCATGACCGCATGGAGCCAGTCCGGCGGCAGCCCCTGTTGCCGAGCAACCACTTCGACCAGCCGCTGCTGCGGCAGCGGAAAGCGCAGATCCATGTCGTCCCAGTAGCCGGCACGGGCTAGGGTGAAGATGGATTCGGTCACCAGGCCGAGGCGGTCCGCGAAGGCCGCGGCGGTGATCAACGCCTGGGTGGTCATCGGGCGGGTGAGTTCGCGCCATTCGCGGGCCACGTCCGCATCGCGTCCGAGCCGCTGCAGCTCGGCGATGCGCGCGGCCGTGGGCGAGGCAAGCAACGCGTCCAGCAAGGCCGGGTCGACGGGCGCCGGCCGATGTGCGATGGCCGGTGCATGGCCGACCCGCTCTGCCGCCAGGAAGCCCCATAGGCTGCGTGCGGACGCGGCGCGTTCGAAGGCCTGATCCGCCGCTGCCGTGTCGCCGAGTTCGCTCAGCGCCCGGCCGCGCCAGTAGTGCCACTCGCCCTCGTCATCGGCGTCGGGCGGCAGCTGCGCGACCCAGGCCGCCAGTTCGGGCCAGGCCTCCAGGCGCAGGGCCGCCCGCAGGCGCCTCAGCTGGCGATCCAGGTTGTCCGGGCGCGGATGCAGGCGCTGCAGATAGCGTAGCGCCGCGGGGTCGTCGGCATTCGCCAGCGCCACGCCGATGGCCAGATGGACGCGCTCCTGCGCCTGCGGCGGGATCTGGATCCGGTTCGGGGGTGGATCGGCGGCGACCTGTGTGGGCCGGGGCGTAGACGTGGAGGCGGTGTCGAGCCACGGCTGCGAAACGGCGATGGCCAGGGCCGGATCCTGCCGGGCGAGCCGCTCGATGCCGTGGGCCAGGATGGCTGCGCGCTGCTCTGCAGCGTCCGGCAGGCTCAGCGCTGCGATCTGCTGTGGCTGCGCATGGACAAGGAGCAGGCTGTCGAGCCAGGGCCGCTGGGCTGCGGGCAGATAGCGCTGCTGAAAACGCGCCGTGCCGACATTGTCGCGCTCGAGGGTCAGCTGAATGCGCTGCCAGACCAGTTCCGGAGCGAGCTTGCCGGCCGCGGACCAGGCGGCAAACAGCGGATCGCAGGCCGTCGGCAGGTCCTTGCCGGTGAGGTAGAGCGCATCAAGCCCGTCGAAGGCGGCCTCGGCCCGGCCCGTGGCCAGCAAGGCCCGGCGGTAGAGGCAGGCGCGGGTCTCGGAGCCGTTGTCTACATAGGCGTCGATGTACCCCTGCCAGCGCCCCTCCCGCGCCAGGCGCTTGAGCCACTGCAGGCGCAGCCGTTCGCCGGGTGCTGTGCCCTGCCAACGCGACAGGAAGGCCTCGACTTCGGCCCCGAATTCAGCTCCGGCTTCGGCCTCGGCCGCGCGATCCAGCCGCGCCAGCAGGTCGGACAGCTGCAGGTAAGGCAGCAGCGGATGCTCGGTCAGGCCGGCGAGCAGGGTGTCGAATCGGGCGTGGTCGCCATCCGCCAGCGCCTGCTCTGCGGCCAGAAAGTCGGCGCGGGCGTCCGTCGTCGGCTGGGGCGTGGACGCTGCCGCCGGCATCAACAGTGGCGCCGACAGCAGTAGGCAGCGCAGCAGCCAGCTGGATGCAGGCCGCGGCCGTCTGGTGGTTTGCCGCCGTAGCCGAAACCGGCCCCCTGCCCGCCAGCCGGCTGGACGGGGGGGCGTGTCGGGTATATTGTCGCCCCAGTTGTCACGGCAGGCAGTCATGCCCATTCTCCCCATATCGCCCGGGTCGTGACGCCGGTTCCCGGTCCGGCGTGAAGACCCTCATCCCGCGGTTCACAATGCAGGAGCATCGTATGTCGGATCTGGCCGATCAGTTCTGTTCCGAGACCCTGGCGAGTTCGTCCCAGGCCGAGCGTGATGCGCTCATCGACGCCTATGCCGCCAGCGGCCGGATCATTGCCCAGTACCGCATGGATCAGGCCGGCGGGCAGATGGACTTCGACGGCCGTCTCGACGGCTACTGGCCGGGCGAGGAGGGCCGTGTGCTGCTGTTTGCCGACTACAGCGCCATGCTGATGGTGCTGTCGGACCTGCAGCACAGTGTCGATCTCACCACCCTCGCGGCGCCTTCCAGCGACGAGGAGTTTCGCAGCCTATCGCAACTGCTGGCGTTGACCTCGCCGGGTCTGCAACGCCGGTCCGTTCAGACCGCGCCTGCCACCGGCACTGCCGGGTCATCTGGCACGCTGTTCATGGGGCCGACGGAGATCAGCGGCGGTGCACATGGGCTGCGCTACCGCCCGGTGCTGTCGCGGTGATCCGGCCAGGTCGACACGGCGAAGCGTCATCAGGCCTCGGATGGTAGGCCGCCATGGTCGTACGGCACAACGTAAACTGAGCCCAGCGCCTATACTTCAGCAACGTGGTCGGCGACCATAGGAGCACGGCATTGTACCAATTGAAGAAACGCGGGCACCTGTATCTGTACCGGGTGGAATACGGCGAAGAGTCAGCAGTGGCGCGCATCATCGTGCGCAGTGATGCGGCCGGCACCGAGGGGTTGTTCCTGGTGAAGCAGGACGGATCCCTGGAACCCGCGGACGATCGAGCCGGATTCGGTCCGAACGCGCTGAACCCGAACGGCCTTTGGCCGAGTCCGCCGCGCGAGGCCATCCAGAGTGCGCGAGACATCGCCCGGCAAAAGACCCACGGCACCTGAGATGACGTTGAACCTATCGGCATGTCCGTGACCGTCTTGTACTAGGCATCTTTGGTTTGGACGGACAGCCTGTATGCCGGTGGCATGCTGGGCCGCTCAACCGCTATGATGACCGGCTTTTCTCAGCCTTGATGCCATCCAGGACGCCATGTCTCACCTCGCCGAGCAGCTTGCCAAGCGCCGCACCTTCGCCATCATCTCCCACCCCGACGCGGGCAAGACCACGCTGACGGAAAAACTGCTGCTGTTCGGTGGCGCCATCCAGATGGCGGGCACGGTCAAGGGGCGCAAGGCGGCGCGTCATGCCACCTCCGACTGGATGGAACTGGAAAAGCAGCGAGGCATCTCGGTGACCTCGTCGGTGATGCAGTTTCCGTATGGCGAGTCCGTCGTCAATCTGCTGGACACGCCGGGCCACGAGGACTTCTCCGAGGACACCTACCGCACCCTGACCGCTGTGGACTCGGCGCTGATGGTCATCGACGCGGCCAAGGGCGTTGAAGACCGCACCATCAAGCTGATGGATGTCTGCCGGTTGCGCGACACGCCGATCCTGACCTTCGTCAACAAGCTCGACCGCGAGGGCCGCGACGCCATCGAGATCCTGGACGAGATCGAGCAGGTGCTGCAGATCCAGTGCGCCCCCGTGACCTGGCCCATCGGCATGGGCAAGCGCTTTCGTGGTGTCTACGACCTGCGCCATGACCGTACCCACCTGTTCAGCGCGACCCATGGTGGCCGGATCCAGACCGGTGAGGTCATCGAGGGCATCGACAACCCGCGCATGGACGAATTGCTGGAGGACCAGGCCGCGGAATTGCGCGATGAAATGGATCTGGTGCAGGGTGCGAGTCACCCGCTGGATCTGGACGCCTATCGGGCCGGCTTGCAGACCCCTGTCTTCTTCGGTTCGGCGATCAACAATTTCGGCGTCAAGGAACTGCTCGACGCCTTCGTCGACTATGCGCCGCCGCCGCGAGCCCGCGCGACCCATGAGCGGGTGGTTGAGCCCGGCGAGGACAAGTTCACCGGCTTCGTGTTCAAGATCCAGGCCAACATGGATCCGGCGCACCGAGATCGGGTGGCCTTTCTGCGGGTCTGTTCCGGCAGTTACAAGCAGGGCATGAAGATGCGCCATGTGCGCATCGGCAAGACGGTGCAGGTGGCCAACGCCATCACCTTCCAGGCCGATGAGCGCAAGCGCGTGGACGAGGCCTGGCCCGGTGACATCATCGGCCTGCACAACCACGGCACCATCCAGATCGGCGACACCTTTACCGAGGGCGAGCACCTGAAGTACGAGGGGGTGCCGTATTTCGCGCCGGAGCTGTTCCGCCGGGTGGTGCTGAAGGATCCGCTGAAGACCAAGGCGCTGCAGAAGGGGGTTGTGCAGCTGTGCGAGGAGGGCGCCACCCAGGTGTTTCGGCCGCTGAAGAACAACGACATCATCCTGGGCGCCGTGGGCATCCTGCAGTTTGATGTGGCCGCCTACCGCCTCAAGGACGAATACGGCGTCGAGGCGGTGGTGGAGCCGGTGAGCGTGCACACTGCCCGCTGGGTGCGTTGCGACGATGCGAAGATGCTCGCCCGCTTCAAGGAGAAGGCCTACGAGAACCTGGCCCTGGATGGCGACGAGCAGCTGGTCTACCTGGCGCCGACCCGGGTCAATCTGCAATTGACCGAAGAGCGCTGGCCGGAGGTCCGCTTCCTGGCGACGCGGGAACTTTGAGGATTGCCTTGCTTGAGCGACGGGAATCGTCAATGAAGTCTGCCGGAAACGACACCACCGTCCTCGAACTGCTGGTACCGGGCCTGCTGGGCCCGGTACCGCCGTCACCCCAGGCGCCGCCGAAGACGCCGGTGCTTGACCGGCTGCTGGCCCGGGGGCGGCCGACGGACTCCCTGGGCGGGGATCTCACGGCGGCCTTGTTGGAGCGCTTCGGGGTCGATGCGAGCGCACCCTATTGTCTGGCGGCGGACGATCCCGAATGGGATCGCGCCGGGTTCTGGATGCACGCCGATCCGGTGCATCTGCGACCGGACCGAGACCTGTTGCGGCTGTTCGATGCCCGGCATCTGGTCATCGGCCAGGACGAGGCGGCTGCCCTGGTGGCGGCGTTCAATGCGCATTTCGCTGCGGATGGTCTGTGGCTGGTGGCACCTGCCGCATCCCGCTGGTATCTGCGTTGCGACTCGGCGCCGGCGCTGCAGACGCAACCGCTGGCGGCGGTGATCGGGCAGCACATCGACGGCTTCCTGCCCGTCGGCGCGGATGCACCCCGCTGGGCGAGCCTGATGAACGAGGCGCAGATGCTGCTGTTCCAGTCGCCGGTGAATCGGCGTCGGGAGGCAGCGGGCCAACCGGCGGTGAACGGCCTCTGGACCTGGGGCGGCGGCCTCTGGCGGCCGCCGACGGCGGCGGATCCGCCGGATCGCGTGCTGGGGGACATGCCGCTGGCGCGGGGGCTGGCCCTTGCCGCCGGGATCCCGCTTCGCGGTGACGATGGGCCGGGACTGGTAGAGGTGGGGGAACTGGCCAAGCTGCTGGATCCGGCGGAGGCGCCCGGGCGCGTGCTGGCGATCTGGCAGGGCCTGCAGGAGGCGCTGCTGGCCCAAGATGAGGCCGCCTGGGCGCAGGCGGCAGAGGCCCTGGACAGGGCACTGCAGCCGGCGCTTGCGGCAATGCGGGCGGGGCGCCTGGCGCGCATCGAGCTCGATGTCTGCGACGGCCGGCGCTGGTCGATCCGGCCGGGGGATCTGCGGCGGTTCCGCATCGGCTGGCCGCGTCGGCCGCGCACCCTGGCCGAGCGCGCTGCGGCGCCGGAGATCTGACACCCAATCCACGCAAGCCGTCGCCGAAAACTGATGGTCGCGGCGCAGCCGCCGTCGGTCACTGGGCGGCATCCACCAGCGTGGGCTGCAGCACGCGTTGCAGGTCATCCATGGCGATGGCGATGATGTAACCGCGCTTGCCGCCGTTGATGTAGATCCGATCGAGCCCGGCGATGGACCGCTCGCAATAGACCGGCATCGGCCTGCGGGTGCCGAAGGGCGAGGTACCGCCCACCTGGTAGCCGGAGTGTCTGTCCGCCACCTTGGGTTCGCAGGGGCGGATGCGTTTTGCGCCAATCTGTTTTGCCAGCTTGCCGGTGGCCACTTCGCGATCGCCATGCATCAGCACGATCAGTGGGCGGGCCTGCTCGTCCTCCATGATCAGGGTCTTGATCACCTGGTGTTCGTCCACACCCAACTGGGCGGCAAACTCCGCTGTGCCGCCGCCGTTGTAGTCGTACGGATACCCCTGGAAGGCAATGCCTTGCGCGCGCAGGACCCGCACCGCCTGGGTCACCGGTTCTTTCTTGCCGGCCATGGCTCAGCGCCGCCGCCAGACCAGGGTCCGGTTGTTCACCGGCATGGCGATGTCTTGCTCCAGCACCAGCCCGGCGGCATCGGCGAAGCGCCGCAGGTCGTCCAGGTCGCGCACGCCGCTGGCGGGATCTTGCTGGCGCAGCATGCGGTCGAAACGGGCGTTGCTGTCGCTGGTGTGGACGCCGCCGTCGCTGAACGGGCCGTAGAGCGCGAACGGCGCCCCCGCGGGCAGCAGTCGGCCGAGGCCGAGAAACAGGCGCTCCATCTGCGGCAGCGACAGGATATGTGCGGTGTTGGCGCTGTAGGCGGCGTCGAAGGTCGTCGCCGGCCAGGGGCCGTCCACGTCCAGCGACAGTGGCGCCGGCAGGTTCGGCAGATTGGCCTCCTGCAACCAAAGCCGGATGCCGGGCAGGGCATCGTCCACATCGCTGCATTGCCAGACGAGATGGGGCATGGCGGCGGCAAAATGCACTGCATGCTGGCCGCTGCCGCTGCCCACCTCAAGCACCTGGCCCACGGTTGCAAACAGGGGTTCGAGCACGGCGAGGATGGGTGCCTTGTTCTCCTCGCTGGCCGGGTAGAAGGGTTTGTGGTCGCTCTGCATGGTGTCACCCTCGGGTGGTCGCAGGGTCTCTGAAAAAGGGGTGGGGGTTGAGTATACTCAGGGCCGGGCATCGGAGCAGGCCGTGAACGTGCGGTTGCGCGGCTCAAGCGGCGAAAGGCTCCGCATGCATCCTCATTCCTTCCCTCGTCAGGCGCCATGCGAACAAGACCGTCCGTCACAGCTTCAGCGTTGATCGTCGCGGCGGGTCTGAGTGCTTGTGCGGGATCCGCGCGGCCGCCTGATCTGTATCGCGTCGATGCACCCGGGCGCGTGCAGACGCCGACACCGATCCCGGCGCCCACCTCCGCGCAAAGAACGTCGGCGGCCAACCCCGGAATCGCCTACAGCGCCGGCGACCGGCTGCGGATGGCCGTGGCGGTGCGCTGTGCGGCGCGGACATTCGACGAGGATCAACTGTCAGCACTGGTGGCGGAACTCCAGGCCCGGGGGGTGCATCCCGGCGAGGCCACCGAGGCCCTGCTGTGGGGTAACTGCGGCCGGCTGGAACGGGTCGTGCGCGAACTGGTTGCCCAGGGCGGGACGGCGGCCATGCCCTGGGTGGTGGAGCGGGCCATCGATATCGCCGGCGGCGAGTCCGCGGTGCTGGTGGATCTGGCGGCCGCGGAAGGCCTGGCCAAGTACCGTCGCGGTGCCGGGCGCGGGGAGTTGACGGGGCGAGGGCGAAAGCCGACCGTCGGCGAGCAGCGGGTGCCGGTGCTGGCGCATTTTCCGCCGCGCCCGCTGCAGCCCTCGGTGCCGGCAGCTGTTCCGGGCTATGGCCTGTACACCCATGTGCTGTTCGCCGGTCCGGCGGCGCAGGCCCGAGGGCGAGGGGTCGACGGGGGTGACGAGCTGCTGCGGGTCATCGAGACCTATGTCCTTGAGGGCGAGTCGCGCGGCCCTGGTCTGGAGTCGGTGGCGGGATCGGGGCCGGACCCGGCGGCGCACACCTTCCTGGTGCCGGTCTATGCCGATGTTCGCGACGCCGGCCTGGTCGAACGCGCCAATGCCGACCTGTCGGCGCAGCTGTTGACGACCCTGGTCGGCTATCTCGATGCAGCCGATCAGCCGGAACTGGCCCGGCGTCTGCGGGCGGGCCGGGGTCCGTTCCTGGTATCCGGACTGGAACCGTCGCTGTTGCCGGGCACGCCCGATGCGGCGCGCATGGTGGTCGATCTGGGCAGCGTCGGCCCGGAGTACATGTACAGCGTGGTGGACGCCTACGACCGCCGCATTGCCCCGGAGCTGCTGGGTCGGCCGGAGAGTCTCATGGCGCTCCGCGACCGGCTGGTCGCGATCTTCCCATCCTCGGCCATCGACGCCCGGGCCGGGGCGCCGGCGGATGACTGGATTGCATTTCTGGGCGGCACGCAGGAGGGCGGCGGCACCGTGGCCGACGCAATGACACCATGATTGGAGTTCGTCTTGGCGGTTTGCTCAAGTTCCTCATCGGCATCCTGCTGCTGCAGGCGGCCACCGCCCTGCTGACCTACACCGCGCTGAAGACCGATCTGCAGCAGACCGCGCTGCTGTTCGGGTCCGTGGCGGTGACCCTCGGGGTCCTGGTGGCGCTCTGGTTCGACTCCGTCATCGGCAATGTCAAGGACCGTACGGTTGCCCGGCAGGAACAGCGGCACCAGCGCGAGCGCGAGAAGCTGCGTCTGCGGGCGGAGCGGGACAAGGCGGAGATCGCGCGTCAGCGCAAGCGGGTGTCGGGTGGCGCGACCCTGAAGACCGGCGCGGCCGTGGGCGGCCTGCTGGGTGTCGGCGTGACCATGATGCTGGCTCAGTTCATGACGCTGGGGTTGTTGACCATCTCCGCGGCCGGCGGCGCTGCCCTGGGTTATGGCGTGCGCGCTCGCCAGGAGCGCCTGACCCGGGCGCGCGAGCAGCGCCAGGCCGAGAAGCTGCTGCTGTCGCAGACCGAACTGCCGGCGCTGGAGCAGGACCCGCCGACGCGGCAGGGCCGCATCAAGCGCAAGCCCTTCCGGTAACCAACGTCAGGGCACCATCAGCGTCACGCCGGGCGGCAACTGGTACGGATCCTCCAACTGCTCGGTTAGCAGACCGTGCCAGGCGAGGCAGAAGTCGATTAGGAACGCGCCCAAAACAAGGTGAACACTGTAGGGCGGATAAGCGAAGCGCATCCGCCGTTGTGGCCTGTGGCG
>NZ_VWXX01000032.1 GCF_008632335.1 Thiohalocapsa marina
CAACGAACGTGATCGGCTGTTCTTTGCTACGCTCTGTCATTGGTCTGCTCCGCTACCTCGGTTGACGATGCTTCAAGTCCATCGCTCATTGTGCCCGCTCTGGGCGCGTTGGAGGAGCGGGGCGGACCATTCCATTACCCTACCGGCCTGTCCACCCTCCCGGCTACCGGCCGGCGCGATGATCAAGGCCCCTCTTGCCAACTGGAGTATCCTCATGAGGCGTGATTCTCAAATTCCCCCGATATTAGCAATCCGTGATGCGATTGCACTGCATTGCAAATGGGTACAAGAGGACTGAATCATGACAACACTGCTGCAGATCGATTTTCCCTTTCAGGGGCCCTTTGGCGATGCCATGACGGCGCAACTGGCAGAACTGGCGGCCTCCATCGCCGAAGAGCCCGGACTGATCTGGAAGATCTGGACCGAGAATGCGCAAGAACAGCAGGCCGGGGGTATCTATCTGTTCCAGGACCCAGCAAGCGCTCAGGCCTACCTTGAAAAACATACCGCACGACTGAACGGGCTAGGGGTCACACAGATCCGCGCGCGGCTGTTCGATGTCAACCTGCCGCTATCGAAGGACACAAATGCCCCCCTGTGAAGCGGCATATGGCCGGGCGTTGCGCCCGGCAAGCGTCTCCCTTGGCATACAGTATCTGCCTCATAGACACAAGAAAGGTCATTCACCATGTCCCACACACCAGCATCAGACCCCATGTTTTCACCCCTCCAGGTGGGCGAGCTGAGCCTGCCGAACCGTATCGTGCTGGCGCCGCTGACCCGTTCCCGCGCCGCCCAGCCCGGCGACGTGCCGACGCCGATGATGGCTGAATACTATGCCCAGCGCGCCAGCGCCGGGCTGATCATCTCCGAGGCCACCAACATCTCCCCCATCGCCAAGGGCTATGCCCTGACGCCCGGCATATTCACCGATGCGCAGATCGCCGGCTGGCGTCTGGTCACAGATGCCGTGCACGCCGCTGGTGGCCGTATCCTGCTGCAGCTCTGGCACTGCGGGCGCATGTCGCATGAATCGCTGCATCCGGGGCAGCCGCCCGCGGCGCCATCGGCCGTGGAGTGCGACGACTGCGCGGTCTTTCTGGTCGACGCCGAGGGTCGGGGCGACAAGGCGCCGGTCTCGCCGCCGCGCGCCATGACCCTCGACGAGATCCGCGCCACCGTCGCCGATTATGCGACCGCCGCCCGCAATGCCATGGCGGCCGGCTTCGACGGTGTCGAGGTGCATGGCGCCAACGGCTACTTGCTGCATCAGTTCCTGGCCAGCAACACCAACTGTCGTGATGACGCCTATGGTGGTGACTTGGCCGGCCGCTGTCGTCTGCTGTTCGAGGTCATGGACGCCGTGCTCGGCGAGGTGCCCGCCGGCCGCGTCGGCGTGAGGCTGTCACCGCTGTTCAGCCTCAACGGCATGGCCGATGCGGATCCGGCCGAGACCCACGGCCATGTGGCGGCTCATCTGAACAGCCTCGGTATCGCCTATCTGCATGTGGCCGACACCGACGTGATGGCAGGCGCCGCGCCCCAGATGGACCGTATGCTGCCCTTCATTCGCCCCAATTTCACCGGCGTGCGCATGCTGAACGGCGCCTACGACCCCGAGCGCGCCCGCGCGGCCATCGCCGCCGGCGACGCCGACCTCATCGCCTTTGGCCGACTCTATCTCGCCAACCCGGACCTGCCCGAGCGCATCGCCGCCGGCGGACCCTACAACACCCCGGATCCCGCCACCTTCTATGGCGGCGGCGCCGAAGGCTACACCAACTATCCGACCCTGGCCGAGGCATAAAATCCCGTTCATTACGCCGGAGAAGCACACCGAACGACCTCAAAGGGTAATGCCGACGCCCTGTACCAGGGCCAGGACCATGGCGTAGCGGATGCCCTTGCCGGCGGCGGTCAGGATGAGGAAGACAGCGAAGCGCACGCGCATGAAGCCGGCGATGAAGGTCAGCGCGTCGCCGACCACCGGTGCCCAGGCCAGCAGGAGGGACCAGACCCCGTAGCGCTGGAACCAGCGCTGGGCCGGACCCAGGGTGCCGGGCTTGAAGGGGAACCAGCGCCGGTGCTGGAAGTGCAGCAGGTAGCGGCCCAGCATCCAGTTCACCGCCGCTCCCAGGGTGTTGCCCGCCGTGGCCCAGGCCCAGAGCCACAGGGGGTCGTGACCGGCGGCGAGGAGGCCGGCGAACAGGACCTCGGAGTAGGCAGGCAGGAGGGTGGCCGCGAGGAAGGCCACCGCGAACAGGCCAAGATAGCTTTCTACCACGGTGCCCTCAGGTCCGCGGCCCGGCGGCCGTCGCGAGGGTGTGGAACAGGCGGCGCTGCATCGCGCCTTCCAGATACGCAGTGACGCTGTCCGCCAGTGTCTCCAGCTTGAGGGCGCCGAGCTCCAGTTCCACGCCGCCGGCGCAGTCGCCGGTTGTTGGTGCGCCTGGCGGGGGCAAGGGTAGCCTGTGCTCTGTTGCGATCATGGGCCAATGGTGTCGCGGAGGTGGCCTGCGTCCGGTGGGGTAGTGTCAAAGACATCACGGTCACGACGCAAGGGGGTGGTGCCGGCTGCAGGGTGGCGATTCATGCCCTGACGCAGGCCCTGACGCAGGCCCTGAAGCGCGTCCATGCCTGTATGATGGTGCCTTGACGCCAGCAGGTGCATGCAACAGGACTCTCCCGCGATGTCGGACCAGGTTTCAGATCAGCTGTCGGGCCAGAGGTCGGGCCAGAGGTCGGGCCAGAGGTCGGGCCAGAGGTCGGGCCAGAGGTCGGGCCATCAGGCCAGATGGCGGCTGTTCGGCTACGGCGCCACCGTCTTTCTCAGCTCGGCATTGTTGCTGGTGCTCGAGATCGTCGCCGGACGACTCGCCGCGCCCTATGTGGGCGTCTCCTTGTACACCTGGACCTCGATCATCGGCGTGATCCTTGCCGGCCTGTCCCTGGGCAACTGGCTCGGCGGCCACTGGGCGGATCGCGGTGGCAACGGGCGCAGCGTCGGGCTGGTGTTGCTGCTCGCCGGGGTCTATGGCCTGTTGAGCCTGCTGCTGCTCGATCCCCTCGGGGCGGCGTTGCAGCAAGGCGGCATCAGCCTGCTGAGCGCGAGCTTCGGCTTCGCGGCCGCGCTGTTCTTCATCCCGGCGGCGCTGATCGGTGTCGTGACCCCGCTGTTGACCACCCTGGCGCTGCGCCTGGACAGCCGCGCCGGGCATGTGGTCGGGCGCATGCATGCGCTGGCCGCGGTTGGCAGCATCCTCGGCACCTTCGCGGCCGGCTGGGTGCTGGTGCAGTGGCTTGGCTCGCGCACCGTGGTGCTGGTCTGCGCCCTGTTGCTGATCGCGCTGGCGCTGCCCTTCCTGCGCGGGCTGCGGCGGGCGTTCTGGTTGCCGATCGGCCTGCTGGTGCTGCTGAGCGGCGGGCTGGGGCTGCGCGCCGCGCTGGCCGGCAGCTGCGACCGCGAGAGCAGCTACTTCTGCCTGCGGGTCGTGGATCAGAGCACCCTGGCGCCCTTCGGCGAGGCGCGCGGCCTGGTGCTGGATCATCTGCTGCACGGGATCAATCATCGCCAGGACCCGGCGCTGCTGATTGCCCCCTATGTGCACGCGATCGACGAGCTGGCCTACGCCCATTTCGGCCCGGACTACGACGATGGCTTGCGCTGGTTCTTCGCCGGCGGCGGTGCCTACAGTCAACCGCGGGCGCTCACCGCCCTGAGTCCGCGCGCCGAGATCGTCGTCGCCGAGCTCGACCCCCAGGTGACCCTGCTGGCGACGGAATCGCTGTTCCTGCGGCCGGAGTCCATGGAGATCATCCACCGCGATGCGCGCCTCGCCCTGCACGCGCAGCCGGCGGGGCGCTTCGATGTGATCGTGGGCGATGTCTTCCACGATGTCGCCATCCCGCCGCACCTGGTGACCCGTGAGTTCGCGGCCCTGGTGCGCGAGCGACTGACTCCCGACGGCCTCTACCTGATGAACGTGGTCGACAGCTTTCCGGACCCGCGCCTGATCAAGGCCATCACCCGGACACTGCAGACCGCGTTCGCCCAGGTGGACCTGTGGATGCAGGGGGTGCCGGAGCATCCGCGGGTGACCTTCGTGATCAGCGCCACCAACGGCGAGCAATTGCCGAAGACCGTGCAGTCTCGCACGGGTCCGGCCCGGCGCTGGACCCGCATGACCGAGGACATCCTTGCCTTCGGCACCCCGCCCGCGGCTTTGCCGGTGCTGACCGATGACTACGCACCGGTTGAGCGCCTGATTGCCGACCTGCTGATCGGCAACAGCCACTGACCCGGCGACGGCCACAGCCCGCGCCGCAGCGCCCTGAACGCGGGCGCCTTGCGCTGGTTGGGGGTCTGGTCTGGGTTACTGGGCGGAGCTTCAATCATCCCGTCGGCGATGGCCGGCGGCTGGTAGGCGTGCATCTTCGGCGCGTTGCTGCATCCATGCGAACAGCGCCTGCGCCGGCAGCGGTCTGGCGTAGAGGAACCCCTGGGCCTCGTCGCAGCCCATGATGCGGAGCTGTTCCGCCAGGGAGACGGCTTCCACCCCCTCGGCGATGGTTCGCAGGTCGAGGCTGCGGGCCATCTGGATCATGGCCTGGACGATGGCGCGGGCCTGTTCGTCCTGGAGGATGTCGATGATGAACGAACGGTCGATCTTGAGCTTGTCGACCTTGAAATGCTTCAGATACGCCAGGCTGGAGTAGCCGGTGCCGAAGTCGTCGATGGCCAGGCGGATGCCCCTGGCCTTCCAGCTCCTGACCGTTTGCTGCACCAGCGCTGCGTTCTGTAGCAGCAGGGACTCGGTCAGTTCCAGTTCCAGGCAGCCGGGGTCGAGGCCGTTGCCGGCAAGGGCATCGAAGACGTCCGTCATCAGCTCCGGATGGCGGAACTGCACCGCAGACAGATTCACCGCCATTGTCAGGTCCTTGAGTCCGGCGGCTTGCCAGGCTGCGGTCTGGCGGCAGGCCTCCCGCAGCACCCAGCGCCCCATGGGCACGATCAGCCCGCTCTCTTCCGCGGCGCCGATGAAGGCCCCGGGTACCATCAGTTCATCGCCCTGTTGCCGGCAGCGCAGCAGGGCCTCCACACCCAGGACCTGTCCGCTGCGCAGGTCGACCTGGGGTTGGTAGTGCAGCTCCAGCCCGTCCTGTTCCAGCGCGGTCTGCAGGGCCTCGCGGGTGGCCACGTACTGGTTCAGCGCCGCCCCCAGGCTGGGCTCGAACAGGCAGTAGCCATGCTGTCCGGACTCCTTGGCGGCACGCAGCGCCGTGTTGGCATTGCGCATCAGGGTCTCGGCCTCGCGGCCGTCCCGGGGATAGACCGCTACGCCGACGGCGAAGTGGGGGGCGAGTTGTACGCTGCCCAGATCATAGGGCGCGACCAGATGCGCCAGCAGCCGGTGGCAGACGGCGCTGGCCTGTGATGCTGCATTGGTGGCCGGCAAGTTGGCTACGATGACCATGAATTCGTCGCCGGACAGACGCCACACATGATCCTCGCTCCGTAGCGTCTGCGTCAGACGCCGGGCCACGGCCTGCAGCAGGCGGTCGCCCACGGCATGGCCGTGGCTGTCGTTGACGTCCTTGAACTTCTCCAGGTCGAGTGACAGCACGGCGAGACCGGCACACTGACGACTGGCGGCGGCCAGCGCGTGCGCAAGCTGTTGCTGCCCCAGTACCCGGTTGGGCAGGGCGGTGAGGGTGTCGTGGTAGGCAAGGTAGTCGATGCGTTCGCGTGCGCGCTTTTGCTCGGTGAGGTCTTGCCAGACGTTGTGCAGCAGCTCCTTACCCTGGTGACGGATGCGCGTGACCAGCACCTGGGCGGGAAAGGACTGGCCATCGGCGCGCAGATGCTGCCACTCGAAGGTGCAGCTGCCCTGCGCCAGGGCGAGACGGGTCAACTCCGCTGCCTTCTCGGCAGAGGGGCGGCCGTCCGGCTGCACGGCCGGCGAGAGCTCGACGACTGAGCGGCCGAGCAGCTGCGCGGGGCTGTCCAGGCGCAGCATCCGCAGTGCGGCGCGGTTGGCGGCGCTGATGTGGCCGTCTTCGATCAGCAGCGTGGCCTGCTGGCTCTGCTCGAACAGGGTGCGAAAGCGGCTCTCGCTCTCCTGCAGTTGCCGTTCGATTTGCCGGCGCTCGGTGTTGTCGGCGCCGAAGACGGCGATCTGGATGACCCGACCCTGGTCATCAAGGACCGGCTTGAGCGAGTGGACTAAGGTGCGGCCTTGTGACTCATCCTCGAACTGCAGCGATTGGCCCGTCTCCAGCACCTGTTCCACGGCCTTGCGACAGGGGCTGAGGGTTGACGCATCGAGCAGGTCGAACACATTGGTACCCAGCATCTCCGCGCGGGGCCGGCCCTTGCGCTCCGCCAAGGACTGGTTGAGGGCGAGAAGGGTACCGTCCGGGGCCATCAGGAAGGCCGCTTCCGGCAGGGCGTCGAGCAGCGCCTGCAGGGCCGGCTCGGGGCCGGTGCCGCCTGCCGAGGCCGAGGGCAGCGCAGGGGCTACCGAAGGCGGATCGGCGCCGGGCTTCGGCGTCGGCGCATTGGTCATGCACGGCTCACAGCGGCTTGCGCGCCACGAGGTCGATCAGCGCCGCCGGCCCTGCATGGCCGACGCCCTCCTGCAGGGTCTGCTCATAGGACTCCAGCCGCAGGATCTCCAGGTCGGCGAAGGCCTCCTGCAACAGCTCCGGCGTGTAGAGCAGTTCGGCGCAGGGCGGACCGCCGGTACCGTAGGCCAGCTGGGCCGGCGTGAAACCGTGCAACAGCAGCAGGCCGCCCGGCGCCAGTGTCTGCTGCATGCCGGCGAAAATGGCGCTGCGCAGGGCCGGCTCGGCGAACTGGATGAAGATGGCCGTCACCAGGTCATAGGCCGCGGGCGCCCAGTGCCAGTGCTGCAGGTCGGAATGCCGGAAGTCGACCTGTACCGCGCGGTTCTCGGCCAGGGTGCGTGCCTTGGCCAAGGCGATCCGGGAACTGTCCACGGCCGTGACCTGCAGCCCGCGCTCGGCCAGATAGACCGCATTGCGCCCCTCGCCCTCGGCAATGGCCAGCGCCCGCTGTCCTGGGTGCAGCCACTCGGACTGCGCCACCAGGAACTGACTCGGCTCGGTGCCGTACAGATAGTCTTCGCGGTCGAAACGTTGGTCCCACATCGGCGGTCGTGCTCGCTGTTGAATTTTGCCATCCTGTTGAAAGCATACCGCCGATCGGCCATCGGCTGCATCCTTCGGCGCGCTTGACCCAGGTCAGCGAGATGCGGGGCAGTGTTGCGCAAGTTCAATTCGCAGCGGCTTGCACAAGCACACACTGGGGGCTCGGGACAGCGCGCCGCCTGATCGCCGACTGTATCGCCGGCGGCCCGGTCCCCCGACCTTCAACCCGCAAGCAGGAGACTGTCATGTCATCACAGCCGCTACGCATCCTGGTTATCGGTGGTTCGGCCGCCGGACCCAAGGCCGCCGCCAAGGCCCGTCGCATGGACGAGCACGCCGAGATCATGCTGGTGCAGCGCGAGAAGGAGCTCTCCATGGCCTCCTGTGGCTTCCCCTACTATGTCGGCGGCACCTTCGACGACCGCAACCTGCTGATCTGCACACCGGCAGGTGTGGTGCGTGACTCGGCCTTCTATGGCAAGGCCAAGGCCATCGAGGCGCGGGTGGAGACCGAGGCCCTGGCCATCGATCGCGAGGCCAAGACCGTCACCATCAAGCATCTGCCGAGCGATGAGCGGCAGACGCTGCACTACGACCGGCTGGTGATCGCCACCGGCGCCACGCCGATGTGCCCGAACGCCCCCGGCAGCGAGCTCGACGGTGTGCAGACGCTGCACTCCATGGCCGACGCCGATGCCTTGCGTGCCATGCGTGATGCCAGGCAGGTGCGAAAGGCGGTGGTGGTCGGCGGCGGTCTGATCGGCTTCGAGGTCTGCGAGGCCCTGCGGCTGGCGGGCATCGATACCACCGTGATCGAGAAGACCGGCCAGATCCTGCCGTTTCTGGACCCGGACCTGGCCAAGCTGGTAGAGAACCACGTGCGCGCCAACGGCCCGGACATCATCGTCGGCAACGGCGTGGCCGAGTTCCTGGGCGAAGAGGGTCGGCTGGTCGGCGTGAAGCTCGAGAACGGCACCGAGCTGCCGTGTCAGTCTGCCGTGATCGCCGTGGGCGTGCGACCCAACATCGGGCTGGCCCGGCGGGCGGGCCTCGAGATCGGCAGCGAGGGTGGTATCCGGGTCAACGAATACATGCAGACCTCGGACCCGGACATCTACGCCGTCGGCGATTGCGTCGAATGCACCTCGCTGATCACTGGCAAGTCGCTGCGCGCCCCATACGGCGACATCGCCAACCTGCAGGGCCGGGTGGCCGGCCAGAACCTGATCGATCCCGGAAGTGCACGCTTTCCGGGCATCACCCAGACCGGCATCTGCAAGATCTTCGACTACAGCGTCGGCTTCACCGGCCTCTCCGTGCACAAGGCCCGCGAGCAGGGGCTGGACGACATCGAGAGTGCCACCATCTCCGGGCTGGACATCCCGGTCTTCATGCAGGGCAAGCTGCTGATCAGCAAGCTGGTTGCCGAGCGCGCCACCGGCCGCATCATTGGCTATCATTGCATCGGCCCGGGCGACGTGAGCAAGCGCGTGGCCACGGTGGCCATGGCCATCCGCGGCGGCCTGACGGTGGAAGACATGACCAACGCCGATCTGCCCTACGCGCCGCCGTATTCCCTTGCGCTGGACCACACCATCGTTGCCGCCCATGTGCTGGACAACAAGCTCAAGGGTCGCATGTGCGGTCTGTCGGCCAGCGAGGTCAAGCAGCGGGCGGACACCGGCGCGGACTGCTTCGTGCTGGACACGCGCAGCCCGCAGGAGTTCGAGGACATGCGCCTGGGGATCGGCGAGCGACTCATCCCGCTGGGCACCCTGCGCGCCCGGCTTGACGAACTGCCGGAAGACAAGGACACGGAGATCATCCTGTACTGCAAGATCTCGCTGCGCGGATACGAGGCCGCCGCCATCCTGCAGGCCAACGGCTGGCGCAACGTCAGGGTGATGGAGGGCGGCATCATGGCCTGGCCCTACGCGCGGGAGAAGTGACGGCCGCCCCGATCCGCCGGGGCTTCCTGCCCCGCACGGGAAGCGCCGAATCAATCAGCGCTTCCCTCAGTCCGGCCAGACCCGCCCGCCGCGACTGAAGGGGTCGGCGTCGGCATGAGACGGGGGTGGAGCGATGACGGGCGCGAGCCGATGGCGACTGGCCGCAACGCCCGCGGCCGGTTTCGGTGTTGCTCGCGGGCTGCGCCTTGGGGCGGCCTTGTCGGTTGCGGGCTTGCGCGCGGCTGTGCCCTGTGCTGCGGGGTCTGCGGGCGCGGCGTCGGTCTCCTTGGCCTGGCGAATGGACTGCAGCAGGCGGGTACTGGTGCGCTTAGGGTCGGTCATGGGGGATGATCTCCGCAATCAGATCGTCGATCTCGGCGGCGGCCTCCGCGCCGCGTTTGCCGGCCTGGTAGACGCTGCGACCGTCCAGGGCGCAGTGGCGGTGGATGGAGCGGCGGCGGATGCCGGTGCGGGCCACGGGCAGGTCCAGCTCGGCGGCGGCCTCGGGCATCAGCCGCGACAAGGTCGTGCGGGGCTCCAGCTGGCTCATGACGATGTGGGCTGCAAGCCGTGGATTGTCCGGGCGCAGTTGCTCGATGACCCGGGCGATATGGGTGGTGGCCCAGAGGTCCATGGGCGAGGGCTGGACCGGCACCAGGGCGATCTGTGCCAGGCGCAGGGCCTGCTCCGCCTGGGGCGCCTTGATCGACGGCGGGCAGTCGATGACCACATGGGCATGGGCGGCCACCAGCGCCCGCACGGTCTTGTCCAGGCCGATGGCGGCGGCGACCACGGCCGGCACGCCGTTGTCGTCGGCGCCAGTCAGTCGCCACTGGTAGGCCGACTGCTGCGGGTCGGCATCGATGATGATCACGGCATCGCCGCTGCGACCCAGCCCGGTGGCCAGGTTCAGCGCCAGCGTGGTCTTGCCGGTCCCGCCCTTGTTGCCGACGACGGCGATGATGCTCATGGATTCACCCGGTATTGCTCTTTGCGCCCAGCCAATTCCTTGGGCATAGCATATCGTTGTGCCGCGCAATCTTCATCTAGCCCCAAGCCCGCGGGTCAGGCTGGCACGCCTGCCGGGTTCCAGCCGGTTCGTCGCTTCCGGCTCCCCCTGAGGAAAATGCTGATTTTGGCCTGGATCGGATCAGGGCGGCCAGTCGATCAGCGTGTCCACAGAGGGCGACTCAATAGCCGTCCTCGCGGTAATTGCAGTTTCCGTACTCATCGCAAGGGCAATATTGTGTCGTGGTGTCGATCTGGGCGTAAGGATCGCCGACTGGGAAACCATTGTCATCCAGACTGCCGTATTTGGGCGCATTGAAGCCATAGGGTATCGGGCTCCCGTCGGGATAGACGGTTCCCGGAGGCGGCTGATAGGTTGCAACATTGCCGATTTCAGGGACCACGCCTTTTTTCTCGACGATCTGGTTCGGCGTGACTGAAATGACCATGAGATCGAAAGACCAGGTGATCCGGGGGAGGTTCCAGCATCGTCTGTGTTTGGTGCGAATGCGTGGTTTTTCCCGCAACCACGGATGCTCATTGCCCTGCACAACATCCACATGCTGCCGAACGCTCTTCAGCGCGCAGGCCACCGTGTCGTCGGAGGTCGGGAAGTGCGTCGCGACGGTCAGGCGCGGCAGGGGGGTGATTTGACTGAGAACATAGCCGAACGCGCCCTGGGGACTATGGGAGCTGTTCTGCACCATGAGCATTTGCTGCACACTTGCGCTGTGCTCATCCGGCGGCGTCGTGGCGTTCGTGTTCTTCATGGCCCAGATCTGCGCCGGCACGCCCATCTCGTGGATAAAGACGTCGACGCCATCGCCGTTGTTGCATGCTGCATCCACACTGAGTTGCTCAGGCTTGGTGTCGCCCGTGTAGATCATGCTCAGGGTCTCGCCACTCGGCGTGCGCCATTCCAGTTTGTAGCCGATGGAGCCCTTGCGGGCGTGAATCACCGGAAAGTAGGTGATCTTCACCCCGGTCTCGGCGTTGTCATAGGCCACATTGTCATCCGGGTCATAGTCCACCACCTTCAGTTCGATGGGGATCATGGCATAGGCATCGTCAATGGGGTCATCGTGTGCGGGATCGCCGTCGCCGACAGGGACTGGCTCACAAGGTAGTCCCCAGGTGTATGGGGTCGCAGGATCATAGGCGCTGTAACTGGTGGTCTGAAAGCCAAAGCTTTCTGTGTGCCAGCGGCAGGCCGCTCGCAGGTGCCGGCAAAATGCGTTCGTGCCATCGTCGTAGTAAATACCGGAATTAGTTGGACTTTCAACGTCAGAAGGTCCGGGGCCCCAGACGAACAACGGCGACTTGCGATCGGACGATGGACCGAAGCAATAGATATGGGTCAAGTCACTCATGTGGTCGCCATGCAGATGGGTCAGGAACACCTTGTTCATGCGCCCGAAGCCCACGTTCATGTTGTTGTAGTTGGTGCAGACGCCAGAGCCGCAGTCAAAGACGAACTGGTCTTTCGGTTGTTGCGTGCCGGGATCCCAACCAACCTCGACGAAGATGCTCATCATCTGCTGTGCCTGGCGCAGATTCGGCGGGATCGATGACCCCATGAAGGTGATCCGCAGCTCGTTCTCATGCAGGGGCTGGATCGTCGTTGCGGTCGTGCGACTGAACGGAAAAAACGGCGGTAAATGATCGAAGTACCGGTAGCGACGTGCCTTGAGAAGGCTTCCCCAGTCGCAGGGCGGCTTGTCCTCGCAATCCAATGGATCGCATACCGGGCAGGTGTTGCCTTGCTGCATGTCGTCGGCGAACAACTTGAGTGCCGTCCCTCCGAACACCAGACTGCCCAAGGCCAGCCCTGAGCGCTTCAATGCCTCGCGTCTCGTCAATCCGGTCTGCGTGCATTCGAGATTCTCGCTGTAGGCGTCGCTCCGCTCGGCGGAGTGGCTTGAGGAATCGGTCATGGTCATGCGTTGCTCCACCAGCTACAGTGAATCGAGATCGTGCGCGGTGCCTTCGCCGTGCGGTATCCGTGTCGCCGAGCCCGTCCGTTGGCGTGATCCCGCCCGGACGATCGCTATTCGGAGCTTAGAACGACAGTGAATCCGTGGCCATGCCACCAAAGGGCCAACCGGGCACGAAGTTGATGCAGGACAAGTGCCTGATATCGGGGTATGTTGGAGGGCGGGTCGTGGCGGGGCGATGATCTTCGATGCCGGCACGGCTTCCTGTTCGTCGGTGCTCTCAACTTCTTTATTTCCGTCGCGCTTTGGGCGGTGCTGTTTCGTCAGCGCACGCTCGCGCTCGATCTCTGGTGCGGGGCTGGCCCGGTCCTGACGCTCGCCTTCCTGTTGCTGGCGCTGCGCCCCGTGCTGCCCACCCTGCTTGGCTACACCCTTGCCAGTCTGCTCGCAATCACGGCGGCGATGCTGCGGCTGCATGCAATCCGTCTGGAGCTTGGCGAGTCTCACCCGGCGGGAGCGCGAGGTTGCACGCCGCGTGGCCCAAGGCGAGCGCAATCTTCGTGCGGAATGCCCGCATCAGTCGTTCGGACGTGGGCCGGCCCCTTGTCTTGCCCGGGCCTCATGCCCGTGACCACGACGGCGTCTGCTCATCGCCGCCAGCAGGTAGGCGCTGACGGCGATCAGCCCGCTTACGCCGATGCCCAGCAGCAAGGGTGTGGCGGTGCCGTCGTGCAGCAGGCTGATGAGCGAGCCGCTGAGGGCGCCGGCGCCGAAGCGCGCCGCACCGCCAAAGGCCGAGGCGGTGCCCGCCAGCCCCGGAAAGTCCGCCATGAATCCGGCCATGGCGTTGCCCATCACCAGTCCGGACATGGCCAGATAGAGCCCGGCGGCGGGCGCGAGCAGCCACAGGCTTGGCTCGTGGAGCAGCGTCAGTGCGAGCAGCAGCAGCGCGGCGACCCCCTGCACGCCGATCCCGACCCGCAGCAGCGCCTCGGCGCCGACCCGCGGGATCAGCCGTGCGTTCATGAACGACACCAGCAGCGCCGCGGCGATATTGGCGCCGAACAGTGGGCCGAAGACCGCCGCCGGTATCGCATGCAGTTCGATGTAGACGAAGGGCGAGGCGACGATGAAACTCATCATGCCGGCAAAGCTCGCCGAGGCGGTCGCCAGAGAGGCCAATGCCTGGCGATGCCGCAGGATGCGCCCGTACTGGCGCAGTTGCCCGGCGAGGTGCGGCGAGCGCTGCGCCGGGGGCAGGGTCTCCGGGACGACGCGCAGGAAGAGCACGGCCGTGGCCAGCGTGATCAGGAGCAACAGGGCAAACACCCAGCGCCAGGACGCCACCAGCAGCACCAGCGCGCCCAGGCTGGGCGCGATCAAGGGCGCCAGGCCCATCACCAGCATCACCAGCGTCATCACCCGCGCATATTCGTCGCGTTCGAAGCAATCGCGCACCAACGCCGGGACAGTGACGGCGATGGCCGCGCCGCCGATCGCCTGCAGGCCGCGGCCGAGCAACAACAGCGGCATCGAGGGTGCCAGCGCGCAGCCGAGCCCGCCGAGGGCAAACAGCGCCAGTCCGCCGATGATCAGCCGTCGGCGGCCATGCACATCGGACAATGGCCCCAGGATCAATTGCGCCGTCGCAAACAGCCCCAGGTACAGCGTCACGCTGAGCTGTGCAAGGCGAATGTCGCTGTCGAGGTCGCGGGCGAGGGTCGGCAGGCTCGGCAGATACAGGTCGATGGCAAAGGGCGTCAGGGCCGCCAGCGCGCCGAGCGCGAGCAGCCGTGCAGGGTGGATGGCGGTCTGTCTGGTCAGGGGAGGGATGGCGCTGATGTTCAAGACGATTGCGTGCAGTCCGGGTTACTGGCCCGGCACGTGTAGTGTGGCGGCCGCCGCCCGTCCGAGGCCGCTGATTTGTCACGGTCCTGTTCCTCTCCGTCGATGATCTCCATGAGAAACTCGCCTACTTCATCGAGTTCTTCAACGACCAGCTGGCCAGGCCGTTTCGCTGGGCCTATACCGGCAAGCCGCTCGTGGACGGATAGGACATTCAACCGCTTCTGCGAGCCCCAGGCGACGTCAGGACGAGAGGCTAGCGAGCGCCAAAGGGCTGGTCAAGGCGCAACCGAGAGCGCTGCGGTGACGCCTGGGCGCTGACCGATTCAGGCCATCATCGCCAGGGTCTTGCGGAAGCGCGCCAGAGAGAGCACGAACAGGATGGCCCCGATGCCTGCCAGGCTCAGGAATTGTGGCCAGACCACATCGAGTCCGGCCCCGCGAAACAGGATCGCCTGGGAGATCTCGACAAAGTGCGTGGTCGGCGCCGCCTGCATGATGACATCGATGATACCGGCCATGCCTTCATGCTGTTTCAGCCCGCCGGAGGAGAATGCCTGAGCGCGGAGGATTCCCCCCGCCCCCGAGAGGATCTGCATGGGCAGCAGTGTCATGAACAGCAAGAGCGCGAATTGCGGCATGGAGCGGGCGATGGTGGCCAGGAAGATGCCGAGGGCCGTGGTGGCGAACAGATGCAGGGCCGTGCCGGCGAAGAACAGCGCCAGCGAGCCCTGGATCGGGACCGCAAGCACACCGCGCACGAGGAGGCTCAGCGACAAGGCCGAGACGACCAGCACAACCAGCGCCATGGCCCAGACCTTGCTGGCCATGATCTCGAAGGGTGTCACAGGCATCGCCAGCAGGTGCTCCACCGTCCCGTGCTCGCGCTCGCGGATCAAGGCCGCACCGGTGAGCACGACGGCCAGCATGGTAATGGCGCTGACGATCTCCATGACGGCGCCGTACCAGATCCTGTTCAGTTCCGGGTTGAATGCCGTCCTCACCGCCAGCCCTATCTTCGGCCCTGCTTTGGCGCTGTGGCGCTGTACGAAGCCATTCACCTCCGCCGACACGATCGCCTGCACATAATTGGCACCCGTGAAGGCCTGGCTCATGCGTGTCGCATCGATGTTGAGCTGCACCTCGGGACGGCGACCGGCGAGCACGTCGCGCTCGAAGTCCGGGGGGATCATCAGCGCGAAGGTGTCGAGCCCGGCGTCCATCCGTGCATCCATTTCGGCTGGGCTGATCAAGACCGGGGGCAAGAAAGAGGGCGGGTAGAAGGCATCCCTGATGCGCGCGGAGAGCGCAGACTGATCCTCGTCGACGATGGCGATCGGCGCCTTGTTCAGGGTTTCCGGCATCGCCTTTGCCGCAGAATAGATATTGAGCGTCAGGGCGAATGCGATCAGCAGCAACAGGATGGGGTCGCGCATCAGGCTGCGCAGCTCCTTGATGCCCAGATAGAGGATGTTTCGGGCCACCCGCATGCCTAACGCGCCTGCTTTCTGAGCAGCAGGGTGCCGAGGCCGATGAGAATGGGGACGGACAGTGCCAGCGGTACGAAGGCCGCCTGAAGGTCCGCGAAGGCCAGCCCTTTGGAGAAGGTACCGCGGGCAATGGTCAGGAAATGGCTGGTGGGGAAGAGGCCACCAATGAACCGAGCCGGACCCGCCAGAGAGCCGACCGGTTCCAGCAGCCCCGAGAACTGAACGACCGGCGGCATGCTCAGCACGAGGGTCCCGAACAGGGCGGCGATTTGGCTACGGACCAGGGCAGACACCAAGAGCCCGAAGGCGGTGGTGGCCATGACATAGAGCAAGGCTGCAAGCGCCAGTGCGGGAAAACTGCCCTTGAGCGGCACGCCGAACAGGGCGACTGCCAGTCCCGTCAACAGCAGGAAGTTGAACATCCCGAGTCCGATGTAGGGAATCTGCTTGCCGAGCAGGAACTCGAGGCGGCTGACGGGTGTGACGTAGAGATTGACGATGGAGCCGAGCTCCTTCTCCCGCACCACCGACAGGGCGCTCATGGCTGCCGGGATCATGAACAGCAGCACGGGGATCACCGCCGGGACCATGGCCGGCAAGCTCGCCACGTCCGGGTTATACCGAAAGCGCGCTTGCATGGCGGCCGGTCCCGCAGTCGTCGTATGGTCGGTTTCGCGCGCCCGAACCGCGAGCCAGTGGTCATGGATGCCCTGCATGTAGGTCCCTATGGTCTCGGCGCGCGCCGGCATGGTGCCATCGATCCAGACGCCGATCTGTACCTGGCTGCCGCGCGCGATATCCCTGGCAAAGCCGTGCGGGATCTCGAGCGCCACGTTGATCTCGCCGGCCCGCATGCGCCGGTCCATCTCCGCGTCGTCTTGCAGCGGCGGCTGCTCGACCAGGTACCGGGAATTGGCCAGGTTGAGTACATAGTCCCGGCTGGCGGTTGTCTGATCGCGGTCGAGTACCGCAAAGCGCACGTCTTCAACGTCCATGTTGATGCCATAGCCCAATACCAGCATCAGCAGGACGCTGCCCAGCACGGCCAGGGACAGACGGATGGGATCGCGGCTCAGTTCGAGCAGCTCGCGTCGGGTATAGCTGAACAGTCGGCGCAGGCTGAGCGGACCCTTTGAGATGTTGGCCCCGGTGGCCCGGGCTGCTGGCGCCCGAGCAAGGGGCGGCGCCATCTCGGGTGCTTTAGCGTCCTCGGGACCATCGTCAGGCATGGCGTCCTCGAGGTGGCTGATGAACGCCTGCTCGAGGGTCATGACGCCGCGGTTGGCCACGATGGCGGTCGGCGCATCGCTGACCAGCACCCGCCCCGCATGCATCAGGGAAATCCGGTCACAACGCTCGGCCTCGTGCATGAAGTGGGTGGAGATGAAGATGGTGACCTTATCCTGGCGGGCCAGCTCGATGAGGATGCGCCAGAAGCCGTCGCGCGCGATCGGATCAACCCCAGAGGTGGGCTCGTCGAGGATCAGCACCTCCGGGTGATGGATCATGGCGACCGCAAGCGAGAGGCGCTGACGTCCGCCAAGCGGCAGCGCATGCGGCAAGGTGTCGATGACCTCGGACAGCTCGAAGCGTGCTGCGAGCGTCTTGACCCGTTGCTCGATGGTCTCCTCCGCGATGCCGAAGAGCCGCGCATGGATGACCAGGTTCTGCCGCACCGTCAGCTCGCTGTAAAGCGAGAAGGATTGGGTCATGTAGCCGATGCGTCGGCGCCTGTCGATGTCCTTTGGGTCCACCGGCTGGCCAAAGAGCCACGCCTCCCCCTCGCTGGCGGGCAACAGGCCCGTGAGCATCTTCATGGTGGTGGTCTTGCCGCAGCCATTGGAGCCGAGGAAACCGAAGATCTCACCGCGCCGGATATGAAAGCTGACCCGGTCCACCGCCGTGAAGCCGCCAAAGCGCATGCTGAGGCCGCGGGCCTCGATGGCTGTGTCCGCATCCTCTGCTGCTGCGCCCGGCCGAGACTGCATCGGCCGATGGCCTGCCAATTGCTCCCTCGGCAACAGCCTGATAAAGGCCTCCTCCAATGTGCGGCCGCCACTCTGCGCCAGCAGCGCCTGGGGTGTGCCGGTGGCGAGGACCTTGCCCCGGTTCATCGCGACCAGCCAGTCGAAGCGGGCGGCCTCCTCCATGTAGGCGGTGGCGATCAGGATGCTCATCCCGGGGCGATGGGCACGCATACGGTCGATCAACTGCCAGAACTGGCGCCGCGAGAGCGGGTCGACGCCCGTGGTGGGCTCATCGAGGATGAGCAGACCCGGATCGTGGATCAGCGCGCAGCACAGGCCCAGCTTCTGCTTCATGCCCCCGGATAAGTGACCGGCCGGTCGATCGGCGAACGGCGCAAGGCCGGTGGCCCTGAGCAGGCTGGCGATGCGTCGCCGGCGCTCACCACGGGCATGGCCGAAGAGGCCCCCGAAAAAGTCGACGTTCTCGAAGACGGACAGGGTCTCGTACAGGTTCTTGCCCAGGCCCTGGGGCATGTAGGCGATGCGCGGCTGGATGGCCTGGCGATGCGCCCTTGTGCCGATATCGCCACCCAGCACTTCAACCGTGCCCGACTGCAGTCGACGGGCACCGGCGATGAGCGAGAACAGGCTCGACTTGCCCACTCCGTCTGGCCCGATCACGCCCACCATACAGCCGGACGGCAAGTCCAAACTCAGCTCGTCCAGCGCCAAAGCGCCCCCGTAGCGCAGGCTGACATGACGCAGCCGCGCGAAGGCCGGCGCAGTGGCGGGGTCGGGCGCGCTCATTCGGGCAACTTCACCTCCAGCTCCGGCGGCCAGGGCCTTGCAGCATCGAGGCGCACGTATGCCATGCCGGGCAGCCCGGTCTTGACCTGTTGGCTATATTTCCGCAAAAGCTCGGGCGGAATCTGTGCACGCACGCGAAACATCAGCTTCTCCCGCTCTGCAGCCGTTTCCACCGCCTTGGGCGTGAACTGTGCCACATCGGCGATAAAGGAGAGCCGTGCCGGGATCACGTACTCGGGGGCAGCATCCAGCACCAGGCGCACCTCGCTGCCCAAGGCCAGCTTGCCCACCTGTGCCGTCGGCAGGAAGAAGGTCATGTACACGTCGGATAGGTCCACGAGATTGAGCACGCGCCCGCCCGCAGCGATCACTTCACCGGGCCGAGCCACGATGAACTGCACCCGTCCGTCCCTGGGGGAGCTCAGCGTCGCGTCGGCGATGTCGGCCTGGATGCGCTCGATGTTGGCCTCTGCCGCCGCAGCGGAGGATTGTGCACCGGCCACCTGTGCCCGTGCGCTGGCGATCGCGGACTCCGCAGCGACCACTTGCGCGAGCGCGGCACGCACCGCGGCCTCTGCGCTATCCACCTGCGCCCGCTCATCGTCTACCACCTGAGGAGAGATGAAGCCCTTGTCGGCAATGGCCATCGAGCGAGCCAGATGCGATCGGGCGACCTTGAGCTCCACTTGGCGCTGTGCCAGCAATGCCTCTGCGGCAGCCTTGTCGCTTTCGCGCTGTGCCGTCTGGCTGTGGGCCGTAACGACTGCGCTGATCGCCTGCTGGAGTTGCGCCTCGGCCTGGTGGAGCTGGGCGTCGAGCAATCGCGTATCCATCACCGCCAGGACCTGTCCTGCAGAGACGCGCTCGCCCTCTTGGACGAAGACCGCTTGCACCCGCCCGGCGTTCTTGGCGGCGATGTCGATTTCGACGGCCTCGATGCGGCCATTACCGCTCGCCAATCCAGTCTCTATCTCCTTGGGGACCAGTCGCTGCAAGATCAGAAAGGCACCGACAAGCAGGATCAAGAGACTCGCCGAGCGGCGTGCCCAGGTTCTTTGTCTAGGGGTCATCATTGCGCGCCCTCTGTCTTGCTCGCAGTCACCTTCCCCGGGCCGGACCGAGGATGTCGACTTCAAGCCTAGCGCAGGTCGCCGGACATCACCGCGCCCCGTCTCAGTGCTTCCCTATATCGTGTGAATTTAAGGTGCGATAAGAGTATCCCCGATGGACTCCTGGAAGAGTCAAACGCTGAATCGCTTCATTTTCAGTGGCTTCCGCCACTGAATATGGCGGGGCTTCCTGCCCCGCACGGGAAATGCTGAATAAATCAGCGCTTCCCTAATGCGTCGGTGACCGCCACCACTGACGGCAACGATCACTCCGCGCCACTGGCCGCGACGGTTGCCTCGATCTGCTGGGCCAATGCCGGATCCAGCCCGAGGGCGCGGCCCAGGGTGTCGAGATAGAACCGCTCGGGCGGAGAGGGCGGGTCGAGCATCCAGGCAGAGGCGGTGTAGACCTCTGCGGCGTGCTCGGGCGTGCGCACCTCCGCGGCCAAGGCGGCGATGTCGAGGGGCCGACCGTATTCCTCGAACAGGAAGGCCTTGTCCTCGGCGGGCAGGTCAAGGCCGTTGATCTGCTCCAGGATGGCCTGGCTTTCTGCGGTGTCGATCTGACCGTCGGCCTTGGCGGCGGCAATCATGGCCTTGGCCAGCAGCAGGCTCAGTACGGCGCCGGCCTGCGCATCTGCGGCCGCCGGTAGAAAGCCGCTGTCGCTGGGGGGTGGTTGCAAGGCTTCCTCGGGCGTCGCTTTGGCCCCTTTCTGGTAGTTCTGCCACGCCTTGTAGGCAAGACCGCCGACCAGCGCCAGACCGCCGACCTTGATGGCGGAGCCGGCCAGCTTCTTGGCTTGTTTGCCTGGTTTCTTGCTGGTCAGCAGGCTGGCCAGCGCGCCCCCGGCGAGCCCACCGGCAAAGCCCCCGGCGGCCCCACTGCCGACCAATTCATCGAGCAGTCGCTTACTATCGAACACGTGTGCATCCCCCTTGCGCTTCTGTGGCGCGGGCAACAGGCACGACAGCAAAGGCTGCCTGCCTGTGCCTGATCGCGTTCTCCTGGTTCAGTTTACCGAAACCGGCGCGCACTCTGACGCGTCTTCGCTTTCGATCTCTTCCACCATGCCGCCCTCCCAGTCCACCGAGGCGCAGGTGCCGACCAGCAGCGGGCCGTCGTCCTCGTCGATCTGGGTTCTGGCGGTGGCGCTGAAGGTGCGCCCGCCGATGACCCATTCACCGATGTGGCCGTTGGTTGGCTGGCTTTCGATGACACCGTAGAAGTCGTCATCGGCCTGGGCGCCAACGGGGAGGGTGAGTGCAGCGGCGGTGAGTAAGAGCGAGACTGGCTTGATCATCTGGAAACCTCGTATTGGATGAAACCCTGCGTGGTCCGCTTGTGCGGTTGTTATGAACAACCCGGCTGACATGCGAACACCCGCAGCTTAAGGGAATGGCGCTGACGAACGGCTGTAGAGGGCTGTCAGCAGATGGTCAGGTTAGCCCCGGGCAATCGCCTTGGGAGACGCTGATTTATTGGCCTCCTGGCCAAAAATCAGCACGCGATTCGAAAACGCGGTTTCCGAATCGCTTCATTTTCAGCGGCTTGCGCCGCTAAAAATGGCGGGGCCTCCTGCCCCGCACGGGAAATGCCGAATAAATCAGCATTTCCCTTGTGCCTCTTGGCGCTAATGACAGCCTTCGGTGCTGTATCGATCTTGCTGGACGATTCCCAACGAATGCGCCCAACCCGCCCCAACGCCTTACCATCCGCTGGCAGGAGGTTGTTGGTTTGCAGGGCATCCTGACGTTGTCTGCCGCCGCAGGGGCAGGTCGTTGGTATCGTGCCGGTCTGCCGAAGCATCTCCGGAAACGACCAGCGATACAGCCACTGCTGCGAGCAGTTCGCTTCCAAGCGGTCTCGAAATGCCCTGCCTCAGCGGTGATACTCCCCGGCGCGCTCCGGCTGATATATCACTTCCTCAACGCGCACACGCAGCATGCGACCAGCGGGCATGGGCCATTCGATTTCATCGCCCTGAGACAGCCCGAGCAGGGCGCTTCCCACCGGGGCCAGGATAGAGATCTTGCCGGGACTCCCGTCGCTGTCCTGTGGATAGACCAGGGTGAGGGTGAACTCCTCCCCGGAGGAGAGGACCTGGAAGCGGACCCGAGAGTTCATGCTGACCACGTTCGGCGGCATCTGCTCTGAGGCGACGATGTCCGCTCGGGTCAGTTCTTCCTCCAGCGCGGCCTTACCCGGAAAGGTGGCGTCGGGCAGGTCGGCGATCAGCCGCTCCAGTCGTTCGGCATCCAGGGAGGAGACAATGAGTTCTGGACGGGTTGGTTTCATCATGACGGTCGCCTGCTCCGAGTGGACGGGTTTTGCGCTCCGGATAGCTGGTCTTCGCAAAGCGCCGAACGCGTGCAGGAAAGGCGCCGCCGGCGTCGACAGATGTACCATTGACGGGTCGTCGGCGCCCATGTTCGCGCCATGCCCCCTGGGCCACTGTCAGGAAGACCACCATGATCGGATCATCAACGTCAGGGTAACCCAACCATGACAAACGTGCGCGGTCATCGACGTCGTTGCCTGGCGCGGTTCATGGGGGGTGTTCTTGCTGGCGCTGGTGCGGTTCAGCTTCACCTCGGGGCAGCATCCTCTTGCTGCCTCTTCAGCCCTTGATACAGAGCAGGGGCTCGAGCCGCGCGACCCGGCGCGCGAGCCCGGCGCGCTCGGCCACCAGCACCACCTCGCTCACGTCCTTGTAGGCGCCCGGGGCCTCCTCGGCCAGTCCGCGTGCGGACGGACTGCGCACGACGATGCCGCGGCTGGCCAGCTCGTCCTGCACGGCGCGTCCATGCCAGCGGCGCGTCGCCGCATGTCGGCTCAGGGCGCGTCCGGCCCCATGGCAGGCGGAGCCGAAGGCCAGTTGCATGCCCTGCTCGGTGCCCACCAGGATGTAGGAGGCGGTGCCCATGGTGCCGCCGATGAGCACGGGCTGCCCGACCCTGCGCAGGTCCGGCGGCAGGTCCGGATGGCCCGGCCCGAAGGCGCGCGTGGCCCCCTTGCGGTGCACATAGAGCTGGCGTCTGCGCCCGTCGACGACATGCTCCTCGAGCTTGCAGGTGTTGTGCGAGACGTCGTAGAGCAGCTCGAGGTCGGTGCCAAAGAATTCATCGAAGACCCGGCGTGCCAGGTGCGTGATGATCTGGCGGTTGGCCAGGGCGCAGTTGATCCCCGCGCGCATGGCGCCGAGATAGGCCTGGCCGAGCTGCGACTTGATCGGCGCACAGGCCAGCTCGCGGTCGGGCAGATTGATACCATGCTTGGGCGCCGCCACGGCCATGCGCTTCAGATACTCGGTGCCGATCTGATGGCCCAGGCCGCGCGAGCCGCAGTGGATGCTGACCATGGCGTCGTCGATGCGCAGGCCGAAGGCGGCCGCGATCTGCGCATCGTAGATCTCGGTGACGGCCTGCACCTCCAGATAATGGTTGCCCGAGCCGAGGGTGCCCATCTCCTGCTGCTGGCGCTGCTTGGCCTGGTCCGAGACCTGGCTTGGATCGGCCCCGGCCATGCGCCCCTGCTCTTCGATACGGGCCAGGTCCTCTGGGCGGCCATACCCCTCGCCGACGGCCCAGGCGGCGCCGCCCTCGAGCATGGCATCCATACCCTTGTGGTCAAGGCGGATGGCGCCTGTGCTGCCGACGCCGACCGGGACCGAATAGTAGAGCGCATCGGCCAGCTCCTTCTGCACCGCAAGCACGGCGGCCCGGTCCAGGCCCGTATGCAGCGTGCGCACGCCGCAGCAGATGTCGAAGCCGACGCCGCCGCCGGAGACGATGCCGCCCGCATCCGCATCGAAGGCACCGACACCGCCGATGGGAAAGCCGTAGCCCCAATGGGCGTCGGGCATCGCATAGGCCGCGCCGACGATGCCCGGCAGGCCGGCCACATTGATGGCCTGCTCGATCACCTTGTCGTCGATGTCGCGGATCAGCGCCTCGCTGGCAAAGATCACCACGGGGACGCGCATCGCGCCGGTGGGCTCGATACGCCATTCGGTGTCGCTATGCTTGGTCAGGCCTTTCATCACAGACGGCTCCTAAACATCAACAACGCAGCGTGCACGCCAGCGGCCATTTCTGTGTTGTTGTACCGAGAGGGCGGTGTAGGTGGCGCCTTTGACCTCGACGGCGGGATGGTGGCGCTCTGGCTCGACGGGCTCGCCCCAGAGGTTCGCCTGCAGCCTGGCGCCATCGATCCGCAGATCAAAGCGTGAGAACAGCATGCGCTCCGTGGCCATCCGATAGATCAGCGCATTGAGCCAGTCCACGAACAGCAGCTCCAGGTCCGGCTCGTCGCAGCTGATATGGATAGCTTGTTTCGGCGCGACCTCGGTCGGATCGCAAATGATCGCCGTCAGCGCCAGTGCCGCCTGGGCGAAGGCCTCCGCTGGGCTGTCGCCGACGCCTTCCACACCGATGTCGGCGCGGTGCTCGAAATGCCGCCAAGAGGGCGTGGCCCTTCGCGGGCTCGGCGCTGATTTCATGGCTTGTCGCGTCGATGAAGATCCCAAGCAGGAGAGCGGCAGACAGGATGTCCATGCCCTGAGCTTAGTCGGCGATGCGGGGAGTCGCCAGCCGCCACTCACCACTCGTCACTGCCTGATCCGCTTGCGCACTGATGCGCATCGCTCGCAGAATCCCTTCAAGTTCGGCTTCGGCGGTACAGCAGATACCCATGAGCTTTCAATCCGCGGTCAAGCCGCTGCTGCAGCCGGTACATGTGACTGTGGTGCTGCGTCACCTGGGCCAGCTGTCGCTGATCCTGACCGGCCTGCTCCTGGTTCCAACCCTGGTGGCCTGGCTGGACGGTGACCGCGTGCTGGCGCAGCGGCTGCTGCTGGGTGCGCTGCTGCCGGCGGTCGGTCTCGCCGCCTGCGCGCTCCTGCCCCGCGCGGGGCGGCAGTTGCGGCTCAACGAGGCCCTGGTGATCACGGTGCTGAGCTTCATCGTTGTCGCGGCGCTGTCGACCTGGCCACTGGCCAGCGGTGGGTTGTCGATGCTCGATGCCTGGTTCGAGGCGGCGTCGGGGGTGACGACGACCGGACTGAGCATGCTGTCTGATCCGGCGCAGTGTTCCAATGCCTATCTGTTCACGCGCGCCTGGCTGCAGTGGGTCGGCGGGCTCGGCATCGTCGTCTTGTCCATGGCGCTGGTCTTGGGGCAGGCAGCAGATCAGCGCCGGTTTGCCGATGCCCTTGGCGATGACGACCTGGAGGTCGGGGCTCGGCAGCATGCCCGGCGCGTGGTCAGTGTCTATGTGCTGTTGACGGCGATCGGACTTGCATGGGTCTCCGCCGCCGGCCTGGCCTGGCCGGCGGCAGTCATCCATACCCTGGCGGCCGTCTCCACCGGGGGCTTTTCCGTGGCTGCCGACAGCCTGGCGGCCCTGACACCCCGGATACAGCTGGCGTTGCTCGTGGTCGCCTTTGCCGGGGCCCTGCCGTTGCCGTTGTATTATCGAGCCTGGCTGCGAGGACCACTGGAGCTGCTGCGCGACCCTGAGCTCAGGGCGCTGGTTGCGGCCATCGGCATCACCATGGCCCTGTTGTGGCTCCTGGGCGGCCTGGTGCCTGGCGAGGCCTTGATGCAGGCCGCGATGGCGCAGACCACGACTGGCTTCTCGACCGTGGATATCGCCGGGCTGCCGGCTCAGGCGAAGCTGGTGCTGATCCTGTCCATGCTCGGTGGCGCCGGCGTGGGCTCAACTGCTGGCGGCATCAAGCTCTTGCGGCTGCTGATCCTGATCCGGCTCATCCAGCTGATGATCCTGCGCGTGCAGCTGCCTCCTCATGCCGTGGTCTCGGCGCGACTGGGCGGACATGAGCTGGATGCGCGTCAGATCGAGCACGCGCTGATCGTGATCCTGTTGTTTGTGCTTTTGGTCGTTGGGGCCTGGCTCGCCTTTGTCGCCGCGGGCTATGTGCCGCTCGATGCGCTGTTCGAGGTCGTCTCCGCGGCGGCCACGGTGGGGCTTTCCACGGGCATCACGGGCATTGAGCTGGAACCAGGCCTGAAGGCACTGCTGACCTTGGTGATGCTGGCTGGCCGCGTGGAGGTACTGGCCTTGCTGGTGCTGCTGTATCCGCGGACCTGGCTCAGGCCCTGATCCGTGTTACCCAAGCCATGCGCTCAACGCCTACGCGGCCAGGAAGCGTCAAATCCCCTATTCAAGGCCAGCAATTTCATATGCAAACCGCAGAGGCGCAGAGAACGCAGAGACCAGCAAGAGCCTTCGTAGGCAGCTGTGCGTGCGCTTTGCGTTCTCTGTGTCTGCGGTTAAGCGAGCCTCCGAAAGAGCGCCAATTGAGCATCGCTCATTCAAGGCGATGGATTTGACAGCGGCCGGTTCGGATCTATGCTTACGGTCAATCAACCGAAGATGGAGCGAGCGGCCTGCCCGGGCCCTGTTCATCCCTCTTTTGTGGCTATTCCATGCGCTGCCGGCGACGATCAGCAAGCGGCTGTTGCAGTCATCGCAGGCGCACGATGACTGATCACTGCAAGGCAACGGGGCCGAGGCCATGCGTTTCGTGTTCATTGGTAGTGGCACCCTGGCGGTACTGACCAGCCGCATGCTTGTGGAGCGGCAGCATGAGGTCGTCATCATCGAGCGTAGTGAGACGCTGATCGAACAGCTGCGCGAGGAGGTGGACGCCGGCTTCATCCATGGAGACGGCACCCGTCCGGCGATCCTGCGCGAGGCCGATCCGGAGGCGACGGACCTGCTGTTCTGCCTGACCCGCGATGATCAGTCCAACATCATCGCCAGCCTGGTGGCTCGCTCTCTTGGCTACCGGCGCGTGGTCACCAAGATCGAGGACCCAGAACTGGAGCACATCTGCGCCGAACTCGGCCTGGCCGGGTCCCTGATCCCGATGCATACAGTCGGCCGTTATCTGGCCGATATGGCAGAGGGGCAGGACATCATCGAACTGTCCGATATCCTGCGCGGGGACACCCGCATCTTCTCGTTTCGGGCCAACGCCGCCGAGGCGCTACGGATCGACGCCTTGAGCCTACCCGAGTCGGCCCGCGTCATCTGTGTCTACGGCAAGGACGACGAACTGCGTTTCGCTGATCCGGACTTGCGCATCCAGGAGGGGGATGTGGTGGTCGTGCTGACCCGCACGCGTTCACTCAAGGTGCTGCGTGAGCGCTTTGGGCCGCAGGCCAGTGACTCTCAACATGGCGGCGGCGTGTAACACAGAGACGCGGCGCGTGAGGCGATGCGTGTGTCCCGGCTCTGGTGCGGGACACCTTTTGTGTGGAATGTGCCGGGTGCCTGTCAGGCTGCCGGGGTGGCCTTGACCGCCTCGATGGTGGCCGATACGACATAGTCCTCCACGCCCCGGCCCGGGGCCCAGTCGCGGATGAATTCCCGGGACTCATCCTTGGGTGCAATGCGTACCTGGGAGAAGCCGGCTGCGGTGATCATCTGCTCGAGTTCCTCGATCAGCGAGGCATTCCCCATGCAACCGGCGATGAGTTGCTCGTCCTGACGCATCGCCTCGGGTAACTCCACCGTGGCGACCACATCCGAGATGGCCAGGCGTCCTCCGGGTTTCAGCACCCGAAAGGCCTCGCGGAAGACCTGTGACTTGTCCGGCGAGAGGTTGATGACGCAGTTGGAGATGATGACGTCGGCACTGGCATCGGCCAGCGGCAGGTATTCGATTTCACCGAGACGGAACTCGACATTGGTGTACCGGCCGCGGGCGGCGTTGTGGCGCGCCTTGCTCAGCATGTCGGGGGTCATGTCGATGCCGATGACCCGCCCCTGATCGCCGACCTCCTGGGCCGCCAGGAAGCAGTCGAAGCCGCCGCCGGCGCCCAGATCGACCACCACCTCCCCGGGCTTGAGTGAGGCGATGGCGCCGGGATTGCCGCAGCCCAATCCCATGTCGGCGCCATCGGGGACGCTGGCCAGTTGCTCTGTGCTGTAGCCCAGCCGGGTCGAGATCAGGGTGTTGATGGCCTGATCATCGGAGACGCCGCAGCAGCTCGACGCGACACCGCAGCAGCCGCCGGCACTCTCGACCTGCGCCACTTTGGCGTAGGCGCTACGGATAGTTTGGCGATGCTCGTCGTGCTCGTGATGCTTGCTCATGGTGGATTCCTGTTGTGGTGTGGGGACGATGGAAATAGTTGCAGGATAAGTGCTTACTCGGACGCAAAGAGCGAAGCCAGGCGCTTGAGCGTTGCCGGTGCCACCCAGCATTCGATCTGGCGGCCGTTTCGCTGCATCTGTACCAGCCCTGCCCGATGCAGTTCCTTGAGATGGTGCGACAGGGTCGATGGGGCGATATCCAGCCCCTTGCCCAGCTCGCCGACGGTGTGTCGCAGTGCCACCTCGGTGCTGCAAACGGTGCCCGGGGTACAGCAGCGCACCAGGCGCTCGAACAGGGCCAGCCGATGGGGATTCGACAGGGCCTTGAACATCTGCGCCCGTTCTTCCAGGTCAATTCGATAATTCGGCATAATTCGAAATATAGTGGCAAACGCCTGCCGATGGAAGCATCGGTGCGGGAGTCGTGGCCGGTTCGCTGGCACAGGGCTTCGAGCAGTGCGGCGCTTGCACCCGCAAGCGACCTGGCACCTCAAGTTTCGCTACACAAGGCAAGGGCTTTTCGCTACTGGGCCAGCCTCAGAGCTGGACCCATGCGGTTCCTGCTCGCTGTCTTGAGCCTTGGGCAATCCAGCCCTGCTCGCTGGCCAGCGGCTACGGCAGGGCGCAATGGAATCGACTACCTTTAAGGAGAGCATCTGGCCGCGATCCGATCCTGTGGGCAAATAGGGGTCGTCGGGTCGCCCATCCCGGATCTCGATCCCGGATTCAACCCGGCCCAGGCAATGCCAACAGCAGAGACATCCTTCCACGGCGAGTCGTCGCCGGCGATGGCGGCGGGACACATCGGCCACATCGATGAGGTGCACGGACCTGTGGTGGTGGTCGCCTGTCATCGGCTGCCGCCCTTGCGCCAGGCCCTGATCGCGCGCATGGATGGGGAGACCTACAGCTTCGAGGTGCATCAGCACCTCGGCCGTGATCGGGTACGGGCCATCACGCTGCATCGCACCGCCGGACTCACCCGCGGCATGCCCGTCTACGACACCGGCGCGCCCGTGCATGTACCGGTCAGCCTGGACAGCCTCGGCCGGGCGCTGAACATGTTCGGCGAGCCGCTGGACGGCGGTCCGCCCTTGTCGACGAGTGAGTTCCGCAACATCCGCGGCGCGCCGCCGCGACTGTCCGAAACCGTGGCAACCGGCGAGGTGCTGCATACGGGCATCAAGGTCGTGGATTTGCTGTGCCCCTTTGTCCGTGGCGGCAGCACCGGGCTGTTCGGCGGCGCCGGGGTCGGCAAGACGGTGCTGGTGATGGAACTCATGCACGCCGTGGTGGCGCTGCACAGGGGGGTGTCGATCTTTGCCGGCGTCGGCGAGCGCATCCGCGAGGGCCACGAGCTCTGGCATGCCCTGGACGACGCCGGCGTGTTGCCGAAGACGCTGTTGGTGTTCGGCGAGATGGACGAGTCGCCGGGCGTGCGCTTCCGTGTCGGCCACACCGCCCTGACCTATGCCGAGTACCTGCGCGATGAGCTTGGCAAGGAAGTGCTGTTCCTGATGGACAACGTCTTCCGCTTCGTCCAGGCCGGCAGCGAGATCTCCAGCCTGCTCGGACGCATGCCGGCGACGGTGGGTTATCAGCCGACGCTCGACACCGAGGTGGCCGAGGTGGAGGACCGCATCAACTCCACCGAGCGTGGCGCCATCACCTCGGTGCAGGCGGTCTATGTGCCGGCGGACGACATGACCGACCCGGCCGTGACCACCATCCTCGGTCATCTCGACACCACGGTGGTGCTTTCGCGCGCCCAGGCCGGCGCCGGCATCTACCCGGCGGTGGATCCGCTCGCCTCGGGCAGCCGGCTCATGGACTGGCACCTCATCGGCAAGCGCCACTATGCCATCGCCGAGGGCGTGCGCGAGCATCTGGCGCGCTATCACGAGCTGGAAGACGTCATCGCCATGCTTGGCCTGGCCGAGCTCTCGCCCCGTGACCGCAAGATCGTTCTGCGCGCGCGCAAGCTGCAGCGCTATCTCACGCAGCCCTTCCATGTCACGGCCGCGCAGACCGGCATGGACGGCGTCTCCGTGGCTCTCGACGCCATGCTGAACGACTGCGAGGCCTTCCTGCGCGGCGACCACGACGAACTGCCTGAGGAGCGCTGCTACATGCGCGGCGCGCTGTCGCCGTCATGAGCACCTTTGCCGTGAATCTGCAGGACGCCCATGGTCAGGAACGGTTCGATGCGGTGCGGTCCTTTGTCGGCACCGATGCGACCGGGTCCTTTGGTCTGCTGGCCGGGCATGCGTGCTTCATGACCATCCTGGAGCTGGGTCTCGCGCGGCTGCGCCATGCCGACGGTCGACTGGAGTATCTGGCCCTGCCCGGCGCGCTGGTGGATTTCAGGGACAATCAGCTGGTGCTGAGCACGCGACGCTATTACCGCGACCCGGACTACGCGCGCATCAGCGCACTGTTGCGCGAGCGGCTGGCGGCGGAGGAGCAGGACCTGGCCGCCCTGCGCGACAGCTTGCAGCGCCTGGAGCGCGAGATGCTGAGGCGGCTCTGGGAGCTGGGGCGCGGCGGGGAGCAGGGCCGGTGACGCCGATCCCGAACGATCACGAGCTGCACCGGCGTGTCGAGCGCGATGCCGCCCGCCTGGCCAAGGCCGAAGCCGAGCGCGAGGGCCTGATCGTGCAGACCGTCTACCTGGGCACCCTGGGGCTGGTCTTCGTCCTGCCGGTGGTGGCCGGGGCCTATCTGGGGCATTGGCTGGATACCCTCAGCGCCGGGTATTCCATGCGCTGGACCCTGAGCCTGCTGTTCCTCGGCCTGGTGATCGGCGCCTTCAACGTCTATTTCCTGATTCGCAGCCGGGACTGACCGATGGACCAGGAACCGCTCTTTGCCCATACCCTGTTCCAGCTTGGTCCAGTGGTCGTGCGCGACACGACCCTGACCACCTGGCTCTTGATGTTGGCGCTCTGGCTGTTCGCCTGGGCGGCGATGCGTCGGCTACGGGGTCCAGCCGAGGGCTCACCCGGACTGTTTCAGACCGCCGTCGAGGGCATGATCCTGGCCATGGATGACGCGGTGCGGGAGGTGCTGCCGCGGCACGCGGATCAGGTGCGGCCGTTCATCCTGACGCTCTGGATCTTTCTGGTTACGGCCAATCTGATCGGGCTGATCCCGGGGCTGCACTCGCCGACCCGCGACCCCTCCGCCACCGCCGCGCTGGCGGTGCTGGTGTTCCTCTCGGTGCATTGGTTCGGCATCCGCAGCCAGGGGCTGCGCAGCTATCTGCGCCATTACCTATCGCCGTCGCCGATCCTGCTGCCCTTCCACCTGATCAGCGAGATCACCCGCACGCTGGCGCTGGCGGTGCGTCTGTTTGGCAACATCATGAGCCTGGAACTGGTGGCCTTGCTACTGGTCTGGGTCGGCGGGCTGCTGGTGCCGATCCCGATCCTGATGCTGCACATCATCGAGGCCCTGGTGCAGGCCTACATCTTCGGCATGCTGGCGCTGGTCTACATTGCCAGCGCCATCCAGACCGGCGCCCTGGCCAGTGACTCATCCTCGTCTGCTACGGAGGCAGAGCAATGACCGACATGAGCTGGATCGTCTTGACCTCCACCGTCGCCGCCGCCCTTGCCATTGCGCTCGGCGTCATGCTGCCGGCGCTCGCCATGGGACGCGCCATCAGTCAGGCGCTGGAGTCCCTGGCCCGGCAGCCCGAGAGTGAGCGCTCCATCATGCGCACGCTGTTCATCGGTCTGGCGATGATCGAGTCGCTGGCGATCTACTGCCTGGTGATCGTGCTGATCATCCTGTTCCGCAACCCCCTGCTGGAGTACCTGCTCAAGTAGTCCGAACCCTGACCCCTGAACCCTGGACCCCCGAACCAACGCCATGGGACTCGACTGGTCGACCTTTCTGCTCGAGATCGCCAACTTCCTGATCCTGGTCTGGATCCTGAAGCACTTCCTGTATGCGCCGGTGAAGGCGGCCATCGAGCAACGGCACAAGCGGGTGGCAGCCATCCAGGCGCAGGCCGAGGCCACGCGCAGCGAGGCCGAGCAGATGCGTGCCGACTACGCGTCGCGCCTCGGCGACTGGGAGCGCGAGCGGGCCGAGGCGCGGGCCGAGCTCGATCGGGAGCTGGCCGCGGAGCGCAGCCGACGGCTGGAAGAGCAGCAGGCCGAGCGGGCGCGGGCGCGCGACAAGGCCGCCGTGCTCGACGACCGCGAGCGTCGCCAGCGCCAGCGCCAGGATCAGCAGCGGGCCCTTGCCCTGGCCGCCGGCTTTGCCGGCCGGCTGCTGACACGGCTGGCCGACGCGACGCTGGAGGCGCGTCTGTGCGATGTGCTGCTGGAAGACCTGAATCAACTCCCCGAGGCGGAGCGCGCTGCGCTGGCCTCGGCGGCCGACGCGGGGACCGCCTCGGTGCGGATACAGAGCGCCTTTGACCTGCCGCCGGAGCGCCGTGAGGCCATTGGCTCGGCCCTGAGCGAGATCGCCGGGCGACCGCTGGAGCCAACATTCGCCCAAGAACCCGCCTTGATCGCCGGCCTGCTCATCGAGGCGGGCCCGCTGATCCTGCGGGCGAACCTGCGCGACGAGCTGCGCGTCTTCAGCGAGATCGGGCAGTGAGCGCCGGGCTGCCGCTGGATCAGGCAGCGACCTGGCTGCAGGACTACGCCTTCGGGCTCAGCGTCCACGAGCAGGGCGTGGTGGTCTCGGTGGGCGACGGCATCGCCTGGATCAGCGGTCTGCCCTCGGCCGCCGTGGACGAGATCCTGAGCTTCGCCGACGGCAGCCGCGGCATCGTCTTCGGGCTGGAGCGCCAGCTGGTGGGCGCCGTGCTGCTGCACCAGACCCAGCGCCTCACGGCCGGCACCCAGGTCTACCTCACCGGGCGTGGGGTCGGCATTCCCGCCGGCGATGCGCTGCTCGGCCGCATCGTCGACCCCCTCGGCGCGCCGCTGGACGATCGCCCGCCGCCGGACTGTACCGATCGGCGCACCCTGGATGCGGCCTCGCCGCCGATGATCCAGCGCGACTTCGTCAGCGAGCCCTTGTTCACGGGCAGCAAGATCATCGATGCCCTGATCCCCATCGGACGCGGCCAGCGCCAGTTGATCATTGGCGACATGGGGCTCGGACGCAGTGCCTTGGCCATCGACACCGTCATCAACCAGGCCGGCAGCGACCTGCGCTGCGTCTATGTGCTGATCGGACAGAAGCGCTCGGCGGTGGTCGACACGGTGCGCCTGCTCGGCGAGCATGGGGCGCTGGAGAACACGACGGTCGTGGTTGGCGAGGCCAGCGCGCTGCCTGGGCTGAAATACCTGGCGCCCTTCGCCGGCTGCGCCATCGCCGAGCACTGGATGGCCCGCGGCCTGGATACCCTGGTCGTTTACGACGATCTCAGCGCCCACGCCCGCGCCTACCGCGAGCTGTCGCTGCTGCTGCGTCGCCCGCCGGGGCGCGAGGCCTATCCGGGCGACATCTTCTTCCTGCACGCGAAGCTCTTGGAGCGCGCCACGGCGCTGGCGGCGGGGGAGGGCGGCGGCAGCATGACGGCCCTGGCCATCGTCGAGACACGTCTGGGCGAGATCGCGTCCTATATCCCGACCAACCTCATCTCCATCTCAGACGGCCAGATCTACCTGACCCAGGAGCTGTTCGCCGCGGGCTTTCTGCCCGCCATCGACATCCCGCGCTCGGTCTCGCGGGTCGGCGGCAAGGCGCAGCCGCAGGCCATCAAGCGCGAGGCGGGGCGCATGAAGCTGGATTATCTGCAGTTCCTCGACCTGGAGATCTTTACCCGCTTTGGCGCGCGTCTCGAGGCCGGCGTCGAGAGCCAGCTCAAGCGCGGGGCCATCCTGCGCGAGCTGCTGCGTCAGGACCGCTTCTCCCCCTTGCCGATCCGGGCCCAGCTTGCCTGGCTCATCGCCTTCAATGCCGGGCTCTTCGACCGGGTGGAGCTGGATCAGGTGGCCGGGCTGGCCGAGCGCCTGCGCCACGGTGTCGAGTCGAGCCCGCTGGACCTGGATGATCCGCGCGAGCGCTGGCTCGGCGCCATCCGCGGCTGGCTCGGGCTGCCAGAGCCGGATGGCTCGGGTGAAGCCGATGATCAGGGGCCGGCCGCATGAGCCGGCTGCATGAGCTGGAGGACCGTCTGGCCGGCCTGGACGACATTGGCAAGATCATGCGCTCGATGAAGAACCTGGCCTACATGGAGTCGCGCAAGCTGGGCCGTTTCCTGTCGGCCCAGCAACGGGTGGTGGCCAGCATCGACAGTGCCGCGCGCGACTTCCTGGCGCATCATCGGAGGCTCTTGAGCGACGCGTCGGAGATGGCGGAGGTGGCCATCCTGATCGGTGCGGAGCGCGGCTTCTGTGGCGATTTCAACGAGGCCGTCCTGCAGGCTGTGGGTGGTGCGACGTCCGAGGCGGAGCGGATGCGGCTGATCGCCGTTGGCGGCCGGCTGGGTCAGGCCCTCGACGGCGACCCCCGCCTATTGGCCGTGCTGCCCGGGGCCAGTGCCACGGAAGAGGTCCCGGCCGTGCTGCGGGGGCTGCTGGATGCACTGCAGGAACAGCTCCGGCCGCCGGCCTCGGCACGGCTGTCGGTGGTGCACTGGAGCAGCGACCCCGAGCAGGTGCAGCACGTGTCTGTGCTGCCGCCGTTTCGCCACTACCTGGCCGGACCGGAGCCGTCGCAGGGCTTTCCGCCGCTGCTGAATCTGTCTCCGGAGGCCTTCCTGGCGGGGCTGATCGAGCACTTCCTCTTCGCCGCCCTGCACGAGAGCCTCTACAGCTCCCTCATGGCCGAGCAGCAGCAGCGCCTGCGCCATCTCGATGCGGCCCTGCGGCGCGTCGACGAGCGCATGGGCAGCCTCAGACTGCGTCGCAACATGCAGCGTCAGGAAGAGATCACCGAGGAGATCGAGCTGATTCTGCTCAACCTCGGACTCGATCGCGTCGGCCTTGAGCATTAGAGCGATCCGCCTTCCCGGCCGGTACGATGATCAAGGCCGTCGGGCTTGTGCGCTGGTTAGGCGACTTCTTGAAGCCGATTCGCCAAATCCTGTCCGGCCGTCGGTTTGGGAAGCGCCTTGCCGTCTCGGCGATAGAGTTCGATAGTTTCATCAACGATTTCGCAAAGTTCACGAAAAACCGAAACTTCCTCTTCGCCGTGACATCCGCCGAGCATCAGCCCTGGACAACTTCCTACGTAGCATTGGTCTTCTTCAGACCACTCGACAAGTTTTGCGTATCTGTCGCTATCTTTCATTTTCAGACTCCGCGATGGCTCGCTGCACAGCACGTACGAGGTACTGTTTCGCGTCGTCTCCGGGTTTGCCGGCGACGGTTATGGGCTTGACGACATTCGGATGCACGAAATTCCGGTAGCAACCCTTGCCGCCTCGATCAACAAACCCTGCCTTTTGCAACTGAGCGATAAGCTCTCTTACTTTAGGGGGCAAAGTTGCAGCTCCATGTGGGACATCCTATTACACTGCGGCACAGAAGGATATCATAAGGGCGGACTACTGCTATTCCAGTCACGCGATCAGCGCAATCTAATCCTTCTGATTGCCATTTACTTTTCTGGTGCGGCCTTTGAGCCACTCAATCGTAGCTTTTCCGATACGCAGTTCTCCGAGGCGGATCCCCTGATTATCGTACACATCTAATTCGACACCGTTGTTGCGGAGATCCATGGATACTGCGAGATCTTTAACGCTGACGTTCATTGTTGCCCCAAGATTATGTTTCCGCGCCCGTGTCTTGCGTTGGTGATGTAGGAGCCTGCGCAGTTGTGTAGGCGCCTAACGACCAAGCTCACCGGCGGCAATGGAGCGCAGCGGAATTGCCGTCCGAGTGCAGCGCCTTGTTGGGCATTTTCTGCCATTCATGCCATAACATACTGTTTTTACGCATTTATTTGCGCAGCCATGCGACTTGACGACGGCTGTCATAATTTGTATGATGGCTGTCATGACTACGACGACCAAGAATCCAGCTCTTCGACGAATGCGGGAAATTCTCGACGAAAAGTACTTCTATAAGGTGGAGTACTTTGAAGGCCGCACGCAATTTATCCTTATTGGAGATGACCCTTCTTTTGGCGAAAACGCACTTTGCTTTGAGGTTTACCCAGGAGCACCTTTTTGTCTTTTTGTCGCAACCGCATCGAACCCTCCCAAGAAGATTAAAGATAAAGCATTAAGTCATGCCCTAGCAACCGAGACAATAGGCACTGTCGCGTTTTTTTCTCACGACAATGAAGATTTTGAAGTTCTAAGGAGACGTTATCGAGACGACAAATTCGAAACAGTACATGGCATCGAATATTACTATAAGGGTTCGGCTGGCGGCGCATTACGTTTATTCGAGGAAGGCGCTGAATATCAAGCCTCCAGTACCTCACAAACGGCTAACTTAATTCCCATAACCAATAAGCTAGAGAACATTTTTTTCGAGATTCATTCGGCAATGCGCGACATTGATGGACTCCATGCAGATGCCGCCCTCGAAGAACTTTGCAAACTCCTATATCTAAAGGCATATTTAGAAGAACAAGAGTCGATACTTCCTATTTCACGTGTTACTTCAACATCTTTTGGCACTATTGAGGAGTATGCATCGTGTTTACGCGCACTCTATCGCGAAGCGATTAATTATGATTTGCGTGTCTTTCGGTTAAAGATCCCTGAATATGAACGCTCTAGAGGAGTCTTTGACCTGCCCATCTTTCTTTCGAGTTCTGCATTAGTAAAGTCATTCCAGCTCATCGAAGAGTTTTCTTTGACCCGATCCGACACGGACCTGAAAGGTCGCGCGTTCCAAAAAGTATTGAGCAAGTCAGTGCGGTCTGGCATGGGACAATACTTTACGCCAGCGCAAGTGTGTCAACTAATGGTAGAAATAGCGGCACCCACAAGTTCCGAACTAATCTTAGATCCATTTTGCGGTTCTGGTCATTTTCTTACAGAGTCTCTTTCATATGTTCGTCATTCAGCCCCGGACCACACTAAGGAATACCATGAGTTTGCGTTCGGAAAACTTCATGGAATTGAGAAAAGCGACAGGATGACTCGTATAGCGATGACCGATATGCGCCTCAATGGGGATGGGCACTCAAATATCCGTTGCACAGATGCTTTATTGGATTTCAGAAACTATCCGGATTTGAAACCAGAAAGTTTTGACTTGGTTTTGACTAATCCGCCATTTGGTTCAATTCTAGGCGTCGAAGCATTCTCAGGTTTAGCCAAATTTTCATTGGCACAAGGGCGCAAAAAGGTACCTCTCGAAATTGTAGGTCTGGAAAGATCAATTCAGTTTCTGCGGCCAGGAGGTCGCATTGGAATTGTATTGCCAGAAAGTATTTTTAATGCGGAATCTCTTAAGTACGTAAGAGAGTGGCTGTTAAGCAAGTTAGCTATACGGATAGTTATTGATCTTCCTAATGAGACCTTTGCGCCATTTGGAGCAAATGTGCGCAGCGGAATACTTCTTGGAAGAAAATTGCGGCCTGGCGAAGGTGCTACGAAGAACCATAAAGTGTGCATGATCCGAATTGACAATCTTGGTTATGATGCGGCTGGGCGTGAAACAAGCAATTCAGAGATAGCGGAAGCCATTAAAACAGCTAAACGATTCTTGCAAAAGGAAGGCTGGTAAATGAAAGCTAAAGCAGTTTCTATCTCTGAATTAATTGAACTCGGCAAATGGCGAGCCGACCTTCATGTGCACGAAGACGCGGAAATAAAATCTGAGAATTTCGAGCTCGTTCGACTCAGTGAAATCGTGATTGAATCTAAAACCGCGAGGAACCCCTCCGAGTCCGGCCAAGATGGGTTTTACTATATAGGTCTTGAGCATGTTGAATCCATAACAGGCGACTCGCAAGGTATTTCGATTGTAACTAGTGAACACATTCGATCCCGATCAAAAGTGTTTACCCAAGGAGATATTCTTTACGGTCGCCTTCGCCCTTACTTGAGAAAAGCTCTCTACGTTGAGCCGCCTTATACAAATGGACTTTGTTCGACAGAGTTTATTGTGCTCAAGGCAAAAACCCAATTCATATTGCCATTGTTTCTTCGCGAAATTCTTGTTTCTGACGCTGTAACGGAACTTGTTTCAAGATTGCAAGCTGGCGCTGCTTTGCCACGGGTTTCTTCGAAAGATTTACTAAATATATGTATTCCGGTTCCTCCTTTGAAGTATCAAGAAGAGTGTGTTGCAAAAATTGAACGTTTCAGAAAACAAAGGCGAGAACTGCTCTTAAAGGCTAATGCGCTTACCGAAGAAGGACAAAAGCTCGTATCCGAGGTATTCGACTAACATACTAATAATCCATTCATTTTATTGCGCGGGCTACCCTTGGAAAATTCCGCGCCATAAAATCAAGGAACCTTGCCTTGGTAGGATCGGAAGCATATTCCTTTTTCAGAATATCCTTTCCGGTTTTTCCTCGCGAACCAAGCATTCGCAGCATGCCGCCGAAATTCGCGGCATATGACACGCCCGCTCCTTTAGCTGATTCAGGACCAGAACGACGTTCACGAACACCTGACGCATTCAATGGCTCACCAACATGGGCACAACTATGTATAGCGCAGCCATCTGGACAATTGCCTTTCTGAATGAAACTACCGCCTCTCTCTAAGTGTAGCGCATCCCTCAATTGTGCAATGGGCAAAGCGTAGCCAACGAAATAGTCGAGAATAGCTGGATATACATTTCTTGGTTGGTCATTTATTGATTTCCAATCCCAAAGAAACACTGCAAGTAATTCGTTCTCCGCAAATTCATGCTGGAGCCTATCAAAGTGCGCCTTTGATTCATCAGCCGAGGCAACCATGGATTTCACTTCAACACGAAATAACTCACCTTTTTTTGTTTCTGGATTCCACTCCTCCCCCCTAAGTATGCACGCGAAATCGTTATACTCATGACCATATATCCACCCAAGTTCAAATGATACATCCTGATCTTTCTTGAGAATGCCGTTTAGGTGAAACCCCCATAGCGCCTCAATAACACTGCCCATGCCGCTTCCAATGCGCCCCCCGCGGGTATGGAAGACTTGCTCCGTAAATACATTTACAGCATCGACTGTAACATGGGTGCTCGTTATGATTCTGTCAGCAGCAGAATGCGCTAGTGATCGTCTGTTATTTTGCTTTGCCATTGGTACCCGTTTTTTATGCCCAACGTCAGCCTCAGCCGCTGCCTAAAGCGCTGCAAGCGAAGCGAGCGGCGCTTTAGGCAGTCGGCTGGAGGCTTTTGTTGGGCCATAACACTTGCTACATACAGCTCGTAAGACCCGTATTTACTGGCGGCAGCTAGTTCCGGGCGTCTCGACCCGGCAGTTCGCAAGCCAGACAGGAATCCTCTCCCAAGGTGCCAATGCCAGTTCACTATTCTCAGACAAAAGTTTGCAGTCTTCTGTGGTTTTCAGCAAATAGCGGGGTGGGGATGAATCCTGCAAGGCTATTGCTAGGCTAGGCAGTGACCAATTGTTGATAGCCGCGCCGGGATATTCAGACAGCCACTGCGGACGTGTCGTTTCCAGGTCGATACAGGTATCGTTTTGCGAAGGAAGGCTGGCAATTAGATTTGCGCCTACAATATTCCACACCACTGCCTTAACGAAAATCACAACGAGGTAGAGGGCTGCCAACCAAGCAGCAAATGCAAGACGTTGAGGTAGGAGGGCACGCGCCCGTTTCATACGGTCTATCGCTGCCAACACCAATATCATCACGAAAAAAAAGAATGTGGCTCCGGTCTTCAGGACAATGCCGTGTTCGAAGTACTGCGAAGCCAGCGAGCCAATCGCAAGGGTTGGCAAACTGAACAAGGTGATTTGCTGACTGGATAGTCTCATCTGACTGTAGCGGCTAGTCAGGAAGGCTATCAAGAGGCTGAGCAGCAAGACTACGACCAGAGCAATCATTCCGGCAATGGCGCCAGGGATAACAACATGACCGCTGCTGCTTTTTGTTGTTAGATACCAGAAAGCAGCACAAGCCACCGCAAATCCTGCCCACATTAACCGCCGCTGCAGCGCGCTATTGCTGTCCATAAACAAAATCAGGCCAATACCGCTGCTGGCCAGCAGAAGGAACAGATTCTCTGGACTGGTCTTGAAAAAATAACCCGAAACGCTCTGTGAGGTCTCGTAACGAGACGTATACAAAAGTGACCATCCGAGCTTGCCTAGAAAAAGCGTAGTGAACGCCAAGGATATCTGGAAGTATTGCTTGCGTTCTATTTTGCGTAACAAGGCTAGACCAACGCTAATCATACCTAACGTGAAAAACTCTCCTGCTACCAATGGATGTAACGTAAACAGCAACGGCGTAGTGAAAAGAAATGCTAACCAGAATTTCCTACTGCACGGGTAAAGCAAGACGCTCAAGTACAAGGGCAGAACAAGTTGCAATGAAATCAACAGTTCGGATACCCAGGAAAAATTCACAGTATTTACGAAAAGTATATACAGCGCTGGCCAGATGAAGAGTTCTGGACTGTCCCGCCGTACAACGAGCCACGATAATAAGAGGGCAAGAGCGGGTACCAGAGCGTAGCCGAGTCCAAACAACAGTCTAACGTCAGGTAAAGCAAGTCCATGGGTTGCCCCAAGTAACGCGGGAAGTTGAAACAACCCTGCAGCATGCCGAAAATGAGGGGTCAATGGCTCCTGGAAGTAGTACAATTTGATAAAGTAGTAAGCACCGTCTTGGAATAATGGAAGAGAGTTGGTGGCGGCGATCCCCCCTGCAACTGCCGTAAGGATTATGGCCAATGACGCCAGCCATGTATTGATGCGTGAAGAACCGTCTGGCGCAAAGAGGTTATTGCAGATTAGATTATGGAAACGTAGTTTGGAAAACATGGCCATGTACACAATATGTCCTATATATAAGTAGCATTATAGTGACAAGCATCAAGAGATTTAATCTTCTTTTGATGCCTCATAAAATCAGCAAGAGTGGCTATTTATTGACGCCCAACAGTGTTCTTAGACTGACGGTGGCGTGCGTATCAGTCTAGTTTTGCTATGCTTGAGGTGAGCCTAGCACGCCAGCGAGCTTTGTCAATGCCCAATCCACACTCCGGGTTTTTCCGGTCGCCCACGCCAACGGAGGCGCTTCGCCCCCAGGCCCCCTCCCACCCCACCCCCTCCGGCTGGGAGCGCTACCTTGCGCTGCTTCGGCGTGAGCGCGTCCCTGAGCACCAACGCCGCTGGTATGTCCTTCGCGCCGAGGCCTTCATCGCCGCGGTGCGGCCGACGCGGATGCGGCAGGTGAGCGCGGATCAGGTCACGGCGTTCCTCACGCGCTATCCCCGTGAGCACCGGCTCACGGGCTGGCAGTTTCGTCAGCTGGTCGATGCGCTGCAATGGCTGTTGGTCGATCTAAGTGGAAACGAGGCCGCGGCGAGGTTGGATTGGGACTATTGGCGCTCGGCCGGCGAGACATTGACGGCGGATCATCCGACGGTGGCGGCGGCGTTGCCGGCAGAAGAGGCGGTCGAGCAGGCGTCGCGCTTCGCCAGCGCGGCGGAGCAGTGGCCGTTGCTGAAAGACATGGCCCGGGTGATGCGCTCGCGTCGGTATGCGATCCGCACCGAGCAGACCTATCTGGATTGGTGCCATCGTTTCCTGCTGTTCTGCCGGAACAAGCCGCCTGAGACAGTGCAGGCCGCGGATGTCGAGGCCTTCCTGACCCATCTGGCGGTGGACCGACAGGTGTCGGTGAGCACCCAGAGTCAGGCGCTGAACGCCTTGGTGTTCTTGTTTCGCTACGTGCTTAAGCGTACGCCGGAGCAGATGCAGTTTCGCTATGCGCGGCGCGAGCGCAAGGTGCCGGTGGTGTTATCGGCGGACGAGCTGCGGTCGCTGTTCGAGCGGCTGCCGGCGCACTATGCGCTGATGGCGCGGCTGATGTATGGGACTGGAATGCGGCTGATGGAGGCGATTCGTCTGCGGGTCGGGGACCTGGACTTCGGCAGCGGCCGGGTCATCGTGCGCAGCGGCAAGGGTGGTAAGGATCGGGTTGTGCCCTTGCCGCAGCGCTTGGAGGTGCCGTTGAAGGCGCACCTGGAAGCGGTCAAGGCACTGCACGACGACGATCTGGCCGCCGGGGTCGGGGCCGTGTCTCTGCCGGGGGCCTTGGCGCGGAAGTCACCGAACGCACCGCGGGAGTGGGTCTGGCAGTATGTGTTTCCGAGCCCGAATCTGTCGCGCGACCCGAAAGGCGGGGCGGTGCGCCGGCAGCATTTGAACGAGAGCGGTCTGCAGCGGGCGCTGAAGCAGGCCGGCCAGGCGGCGGGGATCGCCAAGCGGGTGAATTCACATTGTCTGCGGCATTCCTTTGCGACCCATCTGCTGCAGGCGGGGTACGATATCCGTACGGTGCAGGAGTTGTTGGGGCACAAGGATGTGTCGACGACCATGATCTACACCCATGTGTTGAATCGGCCGGGGGTGGTTCCGGTGAAGTCGCCCGTGGATAGCCTTTGACGGAACGGTGCGATTGCGGTTCGTCCAGGCAACAGAGCCAACCCAACAGGACGTCCGGGACGACCCGCGGGAGCGACGCTTGCGCGAAACGCTTACCCGTTGATGCTCATAGGGTAGGGTAGCGTCATGACCGGAGTATCCCCGATGGACTTTCGCAGCCAGTCCGGCAGGGCAGGAGTCGATCGATGCCAAGGCTGAAACGGATCAGGCTCTGGGGCCTGGCGCTGCTGCTGGCGGTCGCTGGCGGTGTCGCGCTCTATCTGGGCCTGGCGCATTCGCCGCGGCACGACACCGAGCGGCTGACGCTGTACGGCAACATCGACCTGCGCGTGGTCGATCTGGCCTTTGAGACCAGCGGACGCCTCAGCGCGCTGCTGGTCAGCGAGGGGGCGCGGGTTCAGCCGGGTCAATTGCTGGCGGTGCTCGATGATCGGCAGGCAGCCTTGAGCCGGGATGTCGCCCAGGCCCGCCTGGACAGCCAGCGCGCCGTGCTGGACCGACTCATCGCCGGCGCCCGCCCGGAGGAGATCGCCAAGCTCCGGGCGGACCTGGAGGCGGCGGCCACGGAGGCGCGCAACGCCGCGCGCCGGGCCGAGCGCAGCCGCGATCTGGCCGAGCGCAAGCTGGCCTCGCCGCAGGAATACGATGATGCGCGCACCGCCGCGGAGGCGGCCGAGGCCCATGCAGTCGCAGCGCATGCGGCCCTGGACCTGGCCCTGGCCGGCAGCCGCGCCGAGGACATCAGCGCTGCCCGGGCGCAGCTTGCGGCGCTGGAATCGGAGCTGGCGCTGGCCGGCGTGCAGTTCGGCTATACCCGACTGCACGCCCCGGCCTCCGGCGTGGTGCAGAATCGCCTGCTCGAGCCCGGCGACATGGCGGCGCCGGATCGGCCCGTCTTTACGCTGGCCCTGACCTCACCGCTCTGGGCGCGGGTCTACCTGGCCGAGCGCGACCTCGGGCGCGTGCGGCCGGGGCAGCCGGCGCGGGTCTACAGCGACAGCTACCCGGGCAAGGCCTACCCGGGCTGGGTCGGCTATATCGCCCCGAGCGCCGAGTTCACGCCCAAGACGGTCCAGACCACCGAGCTGCGCGCGGACCTGGTCTACCAGGCAAGGGTCTATGTCTGCGACCCGGACGCCGAGCTGCGCCTGGGCATGCCCGTGACCGCCGAGATCGACCTGGCCGCCGAGCCGCTGTCGGCGCCGGGCTGCGCACCTGGGCTGGCCGATGGCCCGGCTGGCGGACTGGACCAGTTTGGACATGACTGACCTGATATGACTGGGCCGGTCCTGACCGCCGTTGATCTGCGCAAGGGTTTTGGTGCCGGCGATCGCGCCATGATCGCACTCGATGGCGTCTCGCTTCAGGTGGGGGCGGGCGCCGTGACCGGCCTGATCGGACCGGATGGGTCCGGCAAGACCACCTTCATGCGGCTGGCGGTCGGGCTACTGTTGCCGGATGCGGGGCGCATCAGCTGTCTCGGCCTGGACCTCAGCAGTCAGTCCGGCGCCGTGCAGGGCGCGGTGGGCTATATGCCGCAGCGCTTTGGACTCTATGAGGACCTGAGCGTGCGGGAGAACCTGGACCTGTACGCGGACCTGCAGGGCCTGCCGCTGCAGGAGCGGCCGGAGCGCTACGCAGCGCTCCTGAGTATGACCGGCCTGGGCGTGGTAACCGGGCGGCTGGCCGGTCGGCTGTCGGGTGGCATGAAGCAGAAGCTTGGCCTCGCCTGCACCCTGCTGAGACCGCCCCGGTTGCTGTTGCTCGATGAGCCCACCGTGGGCGTCGATCCGCTGTCGCGCCGGGAGCTTTGGCGCATTGTGCAGGGCCTGGTGGAGCGCGAACGCATGAGCGTGCTGCTGTCCACCGCCTATCTGGACGAGGCCGAGCGCTGCGCCGATGTCATCCTGCTGCATCAGGGTCGGGTCATCGGCCAGGGGCCGCCGTCGAGCTTCAGTGCGCCCTTGCGCGGGCGCGTCTTTCTGGTGACCGGCCCAACGGGCCAGCGCCGTCCCCTGCAGGCGCGGCTGTCGCGCCAGCCCGGCGTCCGCGATGCCCTGCTGCAGGGCGATGCAGTGCGCGTCGTCACCGATTCGGCCGAGGCGCCGGACTGCACGCCACTCGGGCCCTCGGTAAGCTGCGCACCAGCCCAGCCCTGCTTCGAAGACGGCTTCATCGATCGGCTCAAGCCGCGCACGGAGCAGCCGGCCGACCTACAACCGCTCGACCGCCGTAGGAGCGCCGCCCCCGGCGCGACGGCTGCCGCGATCGAGGTGGACCATCTCAGCAAGCGCTTTGGCAGCTTCACCGCCGTCGATGCCGTGAGTTTCAGCGTGCGCGCCGGCGAGGTGTTCGGTCTGCTCGGCGCCAATGGTGCCGGCAAGACCACGACCTTTCGCATGCTCTGCGGCCTGTTGCCGCCAACGAGTGGCCGGCTCAGCGTGGCCGGCGTCGACCTGCGCCGCGCCCCCGCGGCGGCACGCGCCCGCATCGGCTACATGTCGCAGCGCTTCTCGCTCTACGCGGGCCTCAGCGTGACACAAAACCTGCGCTTCTTCGGCCGCGCCTATGGGCTCGGCGGCCGTCGGCTGCGCCAGCGCATCCACTGGGCCCTGGGCGCCTTCGCGCTCGCCGACCTGGCCGATGCCGAGTCCGGCACCCTGTCGCTGGGCTACCGGCAACGGCTGGCCATGGCCTCGGCCTTGCTGCACGCGCCGGACATCCTGTTCCTCGACGAGCCCACCTCTGGCGTCGATCCCTTGGCCCGGCGCGAGTTCTGGGGCCGCATCAACGCGCTGGCCGAGGGCGGCATCACGGTGCTGGTGACGACGCATTTCATGCAGGAGGCCGAGTATTGCGACCGGCTGGCGATCATGGCCGCCGGGGCCCTGCTGGCGGAGGGCTCGCCGACCCAGATTCGCGAACAGGTCCGGGCCGCGCCGGGCGCCGCGACAGGACCGGTGGAGACCCTGGAGGATGCCTTCATCGCGCTGATCCAGGCACGGCCGCAAACCGGTACGGGCGATGCGCGCCCAGGCTAGTCATCGGCGGCTTCTGGGCCTGCTGCGCAAGGAATGGCTGCAGGTGCTGCGCGATCCGTCCAGCATCGCCATCGCCTTCGTGCTGCCGGTGGGGCTGCTGCTGCTGTTCGGCTACGGGGTGTCGCTGGATGCGCGGAACCTGCGCATCGGTCTCGTCATCGAACAACCGAGTGCCGAGGCCAGCGACCTGGTGAGCGGCTTTCGTCAGTCCGTCTACTTCGAGCCGCGGTTCTTCGACAGCCGCCAGGCGGCCCGCTCCGCCCTGGCCCAACATGCCATCGACGGCTTCATCGTGTTGCCGGCGGATTTCGCCCGGCGTCTCCAGGCCGCAGATGAGGTGCCGGCACAGGCCATCGTCAATGGCGTCGATGCCAACTCGGCGCGGCTGTTGTCGGCCTATGTGCAGGGTGTCTGGTCCACCTGGCTGCAGCGCGAGCTGGCGACGCGCTCGTCGGGCCCGTCCGAGCCTGTGGCCGCCGAGACGCGCATCTGGTTCAACCCGGAGCTGCGCAGCCGCAACTACCTGGTGCCGGGCCTGCTGGTGGTGAACATGACCCTGGTCGGGGCGCTGCTGACGGCGCTCGTGATGGCGCGCGAATGGGAGCGCGGCACGCTGGAGGCGCTGCTGGTCACGCCCGTGACCCTGCGCGAGATCCTGCTCGGCAAGCTGCTGCCCTATTTCGCCCTGGGCATGGGTGGCATGGCGTTGTCGGTGCTCATGGCCCTGACCCTGTTTCAGGTGCCGCTGCGCGGCTCGTTCTGGGTGCTGGTCGCTTGCTCCATGCTGTTTCTGCTGGCCGCCTTGGGCATGGGGCTGTTGATCTCGATCGTCACCCGTAATCAGTTCGTCGCCGGGATGATCGCGCTCGTCACCACCTTCCTGCCGGCCTTCCTGCTGTCCGGGTTTCTATTCGACATCAACAGCATGCCGGTGGTGGTACAGGCCATCACGCACCTGATCGCGGCGCGCTATTTCGTCGCCATCCTGCAGACGCTGTTTCTGGCCGGCGATGTCTGGAGCCTGATCCTGCCGAATGCCGCCGCGCTGGCCATCATGGCCATCCTGTTCCTTGGCCTGAGTCGGCGGCTGCTGCGCAAGCGTCTGGAATGAACCAGATCATCGCCCTTGTCGTCAAGGAATTCATCGCGCTGTTCAAGGACAAGCGCGCGCGATTCGTCGTCATCGTGCCGCCGCTGATCCAGTTGCTGGTGTTCGGCTACGCGGCCTCGTTCGACCTGAACCGCGTCACCTATGCGGTCTTCGACCGCGACGGCGGCCCGGCGGCGCGGGCCCTGCTGGCGCACTTCGAGGGCTCGCCGACCTTCGAGCTGCGGTATCGCATCCGGCGCCAGGACGAGATCGCGGCGCTGATCGATGCCGGCGAGGTGCTCTTGGTGCTCCAGATCGACCCGGACTTCGACGGCGATCTGCTCGGTCGGCACGGCGAGGCGCCGGCGAAGCTGCAGGTCATCATCGACGGACGCAACTCGAACACGGCCCAGGTGGCGCAGGAGTATGTCAACCGCGTGGTTGCCGACTTCAACCGACACTGGATTGCGGCGCAGGGGCTCGGACGCTCGCCACCCGAGCTGGCGGTGCGCGCCTGGTACAACCCGAACCTGGAGAGTCGCTGGTTCTTCGTCTCGGGGCTGGTTGGCCTGCTGACACTGGTGGTGGCCATGATGGTGACGGCCATGTCGGTGGCCCGCGAGCGCGAGCAAGGTACCTTCGATCAGCTGCTGGTCACGCCGTTGCATCCGGCGCAGATCCTCATCGGCAAGGCGATGCCGGGGCTCTTGATCGGTGTGTTCGAGGCATCGCTGGTGGTGCTGGCGGCCGTGGTCTGGTTCGGCGTGCCGCTGGTCGGCAGCCTGGCCGTGCTCTACACCGGCATGCTGCTGTTCCTGCTGGCCGCGGTCGGCGCCGGCCTGATGATCTCGTCGCTGGCGCTGACCATGCAGCAGGCCCTGCTCGGGACCTTTCTGTTCATGGTGCCGGCGGCCATCCTGTCCGGATTCTCCACCCCCATCGCCAACATGCCAGAGCCCGTGCAGTGGCTGACCCTGGCCAATCCGCTGCGCTACTACCTGATCATCGTGCGCGGCGTGTTCCTGGAAGGCGCCGGCTTCTCGGTACTGCTGCATCAGATGTGGCCGCTCGCCCTCATCGCGCTGCTCTCCCTGAGCGCCGCCACCTGGCTGTTTCGGCACCGGATGGACTAGGGGAACGCTGATTTGTTGGCCTCCCTGATCCGAGACAGGCTGGCACCGGGCTGGATCATGCCGTAGGCCCGGGCTACCTGCGTCGACAGGTCGGCGATGATCGGGAAGCCGATCTCGACGCCGAATTTCTCCTTGATGTTGCGCTCCCAGGCGATGTGGGAGAAGTTGCTGTCGATGGACAGGCAGAGCAGCTCGCAGTTGATCGCCTGAAAGTCCGCGTGGCGCTTGGCGAAGGCGATGAACTCGGTGGTGCACACCGGGGTGAAGTCCGCCGGGTGCGAGAACAG